>JAUNFA010000003.1 GCA_030525285.1 Bacillota bacterium | reverse complement strand
CTTGGAAAAAGCAATATGCCAAGCTTAAAGGCTAAGCCACTAAATTCTTGTTTATCCTATCATTGAGTGCAATTTTATCATCAAACGCCTTCAGGAATGAGCCGATTTTTTCTTGTTCAACTAATGGTGGAACATCAATTTCAAGATTCTTTACCACATCCGTCTGCACACGCTGTCGTCCAGATGAACCGACCATAGATTTTATTGCTGGTTCTCTTACTTCCGGGCTGCAAACGAGATAGTACAAATAGTCCTTATCAGCGATTCCTTCTTTTGCACGGAATACGATATACTCCGTTGAGCCAAAGCCAACTTCTCCATCATTTAAGATAGAGACCTGAGCTGTTTTTCCGTTTTCTAAACACGGCGTAATTCGTGCCATAATTGTATCTCCATTACGGAACTTCGTACCACCAGAAAAACATTCTTCAACATAATATGGAATATCGCGATAAAATGGGCGGAGCACATCCATAGGGATTTTCTTAGCTATCGCACCTTTTTTTATTGTTTCTCTCGGATTGAAATCTGCAATATCAGAGAGCTTCTTTTTTGTCCATTCAGATTTCATACCCAATCGCCTCCAGTTTTTCACGAATTACAAATTTGTTTATTCTTTCTTGTCCTGTATTCATAAGCTAACTCTCACTTTCAGTTTCATCTTCATCCGTTCTATAAGCATCTTCAACCGAATAAGTAGCATCATCCAGCATCTTAACATCTATGCCTACGTTGATTGTGTCCTGTGTTTTTCCTCCATCTTTCAATTCGTATATAAACTGCAAAGCTGCTTCAATATAATATTCAATTCCATTCTCGTCCGAATTCAAGGATTCAATATTATCAATGCTAATCAAATGAGCTGTAGTTGAAGTAATCAACCGTCCTTTTTCAACAAGACCAAAGTCTCGCTCTATTATCTGCACAGAAAAATCTCCAGAATTTAACCAATCAACAATTTCCTTATTTTCATCATAATCTTCAATTGGTTGATACGAATATTTGTCAATTTCCTTTGCCCACGCTTCTAACTGCACCTTAACTTCATTTTCATTTTTGCATATGAACAGTGATGAATCTGATACATTTTCTGCAAACTCCTTCAGCAGAAATTCTCCAAAAGCATTATCTTTGGAATAGTATATGATTTTTGAGTTGCGGTGTTTTAATGCAAATTCCAAAACACTTTCCCATAACAATGCATCCTTAAATCCTTTATCAGACTTTTTATCTTTTCCTTCAAAAGGAGGTAATTTACTAAATGCACGATTCACTATACTTTCAAATCTAGCATTAGAAGCAATTGGAATTTCTATAACGCTATTTCCTCTTCCTGAAATCTCCTTCTTATATTCCTCAATCTTAATTTTTATATATTCTGGATAATTTATTGTAGGATTCTCCTGTATAGAATACTCAGGAAACTGTTTCTTTGATATTGTACTTTTATATGTAACAAGCAATTCATCATGCTTTTCTATAATCTGCTTCTCCATTTCACTCCAGACAACTGATGGGATAGCTATGGTTACATATTCATATATATCAAGTTGTTCAATCATACCAACTACATGTTCAAATGTTGCATTGAAGCTAAAGGTTGTGAAATCTGCCTTCTTTTCATATGCTTGAAACAACGCATTCGTATCAAAAATCAAACAATACGTTATTTCACTGCTTGAGCTCATATCCGATCGCCCCCAGCTTCTTCCTGATTTCTTCCTCCAGTTCATGCGACTTTGCAAACATTTCCGCAAGTTCAGATGTTAACCGATCCATCTTTTCTTCAAAGGGCTCATCGTCATCTTCCTGCTCTTCAATACCCACATAGCGTCCAGGTGTAAGTATATAATCTTGTTTCTCAATTTCAGCTGTATCCGTAACAGCACAAAATCCCTTAATATTTTCAAGTGTTCCGTCAACAAAAGCTTCGTAGGTTTCTGAAATCTTATTGATGTCTTCATCCGTCAGCTCACGAAGCTTTCGGCTCACCATTGTTCCCATCTTTCGAGCATCAATAAATAAAGTCTTTCCCGGTTGTTTTTTCTGCTTATTGATAAACCAAAGTGAAACTGGAATCTGCGTTGTATAAAAAAGCTGAGTAGGCATTGCAACAATGCACTCAACTAAATCTGCATTGATAATATTCTTACGAATATCACCCTCTCCGCCTGATTGAGAAGAAAGTGAACCATTCGCTAATACCATACCAATACGGCCTGCTGGTGCAAGATGAAAAATCATATGCTGAAGCCATGCAAAGTTGGCATTACCTGCTGGTGGTGTTCCGTATTTCCATCGCTGATCTTCTTTTAGTTTATCCAATCCCCAATCGGAAAGGTTAAACGGTGGATTCGCCATAATATAATCTGCTCTCAACGTTGGATGACGATCATCAAGGAATGTATCTGCCGCATAGGTTCCAAGATCAGGCTCAATTCCACGAATTGCAAGATTCATCTGCGCCATCTTCCATGTAGTAGGATTTGAGTCCTGACCATAGATAGAAATATTGCTGATATTACCACTGTGATTCTCAACAAACTTAGCAGACTGAACAAACATACCTCCTGAACCACAACAAGGGTCATATACTCGTCCCTTGAAAGGCTTCAAAACTTCCACCAAAGTGCGTACTACGCATGAAGGTGTAAAGAATTCACCGCCACGTTTTCCCTCTTGTTCAGCAAACATAGAAAGACAATATTCATAGGTACGGCCCAAGATATCTTTTTCACTACCGTGTTCAATCATCTGGATGTTGGTGAACAGGTCCACAACATCACCAAGTCTACGCTTGTCCAGCTCCGGACGTGCAAAGTTCTTAGGCAAAATATCCTTCAAACGCTTATTTTCTTTTTCGATGGCACGCATGGCATCATCGATCACCGTTCCGATTTCCGGAGTATGTGCTTTTGCTGCAATCTCACTCCAACGTGCACCTGCTGGTACAAAGAAGATACCCTCAGAAGTATATTCGTCGATATCCTCCTCGAATCCATCGCCTTCTTCAACAAGTTCCTGATACTTATCATCAAATCTATCTGAGATATACTTCAAAAAAATCAATCCCAGAACAACGTTCTTATATTCTGATGCATCCATATTACCACGAAGCACGCAGGCCGCATCCCATATTTGTTTTTCAAATCCAATATCGGCTGTATTTTTATCTGCCATTTTAGTTTTCCTCCTCTGATGATCCATCTTCTACCGAAAAAATTAAGTTTCTTTTTCTCCCGGTTTTTCATCAGGTATTACCTGCATAATATCTGCAAAATCACAATCAAGTCCTTTACATATTCTCAGCAAAACATCTGTTGTAATATTGTCGCCTTTCGTGAGTTTTGCAACCGATGCCGAACTAATACTGCATCGTTCCATCAAATCTTTTTTCTTCAAATTTTTATCTATTAAAAGTTTCCATAATCTGTTGTAACTGATACGCATTTTCTACCTCCGTCGTTACAGCTATAAATCAAAAACAGTATCAATATACATCATGAAGGAATCCATATCGTCCTTCATTAAGTTTCTTTGTAAATGTGATGACATTGGCTCCGAGAGCCTCAAAATCAATATTACTCGGAACGTGATCTGTATTTTCCACAATAATCAACTGTCCCGTCAAATGATGAACAAAATACTTAAACAGACCATCCTTCATGCTATCGGGTAATTCAGTATCATTTTCGTCAAATCCATGCAATGGAGTATCTATAATCAAGAAATCTGCATTGTACTTTGCGTGATCATGAAAATAGTTTCTAAAGGCAAGAGCTACAACTGTATTCAAGTAAGAGTGATATCCCTTACCGTGAGAAGCCTTTGTCTCACCATTTACTTCTATATCAAAACTGCTTAAATTAAATCGAGCACCAGTCAAATTCAAGTACTGACATTCTCTTAATATCGAATCCATATCCTCGCTTACAGTCGTCTGGAATTCAGTATCAAAATATTCTTTTGGATGATATTCGATTGCCTTCTCTTCTTCATTTTCTGCAATGTCATATCTAGTCAAATCCTGTTCCCAGCCTTTTGCATATTGAACAATAAGATCGACCTCATTTGATAACCGAATATAACCTCTGTATGTCTCTATAGTCTTTTCTATTTCTGATGCCTGTGGCTTCAGTTCTTGTTGTATGAGCTTCTCAATGTCAGCTCTCTGTTCCTTGAGTTCTCTCAATTTTTCTTCGACAGCAGCTTTTTCCACCTGAACATCTTTTTCTGATGCTGCCAACCCATCCATTTGAGAAACTATTCGAGACAATTCACCACGAGATGCCTCAATGTATGATTTCTTTGCACGAGGAGTAATCTTTCCATCGCAGAACGGACAAGTTGAAACCTTCGGTGCTGTGCTCATATTTTGCTCGCCATCAACAATGAAAGTCAAGCGTTGAATATCTGCTCTATATTGACTACGTAGATGTCCATATCTTGAAAGAAGCACTTCGCATTCTGTTACTTTTGCTTCTTGTTCCATAATATCCGCAAGCAGTTTCTGGCTGGTTTCAATTGCAGCAGAAATAGATGATTCGGTTTTCTGTAAAGATTCCACCATCTCACGTAGTTGTTCTTCTACATTAGCATCGTCCAGATTTTCTATTTGAACTGCCAGTTCTTTCTGACGCTGATTTGCTTCTCGAATCTTCTGATTCACATAGTCGTGAACTGCTTCCTTACGAGCCTTCTTTATCTCTTTTTTGGTCTGAGCATCATGTTCACTAAAATCTCTACCAGTAAGCAAGAATAATAGAGAAGAAAGAAATAATGTTTTTTCGTAAGTCGTAACTGGCTCAAACAGTGGATCTGGTTTATCAATTCTCTCTTCCTTAATGTAATACAGGCGAAGAAGATTTTCCCAAGTCATACGTTTCTTCTCAAAGCGCATATTACCAGGCACTTCGGGTTCTCCATCGATGCCTAACAGCTTCATCATCACTAAATTAAGAACCGGTTTCGGCTTTTTTACATTCTTGCCTGGTTTTTTTATAACATATATCCCGTTCTCAATTTCTTCAGAATCCGCAATCACCTCTACTTGTCCAGAGCCAACTTTACGAGAAAGGATCACGTCACCATATTGTTCTGTGCCAATAACAATGGACGCTGAATCATACCCTGACGATTCTTTGAATGGATTTTTTAGTTTATCGTAATTTCCACCGAACACGAACTCCATACACTTTAGGACGCAGGACTTTCCTGTATCCGAACGTCCCTGTATTATATTCAAACCGGAAGTAAAATCGACAATGGCATCTTCTTTCAAATCACTCCTGGCGATTATTCTTTTTATATAAAAACCAGCCATATCGTTACCTCCTCAAAAATTCTGCCGATACATTACTTATCGTTTTCATAATTTTCTGCTCGCTTTGTCCTTTGAAATGCTCCACCGTCTTCCGAGCCAACATCTTATAATTACTTGCATATTCCGATTCCATTTTTCCTGCCACAGTTTTTCCAACTGCTGAAATAGAATATTGAAATCCATTCTGTCTGCGTTTTACAGATACCAGACCATCTAGCACCAACGATTTCATCGTGCTTTGCATCATTCCTCTTCGTGCAGCAAATTCACTAAGACCGAATTCATTCTCTCCATGCAGTGCCATGTCGCTGATACCAAAGTACTTACTGTAAATTGTAATGAAATCATAATCCGCTATTCTATCCAGCGTCATCTGTTCATCTCCCGAAACAGATAAAAGCAATAGTATCCTAAGGCTTGATTCAAATGTGGTGTTAAATATTTTATTCATCAATATCCACCCACGAATTTATCGTTCCATCATTCACCAGAATGTGGCAAATGCCTTTCTTGTGCACATTCTTCATAAGGCTTTTTATCCTATCAATCGAAGAAGTATCTAATGTCGTATTGGTAATTTTATCAAGGACCGCTTGCAAACGTTGGAATCCATTATCGTAATCCTGAAGATATGTACTCTCTATACCATCGTAGGCATCCTTTTTTAGCGCCTCAAATTTTTCTTCTCCGCCATCAAATACATCCCTTACAGAATGATGCAGCCATTCAGCTTCATAATAAGATGTCCTTTGTGACGTGAAATCTCTACGGTATCTCCCCGGCAATGTTCCAATAATCTCTGGAGTAACTGCTTGAGCGAGTGCGTCTGCATATGCTGCACAAAGAGCATTGACATACGGCATTTCTTCCGGTTTGATATCTTTTTCAGGTGCGAGTGCAGCCGGTAGCTCTAAAACCTCATCTCCAACATGTAGCTTTCCGTCTTTTACATAAACTGTGCTTACTTCAACCGTTACATATCTATTTCCATAGGAATCAATATGAACCGGAAGCGCCGTATCAATGTATCCTTTATTAGATGCCATAGCATCAATAAAGCGATAGAAAAGCTCTGCACACACTTCATCGATATTATCAGCTTCAAAGTTTCCTTGTATTCCAAATTCCTTTAGCTTGCCAATCAATTCTTCTCTGGCTTCATAGTCCACTGTTTGGAAAGCATCAACAAATTTACTTTTACTAAATAAACTCTGAATAGTACGTGCGTCATCCTGCTTTATTTTTCTGTTCTGAGTACCAGAATATATCTTTGATAGAGTTGAAACATCTTTACTCGATAGTGGATTAAAGTCATCGTTTTCCTCTAACTTTTCTTCATCATCCGTCATCGGGTCACGAATAACGAGATTCGTCAGATACAGCACATACTCCTGCTGTGTCACACTACAACCGATATATCGATGCATCAATTGTACGAAATTACTAAATCTCATCGTTTACCTCCAACTTCAGATTTTTCTTTGGACAGTTCACTGTCCAACACTGTCCGCTGGCGTCCGGCCGGTGGACTTTTATTTTGTTAAGATGTGATTGTAATCGAAAGAGAGCTAGATACACTCCTACCGATATTACACTTTTAAATTATAGCAGAAGCGTATAAGAAAAACAATAACTTTGCGATGACAAAATTATGAACAGCGATACGAAAAGGAATTTTTCTTGTTTGTTTGCTATAACTACATCACTTCAGCAGTTTGCGCAGACAGCTTTCCAGTGCTGAAGTGACCACACAACAGAATATATCGCTCCCGGCAACTGGAAAGGCTGGTGGCACACATGAGATGGAGATTTCTCCTGACCATGGTACCACTATACCCTTTTGCCGGTAGCAGCAAGGAACCTCCATCTCGGATTGACAAGATAGAGGTTTTTATATGTCAAAAAACGTAAATCAGAGTAAACAATATCGTATCTACATTAAAGAATCCAAAAGCTGGGTAGACGTAAACAAGGAATTCTACACGAATTACTATCGTGATATCAACGCCTATCGCAAGCGTCAGCAGGAACACGGCCGCTGTGTCTGCCCTGCAAGCAAGCGCTACTTATGCGACATGGATTGCTTCACCTGTCCTTATGCCAAAGCTGGCGACCAGCTTTCTCTCGATAACACCGTGAGCGACGGTGACGGGAACGAAAAGAGCTGGCTCGACGATGTTCCGGATGAATCTGCAGCTATCACTGAAGTATTAGAGGATGCAGAACTTCTTCACGCTCTCTATGCAAAGCTGAATGAGCTGGACCCGGAAGGTCGTCTTATCTGTCAGCTTATTATGGAAGGAAAATCGGAACGTGACTGCGGCAAGGAAATGGGCCTCTCTCGTAATACATTCGTGTATCGCAGGGACAAGCTGTTCCAGAAGCTCCGCTCCGAGCTTAAGGACTACATCTAATATGAATGGTCGTCCTCTGATTTTTCAGGGGACGATTTTTCTTTTCAAAAACTTTTTTATATTTTTTCGGCCAAACCGCCATCTCACCTCCATTGAGTAGTGTAAGGCGAAACAAAGCGACCTACAGAAAGCGAGGTGAACATCGTGAATCGGAATTTTCACAACAGAAGCGGCACTGACGCAGAAGTGATTGCTACTCTCACTGCAATCAGTCAGGTATCCGCAAGAATGGTGAAGAATCTCAGAATCATCGCCGCACACAGACAATCCGAGGAAGGAGGAAAAGTAAATGTCAAAAATGAACGATATGGCCATGACCATCGAAGAGCTGAGAAATGCTGCCACTGCTATTAATGATGCAGCAAACTGGCTCGCACAGCAGTTTGAAGGAGCATCCGGAACCGCTGGAAAAGCAGAAAACCCTGCCGCTCCTGCAAAACCTGCACTGGCCCTTGAGGAAGTTCGAGCTGTTCTTGCGGATAAATCTCGTGCTGGACATACCGCTGAAATTCGAGAACTTCTTAAAAAGTACGGTGCAAGCAAGTTGTCACTCGTAGACCCGAAACATTATGAAGCCCTGCTCAGGGAAGCGGAGGTGCTCTAATATGCCACCTAAAGGACATGCAATCCTCTCCGCATCCTCGTCTGACCGCTGGCTCCACTGTCCACCGTCAGCAAGGCTCTGCGAAACCTATGAGGATAAAGGTAGCAACTATGCTGCAGAAGGCACCGACGCACACGCTCTTTGTGAGTACAAGCTCCGTAAAGCTCTCGGCATGAAAGCTACAGATCCTACCAAGAATCTCGATTGGTATAACGCTGAAATGGAGGACTGTGCTACCGGGTATGCCTGCTTCATCATGGAGCTTTTGGAAGAGGCCAAACAGACCTGCTCTGACCCAGTTGTTCTGATTGAACAGCGAGTGGACTTCTCCCGCTGGGTGGAACAGGGCTTCGGAACCTCGGATGCTATTCTCATCAGCGATGGAACTATGCACGTGATTGACTACAAACATGGTCTTGGAATTCTCGTATCCGCTGAAGACAATCCGCAGATGAAGTGTTACGCCCTTGGCGCTCTGGAGCTCTTCGATGACATCTATGACATCGATACGGTCAGCATGACCATCTACCAGCCCAGACGTCAGAACATTTCTACCTGCGAAGTCAGCAAGGATGACCTGTATCAATGGGCCGATGAAGTTCTGAAACCTACCGCAGACCTTGCCTTTGCCGGTGACGGAAACTTCCTGTGTGGCGAATGGTGCGGATTCTGTAAGGCAAAGCATGAATGCCGAGCCAGAGCGGAAGCCAATCTTCTACTCGCACAGCACGATTTCAAGCTGCCGCCACTGTTGGAGGATTCGGAAATCGAAGTCATCCTCTCCCGTGTCGACGAACTGGTCTCCTGGGCCAATGACATCAAGGAGTATGCACTCCAGCAGGCAATCAGCGGTAAAGAATGGACCGGCTGGAAGCTGGTCGAGGGTCGTTCCAACCGCAGATACACCAGTGAAGACGCCGTATTGAAAGCTGTCAAAGCTGCTGGTTTTGACCCTTACGAAAAGAAGCTGCTTGGTATCACGGCCATGCAAAAGCTGCTCGGTAAGTCTCGCTTCGAAGAGCTCCTCGCAGCCTATATTGAAAAGCCACAAGGCAAACCTACTCTTGTGCCGGAGAGCGATAAACGCCCGGCAATGAACACAGCAAAAAATGATTTTATGGAGGAATATGACAATGAGTAAAAATGCAAAAATGACAAATCCCATGAAGGTTATCACTGGTCCTAACACACGCTGGAGCTACGCCAACGTCTGGGAACCGAAGTCCATCAACGGCGGCACTCCGAAGTACAGTGTCAGCCTGATCATTCCAAAATCTGACACCAAGACTGTCGCTAAAATTAAAGCTGCTATCGAAGCTGCATACCGTGAAGGTGAATCCAAGCTCAAGGGAAACGGCAAGTCCGTACCAGCCCTTTCCGTACTTAAGACTCCTCTTCGTGATGGTGACCTTGAAAGACCGGACGACCCTGCTTACGCTGGCAGCTACTTTGTGAATGCTAATGCGACCTCTGCTCCGGGCATCGTAGATGCAGACCGCAATCCTATCCTCACTCGCTCTGAGGTTTACTCTGGAGTCTACGGTCGTGCAAGCATCAGCTTCTACGCTTTCAACAGCTCTGGTAATAAGGGCATCGCCTGCGGTCTTAACAATCTGCAGAAGATTCGTGATGGTGAGCCTCTTGGTGGTAAGGCTTCTGCCGAATCTGACTTTGCAACTGATGACGACGATGATTTTCTTGACTAACGGAGGTGACAAACTATGGAGACAATTATGATTAGCACAATTCTTGTAAATATCTGTATCGGCTGCTTCGCGTGTGTTGGCCTTACTACTGCAATCTCTATGATTCAGAGTATCATCAATGACCACAAGCGCGAAAAGCGTGAGCAGGAAAAGGACAAGCGTGATCTCGAATACCATGAAAAACGCATGAAGGACTTTAAGTAATCTATCAACCTGCTGGCGGTGGTTCTGCTGTCGCCAGCACATCTTTCGACAAAAGGAGACAATCTATGAATGAATTTGCAGAAATCTTAAATCTATTTATTGCTAATGTCATCGCATACACCTTTTTTGTGGCGGTATATGGATTCATCATTTATAACGTAGGGAAAATTATTCTCTATCTTATCCGCTATGCGGTATACCACATCCGCCGTGACATCAATAAATACAAATCCAATAAAGATAAACAGTAACACGGCAGGTGGCAGGGATTTCTCTGCTGCCTGTTTTGTAGAAAGGACAATCTCATGAAAACACTCAGTATTGATATTGAGACCTACAGTGATGTGCCTCTTCAGAAAACAGGCGTCTATCGCTATGTGGAGTCTCCAAATTTTGAAATCTTACTCTTTGCCTATAGCGTAGACAATCAGCCCGTTCAAGTGATTGACCTTGCCTGCGGAGAACAGATTCCAAAAGAAGTCCTTCTCGCCCTGGAGGATGAATCTGTCATCAAGTGGGCATTCAATGCAGCTTTTGAACGCATCTGCCTTTCTCATTTCTTAGGATACCCGACCGGAGAATATCTGGAACCAGAAAGCTGGCGCTGCTCTATGATTTGGGCAGCTACGATGGGACTCCCACTCTCCTTGGAGGGTGTCGGTGCTGTTCTCGGTTTGGAAAAACAAAAGCTCTCAGAAGGAAAAGATCTCATCAAATATTTTTGCCAGCCCTGTCCTCCCACGAAGACCAATGGGCAGCGTACAAGAAATCGCCCCTTCCATGCTCCGGATAAATGGGCCATATTCAAAAAATATAATGTCCGAGATGTGGAGACCGAAATGGGCATCCAGCAGAGGCTCGCAAAATTTCCCGTTCCGGCTCAGGTCTGGGATGAATACCATCAAGACCAAGAAATCAATGACCGTGGTGTACGCTTAGACATGGATCTTGTTGCTGCTGCCATCGAAATGGATACTCGCTCCAGAACGCAACTGGTCGATACGATGAAGAAAATCACGCATCTGGAAAATCCAAATTCCGTCCAACAGATGAAAGCATGGCTTTCAGATAATGGAGTGCAGACAGATACCCTTGGCAAGAAAACTGTTGCAGAACTCTTAAAATCTGCTTCTCCGAAGCTCTCGCAGGTTCTTACTTTAAGACAGCAGCTGGCAAAATCCTCCGTCCGTAAATATCAGGCAATGGAAAAGACCGTCTGTGCTGATGGTCGTGCCCGTGGCATGTTCCAGTTTTATGGTGCCAATCGAACCGGCAGATTCTCTGGTCGTAATATTCAGCTGCAGAACCTACCGCAAAATCATCTTGCAGACCTTGCAGAGGCTCGCTCTTTGGTGCGCTCTGGCAACTTTGAAGCTGTAGAACTTCTCTACGAAGATGTTCCGGATACTCTTTCCCAGCTTATCCGTACTGCCTTCATTCCAAGAGAAGGAACTCAGTTTCTGGTAGCGGACTTTTCTGCTATCGAAGCCCGTGTCATTGCATGGTTTGCCGGTGAAAAATGGCGTCAAGATGTCTTTGCTAAAGGTGGCGACATCTACTGCGCCTCTGCATCGCAGATGTTCAAAGTTCCTGTAGAAAAGCACGGTATCAATGGCCATCTCCGTCAAAAAGGTAAGATTGCAGAACTTGCCCTTGGCTATGGAGGTTCAGTCGGAGCCTTGAAAGCAATGGGCGCTCTGGATATGGGGCTCACCGAAGAAGAACTTCCTCCGCTGGTAGATGCATGGAGACAGTCTAATCCGAATATCGTTAAGTTTTGGTGGGATGTTGATCATGCTGTCATGGAAGCCGTAAAATTCAAGCACCCAACTTCCGAATATGGTCTGACCTTCACCTGCAGGAGTGGCATGCTCTTTATTACTCTCCCATCAGGGAGAAGGTTGGCGTATGTAAAGCCGAAGATTGGAACCAATAAATTCGGCGGCCAATGTATCACCTATGAAGGCATCGGCGGCACCAAGAAGTGGGAACGACTTGATTCCTACGGTCCGAAATTTGTTGAGAACATCGTACAAGCAACTGCTCGTGATATTCTCTGCTATGCTATGCAGACACTCCGCTGCTGTTCTATCGTCATGCATATTCACGATGAAGTTGTCATCGAAGCGGATCCCAGTATGTCATTGGATGCAGTTTGTGAGCAAATGGGCCGCACACCACCCTGGGCCAAGGGACTGCTTTTAAGAGCCGATGGATATACGACACCTTTTTATAAAAAAGATTAGATTTTTTCGGCCAAACGGCAAACTCGTCTCCATTTAATAGTGGAGATAGAAAATTTCATTTCTGTTTTTCATCAAAATGGGACATTCATCTCCAATGGATATTAGAGGTGGGCGTCCTTTTTCCATGTCCATCCGGAAAGGAGGAACCTGACATGTCAATCAGCAAATACAACAATGAAGGCTATCCTGACCCTACTGCTTTCGGTGCTCTTTCTTCAATCGAAAACGAGACCCGTGCGCTAAGAGCTTTCAGACCAATCGTGTATATCTGCTCTCCCTTTGCCGGAGACATCGAAAAGAACGTAGCTGCTGCCAGAGCCTACAGCCGCTTTGCAGTGGAGCAAGGATACATCCCCATCGCACCACACCTGCTGTTTCCACAGTTTTTGTACGACAACGACCCGAAAGAACGTGAACTTGGCCTTTTCTTTGGAAATGCCATCATGAGCAAATGTTCTGAAGTCTGGGTCTTTGGAAGTCATATATCTCCTGGCATGGAAGCAGAAATCAAACGAGCCAAGTGGAAAAATTACCGCCTGCGCTATTTCACTGAAAATCTTGAGGAGGTTTAACACATGTACGAAGTAAAAGAAAATTCAAGGATATTAAAAGACGGAACCGAAATCACAACATACAGTAGAGACGTCATCAGCTGCAATATCCTGGAGGTTGAGGCTGGAACCACAGGCTATTGTGGCGGTGATACCGGTCACGGTGGCCGCACCTATTTTCGTATTCAAGATGCAGCCTGCACAGACATGGAAATCCATAGCTATACCACTCGCTGTGGCAGTAACGGTTTTGAGGTCTGCCTCGGTGGTGATTGCGAACTGGAAACCATGATCCGTGCTTTAAAATTTATCACCAAGGTTCTGGAAGATGAATCCAAGGAGGTGTATGACTAATGTTCACCATTTATTCTGCAGACGTTACCGGCAATCCCGGTAACTGCTCCTATCCGCACAAGCATGTCATCTTAGATGAGGACAGCCTTAAAGCTGCCATCTGCCATGACTATGTCTGCGCCGAATATAAAAACAGTTACCGCAATGGCGATAATTTCATTGGCAGCGACTGCCTTCCTGTGGATTGCGATAACGACCACTCTGAAAATCCGGATGACTGGGTCACTCCTGATGATATTATGCAGGCCTTTCCTGGCGTCAGCTTTGCGATCCACTATAGTCGCTACAATAATCGTGAGAAAAATGGCAAGGCGGCAAGGCCAAAATTCCATGTTCTGTTTCCAATCGAATATGTGACCGACGCTTCTCTTTACAGCGATATGAAGAAGCTGGTCAATTCCATCTTCCCTTATTTTGATACACAGGCATTGGATGCAGCACGTTTCTTCTTTGGAACGACTACAGCAGATGTTGCTCTTTATCCGGGACGTATGAATCTGACTGAGTTCTTGGATGAGGACCTATTCGATGAGGATTTACCGGATGGCCAATACAATGGATCCGCTATCCCAGAAGGAAGCCGAAATGCCACCATGTCTCGTTTCGCCGGTCGTGTCATCAAGAAATACGGAGACAGCGACAAGGCATATCAGACATTTATGGAGAAATCAACAAAGTGCACACCTCCACTGGAAGCATCTGAGCTTGCTACTATTTGGCACAGTGCCCAGCGTTTTTATGCAAGACTTTCCCAGCAGGACGGCTACATTGCACCGGAAGTATATAATGATCCTTCCTGTTACAAACCCGGAGATTTTTCCGATGTTGGACAAGCTGAGGTGTTAGCAAAATACTTTTCTGGTGAGCTCCGCTACTCTCCAGCCACCCACTTCATCCGATACTCTGACCATTACTGGCAGGAATCCGAACCGGGTGCACAGGCTGTGGCTCACGAACTTACCAGAAGACAACTAAAGGAAGCTGGCAACGATATGCTCGAATCCCTCGATAAACTGAAGAACTCCGGCGCACAATCCCTGCTCGACTCCATGTCTAAAAGCAAGGCCGAACAGGTCATGAATGAGGACCAGCTGGAAGCCTATCAGGAATTTCTGGCAGCAAAGGCATACCAGCAGTTTGCTGTAAAGCGCAGGGATTCCAAGAACATTACTTCTACACTGAAGGAGTCTCGTCCGATGCTGGAAATTTCACCTCGTGACCTTGATGCCGATTGCTTCGCTTTGTGTACACCGGAAGCGACCTATGATCTCCGTAAAGGAATTGCCGGTGCTAGAGAACACCTGCCGGAGGATTTCATTACCAAAATTACATCGGTATCTCCGAATTATAAGGGCCAGCAGATCTGGCTGGACTGCCTTGACCTCATCTTCCATGGCGATCATGAACTCATCGATTATGTTCAGATGATTTGTGGTCTGGCTGCCATCGGCAAGGTTTACGTAGAAGCACTTATCATCGCCTATGGTGATGGCCGCAACGGCAAATCCACCTTCTGGAATGCTATTTCCAGAGTGCTTGGTCTTTACTCCGGTAACATTTCTGCAGATACGCTCACTGTCGGATGCCGCAGAAACATTAAACCAGAAATGGCTGAGGTCAAAGGAAAAAGGCTTCTCATCGCAGCCGAAATGCAGGAAGGTGCTCGTCTAAACGATTCCACCGTTAAGCAGCTCTGCTCCACAGATGATGTCTTTGCAGAGAAGAAATACAAGGATCCGTTCTCCTTCAAGCCCTGCCACACACTGGTGCTTTATACCAACCATCTGCCTCGTGTCTCTGCATCCGATGACGGCATCTGGAGACGACTTATCGTCATCCCGTTCAATGCCAAGATTACCGGCAGCAGCGACATCAAGAATTATAGCGAGTACCTTTACGATAACGCTGGCGGCAGCATTTTGGCGTGGGTCATCGAAGGTGCCAAGAAAGTCATCGAATCTAATTACCAGATTCCCGTGCCGGATTGCGTGCAGGAAGCTATCGATGAATACCGCAGTCAGAACGACTGGTTCGGTCACTTCCTTGCAGATAAATGCGAGGTCGACCCGTCCTATAAAGAAAGCTCCTCTTCTCTTTATCAGGCTTACCGCAACTATTCTTTAGACTGCAATGAGTATGTGCGCAGTACCGCTGACTTCTACTTTGCTCTGGAGAAGGCTAGTTTTGAGCGAATCACCGTGAGCAGAAAGCGTTACTTTAAGGGTCTGCGCTTACGTGAAGACACTGGTGCAGACGAGGATTTTATGAATTAAGGCCATAAATGGCAAGGTGTATCAAGGTGTTATATAAAACTATTCTTAAGCCTATAAAAATATCAATAAGAAAAAGTATGGAAAATACCATTGATACACCTTGCACATCTTCAAATTAACGGCCTGATGGAGGACAAATATGTTAGAAAAAACGATAGAAAAGAAATTGACAACCGCAGTAAAAAAGGCTGGTGGTATCGCACCGAAGTTCGTGTCTCCTTCTTTCGCAGGGATGCCCGACCGCCTGATCTTATTGCCTGATGGGAAGTTTGCCTTTGCAGAATTAAAAGCACCGGGAGAATCCCCACGCCCATTGCAAAGATCACGACACAGGCTCCTGCGCTCTTTGGGCTTTCGTGTCTATGTAATTGATAGCATCGAGCAGATTGGAGGAATGATCGATGAACTTCGCACCTCATGATTATCAGGCATATGCCATTGATTATATTGAGACACATCCTGTGGCAGCAGTCCTGCTCGATATGGGTCTTGGAAAAACGGTCATTTCCCTGACTGCCATCGCAGACCTTCTATTCGATAGCTTTGAAGCCCATCGCATTCTGGTTGTCGCCCCACTTCGAGTTGCCAGAGATACATGGCCTGCAGAAATCAGAAAGTGGCAGCACCTGAATCACCTGACCTTCGCTGTCTGTGTGGGAACACCGAAAGAGCGAAAAGCAGCTTTGATGGCTGGTGCTGATATCACCATCATCAATAGAGAAAACCTACAGTGGCTCATCGAGTCCAGTGGCTTTCCATTTGACTATGATATGGTGGTCATCGACGAGCTTTCTTCCTTCAAAAATCACAATTCAAAGAGGTTTAAGTCCCTCCTGAAGGTAAGACCAAGTGTCAAGCGTATCATCGGCCTCACCGGAACTCCCTCTTCCAACGGTCTTATGGATTTGTGGGCTGAGTTCCGACTGCTGGATTTAGGAAAACGCCTCGGACGCTTCATTACCGAATACCGAAACAACTACTTCGTGCCGGACAAGAGGAATGGACAGATCATCTATTCCTACAAGCCACAGCCCTATGCAGAGGAACGCATCTATAGCCAGATTTCTGATATCACCATCTCCATGAAATCGACAGACCACCTGAAAATGCCAGAACTTATCTCCTCCGAATACGAGGTCCATTTATCCGAAGATGAAGTGACCCGATATGAGGAATTGAAGCAGGAGCTAGTATTAGAGCTCCCGGATGGAGAAATCACTGCTGCCAATGCAGCTTCTCTTACCGGAAAGCTATCCCAGCTTGCCAACGGTGCTATTTATGCCGATACCGGCGACACCATCGAGTTTCATGACAGAAAGCTGGATGCTCTGGAGGATATCATCGAATCCGCAAACGGAAAACCGATCCTTGTGGCTTACTGGTTCAAGCACGACCTCTCTCGTATCAAGAAACGCTTTGATGTGAGAGAAATAAAATCCAGTAAGGACATCACCGACTGGAATGCCGGAAAGATACCGGTCGCAGTCATCCACCCGGCCTCTGCCGGTCATGGACTCAACCTGCAGGCTGGTGGTTCCACTCTCATCTGGTTCGGGCTGACATGGTCACTGGAATTATATCAGCAGACCAACGCCCGTCTCTGGAGACAGGGCCAGACTTCCGGAACCGTGGTGATAGAACACATCATCACCAAAGGGACCATTGATGAGCGTATCTTAAAAGCTCTCTCCAAAAAGGAGCTGACCCAGAATGCACTTATCGATGCGGTAAAAGCAAACCTATGATAATCACAGGCAAACTACGACAATCCGTGCCAATCCGAGGGAAATCAATTTTTCGGAGGTACCAATCAATGACTGCAAAAGAATACTTATCTCAAGCACGCTACTTGGATAATAGAATCAAAAGCAAACTGTTACAGATCGATTCCTTAAATGAATTAGCTACCCGTTGCACACCGTCCTACTCCGATATGCCAAAGAGCCCTAACCGTGAAGGCTCAAGAATGGAATCTGCCATTCTTGACATCATCGAGCTGGAGGATGAAATCAGCAAAGACGTCGTGGAGCTGGTAGCACTGAAGAAGGAAATCGTGGAAGTTATCAAGCAAGTCGGCAATACCGAATACCAGACCTTGCTTGAGGAACGCTACCTCTGCTTTATCACATGGGAGCAGATTGCTGTTGATATGGGATATGAGCTTCGTTACATCCACAAACTTCATGGAAAAGCACTGGAAGAAGTAAAAGTTCCTGCTTCCTATGAAGGTGGACATGAAATGACATAGAAAGACACTAAGCTCTTCTGATATTATTATACTAGCGAAAGTGATAATCGCAGAGAGCCTTGTGGGAATCAATCCTACAGGGCTTTTCTTATGCCCAAACGGAAGGAGGAATACGATGCCAAGAAAACCAAAACGTCCCTGCTCCTATCCCGGATGCCCTAATCTGACAGATGGACGCTTCTGTCCGGAGCATGAAAAGAAGGAAGCCAAACGCTACGAGAAGTATGACCGAGACCCGAATGCTAAGCGTCGCTACGGACGTGCATGGAAACGTATCCGTGACAGCTATGCTGCTGCCCACCCGCTTTGTGAAAGGTGCCTTGAGAATGGTGTCTACACACCAACCGAGCAGATACACCATATAAAACCTCTTTCACAAGGTGGAACGCATGATAGAGAAAACTTGATGGCTCTTTGCAAATCCTGCCATGCTAAGATTCATGCGGAACACGGCGACCGCTGGCACAACCGGCAGGGGCGGTCTACTTCTCTACGGTGAAGTCACCGGGGAACGGGCGTGGGGTCTCACGCACAAAGTCGCAATTTCAAACGGGGTATATAGGCCCCTGAACTGGAGGTGTAGAAAATGGCTAAGGACGGTACAAACCGTGGCGGCGCTCGTATCGGCGCTGGAGCCAAGAAAAAGCCCTTAGCTGAGAGAATCGCTGAGGGAAATCCGGGCAAACGTGAGTTGACTGTCATCGACTTTACAGACAGCACCGTCGATTTAGAAGGTCAGCCGATGCCCAAACCATCCAAGATGTTATCTGCCAAGCAAAAGAACGGAAAAAAGCTCGTTGCTGCAGATGTCTATAAGAAAACATGGAACTGGCTACACGAACGTGGCTGCGCTTCTCTTGTCTCTCCTGAGCTTTTGGAGCGCTATGCCATGAGTGTTGCTCGTTGGATTCAATGTGAGGAAGCGATCACTGAGTTTGGCTTTCTTGCAAAGCATCCGACCACAGGCAATGCTATTCAATCTCCCTATGTGGCCATGAGCCAGAACTTCATGAGTCAGACCAATCGTCTCTGGATGGAAATCTACCAAATCGTAAAAGAAAATTGTGCCACTGAATACAACGGAGCCACACCACAGGATGATGTGATGGAACGTCTTCTACTGGCACGGAAAGGAAATTGATATGGATTTATCGGAATTTATGAGCTTGCTAAAGAAATATCGCAGGCATTTAACCTTCCAGCAGTTTAGCACACTCAAAGGACAGGCTAAAGCTGGTGATATAGATGCCGCTTTCAAGGGATTAAAAAAGTTATTGCACAGGAGGACTGCATCATGCTAATTGAAAAGAAAAATGTCGCAGAACTTCTTCCTGCTGATTACAATCCTCGAAAAGATTTAAAGCCCGGCGATAAAGAATATGAAAAACTGAAACGCTCCATTGAGCAGTTCGGCTATGTCGAACCTGTCATCTGGAATGCCAGCACTTCTCGTGTTGTTGGCGGTCACCAGAGACTAAAGGTCCTTATCGACATGGGCATCACGGAAGTGGAATGCGTCATTGTTGAAATGGATGAAGATAAAGAAAAAGCTCTAAATGTGGCCCTTAACAAAATCAGTGGAGAATGGGATAACGATAAGTTGGCCCTTCTTATCTCTGACCTGCAAGGTGCTGACTTTGACGTCTCCCTCACCGGATTTGAGCCGGAAGAACTGGAAAACCTGTTCCGAGAAGATACAAAAAAAGGGGTTCAGGATGACGACTTCGATGCGGATGCTGAGCTTGCAAAGCCGACCTTTTCCAAGGCCGGTGACCTGTGGCTCCTTGGTGATCATCGCCTTGTCTGTGGTGATTCCACAAAGCCTGAAACCTATGAACTTCTGATGAACGGAAAGCAGGCAAATCTAATCGTGACCGATCCTCCGTACAATGTCAATTATGAAGGTAGCGCTGGTAAGATTAAAAACGACAATATGGAAAACAGTGCCTTCTATCAGTTCCTGCTTGATGCCTACACTCGAATGTACGAATCTATGGCCGATGACGCTTCTATCTATGTCTTCCACGCAGACACCGAGGGACTCAATTTCCGTAGAGCCTTTGCCGATGCTGGTTTTTATCTCTCTGGCTGCTGTATCTGGAAAAAGCAGTCCCTTGTCCTTGGTCGCAGCCCTTACCAGTGGATGCATGAGCCCTGCCTCTTCGGATGGAAGAAATCCGGCAAGCATCAGTGGTATACCGGACGCAAGGAAACGACCATCTGGGAATTTGATAAGCCTAAGAAGAACGGCGACCATCCGACCATGAAGCCTATCCCTCTTCTGGCTTATCCGATTATGAATTCCAGTATGACCAACTCTCTGGTCCTCGATCCGTTTGGTGGTTCCGGTAGCACGCTCATCGCATGTGAACAGACAGGGCGTATCTGCTACACCATTGAACTGGATGAAAAGTTCTGCGATGTTATCGTCAAACGCTACATTGAACAGGTTGGTTCCTCTGAGAAAATTTCCGTCATCCGCGATGGTTTAACCTATTCCTACGATGAAATTGTTCCAGAAGCTGAGGATGCCACTCTTTTGTAAGTCGGTAATGTACACAATCCAGAAGGCACAAATTTGTCGATGTTTTTCTCCGATATCGCTTGCTATTATGTGCTTTTAGAGTGATATATGTACTACCAAAACAAAGGAGGACACCTACATGAAGATCATTTTAAACGCAACCGAAAGAAAGCCGCTGGCAGCCCTGCTTGGCGAGTACACGAACACAAAACCTCAATACCTGAGAGCTCCTTCCTACGCCTATCAGATTGGGGATCTTCTCCTGACACGAGAAGGAAACATTGAAGGCCCGGACACTATGAGCCCAGCTGAATACGACAAACTGCTTGCTCTCTTGGACGCAAGCGGCTACTGTCCGAAAGAAACATACTTTCATCCGACTCAGGAACCAAAGGCTAAAGTAACTTCTACAGAAAAAACGGGACTTAACATCACCATTCCGCTGGACAAGGTCAATGTTGGAAACCTAACCAACCTTCTAGATGCCAAAGGATTTCTCATCAAACATGCCCTGCACATTGATGACCTACGCTTTGAACTGAATGAAGACAGCATTTCCTTTCCTTGGTTCTCAGAACTTCCTGCACCGGATGAAATTCACGCCTACAGCACATTGATTGCTGCCCTTTGCAAAATGAGCAAGGATCAAAAACGAATCAGCGCCACAGAAAAGCCAGTAGACAACGAACGCTACGCTTTCCGTTGTTTCCTTCTTCGCCTCGGCTTCATCGGGAATGAGTACAAAACAGACCGTAAAATCCTACTGAGATATCTTCCGGGCAACAGCGCATTCAAAGGAGGTGAAGGCCATGCAATTTCCAAGTAAGGAACAGGTGGCCCGCCAGCGCCGCCTTTATCCTGCTGGTACACGCGTTGAGCTAATCCAGATGGACGACGCGCAAGCGCCTCCAGTGGGCACACGTGGCACCGTCATCGGTGTCGATGATACTGGAAGCATCATGGTAAATTGGGACAACGGCTCCGGACTTAACATAATCTACGGTGTGGACCGCTGCCGAAAGGTTTCGACCAATGACTAAAATGCACAATTTTCTCCATGAATATTTGTGTACTATATAGCTCAAATTGACTTGCTATTATGTGCTTTTAGAGTGATATATAGTACTACCCAAAAGGGTGCGGGTGTCCGGTGGACACCTCTTGCAAAGCAAGAAGCACCGACCGAGTCGGGAGATGAGACAAACACATTTTTAGGAGGAACCTACCATGAAAGAAATCAGAACATTTGAAGCAGCAATCGAGCAGAACACAAAGAGCCTTAAGGAACTTGGAATCAACGGAACTTTATTCTGGGCTTACAGAAACAGCAAGGAAACCGGAAACGAGCTCATCGACTTTAACGAAGTCATTTGGGATTACGACATTGAAGAAATCGCTCAGACCTTGAAAGCAAACGGTATCACAGAATTCACAATCAGCTCCACCTTCTCAAGTCTCATCGAAACCCTCGCAGCCTTCGAGAAGCACGGAATCAGCATGGCAGGCCTTACCACAGTAAAGGCACGCTACACCGATTGGAAGACCGGCGAGCACGCCCTTATCCCTGCAATCAAGATGACGGTAAAGGAGGCATAAGCCATGTGGAAAGAAGGAACCATCGAAATCCCGAAGAAAGACGACAGATACAAGAGTGTAAAATACTGGGTCAAATATTTTGAAGAGCCTAGTGAAGATTATGGCATCAACGGCGGTAGGATTTCAAAGCTCAGCCTGAAGATGGACGACGAGTGGATTGCCAACTACGACAGAGGCTGGGACATCGAACCAACCTGTGAAGAGGCCAACCTAGCGTTTTGTATCCTGCTTAACGAATTAAATTAACTCACCTGAAAAGAATATCAGGCAGGACGGTCCCAGATGGGGCTGTTCCTCGTTATAGACGTCGCCACCAGGCGGCTATTTTTATTTCTGCGAAAGGAGGCGCATACATTTGCGTAAGCTTGAAAACTACACACCGACACGCTTCATGGCTGCGGACTCCACCTATAGCAAACATATGGCGGATTATGCAGTCAATTTTATTGAATGTCTCTGCCATACCAAAGGCACATGGGCCGGTAAGCCCTTTGAACTTATCGATTGGCAAGAACAGATTATACGAGATATCTTTGGCACTTTGAAACCGAATGGCTATCGACAGTTTAATACTGCCTATGTAGAAATTCCTAAGAAAATGGGCAAGTCAGAGCTTGCAGCTGCCGTTGCCCTACTCCTTACCTGCGGTGATGGCGAAGAACGAGCTGAGGTTTATGGCTGTGCAGCTGACCGCCAGCAGGCAACCATCGTATTTGATGTTGCTGCCGATATGGTGCGTATGTGTCCTGCACTGAATAGGCGAGTAAAAATTCTCGCTTCTCAGAAACGTATTGTCTACCAACCGACCAACAGCTTCTATCAGGTATTATCCGCTGAGGCTTACTCAAAGCACGGTTTCAATATTCATGGTGTCGTATTCGATGAGCTACATACTCAACCTAACCGAAAGCTCTTTGATGTTATGACCAAAGGCTCCGGTGATGCCAGAACGCAACCACTCTACTTTCTTATTACTACCGCCGGAACGGATACAAACAGCATCTGCTATGAAACACACCAGAAGGCCAAGGATATCTTGGAGGGAAGAAAAATCGACCCAACTTTCTATCCGGTCATCTATGGTGCCGACGAAACCGATGACTGGACAGACCCAGAGGTCTGGAAGAAAGCCAATCCTTCTCTTGGAATCACAGTCGGTATCGATAAAGTCGAAGCCGCCTGTGAATCTGCAAAACAGAATCCCGGTGAGGAGAATTCCTTTAGACAACTAAGACTCAACCAGTGGGTCAAGCAGGCAGTACGTTGGATGCCAATGGAGAAATGGGATGCCTGCTCCTTCAAAATTGATGAAGAATCCTTAGAGGGCCGTGTCTGCTATGGTGGTCTGGATCTTTCCTCAACTACAGATATTACAGCCTTCGTGCTGGTATTTCCTCCGCTGGATGAGGATGATAAGTTCTGCATCTTACCGTATTTCTGGATACCGGAAGATACGCTGGATCTTCGAGTAAGGCGAGACCACGTCCCTTATGATGTCTGGGAACGACAAGGCTTTCTGGAAACTACCGAGGGAAATGTCGTCCACTACGGTTACATTGAAAAATTCATCGAGCGTCTTGGAGAACGATTTAATATTAGAGAAATTGCCTTTGACCGCTGGGGAGCCGTCCAGATGGTACAAAACCTCGAAGGCATGGGCTTTACTGTTGTTCCTTTCGGCCAGGGATTTAAGGATATGTCCCCACCGACAAAGGAACTCATGAAGCTAACACTGGAGCAAAAGCTGGCCCACGGTGGTCATCCGGTACTCCGTTGGATGATGGATAACATCTATATCCGCACTGACCCGGCAGGCAATATAAAGGCTGACAAAGAAAAATCCACAGAGAAAATCGACGGAGCTGTTGCCACCATCATGGGGCTTGACCGTGCAATCCGCTGTGGAAATAATACAGGCGCTTCTGTCTATGATGACAGAGGAATTTTATTCATATAAAAATGGAGCTCTTGTTTTCACACAAAAAGCTCCACTTCTGTTTATTTATTTGAATTTATAATTCCTTCGATATCTCGACCACCGTAGAATATTCGTGCTACTGTAACTGTCCTCTCTTTATCATCGACAAGATAATACACAATAAAGTTGTCTACCGGAAGCTGATGCATTTTCATCGAATGCCAAGGCTCCCATTCAACTAACGTATAACGAGCTGGCATGAAATCCAATGAACGAACTTCCTTTCGTATACGCCCCAGCTGAGCTGCGGCTGTCTCCGGAACAAGGAGTTCATTTGCAATATATGAATAGATTTCACGCAGATCACCAAGTGCATCTACAGAATAGCCGACCTTGTAGCTATCCGTCATATGCCAAACTCCTTTGCAAGTACCGCATCGACTTCATCTGCAGAATATACCTTTCCTGCTTTGATGGAATCAACACCCTTCTGAAGTTCTGCATCAAGCTGTTCTCTGGTCATTGCACCAACAGCTAATGGCTTAGAAGAAGGAAGTTTCAGTTCAAACGGCATACCCTTTTTCAGTACGATCTGGCTATAAAGCATCTGAATTGCACTGGATGGAGAAATGCCAAGCTGAGAAAGAATGCTCTCAGCATTATCCTTGAGATTCGTATCTATTCTTGCATAAACAGCGGATGTATTTGCCATAGTATCGCCTCCTTTTTCTTTATTATATTCGCTTTTGCTTGCAATTGCAAGCATTTGCATAAATTATTTTATGACGAAACTTTGAATTTTATACGCCTCTTAAGGCAGAAAGGAATATTTATGGGATTCTTATCAGGATTGTTTCACTCCAGGGACAAGCCCACCAACAGCACCAATGGCAGCGCCTATCGCTTTCTCTTTGGTGGAAGCAACTCCGGCAAAGCCGTCAATGAACGAAGTGCCATGCAGATGACCGCAGTTTATGCCTGTGTTAGGATTCTTTCCGAGTCCATTGCTGGACTTCCGGTTCATGTCTATAAATACACAGACTCAGGCAGCAAAGAAAAAGCGATCAAGCATCCATTATATCGATTAATGCATGATGAGCCAAATCCGGAAATGACATCTTTTGTCTTCCGAGAAACCTTAATGACGCATCTACTTCTTTATGGAAATGCCTATGCGCAAATTATACGAAATGGCAAAGGTGAAGTCATCGCTCTCTATCCGCTGATGGCCAATCGAATGAGTGTGGATCGTGACGATAAAGGTCACCTCTACTATCAATATCAAATGCAGGATTCAGATGCACCTACCATGAAAAATGGAACAGTCATCCTGAAACCGTCGGATGTGCTCCATGTTCCGGGCCTCGGCTTTGATGGCCTGGTCGGTTACTCTCCCATCGCTATGGCCAAGAACGCTATCGGACTTGCTATCGCCACAGAAGAATACGGTGCTAAGTTCTTTGCAAACGGTGCCACACCGGGAGGTATTTTGGAATATCCCGGTACCGTAAAAAATCCGGAAGCTGTCAGAGAAAGCTGGACCAAAGGCTTCTCTGGGAACAATTCTCATAAGGTAGCTGTTTTGGAAGAAGGCATGAAATACACGCCTATTTCCATTTCCCCAAATGAAGCACAGTTTCTGGAAACAAGAAAATTTCAGATTGATGAAATAGCTCGAATCTTTAGAGTACCGCCTCATATGGTCGGTGATCTTGAGAAGTCGAGCTTTTCTAATATTGAGCAGCAATCTCTCGAATTTGTGAAGTACACCTTGGAGCCCTGGATTGTCCGTTGGGAGCAGTCCATCAACCGAGCCCTTCTATCTGAATCGGAGAAAGCTGCTTATTTTGTAAAGTTCAACGTTGACGGCCTCTTACGTGGTGATTATCAAAGTCGCATGAACGGTTACGCTACTGCAAGGCAGAATGGCTGGATGTCCGCAAATGATATCCGTGAACTTGAAAACCTGGACCTCATCCCACCGGAACTTGGTGGTGACTTATATCTCATCAATGGAAACATGACCAAGCTGGCGGATGCAGGAATATTCGCAGCAACTACAGCTGCCGGAAAGGAGGACGAGAACGATGAAGAAGTTCTGGAAGTGGAAGAATCAGACGGTGACCAATCAGGAGACGCAGGAGCAGACACTAGAGAGGATACTATTTCTAAACGGCACCATCGCAGAGGAAAGCTGGTTTGACGATGATATCACACCTAAACTCTTTCGAGATGAGTTGTTTGCCGGAAATGGAGACATCACCATTTGGATTAACTCTCCGGGAGGCGACTGTGTGGCCGCAGCCCAAATTTACAACATGATGATGGAATATCCCGGCAATGTCACTGTAAAGATTGATGGCATCGCAGCCTCTGCTGCATCTGTCATCGCTATGGCTGGCACAAAGGTGCTGGTATCTCCAGTATCCATGCTAATGATTCATAACCCAATGACTGCAGCTATGGGAGATACCTCTGAGATGCAGAAGGCAATCGCCATGCTTGATGAAGTCAAAGAATCCATCATCAACGCCTATGAAATCAAAACGGGTATGAGCCGTGCTAAGCTATCCCATCTCATGGATGCAGAGACTTGGATGGATGCACATACAGCCATCGATATGGGCTTTGCCGATGAAATCCTGACAAGACCTGCAGAGATACCGGTAGAAAATAACATTGCTGGCCCCATGCTTTTCTCTCGTGCATCTGTGACCAACTCTCTTATGGATAAACTGGCTGCCAAATGCCACATCAAGAAACCAGAAATACCAGAACGCTCCGTAGATTCTCTCATGGAGCGTCTTGACCTAATCAAACAATACATTTAATGGAGGTATTCAATTATGACTATTTTAGAACTGCGTGAAAAGCGCAATACTGCATGGAATGCTGCAAAGGCATTTCTTGATTCTCATCGTACCGAAAAAGGTACTCTCACTGCTGAGGACGATGCGACTTACTCCAGAATGGAACAGGAAATCGCAGATCTCGGCAAGGAAATCGCTCGTCTGGAAAGGCAGGAAGCATTGGATGCCGAGCTTAATAAGCCGGTAAATAAACCACTCACTACTAAGCCAGGCAATTCTACCACAGATAAGCCTATAAAAACCGGTCGTGCTTCTGATGAATACAAAAATGGTATGCTTCAGGCACTCCGCACCAACTTCCGTCAGGTATCTAATATTTTACAGGAAGGTGTTGATGCCGATGGCGGCTACCTTGTTCCGGAGGAATATGACAGTCGTCTGATTGATGTTCTTACCGAAGAAAATATCATGAGAAGTCTCGGACACACCATCACAACTTCAGGTGAGCATAAGATCAACATCGCTGCTACGAAACCTGCAGCTGCATGGATTGAAGAAGGCGGTGCTCTTCAGTTTTCTGATGCAACCTTCAGTCAGATCCTTTTGGATGCACACAAGCTCCATGTAGCTATCAAGGTAACTGAGGAACTTCTCTATGATAATGCCTTCGGTCTTGAAAATTACATCATCGATCAGTTTGGTAAGGCTTTAGCAAATGCCGAAGAGGATGCATTCCTCAATGGAGACGGTTCCGGTAAACCGACAGGACTTTTTGCTGCAACTGGTGGTGGTACGATAGCCGGTACACTTTCTGCTGCGATCAAATCTGATGATATGCTTGATCTGGTATATGCTCTTAAGCGTCCGTATCGTAAGAATGCAAGTTTCATCATGAATGACAAGACATTGGCACAGCTTCGCAAACTGAAGGACAACAATGGCGCCTACATCTGGCAGCCATCCTATCAGTCCGGTGAACCGGATAAGGTACTGGGTTACGCTGTTCATACCTCTGCATATGCACCGGAGAATGCTATCGCTTTCGGTGATTACAGCTATTACAACATTGGTGATCGCGGTACTCGCTCCTTCAAGCAGCTCACTGAGCTCTTTGCAGGCAACGGTATGATTGGCTATGTGGCAAAGGAACGTGTCGATGGCAAGCTGATTCTTCCGGAAGCAGTACAGATTTTGAAACTCAATGGTTCTTCTAAGGGCTAAACATGAAAGGCAGCGTCGTCCTCTTTCGATGGCGCTACCACCTTTTCAAGATTGGAGGCGATAACGATGATTATCACTTTAGAAGAAATGAAACAGTATCTACGAGTGGACTTTGACGATGACGATTCCCTCATCAAAACACTCATCACATCGGCTACACGCCTCTGCATGGATATCACAAGACAGGATCAGGATGCCTTTGAAGAAAGTGAAAATGCAAAGCCTGCCATCTATTACGCTGTCGCCTATCTTTACGAACACCGTGAAGAAGCAGACCATCATGCTCTGACACTGACTTTACGCTCTCTTCTCTTCGGTTCCAGAAAGGAGGCCTTCTGATGAATATTGAGCTACTCAATGTCCGCATTTATATTCAGAAGAATGAAATCATCTCTGATGCAATCGGAAATCGAAGGAACGCTTGGAAAGATTACTACACCTGCTATGCCACCGTTAGTGCAGAAGCTGGGAAGGAATCCACCGATGCCGGTCTTGTAGTAGACGATTCCAAGATTGATTTCACAATCCGCTATTGCAAGAAAGCTGCAGCTCTCACCTCTACTGGATATCGGATACAGTTTGGAAATGAACTATATGATATTTTGGCGGTAGACCATATGAATTTTAAACGAAAATGTATCAAGCTCTCCTGCCAGAAAGTGAGGCGATGACATGGCCCAGAAAGTAAAAATTGACAGTCTTGCCGATGCCGTAATGAAGGAATTGACAGAATATGCGGACCTCGCAACATTAGATATGAAAGCCGCTGTCAAAAAAGCAGGTAATACAGTTAAAAAGCAAATTCAAAGTACTGCTCCAAAGGATACCGGTGCCTACAGCAAGAGTTGGTCTATGAAGAACACCAAGGAAACTTCCCAATCGCTAGAGATCACTGTGTATTCCAGAAATCGCTATCAGCTAGCTCACCTTCTTGAATTTGGTCATGCCAAACGTGGCGGTGGTCGTGTGGCCGGTCGTTCTCATATCGCTCCTGCAGAAGAAGTTGGTATCAAAGAACTGGAATCTGAGATTGAGAGGTGTCTGAAAAATGGATAGATTACTGAAGATTCTATCGGAGATGGCTCTTCCCTTTGCCTATGACCACTTTGCTGAGGGAGAATCACCAAATCCACCATTTATCTGCTACCTGCTTCCGGGAAGCGACAACTTCTCTGCAGATGGCCGCGTCTATTACAAAATCAATGAGGTCCATATTGAACTCTACTGTGATAGTAAGGACCCGGCATTGGAAGCAACACTAGAAGCTGTGCTTGACGAGCACGGCATTTTTTATAACAAAACAGAGGTCTGGATTGAGAGCGAGAAGCTCTATGAAGTCCTCTACACATTTGAAATGGAGGTTTAATCAACATGGGTAATAAAGTCAAATATAACCTGAAAAATGTTCATGCCGCCAAGCTGACTCGTGGCGAGGATGGCGCCTTTACCTACGCCAAACCGAAAGCTATCCCCGGAGCAGTCAGCATCAGCTTAGATGCGGAGGGTGACAGTTCTCCGTTCTATGCCGACGGTATTGTATATTTCCGTTCCACTGCAAACAACGGTTACAGCGGTGATTTGGAAATTGCACTCATTCCAGAATGGTTCCGTACAGAAATTCTAAAGGAAGAACTGGACACAAATGGTGTGCTCATTGAAAACGCAAGCATCACTGAGCTTGAAAAGTTCGCATTGCTCTTCGAGTTTGATGGCGATGTCAGAAGCATTCGTCATGTGCTATACAACTGCACTTCCTCTCGTCCGTCCATTGAATCTGAGACCAAAGAGGATACCATCGAGCCAGGTAAAGAAAAGCTCACGCTTACTGCTGACCCTAGAGAAGATGGCCTTGTAAAGAGCCGTACCGGTGATGAGACTGACGCAGAAACCTACAAGAACTGGTATCAGCAGGTCTATGTGCCTGTACCTAAGACAGAAGGATAAGGAGGACGTAAGGCATGTTAGAAAAAACAATTGCAATCGGTGATAAGCAGGTCAAATTCCGTTCCTCCGCTACTATTCCCAGACTCTACCGTGCAAAATTCAAGCGTGATATCTTCAAAGACCTCTCACGCCTTGAATCATCCTATAAGGGCAACTCGGATGATGGTTCATCCTTTGAGATCGAGGACTTGGAGATTTTTGAGAATGTGGCCTATATCATGGCCTACCATGCAGACCACAGCATCCCGGCCACCATTGAGGACTGGCTAGATGAATTTGAGATGTTCTCCATCTACGAGGTGCTTCCTGAAATTCTTGAACTCTGGGGCATGAACCTTCAAACAGAAATCGAATCTAAAAAAAACTTCATCGCAGTAGCCGGGAAATGACCACACCGTTGTTTCTCCTGCGTTGCATAGAAATCGGCATCTCTATTCGAGATCTTGATCTTCTGACTATTGGAATGGTGATGGACATCTGGACGGAAAAGGCGAATGACGATGTGAAATACCAGCAAATCGCAACGCAGGAGGACTTCGACAAATTCTAAGGAGGTGACGTACACTTGGCAAACCGAATCAAAGGTATCACCGTTGAAATTGGCGGTGATACGACCGGCTTAGATAAAGCCTTAAAGTCGGTCAATACTTCAATCCGCACTACCCAGTCTGCCTTGAAGGACGTCAACCGCCTTCTGAAGCTGGACCCTTCCAATACGGAACTACTCTCTCAAAAGCAAAGACTCTTAAAAGATGCCATCGCAGCCACAAAGGAAAAGCTGGATTCACTCAAGGTAGCACAGGAGCAGGCCAAACAACAGCTGGAAAATGGCGAACTCGGTCAGGACAAATACGACGCTCTCCAGCGTGAAATCGTAGAGACTGAGGAAGAATTACGACGCCTGCAACAGGAAGCTGCCACTACAAACACTGCACTTTCTAAAATAGATGTGGCTGGTCAAAAGATGGAATCCGTTGGCAATTCCATCGCTGGCGCCGGTAAAAAGATGATGGGCGTAACCACTGTAATAGGCGGTGTTGGTGTCGCCGCAGTAAAAACAGCAGCTGACTTTGACTCTGCAATGAGTCAGGTGGCTGCTGTTTCTGGTGCTACCGGTAAGGACTTCGATGCCCTCAGAAATAAAGCTCGTGAGATGGGCGCTAAGACTAAATTTTCTGCAACTGAAGCCGCAGAAGCTATGAACTACATGGCGATGGCTGGCTGGAAAACAGAAGATATGTTATCTGGTATTGAAGGCATTATGAACTTGGCTGCTGCCTCTGGTGAGGACCTAGCAACCACCTCTGATATCGTGACCGATGCCCTTACCGCTTTCGGACTTTCCGCAAAAGACTCCGGTCATTTTGCAGATATCCTTGCAGCTGCATCTTCCAATGCCAATACGAATGTATCTATGATGGGTGAAACCTTCAAATACTGTGCTCCCATTGCCGGTGCACTTGGGTTTTCTGCTGAAGATACTGCGGAAGCGATTGGTCTTATGGCCAATGCCGGTATCAAGTCATCTCAGGCTGGTACTGCTCTTCGTACTATCATGAATAACCTTGCCGGTGATGTAAAAATCAGTGGTAAGGCTATCGGAGATGTCACTATTGCTACCACCAATGCGGATGGCTCCATGCGTGATCTTTCCGATATTTTGGCAGACTGTCGTTCTGCTTTCGGTAACTTAACAGAATCCGAGAAAGCCCAAGCCGCAGAATCACTTGTTGGTAAGAATGCCATGTCTGGCTTTCTCGCTCTGATGAATGCTGGCGAAGGCGATATCGATAAGCTTTCCTCTGCAATTGATAACTGTGATGGATCAGCTGAAAAAATGGCTATGACTATGCAGGATAATCTTGCCGGTCAGATCACCATCTTAAAGTCACAGCTTCAGGAGCTTGCCATTTCCTTTGGGGATATCCTGATGCCTGCCATCCGATCCATCGTATCAAAGTTACAAGGCTTTGTAGATAAACTCAACGGAATGGATGAAGGCACCAAGCGAACTATTGTAACAATAGCTCTTTTGGTTGCCTCTATCGGTCCACTACTTATCATCATAGGAACGGTCATATCAAAAATTGGTGTGGCTATGCAGGGCTTTGTAAAGCTGGCAAATGGTGTCAGCAAACTGAAAGTTGCTGTTCAAGGTGGAACCGGCGTTCTCGGAAAACTTGGTGCTGCACTTGGTGGCATCTCAGCTCCTGTGCTGGCTGTTGTTGCAGTTATCGCTGTTTTAGTGGCTGCCTTTGTTCATCTTTGGAAAACCAACGAAGGCTTCCGTGATGCGATTATTGGGACTTGGAATCGTATCAAAGATACTATCTCTGGCTTCTGTCAGGGCATTGTTGACAGACTGAATGCTCTGGGATTTCAATTCACCGATATCGTAGATGTTCTAAAGACAGTATGGGATGGTTTTTGCCAGGTCCTTGCTCCAATATTTGAAGGAGTTTTTAACAACATTGCAAATATTCTCTCCACAGTAACCGGAGTAATCACCGGTATTCTGGATATTTTCATCGGCATCTTTACCGGAAACTGGTCGCAGGCATGGAATGGCATAAAAGAAATATTTTCCTCTATCTGGAATGGAATCAGTAGCTTCTTTACCAACATTCTCAATGTCATCAAGGGTGTTGCAGACGTCGTCCTTGGATGGTTTGGCACCAGCTGGAATGAGGTCTGGACCAATATCAAGACCTTCTTTGAAGGAATCTGGAACGGTATTGCTACGTTCTTCACCACCATCTGGGAGACACTGAAAAATGTCGTAACCGTCGGCATCATGGCGATAGGCTCCATTTTAAGTGCTGCATTTGATATTATCACACTTCCATTTCGTTTTATTTGGGAGAATTGTAAAGAAATTATTATCTCAGTCTGGGATGCAATTAAATCCAAGGTAACAACTGTCATTCATGCAGTGGCATCTGTGATCAGCACTGTGATGAACGCCATCAAGACGGTATTCTCGACCGTATGGAATGCGATAAAAACCGTAGTTACCACCGTCGTCAATGCAATCAAATCTGTAGTAACGACGGTATTCAATGCGATAAAGAGCACAGCGACCACCGTTTGGAACGCAATCAAAACAGCAGTCACGACTCCGGTCAACGCCATTAAATCGACGGTCACTTCTGTATTTAATTCTGTAAAGAGCACAGTTGCCAGCATCTTTAACGGAATCAAATCAACCGCCACTTCCGTGTGGAATGGAATAAAGACTGCTATCACCACTCCTATTGAAGCTGCAAAGAACAAGGTTAAAAGTGTAGTTGATGCCATCAAAGGATTTTTCTCCGGCATGAAGATTTCTCTTCCGCACATCAAGCTACCACATTTCAAGGTAACTGGCAAACTATCCATCGCCCCACCTTCTGTACCACATCTTTCTATTGATTGGTACAAGGAAGGTGGTATCATGACCAGTCCTACCATCTTTGGAATGAACGGTTCTTCTTTGATGGCTGGTGGTGAAGCTGGTGCAGAGGCTATTCTTCCTCTTGCAGGTTTCTATAAGCAACTGGAAGCGATGATTTCCAGTCATCTCAATACCAGTGCAATGGAAGAATATCTGGCGGTCATTGCGGATAATTCCAGTAAAGGCATCTACCTTGAGGACGGTACACTTGTTGGCCATCTGCTCCCGGCAATCGACGGTGAGCTCGGCAAAGCTCAAAAGTTACAAAGGAGGCTCAGTCTATGACACCTGATATTAAATTAAACGGAACATCTGTCGCTTCTATGGGCTGGCTTCGAGAGACTGTCTCTTTTCCAGTACCACAGTCACAATCCAGTACGATTGTAGTGCCAGGAAGGAACGCTCCCATTCGTTATACAGAAGCTCTGGGGCGTGTATCCTATCAGCCTCGGAGCTTTTCTTTAACGTTTTCTATGTTGGGAACAAGAAAGAGATACGACCAGATGGTTACTGAAATGGCAAATCGCTATACTGGTCAGCTCATAAAGGTATCGACCAGTGAAGAACCAGAGCTTTATGCTATCGGCACTTTAGAGATTTCATCCGAATATGATCCACTCTCAGGTAAAGGCCAACTCGTGATTTCCTGCGAAGATGCAGATTCCTATCGTTATCACAATGAAGAGACCATCGTTAACCTAACCGGTTCCGGTACGCTCATTATCGAAAATGATTTTATGCCTGTGGTTCCTGTCATCACGACCACCGTCGAAACATCTCTCAATTGGACAATCGGCAGTGATTCTTTCAGGAAATCACTGAGCGCCGGTGCTTGGACTCTTCCAGAATTTGAATTACAAGCTGGCAGAAATACAGTCACAATCCAAGGAACCGGCACCACAACTTTTCGATTCAGGGAGGGGCGCCTATGAGTATCTTTCGTATTTTTGTAGACGGTCAGCTTTTCTATCATCCACAGTTATCCCAACTTGCTATCACAGAAGCAAAGCTGTCTGAAGATGCCGAAAACATCGACAGTCTGACACTGTCTGCTCCCTTTAATCATCCGTATTTGAATTCTATCCGGCCGATGGCTTCTACCATCGTTTGCAAAAAAGGCGATGCAACGGTCTTTGAAGGACGTGCCTTAAACGATGGCAGTGATTTTTATAATACACACACTTGGACCTGTGAATCGGCTCTGGCATATCTCAAGGATAGCCAGCAGCCACCTTTCTCCTATAAAGGAACACTCAAAGGTCTGTTGGAATATTTTCTCTCTGTCCACAATAAGGCAGTCGAAGAAAAGAAGCGTTTCAAACTGGGGAATATCACAGTCACGGATAACAATGACTATATCAATTATAGCAATTCCGAATATTCCTGCACGCTGGATGCCATCAAAAGCAAGCTGATCAATACACATGGTGGTTATTTAATGGTCCGTTATACGGATACCGGGAAAGTTCTGGATTATCTTGCTGAATTTAATGAGCGTTCCATTCAATCTGTTGAATACGGAAAGAATCTGCTGGATGCCAAAATATCTCGCGACCATACTGAGCGCATTACAGCTTTTATCCCACTTGGAGCAAAGAAAAAGACAACCGATGAAGAAGGAAATGAAGTCGAATCCGATGAACGTGTTGACATCACATCTGTAAACGATGGGCTAAATTATATATTTGATGAAACTGCTGTAAAAGAAATCGGCTGGATCTGGACCACAGAAGTCTGGGATGATGTCACGCTTCCGAGCAACCTTCTCCGTAAAGCAAAGGCCCGTCTTGCAGAGCTTATTGCCGGTATCACCAGTATGGAACTGACCATTGTGGATGAATCAGACACCGGTGCCGATATTGGAAGCATTCATGCCAGACAGTTTGTGAACTGCTCATCTCCGCCTCATGGCATTGATGGACGCTATGCCTGCATGAGTAAGACCGTAGATTACTTAAATCCGTCTGGAAACACCATAACCATTGGAGCCAGCGGCATCAAGCTGACTTCCCTATCGGCCAAACAGAACGAAAATCTCTCTGCTATCGAGGATAAATTACTCGGCCAGACTGCTACCATTGAAGGTATCTCTGGCAAAGTCGACGGCATCGCATCCTCCAAGATGTATCGCACAGAGCTCATTGTTGATGGTGTCAGCATTTTTAAGGACAAGGGGCAAAACAGCCAGCTTTTCTGCAAGGTCTATTCATGGGATAAAGACATTACGGCATCGCTTCCAGATACAGCTTTCGTCTGGCATAGAAAGTCTGGAAATGACGAGACCGATGCCATGTGGGATTCAAATCATATCGGAATAAAATCAATTATCGTGACCACAGAGGATGTGCAAGACAACGCATCCTTCTACTGTGAAGTATCTATATAAAGGAGGGCCAGTAAATGCCTACAATCTTAACTTCCAGCCAGCAGACTTTCGTGGATATTACAGACCAGCGAAAGCTGTCAGCTTATATTACCTCAAATCTGCCTAAGACACAGAGCGAGGACCCAAACGTGCTGCCTCACACCTATGCACCAAGCTGGGCCAGCACCAATCTTACACTGACACCAGTCGTATTCCTTGATCAGACTAACGTAGCTCTGAACGCCTCCGGTCTGACCATTACATGGAAACGCAAAGACGGTAGCGGCGCTGAAACAGCGCTAAACTCCAGCGAAAAAGTTACCGGAGGAATTCTTAAAGTCAACAGTAATGTGCTGGCTTCCTCTTCCACCGGTATGATTACTTACCTTTGCTATATCAGCTACTACGATTCTGAGACCAAGAACACAGTCAATATCACCTCGGATATCACTTACACCCTTGTACGAAATGCAGAAAATGCAAAACTCGCTTATGTAACTGCTGACACCTATGTGTTCAAGTACAACACTTCTTCTGCATTGGTCGGAGCATCACAGTCAACGCTGACCGCACAGGTACAGGGTGTTTCCATTTCTAAATGGCAGTACAAAAACAGCTCTGGTGCGTGGGCAGATTATCCAACCACTTCTGATAATACCAGCATCACCGGTGGAACTCTCGTAGTAAAACCTGCACATGCTGTATTCATTGATAATGTCGCTCAAATCAAGCTGCTTACCGATGACGCAGATGTCTATGATACCATCTCAATTACCAAGATGTATGACGGTAGCAAGGGATCTCCTGGTTCTCCGGGTGCGGCCGGAACAGGTGGTCTTTCGATTATTCTGGGAAACGAGGCACAAACTATCGCCTGCTCTGCTACCGGTGCAGCAACTGCTGCACTGGATATCATAATTCCTTTTACCGGCTATGTTGGCATCACACAGACAGCCTGCACCTGTTCGGTTGGAACATTGCCTTCTGGTATGACACTGAAAACTAACACTGCGGCAACTGCCTCTGCTACTGGTTCCGTCGTCCTTACAGTTGCTGCATCTGCTACCCTTGGCGGAGAAAGCGTGGTTAATGGAACGGTTGATTTAACCTTTACCATTTCCGGCAAAACTGTTTTGAAGAAATTTGCATGGGCCAAGTCCACCAGAGGAAGTAATGGCACCAGCGCTGTTGTATTCTCTGTTTATGCTCCAAATGGTACCATCGTTATGAATCAGTCTGGTAGCTTATCCCTTGCAACCTCTGCTTATTCTGGTACGACTGCCATCACAAATGCCACCTATCAGTGGGCAAAATATACTGCTGGAAAATGGACGAATATTTCCAGCGCAACCTCCTCTACTTTGACGGTATCTGGAAGTGACATCGTGAATATCCAGTCTTATCGATGCACGATGACCTACGGGGGTAAATCCTATGTAGATGTTATCACCGTCGAAGATAAATCAGATCCGTATGTATCTGAGCTTCTTTCTATTGGAGGTTTCACAGTAAAGAATAATCAGGGTGGTGTCTGCCCATATGTTATTGTCCGTACCAACCAGCAGGAAGTGGATGCGCTTCTCGGTCCAATCAGTGAAACAGCTCCTTCTAATCCAGCTGCTGGTGCCTTTTGGTATAAAATCAGTCACTCAGCTAAAACGGTCACTCTCCAGAAATATTCCGGTAGTGCCTGGACGGATGCCACCGAAAAACAGTCACTGACATATAACTGGTATGCTCAGGACAAAGACGGCAATGCTGTCACCTTTAGTAAGACTGGAAAGGTCATTTATCTGTCCGCTACTGATATCGATAGCTTACTTACATTACAGTGTGATGTTTCCAACTAGGAGGTGAGCCTATGGCACTTATCACTTCCTGTCAGGCCTCATTTCAGAATGTTGCCGGATATGAGGAGGACATTGCTTCCCTTCAGGAGAATGTGCGTGAATGCTATTCGGAGATTTCAAAATCCTCAGAGCAAATCCGGCTCTCTGTCCGTGAAGAATACATCTCACGCTCAGAAATGGCAACTATCCAACAGGATTTTCAATCTACGATTACGCAAAACAGTAGTGAGATCCGCATAGATTTCTCTGCTGTCACAGATGAACTGAAGGAAAATATCGCAACTAATCAGGAGCTCCTTGAAGAATATATCCGCTTCAAAAGAGCTCTTATTGAGCTTGGTAAGGTAGGAAATGCTTTTACTGCTGAGCTTTCCAACAACGAACTGTCCTTCAAAGAAAACGGTCAGAAAATTGCCTACATCTCTAACAACAGCTTAGTTATCACCAACGCAGAGATTCGTAACAAGCTGTCCCTTGGCAATGAGACCAGAGGATGGTTTGACTTTATTCCAAGAAATAACGGTAACCTCTCTATCAAGTGGAGAGGCCCGACATCGTAAAGGAGTGATTCATTATGGCTTCCAGCGGAAGTATTACAACCGGCACGAAAGAAGGACGTTCTGTCACTTTATCGTGGTCGCTATCCAGCCAGGATATAGCCAACAATACATCTACCATTGCATGGACGTTGAAAGGCTCCGGCTCAGGAAGTGGCTGGGTCATGTCTGGTGGCTTTAAGGCTGTCATCAACGGCACAACTGTCTACTCCACCTCAACCGACAATCGTATTCAGCTCTATAACGGAACCGTGATAGCATCGGGTTCTTTAAAGATCAGTCATAACGCTGATGGTACAAAATCTTTCAAATTAAGTTGTGAAGCCGGTGTCTACAGCTATGCAGTCAATGTATCAGCAAGCGGAACACATACGCTAAACACGATTCCAAGAGCATCTTCGGTATCGGCAACATCAGTGAATATTGGAAGTGCTACAACAATTTCTATTTCGAGGGCATCTTCCGCCTTCACTCATACGCTGTCCTATACCTTCGGTAGTGCTAAGGGGACCATCGCCACAAAGACCGCCTCTACCTCTGTATCATGGACACCTGCTCTCACACTAGCTAATCAGATACCAAGCACCACCAGTGGCACCTGCACAATTACATGTGACACATATAATGGTTCCACAAAGATTGGTACAAAAACCTGCACGCTGACTCTAACAGTTCCTGCTTCAGTCAAGCCTACCATCTCCAGCTTGACAGTAAGCCGTATCGACGGTGATGTTCCCAGCACATGGGGCATCTACGTGCAATCGAAATCGAAGGCAACTCTCACAATCAACGGTGCTACCGGAAGCTATGGTTCTACCATAAAATCCTACAGTATTAGTGGTGGAGGCTACTCCGGTACTGCTTCCACTCTCACAACCGGATTTTTAAATAGCTCTGGCACGATTGCTTTTACTGCCACAGTGACGGATTCCAGAGGAAGAACCTCTGCGGCAGCTACCGTATCAATTACTGTCGTTGCCTACAGTGTACCTTCCTTTAGCTCTTACAACTCGCAACGATGCAACAGCGGTGGAACTATATCGGATGATGGCACCTACATCAAGGCAACGGTATCCTATAGCTTTGCGTCCTGCAGCTCCAAGAATACAGTGACTCGTTCCACCTACTACCGAGTAGCCGGGACAAACACCTGGACCAACGCTTCTGCTAGCTTCAATTCCGATACAGCATTTACCTTTGGTAGCGGTAAGATTTCCACCGAAACATCCTATGAAGTCAAATACGAATTAACGGATGCTTTCACGACTATCAGCATCACGGACATCGTATCTACGGCATCTGTTGTCATGGACTTCAAGAGTGGTGGTAAAGGTGTGGCGATTGGTAAGGTATCTGAAACAGATAACTGCTTTGAAGTATCTGAAAAATGGGACGTAAAGGTCTACGGCAAGCTGTTGAGTGAATATATCAAACAGGCAATCGGTGCTATCTATCCAGTAGGAAGCATTTACATGAGCGTCAAGAACACGAATCCATCCACCTATTTTGGAGGGACTTGGGTTGCCTGGGGAACAGGTCGAGTACCAGTCGGTGTCAATGCCAATGATACCAATTTTGCCACAGTAGAAAAGACCGGAGGCGCTTCTACTGTCACATTAACCACAGCTCAAATACCTTCTCATACGCATGCAAAAGGTACACTGGCAACAGAAAGTGCTGGTGGACACACCCACGACCTGAAGAACCAGAAAACCTCATGGGGTACCAGTGGTGGCAATCGTGTCTTAATCGATGCCACTTCCGGCTACTCAGCTGTGAGCAACAAAACAACCACAAGCGCTGGCTCACATTCACATACAATTTCTGGTTCTACTGCTGCTACTGGTTCCGGCAGTGCCCACAGCAATTTGCAACCCTATATCACATGCTATATGTGGAAAAGAACTGCTTAATTTTTATTCGCAGCTATCAGATGGTAGCTGCTTTTCTTACGTCTAATTTCAGAAATGGAGGTACTTATCAATGAAAGAATTCTGGAACACAATTCAACTTATTTTTGCAGGCATCGGCGGCTGGCTAGGTTATTTTCTCGGAGGCTGTGATGGCTTACTCTATGCTCTTATTGCCTTTGTTGTCATTGACTACATCACCGGCGTCATGTGTGCCATCGCCAACCACACGCTTTCTAGTGAAGTCGGCTTTAAGGGAATCTGTAGAAAGGTTTTGATTTTCCTGCTCGTTGGCATTGCCAATATTCTCGATATTCATGTCATCGGCTCTGGCAGTGTGCTTCGTACTGCAGTCATCTTTTTCTATATTTCCAATGAGGGCGTCAGCTTGCTTGAAAATGCCGCACATCTCGGCCTTCCGGTTCCTGAAAAAATCAAAGTTGTATTAGAACAGCTTCACGACAGAAGCACAAAGGAGGAAAACTAACATGACATATACAAACAGTAAACTGGTATCTTATACCAAACTCAGTCCGAATCATTCCGGTCAGCGTACTCACAGCATTGATCGTATCACACCGCACTGTGTAGTCGGTCAGCTCTCTTGCGAGAGCATCTGTGGATGCTTTACAAGTCCGTCCAGACAAGCAAGCTGCAATTATGGCATTGGCAAGGATGGTCGCATCTCTCTTTGCGTGGAGGAAAAGAACCGTAGTTGGTGTTCTTCTTCCAATGCCAATGATCAGCGTGCTGTCACCATCGAATGTGCCAGTGATATGTCTGAGCCGTATGCGATGAACAATGCGGTCTATAATTCTCTGGTGAAACTCTGTATTGATATTTGTAAACGTAACGGTAAAAAGAAGCTTTTATGGCTTGGCTCTAAGGATAAGAGCTTAAATTATACACCAAAGTCTGATGAAATGGTGCTGACGGTCCACAGATGGTTTGCGAACAAGTCTTGTCCGGGTAACTGGCTCTATTCCAGACTCGGTGAATTGGCCACAAAGGTTACTACAGAACTCACCGGATCCACTTCTTCCGACGATAAAAAGCCCGTACCTCAGATGTACCGTGTTCGCAAATCTTGGTCTGATGCCAAAAGTCAGATTGGTGCCTACAAGATACTGGATAACGCTAAGAAGAAAGCGGATACAAATGCCGGTTACAAGGTATTTGATGCTTCTGGCAATATTGTCTATCCAGCTGCCGCAAAGCCTACACAAACGCCTGCTGCAAATACTCTCTATAAGGTTCAGATAGGCATTGCCAATTTGAATATCCGCAAGGGTCCAGGTACCAACTATGATAAAACCGGCCAGTTCACGGGCAAGGGTATTTTTACAATCGTTCAAGAGTCCAAAGGTGAAGGTGCCACTCTCTGGGGAAAGCTCAAATCTGGCGCCGGATGGATTTCTCTAGATTTTGCAAAGAAATTATAAAACACATCTTTTTACAGGGTCTGTTGGAGTTTTCTCCTACAGGCCCTCTTTTTTATTTGTTTTTTCGGCCAAGCCGCAATCTCGCCTCCATTTATTAGTGAGGAATTTCCTCAGATTGGAGGCAACTATGCAAGAAAACATCTCAACATCAATTCCGGCTTATGCTACGCCAAAGCCTATCCGGCAGACCGATATTGAACAGGATTATAACTTCTTTCAGGCGCAGAAGATCGCTAAAAATATGCTGGAGCTTGGACTTATTTCCTTGTCAGAATTCAACAAATTAACTGAGATAAACCGTAAAACATTCTCCCCGTTTTGGGTTGAGATTATGCCCAAAATTCCTTGATATATAAGGGATTCAGAGCTAATATGTGACACTAACGAAGGGAGGTGAACTACCGTGAAAAAGATAACCAAAATCGATGGTGTGCAGAATAATAGCACCGTAAATAAGGAACTCCGAGTTGCTGCCTACTGCCGTGTTTCGACAGGCAGTGACGCTCAGTTGGAAAGTCTAGAGGCACAAAAAACTCATTATGAGCGATACATCAATTCCCGTGAAGATTGGAAGTTTGCCGGTCTCTACTTTGATGAAGGTATCACAGGAACCAAAGCTGAAAAACGTCCAGAGCTGCTTCGCCTGATAGCTGACTGTGAGGCAAGGAAAATTGACTTTGTTATCACAAAATCCATCAGTCGTTTTTCTCGAAATACAACCGACTGCTTAGCTCTGGTCCGCAAGCTCCAGAGCTTGAACATTCCTATTTTCTTTGAAAAAGAAAATATAAACACGGGTTCAATGGAGAGCGAGCTTTTCCTCGCCATCCTCAGTAGTATGGCTGAAGGCGAATCCGCTTCTATTTCAGAAAATTCCAAGTGGTCCATTAAGCGCCGCTTCCAGAACGGAACCTTTAAGCTCAGCTATACTCCTTACGGCTACGATTGGGATGGTGAAAATATGATCATTAATCCAGCGCAAGCAGCGGTTGTGAAAAGAATATTTGCGGATATTCTTTCCGGAAAAAGTACCAATGCAATTGCAGATGAACTAAATGCAGAAAAGATTCCATCCAAGAAAAATACCAACTGGACTTCCAGCACTATTCGAGGCATTCTCGCCAATGAAAAATATACGGGTGATGTCATCTTTCAAAAAACATACACGGACGAAAACTTCAATCGCCACACTAATTATGGAGAGGTTGATCAGTACATGGCACCTGATCATCATGAAGCCATTATCAGCCACGCAGACTTTGATGCAGCAAATGCGCTGGTATCACAGCGTGCCCTTGAGAAAGGTGTCAAAAAAGGTAGTGACAAATACCAAAAACGATATGCTTTTTCAGGAAAGATAATCTGTGGAGAATGTGGCGACACCTTTAAGCGAAGGATTCATACCTGCACTACTTACAAGTATGTCGCATGGGCATGCAACACCCATTTGAAGAATAAGACAACCTGCAGCATGAAGTATGTAAGAGACGATGATATAAAAGCTGCATTTGTAACGATGCTGAATAAACTTATCTACGGGCATCGCTTAGTACTTGTTCCCTATTTGAAAGCACTTGAGAATTCCTCTGGTGACGAAGCACTCCAGAGAATTCAGCATTTGGAGCTTCTTCTGAGCCAGAACAGCGAACAACGTGAAACTCTCACAAAACTGATGGCGCAAGGCTATATCGATCAAATTTTATATAATCAGGAAACAAATGCGCTCCTACTGCAGGCAGAGACTTACCGCTCTGATATTGAAGCAATCACTATCTGCATGACTGGTGATTCGGCAAAGGTTACGGAAACAAATCTATTGCTCCACTTTGTATCTCATGCCGATATGCTTACCAACTACAGCGAGGAGCTTTTTGAAAGTTACGCAGACCACATTGAGATTACCGGTAGAAATGAAATCAAATTTGTAATGAAATGTGGTCTAACATTCACGGAAAGGATTGGTGATTAGATGGGCCATACACCCTTTGGCTATCGGATTGAAAATGGCATCGCAATTATAGACGAACCTGCTGCTACAAAGCTCCGACAGCTTTATAAAAATTATCTGAGTGGCATGTCATTATCAAAGGCAGCTGCTGAAGCTGGGATACCAACCTATCACGGAACAGCAAAGCGATTGATGAGAACTGTCCATTATCTTGGCGACAGTTTCTACCCTGCCATCATCGATAAGGAAACCTACCAGAAAGCACAAGAAGAACGTAAACGCCGAGCCACAAAACTCGGACGAAATAATAAGCAAACACAGATGAGGACAATACAGATACCTACCCGTTTTCATATGGACAAGGTCACCGCTCTGCATGACAATCCTATGAAACAGGCAGAATATCTGTACAGCCTCATAGAAAGCGAGAGTCAATAATGGGAAATGTAATGTTAATTCCTGCAAGACGACAAGTTGGAAACAACGCTCGTAAGCAGGAAGAAGAAAAACCGAAGCTCCGAGTCGCAGCGTACTGTCGTGTCAGTACCGACAGCGATGAGCAGGCTACCAGCTACGAAGCTCAGGTAGAACACTATACAGAATATATTCAAAAAAATCCTGATTGGGAATTTGCCGGTATTTATGCCGATGACGGTATCTCCGGTACGAACACCAAAAAACGTGAAGAATTCAATCACATGATAGATGACTGTAAGGCCGGTAACATTGATATGATTATTACCAAATCCATCAGCCGATTTGCCAGAAACACACTGGACTGCCTAAAATACATCCGACAACTCAAAGACATGAACATTCCAGTTCTGTTTGAAAAGGAGTCCATCAACACAATGGATGCTAAGGGCGAAGTTCTTATCACTATCATGGCATCTCTGGCCCAGCAGGAATCGCAATCCTTAAGCCAGAATGTGAAGTTAGGCTTGCAATACCGCTACCAGCAAGGCAAGGTACAAATCAACCACAATCGTTTTCTTGGCTATACGAAGGATGCGGACGGCAACCTCATCATCGACCCAGAGCAGGCAGAAATCGTAAAGCGTATTTATCGAGAATATTTAGAAGGTCTCAGTATGGATAAGATTGCCGCCGGGCTGGAACGTGACGGTATTCTTACCGGAGCCGGAGGAAAAAGGTGGCACACTAGCACCATCAACAAGATTCTCCGAAACGAGAAATACATCGGCGATGCCCTGCTCCAGAAAACCTACACAACAGACTTTCTGAACAAAACCAGAGTCAAGAACAACGGTCTCGTCCCTCAGTACTATGTAGAAGGTAACCACGAAGCTATTATTCCGAAAGACATCTACTTACAGGTTCAAGAAGAGCTGGTCCGCAGGCGAGTGGTCAAAACCAGTGCCAACGGCAAGAAACGAAGCTATAGTTGCAATCACTGCTTCTCCCAAATCGTCATCTGCGGCGAATGCGGTGAAATGTTCCGAAGGCTCCACTGGAACAATCGTGGAGTTAAATCTATCGTCTGGCGCTGCATCAGCAGGCTGGAATCCACCGGATTGGAATGCCATGCAAGAACCATTAACGAACTGGTCCTTCAGGATGCTGTCGTCAAGGCAATCAACCAGATGCTCGGAGACAAAAGTGGCTATCAGGCACAGCTACAGCTAAACATTGCCTCAGTCATCCGAGCTTCGCAGGCAACCTCCGTTGAAAACATCGATGAGAAGCTGATGGCCCTACAGCAAGAGCTTATCCAGAAAGCCCAGAGCAAAGAAGCCTATGATGAGATTGCCGATGAAATATTCAGGCTTAGAGGACTCCGCCAGCAAACCACCGTCGATACTGCCGCAAGAGACGAGCAGATAAAACGAATCAATGATCTGCAGGATTATATTGCACAGCAGACTAACCACCTCACCGAATTTGACGAATCGCTGGTGCGACGCTGGATCAAACAGATCACCATCTGGGATGACCACATCACCGTCGAATTGAAATCTGGTGTTAGTATCGATGTGGATGCATAATTTCATAACGCGCAAAGGCTCCTCACCACTGGAACTAATCCGGTGATGGGGAGCCTTTAAACATTAATCTTTATCCCAACGATTGGCATCTGTCCATCGGAAATTTGGGTCTTTGTTTCTACGTGGGTCATTTTCCCATTCTTCCGCTACACGCTTACTAATTTCAGTGTTTAGGCGATTCATCTTTGCTGTCTTTTCACCAGTTCCACCATTATACCCTTCTCTTATCCACTTTTGTCTCTCTTCTTCATACGCTTCAGAAAGTTCTTCATGAGAAGCCCCTTCTACCCATTTTTCAAATTCACTTTTAAACAAATTACCGAATAAACCCATTTTGATTTCTCCTTATCATGCTACTGCCGAAAATATTCTCTTCTGTGCTTTTAGATACATTTCAAGGTTAATGATTGTATCACTATTATTCTTTTGTAATAATTCCTCATCTGATAGTTCGACATCATTATCTTTGGCTAATTTAACTGTATAATCATAAATACGTCCTACAAGAACTTCTAGCTCCTCTGTTGTAAGTTGTATACTGATTTTATCGTAATCTTTATACTCCTTCAGTGCGCCTAAGCATTCCATCAAATCATTTATCTTATCAATGTCCATATTACCCTTACGAATTGCCTCAATGTAGGCTCTCAATGCCACTCTAAATTTTATCAGAACTTTTGGTTCATGATTTTTCATCTTATTATAGATAACTAATCCCGTTCCTACCGCTGCTGCACTCACCACAGTAATAATTGTTCCCTTTTTATGTTGCTTTACAAATTGTAATGTTTTAACCCCAATACCTTGTGCTTGTTCAACCGCTTTTAAATTCACTGGATCTAAATGCTTTACAATACGACCCTTATTGGGCCCAGTTGCATACCGAACTACACTACCGATTCTTCGATATAAACCGGTTGCTAATCCTGTTGCTATATCATCAGGAATAAAAAATGCATCTTGTACTACTGCCATATGAAGTACCTCCTATTTTTTCTATAATAGGCTTTGTAATTTTCGCGAATCAATGATATGGATTTGAAAGTGCTTCTTTCTTACCTTTATTTTGCTCTTCTTCAATTATCAGTTTATATGTCATTTCATCTATATCTGAGAAACTCATTCCTTCCTTAAAACCTTTATTCCCATCTAACCAGATGCAATTCATCAATCTATCAAACGTCGCTTCACAACTTCTCCGTGGACATCTTGCTAAAGTTGTATCAAAAAAGCTGGTATGATAGGAATAGTGATGCGTGTGAATAAACTGATCCCATGAATCTATTACCGTCTGCTCATCCCTAATATCTACAAGTTCGATTTCTTCTAACTTTCTATCATCAACAGCTCCCCACGCCTGTTTAAGCATGGCAACAGCCTCAGCATCACTTTTAGGTGCACTGTACCCAAATATAGTTACCATATATGCCCGTTCAAGCGCATTTTTCAGTTGTTTCCACGATTTTGCTATTGCTTCATCGCTTGAATAATCTTTGTTTTTAATTGGAAAAAGTAGTTTCATAGGCTTTAATGCTTTTCCGCATCTACATATCCTACCAACATTCCCAATAACATTATCATCTGAACAATACCCAACTGCAACATTACCATGAAGAAACGCTACTTGTGGAATATTGTCCGTATACTTTTGTATTCTTCCTATTGCCTGAACCAAGAATGGATCCCAGTTAAATGTTGCGATTAAGTCCTTGTTGGTCAAACTCATAACTAGGAAATCATAAATAGTTGGCTCGTCCGGCAATTCAAAATCACTCATATAATATCGAATGACATTTTCTAATTCATTTTTCACTGCATTGCAGTCCGACTCATTTTTACTTCTCTCATCCAATTCCATATATATATCTTCAAGGTTATCTGATGAAGTATGAATCGATACTTTTGAGATTATTTCATTTAACCCCAGTTTATCAATAAAACCGCTCATCGCAGATATTTTTCTTCCGTATTTATCTCCTGTCGGTATCGCTGCGCAACTAGCACCAGCACCTAGTATTACAACATGCGGTCGATTTTTCATATAATACTCATACTCTTGAAAGTTAATCTCGCTCATGTTTATTTCCTCCTGTCATCTATTTCACTGCCAAGTCTGCTTCTTAGTATCGAGTGGCTTAAACTGCGGTCGACGCTGACAACAATCCCAGTGCCACAACCTATGACATCTAATCCACAGCCTAAACCCTACCGCATTTTCTCGACCATCCACTTTTTCTCCGGTCAGACTAAAAAGTAGATATGTTTCCATACAAGAAAACCGAGCTTTCCGCAAGGCTTCTCTGATGATGCTAACCTCGCAAAAAGCCCGGAAATACGCCACTTTTTGGCTCTTATTTATCTTTTCTTGACAGCAAACAGACCGTCTCCACATGGCCGGTCCATGGGAACATGTCCACTGGTGTTGCTTCGCAAAATTCGAATCTTATGCTTTCCAGATATTTAATATCTCTGCCCAAAGTTGCCGGGTCGCATGAGACATATATTATCCTATCCACGTTGGATTCGGCGATTGCATCTAGAAGTTCAGGTTTTGAGCCGGCTCTTGGCGGATCCATTATGGCGATGCGGCTTCTTCTCAGCTGGTCTGTCAGCTGTTCATCCGATGAGTTGTTTCCGGAGATGTACTCCGGCAGAATTTCTTCTGCTTTACCCTGAATGAATCGTGCATTGACGATACTATTTACAACCGCGTTTCTGTTGGCGTTTACAACCGCGTCCTTTACAACCTCAATGCCAACCACAGCCTCAGCCTTGTCCGCACAATAAAGTCCGATAGTTCCTACCCCACAATAAAGATCCATAATCACAGGTGGTTCTGCGTAACTATCAAATTCACAATAGCGGTGAACTGTATCATAAAGGCGTGTCACCTGAACGGGATTAACCTGATAAAAACTCGTCGGTGAAATTTCAAATGTTAAATCCCCAATCATGTCGCTGATTACATTGCTTCCCGCAATAATCTGTGTATCATCGCCCATGATTTCCTTGGAATTTGCTTCCTTGTTTATGTTTATGGCAACGCTTTCAAGATTGTATCCCGCTTCATAAACAGCATCATCCAGCATTTCTACAAGTTTCTGGGCATTAGGAATGCCCTTTCCGTTTATTACAAGAATCACCATTACAGCTTTTGTCATGAATCCGGTCTTAACGATAAGATGACGTATCAGACCCTTCTCCCATTTGGGATCCCACGCAGTAATATTATCTTCTTCCATAAAAGTACGCAGGGCATCCGCAGCGGCCATAGCAGCCATAGACTGAATGTAACAGTCCGGGCAATCCACAACCTGATGACTTTTGTTCTTATAAAATCCTACTGCCGGCTCACCTAGATTTTCGACGATGCCACCTTTTCTCGTTATGATGCCACCTGTGCTTACCGGAAACTGAGCCTTGTTTCTGTATCTGTATGGACCCATACCCTCATTATCATCTTCATTCATACCGATAATCGGTCTGATCAAAGGATCCTCGATACCTCCAAGTCGTGCAATTTTTTCGCGAACCTGATGCTCCTTAAGCTTCAGCTGTCCCTCATAGCTGAGTTTGCTGTATACACAGCCACCGCAGCCTTTATCACATGATTCGCAATCAAACTCATCGATTCTGTCCGGAGATTCCTCAATAATTTCCACAAGTCTGCTAAAGCAGTAGTTCTTCTTTACCTTAGTAATTTCAGCCAGTGCTTTATCACCTGGAACCGTATGTGGCACGAATACTACAATTCCCTCCCAGCGGCCGATTCCCTGACCCTCGAAGCTCATATCCTCGATTAAAATTTCGATTCTATCCCCTTTATTCATCACATTCCTCTTTTGCTTTCTCAAAAATCCTGTAAATTTCCGGTGCATCCCTCTTAATTTTAATAGGCTTCAGCTCCGGTGTTGTGAATCCGTGAGAGCTTGAACCTGTCACATGCACCTCGCCCGTTTCATAATTGCTGATTTCATATTGGAGATCCACGCTGGCACCTCTCACCTTGGCGGTGCGGCACCTGATTCTGATTATTTCATCATATACAGCCGGAGTCTTGAATTGCACATTAACGTTCAAAACAGGCATCCATATGCCTGCTTTCTCCATGTCATCATATGCAAGCCCGCACTCCCTGATATATTCAGTTCGGGCTGTTTCAAAATATCTTATATAGTTGGAGTGATGAACTATTCCCATCTTGTCAGTCTCATAATACTGCACTCTCCATGTTGTGCTGAATTCACTCATTTCCTACCTCCTGGCAGTCCCTCTGCCATATCGACTATTCGTCTTAGCCTGTTGTTAATTCCCGATTTGCTAAGTGGTGGATTCATTATGCTCCCCAATTCCTGAATACTCAATTCCGGATGCTCCATTCTGGCAAGGGCCGCTTCTTGCAACTTAGGTGACAGTGAATCCAGACCATGATATTCATCAATTCGCTTGATGCACTCAATCTGGTGTTCAGCAGTTACAATAGCCTTGTCAATGTTGGCATTATCCAGATTATTTTCTCTGCGTGTCTGAGACATCAAGTCCTTCATCATCATTACATTATCGAATTCAAAGAACTGACTTGATGCTCCCATAATTCCCAGCATGTCTCTCACCTGCTCCCTGGCCTTGATGTACACACCGTATCCACGTTTTCGCTTCACTACTTTAGCTGTAATATCCGTAAAAGTATTGCACACTCTGCGTATATCCTTAGCAATTCGTTCAGAGCTGGTGAATATCTCATAATGATATCCCTTCTCCGGATTGCTGACAGTGCCTGTGGCTAGGAATGCTCCCCTAAGAAACGACTTGCGGCAACACTTGGTTCTTATGATTCCGTCATATATCTGGTCGCTTATGGAGTTCATTCCTTCACGCACCATAAGAATTCCCACCTCTCTGAGAATCTGCTCACTGTTTTCCTCAGGGCCGAGGGTTATAGTATACATATTGCTTTTTTCTATGCCGTTGCCCTGACCCATCTCTATGCTTACGTCCACAGAAAAATATTCTTTAATAAGCTGCTTGTAGTGCCTTACTACAGCTAAATTGAGGGTCGACATTGATATTTTGAATTTTCCCATTCCGGCAAGTCCGATGCTCCCACCGACTCTCATAAAGCCGGCAATATCCGCCAGCTGACAGCATTTTTTGCTCGGAATTATCCTGGATAGTTCGTTTTTTGTTTCTGATGCGAATGACATTATTCTGTTATCCTATTTCTTGATATCTCTGTGCTCAAGGGTAGTCCTTCTTCCCTTCTCTGTAAGTCGCCTATTCAATTCATTTGCCACTGCCACTGACCTGTGATGACCGCCTGTACATCCGATGCATACAGCCAGATTGTATTTGCCTTCTTTGATATAAAACGGAATCAGCATCTCAATCATTTCCATGGCCTTGTCCAGGAAGTCCTGTGTTATCTGATGTTTAAGCACGTAATCCTGTATCTTCTTATTGTTACCGGTCAGCTTTCTCAGGGATTTAACATAGTACGGATTCGGAATGAATCTCATGTCAAATACAAGTTCCCCGCCTATAGGAATCCCCTTTTTGTATCCAAAGGACATGATATTGATCATGAAGCTTTTTTCTGATTCCTCACCATCAAGAATATGCTTGATTTCTGCCCAAAGCTGTGCGGTTTTGAGATTTGATGTGTCTATGACATAATCAGCATCGTTACGGAGCATACTAAGCATCTCCCTTTCCTTGCTGATTCCCTTTAGTGCTGGTCCACCGTCTGCCAAAGGATGTGGCCTTCTTGTCTCACTGTACCTTTTGATAAGTGTCGAGTCTGATGCTTCCAGGAAAATAATCTTGTATTCGATACCCTCCTCACGCATATCTCTCAAAACATCCGATAAATCAGCGAAAAGTTCTCCGCCTCTCACATCTACCGTAAAAGCCGCTCTGTCAATTCCGTTACCGCTGCTGCTTAATGCAATAAAGCTCTTAATAAGTGCAGGAGGCATGTTTTCAATACAATAAAATCCCATGTCTTCTAGACAGTCTATTGTTTGTGTTTTGCCTGCTCCTGATAGACCGGTGACAATAACCACCTTCATTTTTATACCACCTCTCTGATATTGACGATCCTTGCCGGATCAACACCTGCCTCAAGTGCTCTTCTTAATCCGGATTTAAAATCTGCTACCCTTTCCGGTGTGTGTGCATCACTGCTTATTATGAATTTCACACGAGGATTGGCAGCCACAAGCTTGAGTTCCTCACACGTCAGATGACCATGCCACGTGTTGATTTCCATAAGCGTATCTGTTTCAACACACACCTCTGCAATCGCTTCAAGATCGAAGGGACCCTTATCTCCCGGATGGGTAAGAATCGCTATATCATTATTTCTCAGACAGTTAATTACCATTTGAGTATTTGACCGTCTTAGGGACTCTTCGCCAATCCTGATTCCCTTGTTCCACAGCCAGTTTCTTATCATGTTGCCTCCGAATACCCCATAGTGATATCCTGCAATGACGAAATCGAATTCCTCGAATTCCTCCGGTCTTATGTCAAGATAAGGGGGTTTGCAAAGGGTGTTTGCTTCAACACTCATGCGAACGTGCATCTTGGGATACTTCACGTTCATTTTCTCTATATCATTTCGCATATTAACAAGATCATCCCTGTTTATGCCGTAGGTAAGATGCCCCGGACCGTGGTCGCTTATTGCGACATATTCAAGTCCCTTGTTAAACGCTTCTCTCACATTGTCCTCAACAGAACCCTTGCCGTGTGAGTATGTTGTGTGTGTATGCAAATCGTAGACAAGTTCATACTTGTCTACGATTTTTTCAATATTATTATCCAATTATGCGTACCTCCGGTTCTAAATGAACACCGAAATCATTATATACTTTGGCAGCAACCACTTCCATCAGCTGAAGAATATCAGTTGCTGTCGCACTATCCTTATTAATAATAAAACCACTGTGCAGTTCCGATACCTGCGCGCCACCAATCTGCAGACCTTTACAGCCCGCATCCTGAATCAGTTTACCTGCGAAATACCCTTCAGGTCTTTTGAATGTACTTCCTGCACTCGGGTACTGCACCGGCTGTTTGGAATTGCGTCTGGCTGTCAGTTCAGCCATTGTCTCTCTGATTGCATCTGCGTCACCCTTTTTAAGCTTCAGCTCCGCCTCGACTACAATGTCTCCCGTCTCCTGAATAAGACTGTGCCTGTAGCTCATGTCCAGTTCTTCTCCGGTCATACAAAAATCGCGGGTTCCATCTGCAGATATCAGATGTACCTTGTTGAGAATTTCTTTGATTTCTCCACCATAGGCACCTGCATTCATAAATACAGCCCCACCTATGGATCCAGGAATGCCTGATGCAAATTCAAAGCCTGTCAGCCCTGCATTGAGAGCTTCTCTTGCCACTGCGGACATAAGTGCACCTCCGCCACAGACAAGGCTATCTCCGTCAACCTTTATGCTGCTGAATGCCTTACCTATTCTTACTATCACTCCATCATAACCGCTATCTCTGACAAGAACATTAGATCCGTTGCCGAGAACCGTATGAGGACAATTCTCTTCGTGCAGCAGCTTCAAAATTCCTTTGAGTTCCTCTGCAGAATCCGGTTCAACAAGTACAGCAGCCTTGCCGCCAGCTCTAAAAGAAGTGTATTTGTCCATTGCGGCATTGATATATATGTGAGAGCTATCAACAATGCTCCCGAGTTTTGATGTAATATTGCTATTCATTGTCGCTGTCGTCATTTTCTCTTTTTTTACCGTCCTTGTATTTTTGTCTTATCTTATGCACGAGTTTCGCTATTCCTTTGCGTTCAGCCACAATCCTGGTGGTGCTTCTATATGAATCAATCTTGTAATCCACCAACGACGTAGAAAACCCTTTGTTGGCCAGCCTGGCATTGATGATTTCCGAGCCGTAGTAGAATGTCACTGCGAAGATAGGAATTCCCACAATCATTCCCACTACACCGAAAAGACCTCCGCCCACAAGTACTGAGAACAATACCCAGAAACTCGGTATTCCGGTACTTTCTCCAAGAATTTTAGGACCGAGAATGTTGCCGTCAAATTGTTGAAGAATAACAACGAAAATTCCAAAATAAATGGCATGTGTAGGATTAACCATTATCAAAAGCAATATTGATGGAATAGCACCAATAAATGGGCCAAAGAAAGGAATGATGTTTGTTATTCCTATAATACAGCTGATGAGCAGGCTGTACTCCCATCCAAAAAGTGTCATGCCCAGGAAGCATATAAGCCCGATAATCCCCGAGTCAATAATCTTACCGCTGATGAATCCTCCGAAAGCACTGTTTGTAAAGCGTGCAATCTCGAGAGTCTTCTCTGCATGATTTTCTTTAAAAATAGCAAATATTAGTTTCTTGAGCTGTGCGGCAAATATGTCCTTGCTGTTCAGGAAGTAAACGCTGATGATTATTCCGATTACAATGTTCTTGGCCATACTGACAACACCAATGATACTCGATGATATTCCCGATGCTATAGTCGTATAATGAGGTATGAATGTCTCTGTAGCGAATTTAATCAGATTGTCTGTGCAGCTGTTTATGTATCCTGACATTTTGGCCTCTGCAATTGGGAAATTCTGCAGCTTGCTGTCTATCCACGCCAGGAACATATCCTTGCTCGCAGGAATAATTTCTATAATATTAACGATACTGTCGTAGACACCCGGTATTATCATCCATAAAATTCCGGCCACAACTATTATCAGAATCGCCAGAGATACTATGGTGCCACTGACCTTTGCAAGTATGAGGTCGCTTTTGAGTGGCTTACCATGACTACGCAGGAATGCATACACTTTCCTTACAAAAAAGTTGTATATCGGACACAGCAGATATGCGAACACGAAACCCCATACGAATGGTTTCATCGTATCGGAAAATTTTGTCATTACATTGCTGACCGCCTCGTACCTTAAAAGTCCGAAATACAGAAGCAGACAGCATGCTACAACAATAAATGCCGTAATTCCCCATCTTACATTGTCCCTGTCCAGTCTAATCTTCATAAATCTTCCCTCATATGTACCTATTCACTTTATATTCTACAACACTTTGTAATTAATGTCTTGCAATTTTTAGCTGCCTTTTCCATTTCTTATTTTTTTATTTTGGGGACTTGAATTTATGCATAATTAATGTATAATGGTAGCAGAATTTGTATTTTTATTGGTTTTTGTTGAATATTTATACATATTAATTGATTTTTAAACACGGAGGATAAACATTATGGCTAAAGAAAAAGTTGTTCTGGCTTATTCAGGCGGATTGGATACAACAGCAATCATTCCATGGCTCAAGGAAACCTACGGATACGATGTAATCTGCTGCTGCGTAGACTGCGGACAGGGTGAAGAACTGGACGGTCTCGAAGAAAGAGCCGCATATTCCGGAGCAAGCAAGCTCTACATTGAAGACGTTGTTGATGAATTCGCAGAGGATTTCATTATGCCGTGCGTGCAGGCTGATGCGGTTTATGAGCATAAATACCTTATCGGCACAGCTATGGCTCGCCCTGTTATCACTAAGGCTCTCGTTAACGTTGCCCGCAAAGAGGGCGCAGTAGCAATCTGCCATGGTGCAACAGGCAAAGGTAACGATCAGATCAGATTCGAACTCGGTATCAAAGCACTGGCTCCCGACATCGAGGTTATCGCTCCATGGAGAGATGACAGATGGCAGATGGATTCACGTCAGGCAGAGATTGATTACTGCAAGGCTCACGGTATCGACCTTCCTTTCTCAACAGATCAGAGCTACTCACGTGACAGAAATCTCTGGCATCTGAGTCATGAGGGTCTTGAACTTGAAGATCCATCACTGGAACCTAATTATGACCATCTGCTGGTACTTGGTAATTCTCCGGAAAATGCTCCCGATGAAGCTGAATATGTTACTATGAAATTCGTTGAAGGCGTTCCTGTATCAGTTAACGGCGAAGAGATGAAGGTTGCTGACATTATAAGAAAGCTTAATGAACTTGGCGGCAAGCACGGGATCGGCATATGCGATATCGTTGAAAACAGAGTAGTAGGAATGAAATCACGTGGCGTATACGAAACTCCGGGAGGCACTATTCTTATGGAAGCTCATCAGCAGCTTGAAGAACTTGTCATCGACCGTGCTACTATGGATCTCAAAAAAGATATCGGCAACAGAATGGCACAGACAGTTTATGAAGGTAAATGGTTCACACCTGTCAATGAAGCAATGATAGCCTTCGTTAAGTCAACACAGAAATATGTAACAGGCGAGGTTAAATTCAAGCTCTACAAGGGCAACATAATTAAGGCCGGAACTACATCACCTTACTCACTTTACAGCGAAAGTCTGGCTTCCTTCACAACAGGAGATATGTACGATCATCATGATGCGGCCGGATTTATCACCCTGTGGGGTCTGCCTCTCAAGGTTCGTGCAATGAAGCTGAAAGAACTGGAAAATGAAAACAACAAATAAACGATAGCAAACTGACGCATGACGTCATACTACGGAAAAGGGATGTTGCTCGCAGCAACATCCCTTTTCGCTTAATCATCGGACCCTAAGACCCATCTCTCATATCTTTCTTGTTGTAGTTATTCCGACTTCCACAGTCCATGGAGATTGCAGTAAGCATATGCCGCAATGAATTTGTCATCTGCAGTGAGAGCGAATTCAACTTTAGGCATATTTCCTGCCTTCAGCACCTTGCGCTGCACACCCTTTTCGGTTTCTATTGCAACCCACTCAATATAATGTTCTTCAACCATAGGATGTTCAACGGAGCCTATTACAACCTTAACAGAACTACCACCCACAGTTACAACAGGAACGTGCTTCTCTACAGCCGCATCCGTTGTTCCTGCAACAACCTCGGTCATCTTCTGACCACAGCACATCATCGGCACACCCGAATCTTTGATCATCCCTACAAAATTGCCACAATGATCACATCTGAAAAATTTCATAACATCCTCCTTTCAAAAGACATCTATTCAAACTTACTCCCCAAGGAGTTTAATAACCTCACTTTCATCATATACAACCTGCTTAAGCCCCTCAACTTCAATCCTATACAGGGCATTGGCCGCCATATGTTCAGCCATCTGCTCCAGGTCTCTTATGCCGCTTTTGCCTCTGTGCACGGCCATAATCTGATTCAGCCCTGATTCGGTAACCTGAACTTCCTCTTCCCTAAGACCCATCTTATCGATGACCTTAGGCAATGCAAACCTTGAAAATATAATTTTCTTCTCATCATCTGTATAATCCGGCAATTCGATAACTGCAAATCTGGAAAGCAGTGGCGCACTAATATCCTCTTTAACATTGGCTGTTGCAATGGGATATACCCCGGATGTAGGAATCATACATTCCATATAATTGTCTGTAAATCCCAGATTATCCAGAAGCGTCAGAAGGACATCCGACGGATTGGCGCTTCCTTTACCGCTATTCGCCTTATCCAGTTCGTTTATTATGAATACGAGATTTGACTCTCCCGCATGAGAAAACGCCTCCATTATCATACCCGGCTTGGCATTAGAATATATTCTTGAACTTCCTGTAAGCTGTTCCGGATCGTTAATTGAACTCATATCCAAAGTTGTCCACGGCAATTTGAGTATTCTTGCAACAGCGTAGGCTATCTGAGATTTACCTGTACCTGCCGGTCCTATGAGCAGAATTCCGTATGCCGGAAGTGTATGTGTTCTGTTAATCTGAATAATTGTCTCAATGATTCTCTGCTTTACCGACTCCATACCATAAAGTTCCTCATCGAGAATTCTTCTTGCCTCAACAGGGTCTATAGACTCAAAGAAATTATTTTTCCATTGAACGTTCATCATTATGCTGAGTGCTCTCTGTGCATGCCTTCTCTCCGCCGGTGTAACCTCATTTGATCTTGCCACCGCCAGATTTCTGCTTGCCCACACCCTTATGTTTTCAGGCAAAGTTCTGCCCGCGCAATTTATGAAATCAGTGATACTCTGAAGAGATGTGAGTTTCATGGCATCGCAATCCTCAAGCACCTCGTGTTCAAGCTCTGACTCTGACGGTGCGTTGCTAGCCAAAAGTCTCTGAATCATATATTGAAGGAATCCGTCCTCAGCACTGAGCTTGGTGCCGCTTCCAAGGGCAATCTCACTTATGCCGTAAACGCAATATCCTCTGTCCTTGTTGACTCCGTCAAGTCTTACCTTGATATGATTTTCTCCAAGCCACTGAATCAGACTGACGAATCTCGCGTCGATTTCAGTTATGTCCGCAGACCTGACACCGGACTCAGTCTCAAATTCAAAGCTCGTCTTTTTCACAGGATTTGTAAACATGCCGATAGATAAATCATCCCACAATTCATCTACATTGCTGACTACCACAACTGGGTTGTCGGCTGTCATTTCCTTTTCGTTACTGTAAAATATCTCATATGTACACACAGGCTCCTTGCCTGCTTCCGGAATTTTGCTAAAATCAAATACCGCCATTTTAAATAATCCTTCCTTCGTCCTTATTATAGATTATATCAAAAAATCATATATCCAACAACTTCCCCCCGAAAAGGTTTTAGTGTAAAATTGTTTCGTATACATAAATTACTGAATCAATAACAGATTGGAGATATACAATATGGCAAAAATGTGGAAGGGCAGGTTCACCAAATCTGCAACACAATCAGCAAACGAATTCAACGCATCAATCCAGTTCGATCAGCGCTTCTATGCTCAGGACATTCAGGGCAGCACAGCCCATGCACGCATGCTGGCTAAGCAGGGAATACTGACTCAAAAAGAGGCAGATACTATTGTTTCCACTTTGGCTCAGATAAAGGAAGATATCGAAGCTGGCAAAATCGAATTCACTATCGAAAACGAAGATATTCACATGAATATTGAGGCCGTTCTAACCGAAAGAATTGGCGATATCGGCAAGAAGCTTCACACTGCACGAAGCCGTAACGACCAGGTTGCCGTGGATTTCAGACTTTACATGAGGCAGGAAATCGACCTTATCATTGCTCTCATAGAGAAGCTTAAGGACACTGTTTACGAAATTGCCAGAGCTAATCAGGAAACGATTATGCCTGGCTACACTCACCTGCAGAGAGCTCAGCCCGTTACTCTGGCTCACTATATGCTGGCCTACTACCAGATGTTCTCCAGAGATGCTTCGCGCCTTGCCGATTGCAGGAAAAGACTTAATCTTATGCCGCTGGGAAGCGGCGCGCTTGCCGGCACCACATATGACACCGACAGACATTTCATGGCGAAGGAACTTGACTTTGACGGCATCTGTCCCAATAGCATTGACGCTGTAAGCGACCGTGATTTTGCACTGGAATTCCTTTCTGACGCTTCCATAGTAATGATGCATCTTAGCAGATTCTGCGAAGAGCTTATTCTATGGAACTCCACTGAATTTGGTTTCATAGATATGGATGATGCCTTCAGTACAGGCAGCAGTATAATGCCGCAAAAGAAAAATCCTGACATGGCTGAACTTATCCGAGGCAAAACCGGCAGAGTTTACGGTGACATGATTACCCTGTTCACCCTTATGAAAAGTCTCCCTCTCGCATATAACAAAGACATGCAGGAAGACAAGCCGCCGGTATTTGATGCTGTCGATACGCTCAAGGCTTCCATCGGAATCTTCACAGAGATGATTAGCACCGTTACATTTAACAAGGATACCATGCGGGCAGCTGTCAAAAATGGATTCATGAATGCAACCGATGCCGCTGACTATCTGGTTCGCAAAGGAATTCCTTTCAGAGACTGTCATGAAATTATCGGAAAGATTGTATTGTACTGTGTTAACAACAACACAGCCATTGAAGACATTCCTCTTGAAACCCTCAAAGAGTTCTCGGATAAATTCGATGAGGATATATATGAGAATATTACCGCCGAGGCTTGCGTCAATGCAAAGAAATCCACAGGCTCCACTTCCTTCGCAAGCGTCAGAGAGCAGCTGGATGCAATAAAAAAATAGTCATACACAAAACTCCCGCAATTGTATTCACAATTGCGGGAGTTTTTTAATGATATCGCTCATTCAAGTCTGTTGCTTTCTACGTATTCCCGACAGGCCTCAATAGTTCCCTCAAGCTTATCTTCTATTGATTTTTTTAGGAACCCATAAAACTCTTCCAACTTATGACCTTTGAGATTCTCGCTTACCATCTCAAGATAGTCAGTCCTGCTTATATCCATACTTATGGGCATGAAGCCCTGTTCAAGCAGATAGTAGTTCATTGCGAACACTGCAAGCTCTGCACTGTACTCTTCAAAGGGATATATATCCATAATCTTGTTATGAATGTACATTGCCTTGAGCACTACATCACTACCGGCTTCCCTTTTGTAAATTCTTCTTAAACAGTCATCAAGTTTATCTTCAATGTCAAGAGAATGTGCCGGCACATGATTTATTGCATATATTACAGGATTCGTCTTGCGGTAATATGCAGTTTCATCCTCCTTGAGAGTCCGATAAGAACTCAAGAGCAGATATTTATCCAGATAATTGCCCATTTCAAGGCAGATGAAAGCGACTCTGATAACATCTCTGAAGTTCTGTATGAAAATGTAATCTTTTACAGGCAGGTCTCTCTGAAGTTCACCATTGAGTATAGTCTCTATCTGCACCTTATCCTTATGAGCATTCCTGCTCACCAGAGATCCCCTAATCATGTCCTTGACACATATTTCCTTAATGGCCTCCTTGAGTAGAACATCTGATTTAAGGTATCCGGCAAACTCCTTTTGCATGCTGTATAGTTTTTCGTTTTGCATCTTTAATCTCCTAGTTCAAAAGGAATCCTATTCTGCCAATTGCACTCGGATATTTATAAAACTCAATGCCGTCAAAATCACCTTCGATTTTTCTCAGTGCCGGCATCTTGCTTTTGAGCAGGTCATAGCTGATGGTAGGCATGAAAACCACATCGTATTTATGCTGGAAAGTAAGCTGCAGGAAATCCAGTACTTCATCTTCATTAAAGCCTTCCTTAATGGATACATTAAGTCTTATCTTAAGTCCTTCCTTCGTTGCAGCATTAATACCGTCAATTACCGGCTGCAGATGTTTACCCTTTGTAACCTTCTCATATCTGGTATGATTGAATGTATCCACCGTCACTGTCACATCAGTAACGCCCTTTGTTTTGAGTTCTGCCGCCTTGTCTGCCAGATCCTGACCATCGGTAATTACGTTTGTTATTTTCTCTTCCATTGTTTCATCCTCATTACAATTATTTTCATTTAATTTTACTTGAAAAAACGCATATAGTCAATGTTTCCCAATTGTGCTAAACTTGTTACATGAAGATTTTAGTAATAGGTGATACACACGGTAAACTTAATAAAGTACGCGATATTTATGAGAAGCTCAAAAATGTGGATTTGATTCTCCATACAGGAGATCACATAACAGACGGGATTGATTTTGGCAGCGAGGTTCACGTTCCCACAGTATGTGTCAAAGGAAACTGTGATGGCAGTATGAGTCGTGATGATTATGAAATAGTCAAATGCGAATGCGGTAACATACTCCTGACCCATGGACATATGCAGGACGTTAATTATAATACCCAAAGACTCCTTTATCTGGCCGAGGAACACGACTGTATTGCGGTAATATACGGTCATACTCATGTGGCGCTTATTGACGAAATTGATGGTATTCATTTCGTTAATCCCGGAAGTCTCACACAGCCAAGAGACGGCTCCGACGGAACATATGCAATAGTGCGCACATCCGATGATTCTTTTGAAGCATCGATTGTGTATTATTCAACGGTAATGGATACAGGAAGGAAAAGGACTCAAACAGGTTATATCCGCAGTCTCATACAGTATAGTGATCGATTCTAGCAAGAGGAAATTATTTAACAGAATTACAATTTATGTTGCAGGCATGATGATTCTCGCTCTTGGCATTACTCTGAACACTAAGACCGCTCTGGGTGTTTCGCCCCTTATCAGCATGCCCTTTTCTGTGTCAGAAATAACGAGCCTTAATTTCGCGGCACTGGCATTCGTAATGTATGCCCTTTTCACGTGCATCGAAATATTTCTTGAGGGAGACAGGCGTAAAAAATCCGAGTGGCTTCAGATTCCCTATTCACTTCTTTTCAGTCTGCTGCTTCAGCTGTTCAGTTCGGCATATGATGCAGCAGGAATTGAATTGAAGGGGTTCCTGCCACGATTCATTCTCCTTCTGGTTGCAGTTGCCTTAACAGGAATAGGAGTATCCATGTCCGTATCCATGAATCTGATACCGAATCCTGCGGACGGTCTGGCAAGGGAGGTTGGCATCAAGCTGAGGCATGGTCTTGGACTTGGCAAAAACGCCATCGATGTTACAAGTGTTGCAATTACCTGTGCCATCGGTCTGCTGACTCTCCATCGAATTGTAGGAGTAGGGATAGGTACCGTAGTTGCAATGATTGGTGTTGGCAGATCAATTGCTGCCTTCAACCATTTCGCACTTAAGCCTATGCGCCGTGCGGCAGGACTCGAAAATAATCTTAATTCATAATAAGAGGAAAAATATATGGACTATTATATTGAGTACAAAAGCAAACTTCGCACACCCGATGAAGCTGTCATGGCGGTAAATAGCGGCGACTGGGTTGATTACACAACGGCCACGGCTAAACCTTCTCTTCTTGACTGTGCACTTGCCAAACGCAGGGACGAGCTTACAGACGTTAAGATTCGCGGCAACATGCTTGATGGTCCCCTTCATGTTGTTGAATGTGATCCGAGTCAGGAGCATTTTGTTTATCATACATGGCATTGCTCACCTTACGAACGCAAACTCTGCGATCAGGGGCTCTGCTACTATACTCCTATGGTTTTTCACAACCTGACGGCATACTATCACTTTTTTATTGATGTTGATGTTGCCATGATATCCGTACCTCCAATGGACAGACACGGATATTTTAATTTTTCAATCAATACAGGAACCTCGGCTGAGATTCTTCGTCAGGCAAAGATTGTAATTCTTGAAATCAACGAAAATCTGCCAAAGGTTCGCGGTGGCTATGATGACTGCATTCACATTTCTCAGGTGGATATGGTTGTTGAGGGACCTCACGATCCCTTCCCCGAACGAAAAGAAATCCCGATTACAGAGCAGGAACGCCGAATCGCCGAAAACATAGTACCGTATATTCGCAATGGTTCAACACTCCAAATTGGTGTTGGAAGCATGCCTGATGCCATCGCAAGAATTCTGGCAAAATCAGACCTTGAGAACCTGGGAATGCATACCGAACTTTGCTCTGATGCTTACCTTGATTTGTTCCACGCAGGCAAACTGACTAACGAATACAAGAACATCAACCCTCGCAAAAGTGTTATGGGCTTCGCCATAGGATCACGTCAACTCTATGACTGGCTGGACGATAACCCAAGCGTCATGGCGTACCCTCTGGAATACGTAAACAAACCTGAAGTCATAGGCAGAATCGACAATATGGTATCCATTAACAGTTGTATTAGCGTCGATCTTTATGGTCAGGTAAGCTCCGAAAGTGTAGGTATCCGTCAGATAAGCGGTACAGGCGGTCAGCTTGATTTTCTCGAGGGCGCCTCAATTTCGAGGGGCGGCAGAGCTTTCATTTGTCTTAACTCCACATTCAGAGATTTAAATGGCATCCTCCGGTCCAATATAGTCCCAAGTTTCAGAGGTGAAATCATCACTTCCCCTCGAAGCTATGTTTATTATATTGCAACCGAATTCGGTGTTGTAAATCTTGAGGGAGCGTCATCATGGGAAAGGGCTGAACGCCTGATTTCAATCGCCCATCCTGACTTCAGATCTTGGCTTGAAGAGGAAGCTGCCAGAATGAAAATCTGGCGCAAGAGATAATAATCCACATATTGCAATTAAAAACTGCTGTAACAATCATTTTCCCAAATGATTGTTACAGCAGTTCTGTTCTTATTAATTCAATTCACGTTACAGCGCTAGTGTCTTGATTATTACTATCACGAATACAACTATATATATGGCCGTTTCGAATAAGAGAACAACTTTAACTATCTCTGTAAATTTCTCTATTCCTTTACCGTGTTTAATTCTATACTTTGTATTTTTGCCAATGCTTCTGAGCAGAATAATCATTAATATTATTCCTATGGCAAGAGCAACAAACAATATTGTCATTTATAATGCCTTCCTTTCGAATTAATTACATTCCAATACACATTGTATTGTATTAAGCCGCTTCAAGTCAAGTTTATTTGATTCGACTTCTATCATTGTCCACCAGGATTTATCTTACCGGCGGTATTGACATTCATATATACCGATGCCGCAGAAGCAAGCAGCTTACCTGTTCGAGATGATTTTACTGTAGCTCCGAGGTGTGATATTCTCTTTCCCTTAGCCTCAGCGAAAGCTTTTACAATTATGATATCTCCCACTGCCGCCGGTCTTATGAACTTAACATCAAGGCTTACAGTCGGAGCATAATCCTCTCCTGCATAAAATCTGGCAAGAGCAGCCACTGTCATGTCAATGGCGGTACACATTATGCCTCCATGCATCATACCTGCTCTGTTAGCCTGCCACTTCTGAACAGGAAAACTAAAAGCAAGCTCTCCCTTCTCGTAGCTGCAACTGCAAAACTCCGATTTCATCATACCGTTTATCTGTTTATTTTGAAGAATATTATTCTCATGAAGAGTTCTCTTAGCGTGTTCTTCAAGTTTATTTTGTTCCTGTGTCGTTACTTTCGTCGAGCCGGTGTAGACATAACCTGCTCCCATTACGCCAGGCTGAGTTCCCTCATTCTGCATTCTATCCACCTGCTTCCTCGTTAACTCCACACTGGAGTTCTCAGAGAAATCTACGCCGGAATTCTCAACAAAATCCTCACCGTTAATAACTGTTCCTGCGATTACTATTATCGATATCTGAGCCAGTGCCTCAACAGCAGTTAACATTCTGCTTCCTACCGCAAGATATGGATACATAGAAATAAGTGTCATAACGAATATTATCACAGGCGCAATGCAAAATATCAGGTTGTAATTCACCATAAATCTTCTCAGTTCCGCAACAGATGCCAGCAGTGACGCTGCTGGTATAATCATCACAGCCAAACAGAGAATATTCAAAAATAGTGAACTTGAAATTCCATAGCATGCGGCATCTATCATGTCTCTTACGATAACAATCACATAGGACAATGCACATGCGGCTATGCCGAAACCTATCATATCTGTTTTACGACACAAGGCAGAGATTCCTATGAAAACATACGTGCCCAATATGACAATGCCACATATGACGTTCACTGCTACCAAAAGAGTATTTATTTCTGCAACTCCATAATATTCTGCACCTAATCCAGCAAATAGTGCTGAGCCTGCAATATCAATCCCGCAGGCACCCTGCAAACAAATCACTATTCCCGCAATGGTATATATAATTTTGTTATTAATCAGTAATTTATTGTTCATTTTTTCTTTTAATTTATATTTTCATGCATTAACTGTAAGATCTTTGATAACTTCCCCTGCAATTATGAGCCCGACTACCGACGGCACAAAGGCAATGCTACCTGGCGCAGGTCGTCCTTCCTTCCCCTTCGTTTCTGCTTCGTCACCATGTTTCACCTTTATCGGTTCTTCCTGAGAGTATACAACTTTCAAATGGTCTACCCCTCTTTTGCGAAGTTCACGCCTCATTACTTTGGCCAGCGGACACACGGAAGTTTCCATTATGTCTGCCACCTTAAATGCTGTGGGATCAAGTTTATTTCCCGCCCCCATAGCACTTATAACAGGCACCATCGCCTTCTTTGATTCCATTATAATCTGAAGCTTACCGGCAACGGTATCAATGGCATCTATCACGTAATCATATTCGCCAAAATCAAATAAATCGGCTGTTTCAGGCAGGTAAAAAACCTTGTGGGCATTAACCCTGCACTCAGGATTTATGTCCTTGATGCGTTCTGACATCACATCAACCTTGTTTCTGCCAACAGTACTGTGAGTTGCGATTATCTGTCGGTTTATATTTGTAAGGGATATGTTGTCATTATCTATGATGTCAATCGTTCCGACACCGCTTCTTGCCAAAGCTTCAACTGCGAATCCACCTACACCACCCACGCCGAATACGGCCACCCGGCAGTCTTTAAGTCTGTCAACGCCTTCCTTGCCTATTAGATTCTCTGTCCTTGAAAACTGATTTATCATCCTTAATTTAATGTAACTCTCTTTCCTGATTCAACACTTTTTAATACTCCTTTATTTTATCTCAAAATGAACAATCTTGCCACATTCGTTTAACTCCAATCATTCACAATTCCTCCTAAATATGTTAACCTGTATTGGTTGTGAAAAAATTTGCACATCTATTGTTATTCAGAATTTCTTTCTAAGTGAGGAGGTAAAATGGGTAAACCCGAACATCATTTCGACAATACGAACCGCTCGAAAAAGAAAAAAAGAAGCCCGTTCATTTATACGCTTATGTACAGCATCATAGTAATTGTTGCTGCTCAGCTTAACGTAAAAATGCTTACAGAAGGCTTCGTAATCTCTGCCGGTGTCATTGTTTTCGTACTTCTAATACTGTTTCTTGAGGAATTTGCCATTCTGCCTGTGATGTTCCTATCGGCGACAGGCATAATGATTCTTGGTGTTTTCGAAACAGAAGGAGGCATCGTAGATCCCGCGACAATATGGGATCAGGGCATGCCTGCCTTCGCATTCTATGCCGTATATGGTATTATTTTGTATTTGATTTTGCAGCTTAAACATTGGGCAAATCGCCCGCCGTGGGTATTCTGTCTTTTGATTATCCCTGATTTCATTGCCAATTTCATAGAACTGGTTCTCAGACAGGGAAGCTCAATTATCAGCACAAGAGTCCTGCTTATTCTGTTCATATTTGCAATTATTCGTTCAGCTCTTGTTCTGATATGCTATTTGTTAATAGTCAAATATGGCCTAATAGTAACCAGAATACCAAGAAGCGGTATGGCTGTTGTTAATGGTGTGATAAAACCCGTTGACACGAAATCTTCCGAAGAAAACACGATTCTGCAACAGGCAGCCGCTGATGCAACTGTTTTGCATCAGAATCTGCAAAATGCAGGTGCGTCTTCAGAGGTTCTTGCCAAAAGCCGTGAATTAATTGAAGCTATTGAAATGGAGTTATAACATGACGACTATATTATCCGGTACCGTTTTACTTCTTGTAACCCTTGCAGGATTTTCGCTGTTCAGTCTCAAAATGCCAAAGGGACAGGAGGCCATGTCCGGCATGGCAAATGCTGCCGTTGCCACCTTTCTTGTTGAGGCAATCTTGAGCTATATTGCAGGGGATATTCTTGGAGTTGATTTTCTAAAAGATGTGGGTGTAACATCAGGAACAATGGGAGGAGTGGCTGCCGCTACTCTGGTTCCCGTCGCCATGGGAGTCAATCCTGTTCTTGCCATATGCGGTGGTGTTGCAACCGGTGGATTCGGCATACTTCCAGGCTTCATCGGCGGATATGTCGTAGGCCATGTGGCACCTCTTCTTGAAAGGAAACTTCCTGAAGGTCCTAATATTATAATTGGTGCTCTCGCCACGGCGGCACTTTCACGAGGAATCGCCCTTTTCGTTGATCCCGGTGTCACTAAGGTTCTTACCATTATCGGCGGCACCATATCTGAAGCTACGAATACATCTCCTATCCTTATGGGATTTCTCCTCGGAGGAATAATGAAAATGATCTGTACTTCTCCACTCAGTTCAATGGCGCTTACGGCCATGCTTGGACTTACCGGACTTCCTATGGGAATTGCGGCCATTGCGTGCTTCGGCGGATCATTTACAAACGGCATGATTTTTAAACGACTTCATTTTGGCAACAAAGGCAACATTATTGCTGTAATGATGGAGCCGCTGACTCAGGCTGACATTGTAACTGCTCATCCCATACCGATATACGGCTCAAATTTCTTCGGTGGAGGAATGTCCGGAATCGCAGCTGCTATGCTGGGCATTATAAATAACGCTCCCGGAACTGCATCGCCTATACCCGGTATGCTTGCGCCCTTTGCCTTCAATGACCCTGCTAAAGTTGTACTGGCTCTTGCTATTGCAGCGGTCTGCGGCACTTTAGCCGGTTTTGCAGGAAGCATAGTCTTCAAGAAATTCGATCGATAATCCGATATGCCCTGATTGTAGCATCAAAGGAATATTTCATTACATAAAAAAGCCGACAGAACTAATTCTGTCGGCTTTTGGCGCGCCATTAGGGATTCGAACCCCAGACCTTCGCATTCGTAGTGCGCTACTCTATCCAGCTGAGCTAATGGCGCTCATTAACCACGCATATCATTATATAATATATGTCCATTGCTGTCAAAGACTAATTATCATACGAACTCAATAATCAAACTTGCCTTTATATACGCGCATGCATTTTCATTGAGTGCATGCGCGTATTTTTCATTTATTGTGGGAAAATGTTGATAATTTCCTGAGATTCTATTGCTGCATTTATCAGTCCCTCACAGTCAAGCTTGCTTTCTGATTCAAGAATTCTCTCAAGTCTTGGCTTGGTAACCGGATGCTTAGGCAGGAAAACTGTGCAACAGTCTTCATAAGGCTGTATTGAGGTTTCATATGTGCCTATTTCCTGGGCCTTATCCATGATATCCACCTTGTCCATTGCAATCAGTGGTCTCATTACCGGCATGGATACTGCAGAATCAGTTACCACCAGTGCTTCCGCAGTCTGACTCGCCACCTGACCCAGATTCTCACCTGTAATCAGCATTCCACAACCTGTATCACGAGCAACTCTTTCAGCTATTCTCATCATGAACCTTCTGACGAGAATCGTTGTTTCTTCTTCAGGACAATTTGATACAATCTGTTCCTGAATCGGCAGCAGATTAATCACATGCATCTTGAAACGTCCGCAATATGTTGCAACAATACTTGCCAGATCCTCCACCTTTTCCTGAGCTCTCTGACTTGTATACGGATATGAGTGGAAGTGTATTGCCTCAATCATCATGCCTCTCTTAGCCATCATCCATGTTGCCACAGGTGAATCGATGCCTCCACTGAGAAGTGTCATTCCCTTGCCATTAGTGCCAAGAGGCAATCCGCCGAAGCCGTGAATCTTATCCTGATATATATATGATTTTTCTCTTCTCACATCAACGAAGAGCAGGCAATCCGGATTGTGAACATCAACCTTAAGAACCTTGCATCCTTTGAGAACCGCTGCACCTATTTGTCTTCCGATATCCGGCGACTTAACCGGAAAAGTCTTATCTGCTCTCTTGGCCTCAACTTTGAAAGTCTTAACCCCACGCTCCTCAATGGCCTCCATCATATATTCCACAGCCGCTTCACCGATTGATTCCATTGTACTTTCACATTCAATGGCAGGACTTATTGAAGCAACGCCGAATACCTTTGAAATCTCCTTGATTATCGCCTGCTTATCCAGACTGATATCAGCTCTGACAAAGATGAGTCCTTCGTGTCTCTTAACTGAAACCCCATCAAACTTTCTGAGAAGCTTCTTGATCCTTTCAACCAGCATCCTCTCAAAGTACGGCTTATTCATGCCCTTTAATGCGACCTCACCACATCGCACAATAAAAATATGTTCATTTCTTTCCATGTTTTCTCCTATTCTGTCTATCTGAAACTTCCCAATTTCCTGAATCTGTTTACTGCTGCCGTTACCTTATTGATAACTTCCTCCGTCTCTTCCGGTTCATTGAATCTTCCGAAGCTGAATCTCAATGTGCCCTCAATGTCCTTGGATCCAAGACCCATAGCTTCCAAAACGTGGCTTTGCCCCTTCTTGTTCGATGAGCACGCTGAACCTGTCGAAACATATATACCATCCTGCTCCAAGGTATGTAGGAGAACCTCTCCTCTTGTGCCTTTGAAAGTTACGTTTAATACTGCAGCACATCCAAGACCAGGCTCTTCACCGCACTCCTCCGGGCTATTGATGACTATATCCTTCAGATTCTCACGAAATCCTTCAATCAGCCTCTGCCTGATTTCATTCATTCGTTTCATGTCCTCAGTTCTCGTTTTTAAAGACATTTCTGCAGCAAGTCCCAGACCTGAAATTGCGGCTACATTCTCTGTTCCGGATCGTCTGCCGCTTTCCTGACCACCACCTACAATATATGGCGGAAGATTAACACCCTTTCTTATAAAAAGTGCGCCGACTCCTTTTGGCCCGTGAATTTTGTGTCCGCTGACAGATATAAGGTCTGCCTCCTCTGCAAGTCTAAGCTTGCCGAAGCTCTGCACACAATCACTGTGCAGAAGTCCCGGTGCCTTCTTTTGCTTCATTATCTGCTTTACTTTGCCGATAGGCATAACAGTTCCCGTTTCATTATTAACGTGCATCAATGTGACCAGCACAGTCCTGTCATTAATTGCGTTTTCCAGTTGTTTCTCATCAATTCTGCACTTATCATCCACATCCACATATATGACTTCGAAGCCATCACCCTCAAGTCTTTTGCAGCATTCCAAAACAGCCGGATGTTCTACCTTCGATGTAACAATCCTGTTTCCCACACGCTTAAGACTTCTGACTGCACCGAATATTGCCATATTGTCAGCTTCCGTTCCTCCCGATGTGAATACCAGCTCACCATCAGTTCTTCCAATGGCGTCAAGCACTTGTTTTCTCGCTTTTTTAATTGCCTTCTCACTGTCCACACCAAGCTGATAAAGAGATGATGGATTGCCAAAATCCTCTTTCATGTATTTTATCATCAAATCAGTAACCTGATCATACTGTTTAGTTGTCGCACTGTTGTCAATATATATCATTTCTTACCGCTTCCTGTAATACTGAAAAAAAGACGGATGGAAATCATCCGTCTCATTTACTATTTAGCGTAATCAACCGCTCTTGTTTCTCTTACTACATTAACCTTAATCTGTCCTGGATATTCAAGCTCAGATTCAATCTTCTTGCTGATATCCCTTGCCAGAAGTGTGATGCCTTCATCACTTACCACATCAGGCTTGGCTATGATTCTGATTTCTCTGCCTGCCTGGATGGCAAATGACTTATCAACACCATCTGTAGTATTGGCAATCTCTTCCAACTTCTGCAGTCTCTTAACGTATGATTCAAGAGTTTCTCTTCTTGCACCTGGTCTTGCTGCACTGAGAGCATCTGCTGCTGCAATGAGAACAGCTTCAATGGATTTCGGTTCATAATCACCATGATGAGCCGCCATGCCGTTAATTACGTTGTCATGCTCCTTATACTTCTTGAGCACCTCAATACCGATATCAACATGAGTACCTTCTCTCTCATGGTCTAATGCCTTACCGATATCATGGAGCAGACCTGCTCTCTTGGCCAAAGTCACATCGAGACCAAGCTCACCGGCCATAAGTCCTGCCAGATGTGAAACCTCAATCGAATGTTTGAGCACATTCTGACCATATGATGTTCTGTATTTAAGTCTTCCCAGAAGCTTAACAAGCTCCGGATGAAGATTGTGAATTCCAACTTCATATGTTGCCTGTTCACCTGCATCCTTGATAATGGCATTAACTTCTCTTTCGGATTTTTCAACCATTTCTTCAATTCTGCCCGGATGAATTCTTCCGTCAACAATCAATTTCTCAAGTGATAATCTGGCAATCTCTCTCCTTACAGGATCGAATCCTGAAAGAATTACTGCCTCAGGTGTATCGTCAATGATAAGGTCTATGCCTGTCAGAGTTTCGATGGCTCTTATGTTACGACCCTCTCTGCCTATTATTCTTCCCTTCATTTCGTCGCTTGGAAGCGGTACTACAGAAACTGTGGATTCAGCTACATGGTCTGCTGCACATCTCTGAATGGCTCCTGTAATAATTTCTTTAGCTTTCTTGTCAGCTTCGTCCTTCGCCTTTGATTCAATCTCCTTGTAAAGAGCTGCGGCATCATTTCTCGCTTCACGTTCGACCTTTTCGAGTATGATTTCTCTCGCTTTTTCTACTGAATAACCTGAAATGTTTTCGAGTTCTTCAAGCTGTTTCTTAACCAGCTTATCTGTTTCCTGAAGTTTATTAGTTATGTTTCTTTCTTTGTTTGATATGCTTTCTTCTTTTTTCTCTATGTTTTCAAGTTTTCTGTCGATTGATTCCTCCTTTTGAATCAATCTTCTCTCAGATTTGGAAATCTCACTTCTTCTCTCTCTGATTTCCTTCTCAAGATTATTCCTCTGTTCGTGTGCTTCCTCTTTGGCTGCAAGCACCATTTCTTTTCTCAGTGTTTCTGCTCTGTTTTCTGCATCCAGGATGAGATTCTTAGCCTTCATTTCGGCATTTCCTATTGTTTTCTCACCAATGGATTTGCGCAGTATATATCCAACCAGCACCCCGATTGCAAGGGCTGCCAGTCCAATAACAATCATCAGTATGTTTTGCATATACTGTTTTCCTCCTTCTCATTCAATTCTCAATTTACATAACTATATAATAAAACCTATTTTGCAAATATGTATAATTCGCATAATAATTCGTTTCAAGCATACACTTTATTATAGTGTTTTTACAATTTTTAGTCAAGAAAAAGGGACCAGGCCATCCTAGTCCACTACAATTCTGTATGTTATTTCTTTGAAATTCTTCTCTATGTATGTTCCCTTCTTGCAAACTATCGGTATTCCTTTGTTTGTGGATATGTGAATATTATCGTCATCCTGTATGATTCCCACCATTTTTCCTTGCAGCATATCCGAAATATCTGCAAGTGATGGTACCATGTGGTTCCTCATGAGATCCACACGCACTTTGTTTATCACTATCCTTATATCGGTAAGACCGTTGTCAAGAAGATATCTCTCCGTTACATCCGCATCACGCAAAGATGCAATTTCCGGTTCTGTAACTATGACAGCCTTATCCGCCGCACCTATTGCCGCATCAAAAACGTGACTGATTCCCGCAGGGCAGTCAATTATTATGAAATCAAAGTTTCTGCTCAACTTCTCACATAGAACCTCCATGTGAAGAGGTGTGATATCTCTATCATCCCTGCGCGGTGATGCCGCCATGAAATAAAGACTGTCAAATCCATCCACCTTAATCATCGCTTTCTTAATACGGCAGATACCAGACATTACATCCATGATATTATAAACAACCCTGTTCTCCATTCCGAGATACAGATCCATGTTCCTTAATCCCATGTCCAAATCAATTAAAATAACCCTCGCTCCTTTTGAAGCGAGCATTGCTCCCATATTCACCGTGAACATGCTCTTGCCTGTTCCGCCTTTACCTGATGATACCAGTATCACTTGACTCATTACAAAATTCCCCTGTCGATAAAATATACTTCACTCCATTTTAGTTTGCATATTTTTTTCGTCTAAGTCAAGGGTTAACTGCGCAGGTTAATCACTTTTTGCTGATACATCTCCCTTCACATGTGACCTTCTGCCTTGAGACTGACATATCTGCCATCACCTATTATTATGTGGTCAAGCACAGGAATACCAAGGAGTTTCCCTACTTCAACCAACCTTGAAGTCGTATTGATATCAATGGTACTGGGCCAAGGATCCCCCGAAGGATGATTGTGAACGAATATAACAGAACCTGCGCTTCTTCTTACAGCTTCAACGAAAACCTCACGAGGATGGGTTATGCTGGAGCTTAAATCGCCTATTGACACTGTAACTTCTTCAATTATTTCACCTTTGGAATTAATCAGCACACTGATAAAATGTTCCTTTTTGTAATATCTCATCTTTTCCATAAGAAGCTGCACCACGTCCTGAGCTGATGAAATCGCACTTCTTTTCTCAGGTGGCATGCCTGCCATCCTCCGACCAAGCTCCACAGCTGCCAGAAGTTCGCAAGCCTTAGCACGTCCTACCCCCTCTATTGTCATCAGTTCTTCTGGTGCACATTGGGCCAGAAACCCCATGCCTCTGCCTTTGCCTGCAATAATTGCCGATGCTATTTCCATTGCCGATTTACCTCCTGAACCTGAACCCAGAATCAGAGCAATTATTTCTGACGTGCTGAGACTTTCTTTACCGTACTTAAACAGTTTCTCCCGCGGCCTCTCATAAACCGGCATATCTGTAATTTTCATTCCGCCCTCCTTTTATTACCATATTTTACCAGTTAGTTTTATTGTTGTCAATGCCACCTGCCATGCCATAAAAAAACAGATACACTGATCAAAATCAATGTATCTGCCTTATTATTCTTAATCTTTATCAGATAGCCTTATCTGACAATCTCCATCACTTTTTCAACTACCTGGTCAATATTAAGTCCCGTAGTATCAAGTTCTACCGCATCGTCTGCCTTTCGCAGAGGATTAAGCTTTCTGGTGCAGTCGCTATAGTCTCTCGCTTCTATATCGCTGTAAATCTGTTCATACTCCACATCCTGACCCTTTTCAATAAGCTCCTTATATCTTCTGTCCGCCCTTTCCTTAACAGAAGCCGTAAGGAAAATTTTGTATTCAGCATCTTTGAACACGTTCGTGCCTATGTCTCTGCCATCCATGATGACACTCTTCCTTGACCCCATAGCTCTCTGTATATCCACAAGCTTAGCTCTGACAGGTTCCTTGGTTGACACAATTGAAGCCATCTTCGATATTTCCGGTGTTCTGATCTTGTCATTGACAACAACACCGTCCAGTATGATATCGCCCTGTTTGAAATCTATTTCAGTTTCGTCAAGAAGTGCCTTCAAAGCTCCCTCATCATCTGCATCTATGCCGGCATCTTTTACCTTGTATCCGACAGCTCTGTACATAGCACCTGTGTCGATATAATCAATTCCAAGCCCTGCGGCAACCGCCTTTGCTATAGTACTTTTGCCTGCACCGCTTGGTCCGTCAATTGCAATTCTAAAAATCTCTTTCATTTTTAATTTCCCTCTAATTTTTCTTATTTACCAGAAGCTTCTCTACCTCGGCAACAAAAGTGTTCACGTCTGTGAATTGTCTGTATACGCTGGCGAAACGAACGTATGCCACCTCATCCAGCTCCCTGAGTCTTTCCATCACAAGCTCACCGATAAAGGTGCTGTCAATTTCCTTTTCCATCATATTGTTAAGTCCGCGTTCAATCTCGTCAACAATCTTCTCCATATCAGCGATTGATACAGGACGTTTCTCGCAGGCTCTTATTATGCCGTTAAGCAGTTTAGCCCTATCGAAGGCCTCACGCCTGCCATCTTTCTTGATTACCATGAGAACCATCTCTTCGATTTTCTCATAAGTTGTAAATCTCTTACCGCAGGACTCGCATTCACGTCGTCTTCTTATAGCGCGTCCGTCTTCGGTATGTCTTGAATCGATTACTTTGCTGTCCTCGTTCTCGCAATATGGGCATCTCATGACTTCTTCCTCCTTAAATAATCCACATTATCATTTTTAATTCTACTATATGTAGTATTGTTTGTCCAGCAGCCTTAATTTCTTGTGCCATTCTCATTTTTTCTAACAGATTCGCGTCACGCACATTTTGCCATAACAAAAGACCGGCATGAGTTCACTTCCCACACCGGCTTTTTTGAAATTTATTCAGTTTATTGAGTTAATTAAAGTCATATTACTAAATTAGTAGGATTTAGCAACTCCTTTGACATTTGCTTTCTCCAGCAGGAAATCCAGGACCTTTTCATAAAGGAGTTCTATGTGAATATAATCGTCCACAGTTCTTCCTGTCTGCTCGCTTATGGCATCTTCATCATATCCTGAATCCTTAAGAGACTGAAGCATGTCCTCAGCTTCCTTGTCAGAATATGTGATTCCTTCTTTGTCAGCTATGTAAACAGCCATCATTTCCTGTTTCACTCTCAGCTTGCTACTGTCCTCGTTTACAGCTGCGAAGTCGTCTTCATCATCAAATTCGTACTGCTTGAGAACATCTTCTCTGGACACTCCGTATTTTTCAGCTGCAGCATCTATCTGACCGCTGTTAAATTCTTCATATGCCTTCACTTCCCTATCAGGGTACTTCTTCACCTTAGTATTATCCATAGCATCTGACCAGAGAGATTTTTTCTGGTCTTCTATAGCCTGTTCTTCTTTGGCATTGTAAAGCTTCTTTTTAACAGCCTTGCGATACTCAGAAACAGACTTATAGTTGCCTTTTGATTTCACATATTCTTCCTCTGATAACGTCTTTTTTCTCGTTGCAGAATTAATCGTTACAGTGAATACAGCGTCCTTTCCTGCATACTCCTTTGTCTGATAATTTTTAGGGAATGTTAAATTAAGATTAACGGTTTCTCCTACTTTTTTACCTATAAGACCATCTTCAAATCCGTCAATAAACTTCTTGCTGCCAAGCTGAAGATCTGTTCCCTCTGCCGAACCGCCATCAAACTTTTTACCGTCTATTTTACCTACGTAATCTATATTGGCAGTATCACCTTTTTTGAGAGTTGCTCCCTTGGAAAGCTTCTTGTCCTCTTTGGCACTTTCAAGAGTTGTCTTGATATCCGCGTCGACTTCATCCTGAGAAACGGACACAACATAAGGTTTTACATTCAATCCTTTGTATTTGCCAACCTTAACGTATTCATCAAGATTATAATCATCGTATGACATTGAACTTGCGCCGGAACCGCAGGAACCAAGCACAAGCATGGTTGCTAAGCACAAAGCGGTAACCAGTAATCCTTTTTTCATATTCCCCCCCTATGCTTCAATAGCCTCAATCAGAATAGCTACACCTTCGTCAATCTCTTCCTTCGTAATGGTAAGCGGTGGCAGCAGACGAATTTTATCCTTGGCGGTAAGCGCCATAAGACCTCTGCTCAATGCTTCATTAACAACATCTGAAGCCTCTTTATCTTCCACCTCGACACCGAGCATCAGCCCCATTCCGCTGACACTTTTCACTTTGTTACATTGTAACAGAGCATTTCTGAGATAATCACCCTTATTTCTCACTGCTTCAAGGAATTCTTCATCCATTCTTTCAAGAATATAAACCGCACCGGCTGTTGCTACAGGGTTTCCTCCATATGTTGTACCATGGTCACCCGGTTGAAGCACATTGCAGGTTTTTTCTCCGAATATAGCTCCGCCTATAGGCAAACCTCCGCCTATACCCTTGGCAAAGCTTACAATATCAGGTTTAACGTCAAAATGCTCATATGCAAAAAGTTTGCCCGTTCTTCCTATGCCCGTCTGAACCTCATCAGCTATGAACAGCACATCATTGTCCGCACAAAGCTTCGCAACCGCCTGCACGAATTCTCCATCAAGATTGAGAACTCCGCCTTCACCTTGAACCATTTCAAGCATTACAGCACATACCTGGTCTGAAATAAGGCTCTCTAATGTTTCTATATCGTTGGCAGGGCAGTATATGAACCCATCCAGGAAAGGTGTGAAATAACGATGATATTTGTCCTGACCTGTCGCTGTTATCGTCGCCATGGTTCTGCCGTGGAATGAATTAACAAGAGTTATTATTTTATTACAGTTCTCACCCTTGTTCTGTGTACCGTACTTTCTGGCAGTCTTTATTGCCGCTTCATTTGCTTCAGCTCCCGAATTGCTGAAGAAAACCTTATTCATGCCGGTTCTCTCAACAAGCATGGAAGCTGTTCTCACCTGTGGCTCTGAATAAAACAGGTTGGAGCAATGCTGCAGCTTACCAATCTGATTCGTAACTGCGTCCACCCATCCTTCATCACAGTATCCCAGACAATTCACACCGATTCCCGATGTGAAATCGATATACTCTTTGCCGTCAACTGAAACACATCTCGCTCCCTTGCCATGATCAATGGCAAGATCGAAGCGATTATATGTTCCCACTATATATTCTTTATCCATTTCCTGAATATCACTCTTCGTCAAATTCTTCAAAGAACCCGTCCTCTCTTTCTTTTATTATTGCAGTTCCGATTCCCTTGTTGGTGAAAATTTCAAGCAATAAACTGTGAGGAATTCGTCCATCCATAATATGAATTCTTGAAACTCCATTCTCAATTGCCGATATGCAATTGCTTATCTTCGGCAACATTCCGCCCTTGATTATACCTTCATCTATCAGCTTCTGAGCCTCATCAATATGAAGTTCAGAAATCACCGAATCTGCATCTTCAGGATTCATTCTAACACCTTCCACATCAGAAAGGTATACTAATTTTTCGGCCTCAAGAGCTTCGGCAATGGCACTGGCCGCTTCATCTGCATTTATGTTGTACGTATTACCCTCATCGTCCATTCCTACCGGGAATACAATCGGAAGAAAATCCTTCTTAATCAGGTCTCTCAGCACTTTGGTATCAACATCCACAATATCTCCTACGAAACCGATGTCTTTGCCATTCGGTGTCTTTTTCTTCACCTTGAACAGACCGCCGTCTTTACCACTTATGCCTACAGCTCTGACACCGAGCATCTGAACGTTTGTAACAAGATCCTTGTTGACCTTGCCCAAAACCATCTCTGCGACTTCCATTGTAGCACTGTCAGTCTTCCTGAATCCGTCTACAAATTCAGTCTCCATGCCTATTCTATCTATCCATTTGCTGATTTCTTTGCCTCCGCCATGAACGATAATCGGTTTGAATCCAACCAGTTTAAGAAGAACCACATCCTCTATCACGCTCTGTTTGAGCGTTTCATCAATCATAGCACTTCCACCGTATTTTACCACCATGATTTTCCTATTGAAACGTCTGATATATGGCAGCGCCTCAATGAGCACCTCCGCCTTATCAAGAAGTTCCTGCATATCTCTGTCTTTAAAAATCATTTTTAACTCCTGTAATCACCATTAATTTTAACGTAGTCATATGTCAGATCGCATCCCCATGCGGTAGCACCGCCTTCTCCCTGATTCATATTAACATTAATCGTTATTTCTTCCTCAGAAAGTATTCTGCTCGCCTCTTCCTCGCTGTACGGATTATGTCTTGAGCCCAGGCATACGAGAACACTCCCCACATTCGACGACATACTTACGTCTATATTATCAGTTGCGAAGTCTCCCTGTGCATATCCTATAGCACAAAGAACTCTTCCCCAGTTAGCATCTGCTCCGAATATTGCAACCTTGAGAAGATCTGATGTAATAACAGACTTGCTTATGACGCGTGCGGTCTCATCATCGGGAGCACCCGAAACATTACATTCGATAAGTTTTGTTGCACCTTCTCCATCTCTCGCCAGACATTTGGCAATATGAACAGTTACCTGATTAAGAGCTTTGCAGAAAGAATCAAAGGCTTCACCCTCGCCATCAATGACAGGGTTTCCTGCCATGCCGTTTGCCATCAGGACCACCATATCGTTTGTCGAAGTATCACCATCTACACATATCTGATTATAGCTCGTCTTAATATCTTTGCTCAGGGCCTTACGGAGCATTTCCGAAGTAATTCCGGCATCTGTTGTTATAAACGACAGCATCGTTGCCATATTAGGATTGATCATTCCACTGCCTTTCGCAATAGCACCGACAGTACACTTGACACCATTCGCTTCAAATTCCACAGCAATGGATTTAGGAACTGTATCCGTTGTCATAATAGCCTCTGCTGCTTCATTTCCTTTATGGGCAGAAATCATGCCTGCCAATAGCGGAATGCCTTTCTCGAAGGGCTCTATTTCCAGTTTCTGTCCTATAACGCCTGTAGATGCCACAACAATGTCAGTTGCCTGAAGATTCAGTGCCTCACCTGTCATTTCACACACTTTTTCTGCAAGCTCCACACCGCCCGGAGCACATGTATTGGCATTGCCACTGTTGCATATTATGGCTTGAGCCTTACCGTCAGCAATATTCTGACGGGTTACGGTAATTGGTGCTCCGAACACCTTATTCTGCGTATACACAGCTGCCGCATTACACATTACGTCGCTGACAATAAGAGCCATGTCCTTTTTGCTGCTCCCCGCCTTAATGCCCGTCGCCGCACCAGCAGCTTTAAATCCTTTAGGGCTACATACCCCACCGTTTTTTATTATCATTTATATAAGTCCTTTCTCTTCATCTATACCAAGCATAATATTCATGTTCTGTATGGCAGCTCCTGATGCTCCCTTCCCCAGATTATCGTAAGTTGCAATAAGAAGGATGTTTTCATCGTTCCCCGCTACTGTTATTTCCATTCTATTCGTTCCTGCCAGTCTGTTCGCTGCCACGAATCCTCCGTCGTCGAGATTGTCAACCACTTTGACCAGCTTCTGTCCGCCATAAAATTCCTTGAAAGTTTCAAGTGTCTCCTTCTTCGAGGCTCCGCATCCCTGAACAGGTATTGTTACTTCCATACCGCTGAAATAGTCAGCTACAATGGGCATGAATCCCGGAGCATGGCTTATGCCTGTTGCTGCAAGAATTTCCGGTATATGCTTGTGCGACTGGGTAATGCCATATTGTCTCGGACTTTCAAGAGCCGGGTCTCCACCGGCTTCATACTGAGCAATCATCTTCTTTCCACCACCACTATAGCCTGTAAGGGATGTAGCGGCAAAAGGATAGTCTCTGCTGACAATTCCGCTTTCTATGAGAGGTTTAATCAGCATTATGACTCCTGTAGCATGACATCCTGGCACAGCAACCCTGCTGCTTTCTCTTATCTCATTACGCCTTGTCGGCGAAATCTCAGGCATTCCGTAGGTCCATTCCCTGTTTGTTCTGTGAGCTGTGGAGGTATCCAGAATTCTCGCATCCTTTGGTGCCGCAGCTGCTATTTCACTTGCCGCTCCATCGGGAAGGCATAAGAATGAAATGTCGGCTCTGCTGATAAATGACACTCTCTCTTCAAGGTCCTTTCTTCTGTTCCTGTCTATATTGAGAATTTCAATATCGTCTCTTTTAGCAAAATATTCATGTATTTTAAGTCCTGTGGTCCCTTCCCCACCGTCAACAAACACCTTGTATTTCATATTTCGCGTTCCCTCCTTATCTTATTATTTATTGCACTAATGTATTTGTATGTTTATGTTGCTTGTTGTATTTTTATTCATTTAGCTAATAATACACTTAATCCTTGCCCATTTCAAGTGTTAGCATAAAAAAATGCTCGGAAAATGCATGATTTTCCGAGCATATATTCATATATATACAATTCTATTTACAGTGCCTTCTTAGCAGTTTCGCAAAGCTGTGCGAATGCTGCAGGATCACCGATTGCTACTTCTGAAAGCATCTTTCTGTTGATTTCGATGTTTGACTTCTTAAGTCCATCCATCAGTCTGCTGTATGAAATGTCGTTCATTCTTGCAGCAGCGTTGATTCTTGCAATCCACAGTCTTCTGTATTCTCTCTTCTTGTTCTTTCTTCCTACGTAAGCTGAACGGAGAGCTCTCATAGTAGCAGGCTTAGCTGCTCTGTACTGCTTGCTCTTAGCTCCGTAGTAACCCTTAGCCATCTTTAATACTTTTTTATGTCTCTTGTGTGCGTTTACACCTTTTTTTACTCTTGCCATTTTATTACCTCCCTGCTACTAAACATTAAGTACTGACTTAATTCTCTTCAGATCTGCACTTGATAAAGTTGTTGCCTTTCTGAGATTTCTCTTTCTCTTCTGGCTCTTCTTAGTAAGGATATGGCTCTTGTATGCTTTATTTCTCTTTACTTTTCCTGAACCTGTTGTCTTGAATCTCTTCATTGCGCCTCTGTGAGACTTCATCTTATTCTTTGCCATTGTAACAATCCTCCTGTAAATTTATTGCTTATTTATCTGCCTTCGGTGCAAGTACCATGGTTAAGCTTCTGCCTTCAAATTTCGCTTTCTTCTCAATAACGCTCACATCTGCTACAGCCTCTGCGAACTTGTCCATGACTTCCATGCCTCTTGCTACATAGTCTCTTTCTCTGCCTCTGAATCTAAGGCTTACCTTCAGTTTATCTCCATTCTTGAGAAACTTACCTCCAGTCTTGGCCTTAACCATAATGTCATGGTCTTCTATAAACGTTGAAAGCCTGATTTCCTTAACTTCTGTAGTCTTCTGCTTCTTCTTGGCTTCCTTTTCTCTCTTTTTCATCTCGTACTTATACTTGCTGTAATCGAGAATTCTGCAAACCGGCGGGTTCGCCTTCGGGGCAATGCATACGAGATCCAGCTTCTTCTCCTCTGCCAAATCCAGTGCTTCCTGTCTGCTCATAATGCCAAGCTGTTCTCCATCCCCACTGAGAACTCTAAGTTCCTTCGCACGAATTTCTTCGTTGATAAGTGCTTCCTTGCTAATAGTCTTACACCTCCAAAAACAAATAAAAAAGCGGATATGAGTATCCGCTTCAAATTCACACAAATAGACCTTAAGTCCTGTCAATGAAAAATATTAACCTCAGTAACTCTCGTCTTGAGGTGAGAAGCGGACAACTTCTTCTTTACTACCCGAGTACTATATCATAACCCCGTACTCTTTGCAAGATAATTTTCAAACTTTCCAAAACAATTACGGACGGTCGGTCATACCAGCATATTGTAAATTTCATTTTTCTACATTATAATACTAATTAATTTATTTCAAGGAGATAATTATTATGAATTCTTCAATAACAAACACTTCAGTTCAACTCAACACTCTACTTCCCGTACTGGAAGGAATCAGCGACGCCGTTTTTATTGACGATAAGGACGGCATATGCATATGGTGCAACAGCACATGTGAAGAATTCTATGTTAACAGCAGAGAAAAAATGTTCGGTAAGACCGTTGACGAACTAATGGCTCTTGGAGTATTCACCCAATCGGTAACCAAAGAGGTTCTGAACAAGGGAGTCGAAACAACGCTTATTCATGAAAATAAGCGCGGCAGACATCTTCTCACCTCAGGGTACCCGATTCATAATGATTCCGGTGATATCGAATACATAGTAACAGTCTCAAGAGACATCACCGGACTCACCACCCAGAGTAAACGCTCAAATGTATTCAGCAAACAGCTTCTTGATTTCAATAAAATGAAGCCTATTGAGACTCCCAATAACAGCATTGTGGCTGCAAGCCAGTCAATGCAAAACGTACTTACACTCGTAAAACGTCTTGCCGCAGTTGACTCACCTGTCCTCATTACCGGAGAATCCGGCGTAGGCAAAGGACTTATAGCCAAAACTCTCCACGACCAAAGCGCCAGAAGCAGCAAACCTTTCATCCACATCAATTGTGGTGCAATTCCAGATACTCTAATCGAATCAGAGCTTTTTGGTTATATCAGAGGCACATATACAGGCACTCGCGCTGAGGGTAATATCGGTCTTTTTGAATCCGCATCCGGCGGCACCGTTTTTCTTGATGAAGTTGCTGAAATGCCCATGAACATACAGCTTAAGGTTCTTCGTGTAATTCAGACGGGAATCATCAACAGAGTAGGCAGCATCAAGACTACACCTGTGGATGTTCGCATCATTGCCGCAACCAACAAGAATCTTATAGATCAGGTCCGCAAAGAAAAATTCCGTGATGATTTCTATTACAGTCTAAACGTCGCACCCATTTCAGTTCCGCCACTCAGAGAACGCCCGGAGGATATTCTTCCTCTCATTCAGCTTTATCTGGATAAGTTCAACAAAGAACTTAATGAGACTAAGACGTTATGTTCCGAAGCACTGACCATACTTCTCAAATACAAGTGGCCCGGCAACATCCGAGAACTTCGTAATATAATAGAAAGAATTATTCTCACAACCACGGATTCTGTCATAACCGAGGATAATCTGCCTTCGTTTCTCATTGAAGAGGCCGAAACAAATACAAACGTTAACACTGATACCTCCCTTCAGGCCGCCATCGAGAAAGCCGAGAAGGAAATTCTCGCTTCCGCCCTCAAATCCTATAAGTCAACAAGAGCCATGGCAAAGGTTCTTCAGGTTAGTCAGCCTACCATTGTGAGAAAACTTAACAAATACGGGCTCACACCTGCAAAGGATGAATAGGGTATTGAAATTCCAATGTTTACACTAAAGGTGAAGCTTTTAACTATCGTTTTCAGAGTGCAAAAGTCGCTAAAAACGGGTCATTTTAAGTGTGATACATTTTTGTATCGGCGATACTTTTTTGTATCACATCCCTCTATGCATTGCAATTTCAACATCTCAATGTGTTAATTAATGAACAAACGAAATCCGATACATAAATGTATCGGATTTTTCATTTTCCATTTTTTCAGAATTATTATTTTTTATTAAGTTTTTTCAAAATCAACTCAAAATTCTTTTATATTTTCTCTCAAAATGTTGGAATTTCAACGTTTTCATTTTTTATAATTTCTACGCACTATAAGACCTCAATAAAATTCTTACCATTGACCATTAAGGAAATCTTTTGGTATTATAATATCGTAGTTAGGGCGTAATGCTCTGCTTTAAAAAGATTAAAACAATATAATTTAAAGTTAATCATTGTTTATCAAAAGGAGGACATTTAAAATGGCAGAACTTAATTTTGCTGGATACGTTGCAGATTTAGTAGAAAAGGGCAGAAAAGCTCAGGCAATCGCTAACAACTTCACTCAGGAAGATGTTGATCTGATCACTGCAGCAGTTACTTACAACCTCACAAAGCCAGAAAAGGCTAAGATGTATGCAGAAATGCTGGTTGAAGAATCAGGCATGGGTATCCCAGAAGATAAGGTTGGTAAAATTTACGGTAAGGTTTGGGGTGCATACCTCCAGATGAAGGATCAGAAGTCAGTTGGTCTCATCGATGTAAACGAAGAAACTGGAATGTCAACATATGCTAAGCCAATGGGCGTTGTTGCTGGTATCATGCCTGTAACAAACGGAGAAGCTACTCCAATCGTTAAGTCAAATATGGCTCTCAAGACAAGAAACGCTATCATCCTGGCTCCACACCCTAAGTGCAAGAAGCTCAACGTTGTTATCGTAGACGAAATCAGAGCTACACTTAAGAAGTTAGGTTACCCAGAAGATCTGGTACAGTCAGTTGCACCTGAATACGTTAAGCTGGAAACTTCACAGCAGCTCATGAAGCAGTGTGACTTCATCCTGGCTACAGGTGGCGAAGCTCTCGTAGAAACAGCTTACTCATCAGGTACTCCTGCTATCGGCGTTGGTGTTGGTAACTGCGTATCAATCGTAACTGGCAAGACTCCAATGGATAAAGTTGCTGAAATGATCGTTAAGTCAAAGAGATATGACAACGCTACTTCATGCTCAACAGAAAACAACATCATCGTATTCGAAGATTGCTATGATGAATTCGTTGAAGAAATGGCTAAGAGAGGCGGAGTTCTCTTCAAGGAAGGTTCAGAAGAAAAAGAAAAGCTGCAGGTTGCTATGTGGCCAAACACTCCTAACGATCACGTTCTTAACAGAGCTATCGTTGCTCAGAACGCTGAAACAATCGCTAAGATTGCTGGTATCGATGTTCCAGAAGGAACTTGCGTACTGATGGCTGAAGAAAACGGTGCAGGACTTGATCACCCATTCGCAGGCGAAAAGCTTTCACCTGTATCAGGCGTACAGAAGGCTAAGGATCTTGACGATGCTATCGCTAAGATGATGGCTTGCCTGGACTATCAGGGTAAGGGACACAGCTGTGGTATCCACACTAACGATCCTGCTGACGTAGATGCAGTTGCTTCAGTAGCTCCTGTAACTAAGTGTGTTGTTAATCAGCCACAGTGCCTGACTAACTCCGGTGGTTGGGATTGCGGATTCCCTGTATCAATGACATTAGGTTGCGGTACTTGGGGCGGCAACAGTGTATCACACAACGCTACTTACAAGGATCTGCTCAACTTCACTTATGTTTCAAGACAGATTCCTAACTGGAAGCCAGCTAAGGTTGAAGACTTTATCGATGCTGATGTAATCGCTAAGGTTGATGCATAAATCAGGCTTAACACTGTTATAATTTAATTCTGGTGGCGAGTCACCTCGCCATCAGAATATATTTGAAGGAGATTTAATTATGTCAGATATCAAAGTAAAAGACAAAAAATACAATTTACATTCATGGTCAGCTCAGAACAAGGTAGACCCTATCGTTGTAACTAAGGCAGAAGGCATCTACTTCTGGGATGAAAACGGCAAGAAATATGCTGATATGTCATCACAGCTGGTAAACTCAAACCTGGGTCATGGCAACAGAGCTATCATCGATGCTATTAAGGAACAGGCTGAAAAGATTCCTTTCATCGGACCTGCTTTCGCTTTAGATTGCAGAGCTGATGCTGCAGAGGCCGTTGTTAACCTTACTGGTTTCGGTGAAGGCGCTAAGGTATTCTTCACTAACGCAGGTGCTGAATCAAACGAAAACGCTATCAAAATCGCAAGACAGTACACTGGAAAGCTTAAGATTTTCTCAATGTACAGATGCTATCATGGTTCTTCAGCAGGCGCTGGAATGCTGACAGGCGAACCTAGACACTTCTTCAACGAACCAGGTGGTCCTGGATTCGTTAAGTACGATGGACCTTATGCTTACAGAGCTCCTAAGGCATGCAAGTTCGAAAGTGATGAAGATATCGCAAACTTCTACCTCGAACTGCTCGAAAATCAGATTCTTTACGAAGGACCTGAACAGATTGCTGCAATCTGGCTCGAATCAATCGTAGGTTCAAACGGTATTCTTATCCCACCTGTACAGTGGTACAAGGGCGTAAGAGCTCTCTGCGACAAGTATGACATCCTCATGGTTGCTGACGAAGTAATGGCTGGATTCTTCAGAACTGGTAAGGCTTTCGCATTCCAGAACTTCGACTACGAACCTGACATGATCACATTCGCTAAGGGTTCAACTTGCGGATACGTTCCTCTCGGCGGTGTTGTAATGCAGAAGAAGATTGCTGACTACTTTGATGAAACTTCAATGGGTTGCGGACTTACTTACTCAGCTCATCCAATGGGTTGTGCTGCAGCAGTTGCAACAATTAATGAATACAAGGCACAGAATGTTGAAGCTAACGTTGCTAAGGTTGGCGCTGTTCTGGCTGAAATCGAAGACAGCTGGGTAGCTGCTCACAAGAGTGTTGGAGAAGTTAGACACATCGGTCTGTTCTCAGCAGTTGAACTGGTTAAGGATAAGGAAACAAGAGAACCGATCGTACCTTTCGGCAAGGATCCTGAAGGCATCATGCCTAAGATTATTGGAATGCTGAAGGCTGAAGGATTCTGGACATATTCACACGAAAATATGTTCGTTATCTGCCCACCACTCACAATTACTGAAGAAGAATTAAGAGAAAACCTGGCAATCGTTGATAAGGTTTTAGATTCAGTTGACCAGATGATTTAACAAGCAAGCTTAAATCAGGCATTTTATGGGAAGTAAATTAAACATTAATGGGATGGATTTTAATCCATCCCATTTCGTCTTTTGTTCATTTTGGCAATTTTGTACAAATTTATCTTTAATCGCACACAGCTTTGTTTTATACTTAACTGTAGGAAGTTATCACTCTAATTTTATAATCAGAAAAAGCAATGATAGAAATTAAGCAACTCAAGGTTAGATACGACTCAACTAAACATCGTGATTTTAGAGAATTAGTCAACAGTAGCGCCGAGAAATACGGTAAATCAACTGCATTCATAATTAAAGAGCACAACAAAGGTGATATTTCTTATAAATATTACAACTTCATTGATTTCAAGGAACAGGTTTATGCTCTTGGTACAGCCATGTTGAATCGTGGTTACAAAGGCAAAAGAATTGCCGTTATCGGAGTCAACCGATACGAGTGGATTCTTTCCTATATTGCAATTAACTGCGGAATCGGTGTATGCGTTCCTCTTGACAAACTCCTTCCTCTGGAAGAACTTCATTATTCCCTTGCCAAGAGTGAGGCGGATGTACTTATTTATGACAAGACCGTAGCACATCTCATTGATGATTTGAAAGACTTTGATGATGTAAACGTTCAGGAATACATCTCAATGGATGAGGCACCAGATAAGCTGTGCCTGCGTAATCTTCTTGAAGAAGGCTTCATGGCATCTGATGCAGAGGTGGAAGAATTCTCAAACCTTCCTATTGATCCCCACGCCATGTCCATACTCCTTTTCACATCAGGAACCACATCAAAAGCAAAAGCTGTAATGCTATCACAGGATAACATTACTTCAAATATTCATTCTACAGTACAGGGACTGGATTTAAGAGACGACGACACCGCAATGGCATTCCTGCCCTACCATCACGCTTTTGGCATTATCGGACAGGTTATCATGCTGTCATGCGGCATTGTAACAACATACTGTGATGGTCTCAGATACGTACAAAAAAATATCTGTGAATACAAGGTAAGTGTATTTTTCTGCGTTCCTCTCCTGATTGAGTCTATGTACTCGCGCATACTCAAGACAATTGAAAGCAAAGGTATCCAGAATAAGGTTAACAAAGCTCTCAAGGTTTCAAATTTATTACTTAAAGTCGGAATCGATGTACGTCGCAAGCTCTTTAAGGAAATTCACGATCAGCTTGGCGGCAATCTCAGAATGGTTGTAAGCGGTGCAGCAGCCATAGATCCTGCCACACTTGACGGATTAAACGGCTTTGGCTTTAACGCCCTCCAGGGATATGGCATGACTGAAACCTCACCTATAATTGCTGTAGAAAATACATATCAGCACAGTTCAGGTTCCATCGGACTTGCACTTCCGGATGTTGAAGCTGCAATATACGATCCTGATGAAAACGGCATTGGAGAACTTATCGTAAAGGGTCCAAGTGTTATGCTTGGATATTATAAGGACGAAGAGGCAACATCAAATACCATCGTTGACGGATGGCTCCATACAGGCGATTTAGTTCATCTTAATGACGAAGGTTATATCTTCATATGCGGCCGTAAAAAGAATGTTATCGTTCTCAAAAACGGCAAAAACGTCTTCCCGGAAGAACTTGAACTTCTAATAAACAACATCCCTTATGTAGAGGAATGTATGGTTTACGGAGAGCCAAAGAAAGTTAACGGCGGAGACAATGATCTGGCTCTGTGTGCAAAGGTCGTATGTCCGTCTGACAAAGACGAATTGCTTCGTCTGGATATAGACAGGTTGAATGATAATTTGCCGTCTTACAAGCGAATTTATCGCCTTGTAACCACAGAGACTCCTATGATTAAGACAACCACCGGCAAGGTAAAACGTAATGAAGAATTAAACCATAAGAATTAAATCAGTTCATAAGAATTAAGAATAACAGCCAACATCATAATAAATTGTATATGGCAATAAAATACAGCCGTACAGAATGGTTAATTCTGTACGGCTGATTTATTCGTTCACAATTTATTCAATCATAAATATCCTAATACTAATTATCTGGATATTCCAAGCATACTAAATCCGAAAAACCAAATCCTAAAAATATCTGAATACACCTTTAACCTTACCGAGAATTCTCACATCCTTGACAATAATCGGGCTCATCGTCGAATTCTCAGGTTGAAGTCTCACATGATCTCCTTCTCTATAAAATGTTTTGACAGTCGCCTCGCTCTCAAATCCATCTACCATCGCAACGACCATATCACCGTTCCTGACGCTGCTCTGCTTCTCAACAAGAATATAATCCCCATCCATTATACCTGCTTCTATCATGCTTTCACCCTTGACAGTAAGCATGAAATTCGTACCATCACCGATAAATCTCTCAGGAATAGGGAAAGTCTCTTCTATGTTCTGTTCTGCAAGAATTGGAGTTCCTGCAGCTATTCTGCCTACTAGCGGCACTTCGACAACTGGTGTATGGCTAATCTGCGTCTCCTCTTCACCTTTCTCGGCCTTATCAGTATCGACAAGCTTAAGTGCCCTTGGCTTAGCCGGATCCTTCATGATATATCCCTGCTCTATAAGACTTGCAATATCATTATGTACTGTCGATGTGGACTTAATCCCAAGTTCATTGCATATCTCTCTTACAGTCGGCGGATATCCCTTCTGCTTAATCTGCAACCTTATGAAGTCAAGTATCTTCTGTTCACGGTTCTTCAACATGTTTGCTCTCTCCCTTCAGATAGTAATATAATAGCACAAAATCCCCGTCCAGTAAACACACGTTTGTAATTTAGCAAACATATGTACGCGGGGATTCAAATGCATAATAATATTCTATTTTACGAGAAGCTTCTTGATTGCTGCTTCAAGTCCGTCAAGAGTAAGCTCGAACATAGGGAAGACCTCCTTGATGGCCTGTATTGTTCTGTACCCGTAAGTGTATTCCCATGAATCCTTGTCAATAGGATTGAGCCATACACATCTCTTGTATCTTCTCCTGAACTTCTTGAGCCAGTCAATTCCCAGCTCATCATTGCCCAGACCTATGATAGCATTTCCACCTTTTCTAAACAGTTCCGAAGGCGCCATAGCCGCATCTCCCAGGAAGATAACCTTGTATTCGCTGTCAAGATTGCTGAGAACCCAGTTAGTTTCAACCCAGTCACCTCTCTTGCAGTATGGAGTCGTATACAGATTATCGTAGATGCAGTTGTGGAAGTAATAAACCTTCAGATCCTTGAAGTGGTTTGCCTTGCTTACAGCCTGGAAAAGTCTGTTGCACAGCCTGCTGTACGGCAGCATCGATCCGTCAGAGTCTATGAGCAGAAGCAGTTTTACCGTATTTTTACGAGGCTTGTCATATACAATATGAAGCATACCTGCATTTTCACAAGTTTCATCAATAGTTGCATCGATATCAAGCTCTGTCTTCGCAGCCTCAACACGTGAGGAATATTGGCGAAGCTTCCTGAAAGCAACCTGGAACTGTCTTATGTCGAGAACCTTATCGTCTCTAAAATCCTTAAAGTTTCTTTCACCTGCAATCTGAAGAGCTGATTTGTGTCTGCTTTCACCACCTGTACGAATACCCGTAGTATGATATCCGCCTCGGCCCATGGTCGACGTACCGCCTGTACCAATCCAATAGCTTCCACCGTCATGCTTTTCTTTCTGTTCTTCGATTCTCTCTCTGAACATGCGCATGATTTCTTCAAGCTCTTTTGGCCACTCATCACCCTTACCTTCATCGTCAAGAGGTCTTTCCTGTTCGTCCTCACTAAGCCACTTCCAGAACTCCTCCGGCAAATCCTCCGGCGTCTGCACGTTCTGGAAATATTCAGCGAAAACCCTATCAAAATTATCAAAGTCCGATTCACTTTTAATCAAAATGGCACGGCAGAGATAATAAAACCTTTTGAATGAAGAACGGGCGAAACCTTTGTTCAAAGCTTCCACGAGAATCATCCATTCGTTAATCGAAACTTCAAGTCCTCTGGCTCTCAATAAATAGAAGAATTCTAAAAACATTTCTTATCCTTTCTGCCAGCGGGCGAGTCTATTCTACCATCTTCTCAGCGAATAGCCCTTTTCTTTGATTTCGTTCATTACATCAATATCCTGATTTTTCTTTAACAGAACTCCCAGGAACGGCATTTTCTCACTAAGATTAGCAACATCAACACCGCTGATCATGAGAGCCTGAATCCAATCCAGAAGCTCTGATGTGCTTGGCTTCTTCTGAAGTTCATCCATCTTTCTGAGATCATAGAAAGCATCCAGTGCTGCATCTGAAAGAGTCTGATCCACATCGCCGAAGTGAACTTTGATGATTTCCGCCATCTTTTCCTTATCAGGGAACTGAATATAGTGGAATATGCATCTTCTCAGGAATGCATCCGGAAGTTCCTTCTCTGCGTTGGAAGTGATGATAACGATTGGTCTATGCTTTGTTGTAACTGTTTCTTTTGTTTCGTTGATGTAAAATTCCATCTTATCCAGTTCCCAGAGCAGGTCATTAGGGAATTCCAGGTCTGCCTTGTCTATTTCGTCTATGAGCAGTACCACCTGCTTGTCAGATGTGAATGCTTCACCCAGCTTACCCAGCTTGATATACTGAGCGATGTCATTAACATCACCTTCACCGAACTGTGAATCATAAAGCCTCTGAACAGTATCATAAACATACAGTCCTTCCTGAGCCTTTGTAGTTGATTTGATACCCCATATGATGAGTTCCATGTCCAGGGATTCTGCTATGGCCTCTGCCAGCATTGTTTTGCCTGTTCCCGGCTCACCCTTGATAAGAAGCGGTTTTTCTAATGCAATTGAAACGTTAACCGCATTCATCAGTTCTTCAGTGACAACATAATTGTCGCTTCCTTTAAATACATTCATGTCTTTCATTTTCTTTGTCCTCTCCTGCTTATAAGATTATTTTGAACTTATTCCATGCTCGTTCATGTATTACATTCTATCTTCGCACTATACAATGATACTATATTTATAAAGGAAAATTCAACCCCTCACTAGTCGAAAAGAGGATGCTGCTTAAGGCAACATCCTCTCATCATTGTTATGAAGTTTTAAGTCAGTATTCTACTCGAATATACTATTCCTCCAATTCCTTTTCAAGATCCAGAATTCTAATCTGAAGCTTTCTTGTATCTCCCATGTACCATAAGAATATGAGCAGTGCTGCAATCATAATGAGCATGTGGAGAATACATTCGTATACATCAGTTGGTGCGAGAGGAACCTTATTGTTATCGATTGTCTTCAGATTACCGTTTTCATCAACAACTGCTCCTGGCGCATTGTCTCCCGTAATGGCACCACCAAGGTTGTTACCTCCATTATTAGCTGGTATTACTACCGCTGCAGGTCCATTCTTCTTAGTGTAAACCACCTTGAACTCAAGGTTCTTGGCAGGCATTCCCTTATTGCCGCTGCTGATTGTACTCAGGTTAGGTGTATATCCCTTTACCTTAGGACTGTGTATTCTGAACAATTCGCCTTCAATATACTTGCCCTTGTAATCCTTCGCAACCTTCTTGCCTGACTTGTCCACATAGTGAATTGTCAGATCGTATACTGCATCAATTGTCAGCTGACCATCTACAACAACGAATGATACCTCAGTAAAGTCTCCGTTAATGTTCTTAAAGTCTTCAGCCTTCAGGTTCATTTTGTATGTGCCCGGTTTTGTGTATGAAATCGAGTTCTGTCCGCTGAATTCAAAATCTTCTTCCGAATAAAGCTCGTCACTTATTGATACATCATAACCCTCAAGCTTATGAGCATTACCATCATACCTTACTCTGTCGTTGTGTCCGGTAATGGTAACAACTACCTTGCCCTTAGGAGCTACTGTAAGTGTACCGTATTTAACTTCAATATTGTAGTTGTCCGCCAGAGTTCCCGGCTTCAATGTGTAAGTGAATTCATTATCACTGCTTCCGGCCTTTGTACGGCTTCCGGTTACAGCATAATCAGCACCTTCACCCTCGATGAATCCATCTCCGGTCTCTGTTACCTTGTCGCTGGTCAGAGGCTTACCGTCATATTCCTTGCTGGCCGTATCTGAAGTCATTGTAACGTGTCTCTTGGTGATTTCAAGAGTTCCCCTTGCAGGGTCGAGGAACATATAGTTTCTGGTACTGTCTGTTCCATCTGCCTTAACTACCTTGAAACTTGTTACTACATTATCGGTCATACCGAAATCAGTAATTTTTCCCTCAGTTTTTACAACAAGCTTTTCTCCGTCTACAAGTGCTTCTTCATTAGCACTGTATCCACCAGTGAGCGGCTTACCGTCATACATCTTGCTCTTTGATTCTGCAGTAATCACTATAGGTTCTGCAGCAGGCACAATTGTGAGAGCTCCGTCGACGATAACAAACTGTACGCCCTTGAAGTTTTCATTATTGTTAACAAAATCTTCAGAGTTTACATCCATGTTGTATGTTCCAACATCGGTGCCCTTAGCTTCAGCCTTACCCTTAAATGAGAAGTCATTTTCTGTATAAAGTTCAGTATCCGCATCTCCTGCCTTAATTCCTGTTACCTTATATCCCTCAACTTCATGTTCCTTACCGTCATATGTTACCTGCTTGCTGTTCTCAGTTATTGTAACTACAACGCCTTCAAGAGGATCAATTGTGAGAGCTCCGTCATTTATTACGAATTTCACATTGCTGAAGTTCTTGTCAGTATTCTGGAAGTTCTCCGGTGACAGTCCCATGTCATATGTTCCTGCATTGGTTCCTTCTGCCTCAGCCTTGCCATTGAACTTAATGCTGTCCTTAGTATAAAGCTCATTGCTGATATCTGAATCGAATCCTTCAACCTTATGTGATTTACCGTCATATGTCACTGTATCATTATGACCTGTAATTGTTACAGTTACCTTTTCCTCTACAGGTTTAACGGTAAGTGCTCCATCAGTTACTACGAATTTAACATTTTCAAAGTTTTCATTTGTGTTCTCGAAGTCACCTGCCGACAGTCCCATATTGTATGTTCCTGCATCGGTTCCTTCCGCTTTAGCCTTACCCTTGAAGTTGAAGTCAGATTCCTTATAAAGGTCGGTATCTGTAGAACCGTCTTCACTGGTCTGCTTAATGCTTGTTACCTCGTAACCTTCAACCTTATGTGATTTACCATCGTATGTAACAGTATCACTCTTACCGGCTATTGTTACAACGATTCCTTCTTTCTTGGTTACAGTCAGCTTACCAAAGATTTTTTCAATCTCATAGTTATCGTTCTTGGTTCCGGCCTTCAATTCGTAGCTGAATTCATTGGCTGATGAACCTACCTCTGTACGGCTTCCTGTCACTGTAATGTCAGCACCTTCACCTTCAACGAATCCATCTCCTGTTAAGGTTACCTCATCGTTGGTCAAAGGTTTGCCGTCATATACCTTACTGTCATCTGCTGAAGTATATGTGATTGCTCTCTTGGTGATTTCGAGTTCACCTTCAGCACTTTCGTCAAAGGTATAATTCTCAGTCACATTCTTATCGCCACGCATTACTTTGTATGACTTAACTACGTTAGCTGCAGTTCCGGAATCGGTAATTTCACCTTCAGTTTCAACAACCAGCTTATCTCCATCGACCAGGATACCCTCAGTATATGAATACTCTTTGCTTGTCAGCGGAGTACCATCGTACTTCTTGCTCGCATCTCCGGCTGTTATCTTAATCTTAGCAGCCTTGGCAGTTACTTCAAGAGTTCCCAGTTTATCTTTGATAGTGTAGTCTGATCTGACTGCTGTTGCACCTGCGTCCTCATTCTTAAACTTGATAGTATAAGTATTGTTTGATGAGCCCTTATCCAACTGTTTTCCTGTTGTTTCCAATGCAACGCTCTCATTACCTGCAAGGCCTTCAGTCTTGTATTTTTCCTGAATGAGAGGCTTACCATCATATTCCTTGGTTGCACTTTCTGTCGTTATGTTGAGAGTTCTCGGCGTTATTATGATTTCGCCGTTAATCTTCTCGATGTCCAGTTTGTTTGTTACATCTTCACCCTGAGCATTCCTGATTACCAGCTTGTCGCAGGTTGCCTTAACAGTTCCATCTGCTACATGAGTTGCTGTCGCGCTTGATTCTGCAATTCCAAGAGTATATCCCTTAGGCAGTTCGCTTACACTTACTGTAGCTCCATGAGGCTGTCCATCATACTCGAAAGTTCCGCCTGTTGTCGTTACTGTAATCTTGCCTGCATATTCTGTTACTTCAAGTTTACCTACCTTCTCAACAAGCTTATAGTCCTTGGCATCGGCATTGTTCCAGTCGATATCATATGTGTTATCGCTTGAACCTACTTCTGTCTGGCTTCCTGTTGTTTTCAGTACTGCACTCTCTCCGTCTGCAAAGCCATCAATGCTTCCATCTGCTGTGAGTGGTTCCCCATCATATACCTTGCTTCCGCCATATGTTGTAACTGCAAGTGGTCTAGGTGTTATTGTAATTTCACCGTTATTATACTTGATATTATTTTTCAGCTTCTCTGTTACATCTTTACCCTGAGCATTCTTGATTACCAGTTTGTCACAGGTTGCCGTAACGGTTCCATCTGCTACATGAGTTGCTGTTGCACTTGATTCTGCTGCTTCAAGAGTATATCCCTTTGGCAGGGCGCTTACACTTACTGTAGCTCCATGTGACTGTCCGTCATAAGTGAAGGTTCCGCCTGTAGTAGTTACTACAATCTCATCTTCGTTTTCTGTTACTGTAAGTGTTCCCTTGCTTTCGCTGATGGTATAGTTAGTCTTCTTGGCTGTTCCATCCCATTCGATGCTGTAGGTATTTTCGCTTGAGCCTACTTCTGTCTGGCTTCCTGTTGTCTTGAATGTTGCAGTTTCACCGTTTACAAAACCACTGATCCTTCCCTTCTTTGTAAGGGCTTCCCCATCATATACCTTGCTGGCTGATGGTGTTACTACTGTCAGTCCGGCAGGTGTTATCATAATTGTGCCGTCAACCTTCTTAACATTCAGCTGCTTTGTTACGTCCTTGCCCTGAGCGTTCTTGATTACCAGGTTATCGCAAGTTGCATTAATAGGTGCTTTTGTTACATCTGTTGCCTTGGCATTTGAAGTTGCTGTTTCAACAGTATATCCTTCTGGCAGCTCGCTTACACTTACTTTAGCTTTGTGTTCCTTGCCGTCATATGTTCCTTCGAATCCTGTTGTAGTTACAGTGATTTCCTCTGCATACTCAGTTACTTCAAGTTCGCCTTTCGTAGCATTGATTGTGTAGTTGTCCTTCTTGGCTGTTCCATCCCATGCAATGCTGTAAGTATTAGTGCTTGAGCCTACTTCTGTCTGGCTTCCTGTTACCTTGAATGTTGCAGTTTCGCCATTAACAAGTCCTGTCATGCTTCCAGGTGCTGTGAGTGGCTTACCGTCGTATACCTTGCTGCCTGAATCAGTTGTTACTGTAAGCGGTGCAGGTGCAATCTTAATATAACTATCTGAATAAATAATCTTCAGCTTATCTGTTACATCTGTACCCTGAGCATTCTTGATTACCAGTTTGTCAGCAGATGCCTTAATAGGTTCTGCTGTTACGTCTGTTGCCTTAGCACTTGATTCTGCAACCTCAACCTTGTAACCGGCAGGAAGATTGCTTACCCTTACTTCTCCTGCATGTTCCTTACCATCATACAGACCGTCATATCCTGTTGTAGTTACTACAATCTCGTCTTCACTGTCTGTTATCGTTAACTTTCCTATTGCAGCATTAACAACATAATCGCTTTCTGCTGCTGTGCCTGTCCATTTAATCTCGTAGGAGTTATCTACTGTACCCGGCTCAGTTATTGTTCCTGTCGTTTCGAAGTTGAATGTTTCACCGTTCTTAAGCCCTGCAAATTTTCCGTGAGCTGTAAGCGGCTTGCCATCATATACCTTTGATAAAGATGGTGTTTCAACTGTGATAGTTGCAGGTGTTATTGCAATTTTGCCGTTAATCTTCTCGATGTCCAGTTTGTTTGTTACATCTTCACCCTGAGCATTCCTGATTACCAGCTTGTCGCAGGTTGCCTTAACAGTTCCATCTGCTACATGAGTTGCTGTCGCGCTTGATTCTGCAATTCCAAGAGTATATCCCTTAGGCAGTTCGCTTACACTTACTGTAGCTCCATGAGGCTGTCCATCATACTCGAAAGTTCCGCCTGTTGTCGTTACTGTAATCTTGCCTGCATATTCTGTTACTTCAAGTTTACCTACCTTCTCAACAAGCTTATAGTCCTTGGCATCGGCATTGTTCCAGTCGATATCATATGTGTTATCGCTTGAACCTACTTCTGTCTGGCTTCCTGTTGTTTTCAGTACTGCACTCTCTCCGTCTGCAAAGCCATCAATGCTTCCATCTGCTGTGAGTGGTTCCCCATCATATACCTTGCTTCCGCCATATGTTGTAACTGCAAGTGGTCTAGGTGTTATTGTAATTTCACCGTTATTATACTTGATATTATTTTTCAGCTTCTCTGTTACATCTTTACCCTGAGCATTCTTGATTACCAGTTTGTCACAGGTTGCCGTAACGGTTCCATCTGCTACATGAGTTGCTGTTGCACTTGATTCTGCTGCTTCAAGAGTATATCCCTTTGGCAGGGCGCTTACACTTACTGTAGCTCCATGTGACTGTCCGTCATAAGTGAAGGTTCCGCCTGTAGTAGTTACTACAATCTCATCTTCGTTTTCTGTTACTGTAAGTGTTCCCTTGCTTTCGCTGATGGTATAGTTAGTCTTCTTGGCTGTTCCATCCCATTCGATGCTGTAGGTATTTTCGCTTGAGCCTACTTCTGTCTGGCTTCCTGTTGTCTTGAATGTTGCAGTTTCACCGTTTACAAAACCACTGATCCTTCCCTTCTTTGTAAGGGCTTCCCCATCATATACCTTGCTGGCTGATGGTGTTACTACTGTCAGTCCGGCAGGTGTTATCATAATTGTGCCGTCAACCTTCTTAACATTCAGCTGCTTTGTTACGTCCTTGCCCTGAGCGTTCTTGATTACCAGGTTATCGCAAGTTGCATTAATAGGTGCTTTTGTTACATCTGTTGCCTTGGCATTTGAAGTTGCTGTTTCAACAGTATATCCTTCTGGCAGCTCGCTTACACTTACTTTAGCTTTGTGTTCCTTGCCGTCATATGTTCCTTCGAATCCTGTTGTAGTTACAGTGATTTCCTCTGCATACTCAGTTACTTCAAGTTCGCCTTTCGTAGCATTGATTGTGTAGTTGTCCTTCTTGGCTGTTCCATCCCATGCAATGCTGTAAGTATTAGTGCTTGAGCCTACTTCTGTCTGGCTTCCTGTTACCTTGAATGTTGCAGTTTCGCCATTAACAAGTCCTGTCATGCTTCCAGGTGCTGTGAGTGGCTTACCGTCGTATACCTTGCTGCCTGAATCAGTTGTTACTGTAAGCGGTGCAGGATTAATCTTGAGTTTGCCATTTACATAAGTAATGTTCTTACTAAGATTACTTGTTATATCTTCTCCCTTTCTGTTAACAATCGTAAGATTATCACAGATAGCTGTTTTTTCTCCGTCAGAAACGTTCTTAACCGAAGCATTTGACTGAGCCACAAGTACTGTATAACCATCAGGCAAACCGCTGACATCTACAGTTGCACCGTGAGCTTGGCCGTCATAAGTGAAAGTTCCGCCTGTTGTGGTTACAATAATCTCATTGGTGCTTTCAGTTACTGACAGTGTACCGATTTCTTCATTTACTACTTCGTAATTAGACTTCTTAGCAGATCCGTTCCAGTTGATTGAATATGTGTTGGCACTTGACCCAACATCTGTCTGTGAACCAGTCATAATAATCTTGGCACTTTCATTCTTTACGAATCCTCTAATCTCACCTGATGCTGTAAGAGGTTTGCCGTCATATGTCTTGGTATCAGATTCTGTAATCACTGTAAGTGGCGCAGGTGTAATTCTGATTGCACCCTTAACCTTATTGATATTCAGTTTGTTTGTTACATCTTCTCCTGCCGCATTCCTGATTACCAGATTGTCGCAGGTTGCTTCAACGGTTCCATCTGCCACGTTGGTTGCTTTTGCATCTGATTCTGCTACTTCAAGAGTATATCCCTTAGGCAGTTTGCTTACGCTTACTTTAGCTCCATGCTCTTCACCATCATAAGTGAAAGTTCCGCCTGTTGTCGTTACTGTAATCTTGCCTGTATATTCAGTTACCGTAAGTTTACCTGTGTTCACCTTGAGGTTATAGTCCTGTGAATCAGCATTACCCCAGTCGATATCATATGTGTTATCGCTTGAGCCTACTTCCGTCTGGCTTCCTGTTGTATTCAGTGTTATATTGTCACCTTCAACATCATTTCCACTGATGGTTCCCTCTGCAGTGAGCGGAGTACCGTCATATACTTTGCTTACGCTAGGCATTGTAACATTAAGGTCTCTCGGTGTTATAGCAACTGAACCTGATACGAAGGATACCGCATCCGCGTCATCCTGACTCTTAAGCTTGTTTACAGTTACTTCACCGTTAACCTTCTTGTATACAACATTACCCTTATAATTCTTTATTGTAATATTGTCGCAGCTGACAGTCACTTTGCCGTCTTTGACATGTGTCGCAGTTCCTGTAGTGCTCTTGTCTGTAACAGTCCATCCATCAGGAAGATCTGATACTGTTACGTTGGCTCCGTGAGCCTTACCGTCATAAATTGCAGTGATATCATCTACTGATACTACAATTGTCTTTACTGCCTTCTCTGTTACTGTAAGTGTTCCCACTTTTTCTGTAACAGTGTAGTTGTCTTCCTTTGCTGTTTTGTTGAATTCAAGATTATATCCGTTAGCTGATGAACCTATTTCTGTCTGGCTTCCCGTTGTATTGAAAGTTACAGTCTCTCCATTAACAAGGCCTTCGATTGTACCATCCGCAGTCAAAGCCTCACCGTCGTACTCTTTGGTATCTGTCGGAGTCGTTACGATCAGCTGTGCCTTGTCAATCTGCAGGCTTCCGTCTTCAGTATCTGTAACGATATACTTTCCTGTTTTGTCTACCTTGCCCATTGCAACAGAAGCATCTACAGGATAAATGCCTGCGTCCTTGCCTGCTGCACCGATGTTTTTCACATCAGTTGAATCGAATTCAATTGACGTTCCACCGTTTACTGTATATCCGTTTACCTTCTGCTCTTTGCCGTTATATGTTACGGCATTGCTCTTCGCTGTGAGCTTAACATTCTTGTAGTAATAGAAGTTGATTTCGTTTGAACCTTCATCTGATACCACAAGATTCTTGTTCTGGACACTAGGCTCAACCGGAGTACATCCTTCCACTTCCTTAAGTGTACCTGTTACCGTTTCACCGTATTTAGCCTTGCCGGTTTCTGACGCGGCAACCTTGATGGTTGTTCCGTTGAGATAATAGTTTACCGTATATCCCATTGTCTTCTTAACATAGTAGACCTTGATAACGTTATCTTCTGCTTTCGGGCCAACAATCAGCGGATTTGTTTCGCTTACTGTTGCTTCCTTGAAGAGAAATCCCTTCTTGCTCTTGTCTGCATAAGTTGTAATGCTTGTGCCGATGGCTACAGGACTTGAAGTATATGTCAGGCTGCTGTCCAATGCCTTGTCATAATAATATTCGACCTTGTACCTCTGAGTTTTCGCAACATATTTACCATAGTAATTTGTATTCTGAGTGATATTACCGTTGAAGTTAGCCTTCTGTGTACATTCCTCATTCTTATACCAGCCATCGAATTCATACTCTATTCCATCAACCACCTTAGTCTTTGGAACTACCTGCTGTGAAGGCTTCTTTAAGGATGATTCGGACGTACCATCCTTAACTCTCTGAGCGTAGTCTGTAAGAGAACCATAGGTATCTGTACCTGGATCCATAACGTTAAAGGTTACCGTCCTGTAGGATTTCTCGTTCAAACTTACAGTATGGTCCAGGTGATATGTCTTACCACCTGCAGTTGGGTTATAGTGATTATTACCATCGTTGGCACCGTCTGCTACCACTAACCTATATGGCAACAATGTATAATAACCTTCCTTGTATGCGTTTTCGCTTCCCTGCTCTGCGTACTTATATGTAACACCTTTAAATGTCAAATCAGGATACAGGGTCTTGACAACTCCTGTCACTGTATAGTCAATTTCATTATGCGTACCAAACGCAAAGTTCCTAGGGTCAGGTGCTCCGCTGATTTCAGTTACACCCAGTCCGAACCAGCTGTTATTCGCATAACTTGTTTCTGACGCTCCCGGAATAAGTGCGTAATAATAAAGCTTATGTGTGGAGAAAGTTACTGTTACAGTTGTTTTCTTGCTCAATTCCTGAATTTCATCATTTTCGTCGTAATACACAAATCTTGCCGTTATAGTTGCATTACCTTCTCCTACCGCCTTAACTGTGCCGTTATCTACAGTTGCTACCTTCTCATCAGATGATTCCCATCTAATCATTCCTGTTCCCGGATCGTTGGTAACAGTTGCCTTGATAGTTGAAGTCTCACCCTTGGATGTAAGGCTTACACTGTTCTTCGATATAGTCAGAACAGGCTTTTCAGCTTCCACTGTGCCCGCCACATCTACGGTAAAGGTTTCATTTTGAGTACTATAATACGTTGTCCCATACCACAATCTTTCTGTGCAATAGGTATGAGTTATTGTAGCCTGTCCTGCTTTCATACCTGTTACAGTTGCAGATGAGCCATTGCCATTCACTGTTGCCACTGACGCATCACTTGACGTCCAGCTTTCAGTATTACCATTCCAGGTTCTGCTCGCACTGACTGTGCCGTTTATTGTAATGTCCTCTCCCACTCCAATATTGTAGTTCGCTATTGTCGCTATGCTCTTATCCGATTTGAATGATGGGAAACGAGATGATGCCTTCTTGGTCCATACAGCATAATATGTGACATCCTTATTCACACTCACCTGAGCACCTGCTTCGAATCCTGACTCTGCATTTTTGTCTGTTGACCATCCTGCAAATTCGTATCCTGATTTTTCAAATGTATTGTTTGCAAGGAAAATGCTACCCGTTCCGTCAGCATTGAGAACAACCTGCTGTGCTGCGATTGTTCCCTTGCCACCGTTGGCATCATATTTTACCGTTATTGACTTAGCTGATTCTGAAGTCTGTTGGTCTGACTCCTCATTATCAGAATCTCCTGAAGAAGCGCCTGTCTCAGCCTTATCTGCAGCTTCTCCTTCCCCAGTTGCGGATTCTGAATCATTCTTCGATATTCCGGCAATAATGTAGCTGCTGAATTCAGATGTGCTGAAGTGAGCACTCTTTCCGTCAACAGTTCCCTTTACCGCTTCAACTCCACCATTATCCTTAACATGGATAAGCTTGAAGCTGTCACCAGATACATTAATTCCACTCAAATCAACCGTGACACTCTTATCCGGTTCAACGCTTTTACCGTTATTTTTGAATGAAATTGTCACACCTACAGCGTCAGCAACATTCTTGTCAGCTTTGCCTGCATATGACATAGCCTTATCTCTGCTTATCGCTGCAACTGACATGGTTGTATCGCTCTCAAGGGCACCTTCCGGTGCATTGACAGCTACCTTCATTCCGTTGCCGGCCTTGTCATTGAACTTGTTCGCAGGCATGCTCTTACCCGATTTGCTGCTGCCCGCCTTGTCACTATCCACCTTGCCGGCAGACGTCTTTTCTTCTGTTGCCGCAGCCTTGCTGCTATTATCATTAGCGGCAACATCAACATTCTGCTTCTGAACTGCAGTTTCTTCGGTGGCTGCCTGTTCATTGGCATTCTGTTCAGTCTTATAGGCGCCCTCGTCGTCCGATGCTCTCATTTTATTCCCCGCCGTGAACGAAAGCGTGGTTACAACGAGCGCTATGGTCAATGCGAGCGCTATTCCTTTCCTAAATTGTCCTTTCATTTTTACCCTCACAGTTCTTTCTGATACTTATCAAAGCGTCCACACACGCCTTAAAGTCTAATCCCTAATTATCTCTCATCTATGATAATTATATCATTTATATAAGTAACATATTTATCAAACAACTGAAATTCCAAAGTCTTTAAAGATTCTCAGTTGCAAGGTAACTTATCCAATACCTCTTACGTTATAAAATCACAAAATATTTCTAACATGCCGCCCGAAACCGACGAAAGCATGTCAATATTATCCGAATATAAACAGTTACCGCAATAACAGTTTGCCGCTTATGGATGTGATGACTACCGGGCCAAAGGTTCTAGAGTCTACTGACGCCTGACGGTTATCTCCGAGAACAAATACAGTATTTTTCTCGAGAATAAACGGATACTCCATATTAAAGCTTCCCTTTTCGGTTGTCCCCATGCCATAGCTCTGGATTTTTCCATTAACTATCAGCTTATTGTCCTTTATATCCACCTCATCGCCTCCGATGGCAACTATGCGCTTCACATATTTCTCTCCGGAAGGCATTTTGATGGATACCACATCTCCCCTGTTATAATCGTCCGATACCCTTGAATAAAAAACTATCTGTCCGTCACTAAGTGCAGGTTCCATGGAATTTCCTGATACCTTGGAAACACCCAGAACAACATTAAACACTATCAGTGTCGCAATTACAGCCGTCCCAATCATCAATGCGAATTTGAACCAGCTGCGCTTTTGACCGTCATATTTCCTCAGAACGCGTTTCTTTGCCATTATAACGATTCCTGACCGTTGATAGTATCATCAGCGCTTCTCTCGGAAACCTGGTCCTCAAGTTCGTTAAGTTTCTTTTTAAGATTCCTGTGCTTAACAATAAATAGTGCAACAATTGCAATAAGTATTATTGCAGCAATAATATCAAGCCAACAGAATCCTAACGTAGTGTGATGCAATACGTTGGTCATGATACTTCACCTTTCGCCTTTCTAATCTCATCAATTTCCCTTCTTGCTTCATTATCCCTTTTCCTATTAAACATGAAATGCACTACTGCAAGTGCTATAATAATAAGGAAAATTATGAATGCTACAAGGGTCCACAAGCATATGCCATACTGGGCATGCATTGACTCGTGTAAGCTGAACACCTTTAACAACTCATTTCACCTCCCCTAAACTTAATATATTGTTAACTATGTAACCATAAATTTGCAATCGGCAGATTTGATTCCCCTACGCCATTGCATTTAGCCACATATTATTATAACATCATATCAGTCCTTATGCATACAAAATTATATATGTAAATATTTTTTTATAATTAATCTCTAACATATAAAATTTTTTATTATCTTTATTGAGGTGCAATATGAAAAAAATCGACAAGTTCAAAACTATACAACTGATAGTATATATCATACTCACCGCTATAAGCTGTCTTGTGATATTCACAAACAAAGACCTCTTTCATGCTGTAGCCCTAGACAACAATGTACGCATAGTGTGCATACTTCTTTGGGCATGTCTGGGCTTGTCATTCATGTTCATATTCCTGGACTTCAGCATGTACGGTTCAGCCAAGAGGTCATATCGCGAACTTGATTATGCCGTTCACCGAGATCCTGTTTCCGGTATCGCCAACAGATATTCAAGTGACGCAATTATAGAAAAATATCTGGATAAACCGCTACCTTCCAACGTAGGTGCTGTCATGTTCGACCTTACCAACATTAGAGAAATAAATGAAGCTTACGGTCACCTTCAGGGAAACAATGCCATACGCGCCTTCGGCACTATACTCAGTATGGCGTCAGTAGATCTGTGTTTTGTTTCAAGAAACGGAGGTAATCGTTTCCTCGCAATTTTTGAAGACGGAAGCGAAGCTAAGATAAACAGATTTATCAAGCGTGTTGAATCCAAAGTGTCCGAGGGTAACAAAATCCCCGACAAAATCATTCTGGAATACAAGTACGGCATCGCTTTTAACAAATATGAAAACCTCGATCGCATTACAGACCTGATTTCACTTTCAGCACGCAGAAGCAGCGAGGCATAGGAGCACAATTATGGCAAAACTGGATTACAACTACATAAGCTCCCTCGTAGAGATGGCTCAGGATAAGGACAGCAACGCACTGGCCGAGCTTTATGCTGCAACTTATCAGCTGCAATACGCCTATTCATACCATTATCTCAAAGACGAATATCTGGCTCAGTGTGCATTACAGGAAACATACATCAAAGCATTTCGCGGCATTAATACCCTGCGTGACCCGAAGCTATTCGTGCAATGGCTTAGCCAGATAAATTTCAGAGTATGTTTCGGACTTGCCAACAATTCTAATGCTGATTATTCAAAGGATGGAGCTGATGGTCCTGAAGACGAGAAAATCGTTATAGACGGCAGAACATTTTCCATCAGGCAGATAATGTCACTGCCTTTCAGCGAGGCCAAGTGCCTGATACTTCATTATTATAATGACATGAGCTACAAGGAAATCGCAAAGCTTACAGATGATTCGAGGAGTTCTGTAAAGCGTGCAATCAAGGGAGGAATTCATCGTCTCTTTCATCTTATCGGGGAGGGAGGTATGACAGAATGACATTAAAACCCGCAGACAGAAACACCAGATTGACTACTGACCAGGCAGAGCAGATGCTTTCGAATATTTTTGAGATATGCAAAATAGAGCCCTGCACTGTTTCCCTCAAAACTCTTGAGGATTACAGTCATTACAGGGCTGATAGATTCACACTGCGAAAGGTTGTCGTAATTTTCATACTCCTGGCATTCTGGGCGATGCCCTTCCTGTTTATGGCACCTGAACTGACAGTTGCCGACAAGACTACAGACAAGGCCGCTCCAAAATACGAAATCGCAGTTCATTCAATTTTACCGGTAAAAAGTGTAACTGCCGAAATCGACGGCAAAAACGTTCCTGTCTTCGAGACAGGCAAATCTGTATACACTATGGAGCCTGAATCAAGCGGAACTATGGTCGTTACGGCTACCATTGCAAACGCACAGATAAATACAGTTGAAATAGAAGTGAATATAACACCTCGTGACATAACACCGCCGGCTCTGGATAAATCCAATGTAACCGGCGGTAAGGTTTACCTTTATCTTTCGGACAAGGGGTCCGGCATCGACTACGATGCAATATCCGGGCTTGATAATCGGGGCAACAAGGTTTCTCCCCTTTCAATACAAAAGAAGAAGCGCTGTGTAATATTCCCATGTCCCACTGTTAATACGGCTGTCACAATTCCCGATCGCACAGGCAATGTTCTTCAGCTTACCCTGCGACCGGCAAATTAAGACTTTATCGCCTCAATTTAGTCTGTTGCCCCTAGCGACTCAGCCATATTCTCACTTATCTGTTCGTATCTGCCTGTTGGAATTTCAGCTTCTCCCCCTGAAGCAGACTCAACATTAATCGTTCCATCTTTGTTGACGGTGTAATTCACTTTAATCTTAAATCTGTTACCGTACTGTTTCACAGAATATATTATGTGATTATTGTCTATCTCAACAATCTTTCCCACAGGTGCTTCCACACCGTCTTCCATGAAATAACCTGTTCCGTTATATGTAATGTCCGGCGTTCCACCTGTGTCTACCATTTCTGACATGGCGCCGCCCGGCTGACAGAACATGAACTGAATCGGCAGTGTTACCGATGTTCCCACATCAGCAAGGAGCAGGCACGTTATTGAAAGTTCATCTCCAGAAGGCAATACAAGCCTATACCACTGAGGTGTATCTATTGACAGTTTATTCTCATCTTCCTTAAGATCCTTAACTTCATACTCGCCCTCTGCCGCAGTAACAGTCACCTTGGCAGCCTCGGCAAGTTTTTTGTCATAATTTGCACTTATATTGATTTTGTCACCATTGGAAAGGTCCTTTACCTTATCCGGTGAATATTCCACACTTGCAAAAAATTCTGCAACTACTTCCTTCTGCCCGTCATTCTTGAGTCCCGCAATTATCTTGTCTGCTCCATCCTGATTGAGAGTTATTTCTTCTACCTTAGCTTCACCGTCGTAACCTGTTATCTCAGGGTCATTCATCAATTTGACAAGGTCTACTTCAACATCCTGAGGTCCTGTTATTTTCATGTAAGCGAATACTGTTCCCCCGCCTATTAATGCCAGAATAATAACTACGGCGATTATAATAACTTTTTTTGATTTCTTTGTCTTCTTTTTCTTTTTTCTTTTAGCAGCTTCTGGCACATCTTCTTCGTCTCCGTAGTCACCGTCATAATCCCCTGCATAACTTTCCGCAGACATGTCATCACCGGAAATTGGATTTCTATCATGCATATTCACTTCATCAAGGTATGCAAGCTCATCCACATCGGCACCTGACGCATTGTCATCACCGTAAGCATTGTTGAATTCATTATATTCTTCAGGGTATTCTTCCTGTATGTGCTGCCGCCCTATTACCTTGGTTTTTTCGTTTTCAGCTCTCATGCCGACTCCTTTCTCCGGTTCGAACCTTATACTGTTTCTTATTACTAAAGAGCGATACCTGCATGCAGGTATCGCCCGAATTTGTTACCCTATCTCTTCTATGCTACGTTGAGAATCTCAAATCCGAGACTTTCCTGCGAAAGCTGTATAAGCATCTTTCTCATATTATCATCATTAATGTCTCCCTCGACAGTAAGCCACAGTCTTGATTCGCTGTCATCTGTTGAATTATCCATTCTCCTGATCTCTGTAACATTGTATCTGTAGTCACTGATAAGTCCACAGATTACCGCCACCTGACCTGGAATATTGGGCCTTATCAGTTCGAATCTTACAGACTTGGGATTCTGGGGAATCTCAACGTCTTCAATAAGTGCATCGAAGAGATTCTCTGTCTTATCGTAAAGAATGCTGTACTGATGCATTCTGCTTATTTCTATCATCTTGCGAGCGAATGAAGAAATGGCCGTGCTCCTTTCTTCAGGTATCCCTTCGTTCATATTCTCGATAATGGCCTGTTCACGGTCTGCCAGATAAATCTTGGTAATGCCATCGTCAATCTTTGTCTGCACCACATCTTCAGCGTAGTCGAGTCTCTTCATGAGAAGTTCTCTTATCTGCGCATCCAAAAGGTCTATGTCTTTTCTTATTTTATCCAAACTCATAATATAACCTCTCTTGTTTTCGCTCAATAATACAGGTCAATTATATCAAATTGCCTTGCGCTCTTCAATAACCATCCTTTTCTTATCTGCTATATGCGCCCTTCCATACAATATTCCTGTAATTCTCTCTGTCGGTATCGCCCTCTGTGGAAATGCAGAGCACTACGGAATTTTCGTCAAGTCCCAGAATATCTCTAAGGTTTGCGTATTCCTTATTTTTCATAATTTCAAATACAACTCCGCTTGTTACTGCACCGCTTTCTCCGGATACTATTCTACTGTCAGATCCCAGAGGATTTCCCAGTACTCTCATGCCGTCTGCTGCAAGATAATCCGGAACCGAAAGGAAATTGTCCGCATGATCTCTCAGAACATTCCACCCGATAGTACATGGTTCGCCACAGCACAATCCCGCCATTATGGAATCCATATCACCTGTAACCGGATGCAGCATGCCATCCGCTGCTTCGGCAGTTCTATACATGCAATCTGCCTCCCATGGTTCCACAATGGTTATTACAGGTCTCTCCCCATCTCCATAGTAATCCGCCATAAATCCGCACACTGCACCACTGAAAGCTCCTACACCCGCCTGGAGAAACACATGGGTAGGTTTCACATCTCCAAGCTGCTCAGTGATCTCGCTTCCTATAGTCGCATATCCTTGCATTATCCATGCAGGAATGTCCTCGTAACCTTCCCATGCAGTATCCTGAACCATTATCCAGCCGTTGGTCTCCGCTTCATCGTTGGCAAGGCGCACTGCATCATCATAATTCATATCTGTAATTGAAGCCCTGGCTCCCAGATTTCTGATGTTCTCAAGTCTTTCCAGCGCACTTCCCTTAGGCATGTATACTACACAATCCGCTTCCAGTCTTGCCGCCGTCCATGCCACACCTCTTCCGTGGTTGCCATCAGTAGCGGTAATGAAGGTAAGCTTGCCGAATTTATCCTCAATGCGACCCTTTATCTCATCACTGACCAGACGCTCATAAGGCAGATCGCTTATATCCATATCCAGAGCCTGTGCAATATATGAGCCTATGGCATAACTACCACCCAGCACCTTGAATGCATTAAGTCCGAATCTATAGCTTTCGTCTTTCACATACATATTTTTTATTCCCATGTCAGACGCCAGATTCTTTAATTCAACCAGAGGCGTCGGCTCATATTCCGGGAAACTGTTGTGAAATTCCCGTGCCTTTGCAGCACTCGATTCTCCGTAAGCTTTTACCGAATAAAGCCCGCCACCTGTCTTCCTGTCGTAATGAACAATTCTAATGTCACCCATATTTCATTCTCCTTAATCATCAAAGCCAATTTCAAGATATGAGTCAACCGGCAGTTCTCCCTCATCTGATGTAAAGCTGTTGGCGCTACATTGAACATATATGTATTGTTTTTCTCTGAGCTGAAGCTTGCCATTACCTGTAAGCGCCGGTGTTTCGCTTTCACTGATGTATCTTGTAGCATCAGGATATTTCTCATCCATGACGTATATGTTCCATTTAATATTATCACCCTTCTTATTGACTGCCTTAAATGAGTATTCGCCTGCTTGGTCACAGCGCAGTTCCAGATAGCCTCTGGAGTCACAGTCTCCAGGCAGCACACAAAACGGATCATCCCCGACATCAAGAATTCTGCCTACAGCTCCTTCATCTGGGGCTGTATTACCGTCGTCACTGTTCCCGCTCTCTCCGCCGCATGCTGTCATTCCCAGTATGACAACTGCTGACAAAATCATGACCATAATTACCAGCAATTTTTTCCTCATGGCGACCTCCTTAAAAATAATATCAGAATAATATTCCATAATACTTATCTGCATTATACAACAAATCCCCTTCGATATGTTATAATACTTCACGGAGGAAATAATATGAGTAAGAGACTTATGGTCGGCATGCTTCTCAAAACGCCTAATGCCGATCCCTATACACAGAATACATATATAATTAACGATGATGCCGTTGTCCTTATCTTTTGTGTGAACAGCGGCGATCAGGGTGTTGCCTTTGCCAAAGCTTTCGCTGATGCAGGCTTTGACAGAGTTGAAATGTGCCCTGAATTCATAGCTGACGAGGTAGAAATGGTAAAGCACGTTGTAGCCGGAAGGGCATTGGTGGGAATTGTCAAGTTCTGCGGCTGCAAACTCTGCAGTCCTTGTCTGCTGGACAAAGATTAAAACGGGGGGGCATACCCCTGCAACACGCAAAAGCTGCAGCATTTGTATTACTTAATGCTGCAGCTTTTTATTATGTCATATCCTTTTGTCTTATTAATGTTCTGATTCTGAGGCCGCCAGAATAACGTGCTTCATTAGTACAGCCGTAGTGATTCTGCCTATTCCGCCCGGAACAGGTGTAACCGCTGTTGCAACCTGCTGAGCCTCTTCAAAATTCACATCTCCGCAAAGTTTTCCCTCATCATCTACATTCGTTCCTACATCGAGAATAATCTGGTCTTTGCCGAGCTGATCGCTGCCGATCATTGCAGGTCTTCCGATGGCAGCAATTACAATTTCTGCATTTCTTATAGCCTCGTTAAAGTCTTCCCTTCTTGTCCTGGAATGCAAAATGCTCACAGTTGCATTTCGTGACATACACATCATAGCTACAGGTCTGCCTACGACCAGACTTCTGCCTGCAACGCACACCCTTTTGCCTGCAAGTGATATATCGTAATAATCAAGCATTTCAATGCATGCCTGAGCTGTGCATGGCGGAAAAAATCCATTGCTTCCCGAATATACACCTACCATTGAGACTTTGGAAACACCATCAATATCCTTTCTGTAATCAATGGCATTGCATATGGTTTCGTCATCAATATGTGAAGGGAGAGGTCTGAACACGAGAATTCCGTGTATGTTGCTGTCCTTATTAATTTTCTCTATGTCCTCAAGTAGCTTTTCCTGAGTTACGTCGATGTCATAGACAAATCCCTCTACATTTACGCCCGTTGATTCAGCTCTCTTGTGCAAGCCCTTCTCATATGCAACGTCCGATGGATTCTCACCCACTCTGATAACGGCAAGGGTAGGATTAATGCCCTTATCTCTAAGCTCCTTCGCCTTAGCCACATTTCTGCTTGTAATATCATCAGCAACATTTTTACCACTCAAAATCATCTAAATTACTCCTCTGTTCTACGATTATCCCTTGCAGGCTGCACTTACTCGACCAAAAATTTCGTCAGCCATTACCGTGTATTTTGCAAGCATCTCTTCACATTCCTCGTTCAGAGCTTCAGCTTTCTGCCTGTTCTTCATGGAACTTGTATTAATATACACGTTAAGGCTTGCGGCCTCCATTGCACCCTTGCAAAGGATTGCGCTTGCTCCGGCATCACTTGTCATTATGGTGCTCCCCTTGTCGGCATATACACCTGCCAGTTCAATGGCACGAGCACACTTTGACATAATCTGTAAAGGCACCGCACATGAATTGTTGAGAGCCTCCTCCATCATTCTGTCCTTTTCACCAGTACCATCATCTTTCATACTATAAAGGGCTGAAAGCGGCTCAAAAGCATCTATATCAGCCTGTACAAGTTCCAGAAGTTCTATGCGGATTCTTTCGGTTTCCTCCATGCATCGGGATATTTCATTTTCCACATCCATATACTTTTTCTTGCCGACAGTGTAATTTCCCACCATTGTTCCAAGGGCAACACCCAGTGCTCCCGCAAGAGCCGAAACACTGCCACCTCCGGGAACAGGCACTTTGCCTGCAGTGAGTTCAGTGAATTCTCTGCATGATTTATCTACATATTTCATTAAAACAACCCCGTGATTCTTCCATTCTCATCAACATCTATATTCTCTGCCGCCGGTTTCTTAGGAAGACCCGGCATTGTCATTATGTCACCTGTAAGAGCCACTATAAATCCTGCTCCGGCACTTACTTTGATATTCTTGACAGTTACCTTAAAGCCTTCCGGTGCTCCCAGAAGAGATGGATCATCTGAGAAGGAGTACTGCGTCTTCGCCATACATATTGGCAGATGTCCGAATCCCAGTTCTTCAAGTTTTGCTGCCTGTTTTGCCGCGTTAGGAGTAAGAACAACCCCGTCTGCATGATATATTCTGGTGCAGATTGACTCCAGCTTGTCTGCGATAGAGCCTTCGAGTCCATATGCGTGTCTGAAATCATCAGGTTCTTCACAAAGTCTTACAACTTCCTCAGCAAGTACTTCTCCGCCTTTACCTCCCTTGGCCCATACTTCTGAAAGTGCCACGTTAACACCCAGCTCATTGCATCTCTTCTCTACAAGAGCAAGCTCTGCTTCAGTATCTGTCGGGAACGCATTAATAGCCACAACGCAAGGCAGTCCGAAAACGTTTCTGATATTGCTCACATGCTGCAGAAGGTTAGGAAGTCCCTTTTCTAAAGCTTCAAGATTCTCATTGTTAAGTTCTGCCTTGGCAACTCCACCATGATATTTTAGCGCTCTTACTGTCGCTACAATAACTACTGCCGACGGTGCGATTCCCGCCATTCTGCACTTGATATCCAGGAACTTTTCAGCACCTAAATCTGCAGCAAATCCTGCTTCTGTTATTGTATAATCTGCCAGCTTCATTCCTATCTTTGTAGCTGTAATTGAGTTGCATCCGTGTGCAATGTTGGCGAAGGGTCCACCATGAATAAGTGCCGGTGTACCTTCAAGAGTCTGTACAAGGTTGGGTTTGAGAGCATCCTTGAGGAGTGCCGCCATAGCTCCATGAGCATTCAGATCGGCTGCTGTTACCGGCTTGCCCTCATATGTATAAGCAACTATAATTCTGGCCAGTCTTTCCTTAAGATCAGTAATGTCGGAAGCCAGACAGAGAACTGCCATAACCTCTGATGCCACTGTAATGTCAAAGCCATCTTCTCTTGGAACGCCCTGCATCTTGCCACCGATTCCGTCGATTACATGTCTGAGCTGTCTGTCATTCATATCCACGACTCTTTTCCATGTAATCTGCTTAACATCTATTCCCAGCTTGTTTCCCTGCTGAATGTGATTGTCCAGCATTGCTGCCAGCAGGTTGTTTGCTGCTCCGATAGCATGGAAATCACCTGTAAAATGAAGATTGATATCCTCCATTGGAACAACCTGTGCATATCCACCGCCGGCAGCACCGCCTTTGATTCCGAATACCGGTCCCAATGACGGCTCTCTCAATGCAACAACAGCATTCTTGCCGATTCTTCTCATGCCGTCTGCCAATCCCACTGAAGTTGTCGTCTTACCTTCACCTGCTGGCGTAGGAGTAATGGCCGTTACAAGAATAAGTTTGCCATCTTCTTCACTTTCCTTTTCCTTGAGAAGATTGTAATCAATCTTGGCCTTATAGTTACCGTAAAGCTCCAGATATTTCTCATCAACACCTGCAGTTGCCGCAACATCCTTAATGTTTTTCATTTCGACTTCCTGAGCGATTTGAATGTCAGTTTTAATTTCCATTTCTCTTCTCCTTCTGATTACTGCAAACGCACTATCCTATCCTATTCTTAAGGCTACATTTCCCTCAATATTCTTCCATAAATGAAAAATGAGCCTGATTATCCGGACTAATGGCCCAGACGGTCGGCTCAAACTAAGGAATACTTCACGTGGTTGATTCCACTTATCCGTCAGTCGTATTCACGTTGCATTATACCAAACATAACTGGTCATGGCAAACGTTTGAGGAAAGTTTTCCTGTGGATTGGACATGTCCCGTTAATTCTTATACCCTCGTAGTGAGCCTTGGTACCGTACCCCTTGTTTTTTTCGAAGGCGTATCCGGGATATTTCTCTGCATACTTTACCATCATCCGGTCTCTTGTCACCTTGGCAATGATTGATGCTGCAGCAATGGCAAGGCATTTGGCGTCTCCCTTGATGATGGATTCCTGTCCGGTTTTTATATCGTCTATTGACATTGCATCAAAAAGTATGTAATCAACTTCGTACCCCAGATTTTTCTCAAGGTCTGCGATAGCTTCTCTCATGGCAACCTTTGTTGCCTGAAGAATGTTTATATCGTCAATTACCGATTCGTCTACCATACCTATCCCACAGCCCACAGACTTTTCCATAATCTCTCCGTAGAGAGCTTCTCTTCTTTTTTCCGATAACTTCTTGGAGTCGTCTACACCTAGAACGTCAAAATCCTCCGGAAGGACTACCGCAGCTGCCACAACCGGTCCTGCCAGGGGACCTCTTCCTACCTCGTCAACACCTGCGATATGTTTATATCCTTCCCTGTGAAGTTCTTCTTCCCGGATTTTCATCTCCGCCAGTCGTTCTTTCTGCTTCTGTATTCTTTCCTCTTTAGTCATTGATTTTCTCCGGAAGTTCCAGTGTTATTCTACCTATTTTGCTGCTTCTGAACTCATCGAGAACAAGTCTTCCTATTCTCTCATAATCAATTCGCTTGCCCGGAAGAATGCAGCCCCTTTTGATTGCCATGTTCTCCATGTTCTCCAAGGGGGTTTCCGCTATTTCTTCCAGCTTATAACGTTCCATAAGCAGAGCTGGATACTTCTCCGCAATCACTCCTATGAGTTCCATCCCCAGTGTGGGAACGTCCATTATTTCATCTTTGATTGAACCGCAAAAAGCCAGATTCATTCCCGTCTTAGGGTCTTCAAACTTAGGCCACAGGATTCCCGGTGTATCCAACAGCTGCATATTGTTCTTCAGCTTCAGCCACTGCTTTCCTCTTGTCACTCCAGGTCTGTCTCCGGTCTGTGCGCTCTTCTTGCCTGTCATTCTGTTAATGAGAGATGATTTGCCCACATTGGGAACTCCGACTATCATCAATCTGTATGGTTTCACCTGCACCCTCTCGGCATACTTTTCTTTTTCCATTTTCTCCAGAAGTCCAAAGAGTTCCTTGACACCCTTACCGCTCATACAGTTCATTATGAGTGCACGGTTGCCCTCTTTCTCCAGATGCGATTTCCAGATATGGCAGGCATCTCCATCGGCAAGATCACTCTTGTTGAGAACTACGATTCTCGGCTTGCCGCTTACAAGTTCGTCAATTATGGGATTTCTGCTGCTCATGGGTATTCTTGCATCTGTAACCTCTATTACAGCATCTACCATTTTTAGATTTTCTTTTATAAGCTCACGGGTTTTTTTCATGTGACCCGGATACCAGTTAATATTCTCCATAATTTCACCTTTTTAATAATTAAGGGGACCGGAATCCGGTCCCCTTAAAGGAAATTTCTTATCTAACGTCTCTTGACTTGATCTTAGCTGACTTACCAGTTCTCTGACGCATGTAGTTGAGCTTAGCTCTTCTAACTCTACCGTGTCTAACAACTTCGATCTTCTCAACTAAAGGTGAATGAACCGGGAAAGTCTTTTCAACACCTACGCCTGAAGCAATTCTTCTTACTGTAAATGTTTCTGCTACTCCGCCGTTCTGCTTCTTCAGAACAAATCCTTCGAAAATCTGGATTCTCTCTCTGTTACCTTCTTTGATTTTAACGTGTACCTTAACAGTATCACCAACGTTAAATGCAGGGATGTCAGTTTTGAGATACTCTTTTGTAATTGAGTCTAAAACATTCATGATTATTTCCTCCTTACCCTTCGCAACGTTCTTAACAGGTCCGAATTGACTCCGCCAGAGGACCGTCCGTAATCACAAGCGTTATTATTATATAATCTTCCCATTCTCAATGCAAGCAAAATCTGAATCTGTGCAACAAATATTTACCTTACTTAGCCCTTGGATGAGATTTGTCATAAACGTCCTTGATTCTGTTTTTGGTGGCACTCAGATAAACCTGTGTAGCGGATATGTCCTCATGTCCCATCATTTCCTGCAGTGACTTAAGGTCTGCACCATTTTGCAACATGTGAACAGCAAAGGAATTTCGAATTATGTTCGGCGTCAGCTTCCTGTCCAGTCCCACCTTCGTGCCGTATTCCCTGAGCATTTTCCATATACCCTGCCTTGTTATCCTCTCACCATTAACATTGACGAAGAGGGCTTCCATTTCTGAATTTCCTTTGATAAGAGCGTCTCTTCCATTATCAATATAATCCACCAGAGCCTTCCTTGCCGGCCTTCCCAGTGGTACAATCCTCGCCTTTGCCATATTGCTTATACCGCATGTTATGAATCCCATTCGCAAATTAACATCTATTACATCGGTTTCGATAATCTCGGACACTCTCATTCCCGTAGCATACATAACTTCAAGAATAGCCCTGTCTCTCTTGCCCTTGAAGCTGTCGTCCGGTGTTGCCAGCAGCTTTTCCATGTCTGCAACCTCAAGATAATCTACCGTCTTTTTTTCAATTTTAGGACTCTTAATGTTCGTGGCAGGATTTGACCCCACCACACCTTCTCTCATGAGATAATTATAAAATGCTCTCACCGATGCCAGCTTCCTGTTTACTGTGGATGATGACCTTCCCATGCTCTTAAGGCTGTGCAGATACGCTACCACTTCCGTACCCGTCAGCCTGTCTACATTGTCATTGCCTCTTCCCTCAGCAAAGGTCATGAACTCTCCCACGTCTCTTCCATAAGCCTCAAGAGAATTCTTTGCCATTTTTTTCTCATCCCTGAGATAATCTATGAACTTTTGTCTGTAGCCGGCATTATCCATAACTTCTCCTCTTAAGTTAAAATATCTTTCATCTGTTCTTTGGCCATTGCAAGGGCTGCAATAGTCTTAACATCTATCAGCTTGCCGCTTACCGCCATCCTATATGCCTCGTCAAAATCCATGACTCTAATGTCGATTGCCTCATCTTCATCAGGATCTGCCTCGCCTCTGACAAGATCTGCCATACCGTAAACGTATATCTTTTCCTTGGAATATGCAACACTCGTGTTCACAACACCAAGGAATCTGACATCTCCCGCTGTGTAACCTGTCTCCTCCTGCAGTTCTCTCGCCGCTGCCTTGACAGGATCCGTCTCACCTTTGTCAATCTTTCCTGCCGGTACCTCAAGAACTACTTCTCCCATAGCATATCTGAATTGCTCAACAAGTATCACCTTGCCGTCATCTGTTATGGGCACCATGCATACGGCACCGTTGTGCTCAATAATCTCTCTATATGCTTCGCCTTGAACAGCAGTGACCCTATCACGTCTCAAATTGAGAATTGCACCGTCATAAATTTTCTCACTGCTTATGAGTTTCTCTTCAAAAGTCATTAAATGTATGTCACCTCTTTTATTGCCGGATATTTCCGGTTATTATGAATTTCAATTTTATTCAGATTCCATGAATAGGGTTCCTACACCTCTGCCTTCACAACTGTCCACTATGATGTTCTCCCTCGTTCCATTAAGCAGCAGCATGGGAATGCCGAATCCGGAAAGCTTGTGAGCCGCCTCTATCTTTGTTCTGATGCCACCAGTACCGAAGGTGCTCATGCCTCTCGTATCTATTGATGTCAGAAGTTCGTCCACATCATCTACAGCACCGATAAGTCTGGCGTCCTCATTTGTCTTAGGGTCCTTATCATAAACGCCGTCAATATCACTTAGAATAATCATGAGATCCGCATTCCAAAGGGATGCCGTCAGTGCTCCGAGAGTATCATTGTCTCCAATCTTGATCTCGTCAACACTAACACTGTCGTTCTCGTTGATTACAGGAATTACTCCCTCATCTATGAGCGTAAACATAGCGTTTCTTATATTCAATGTTCTGTGTGGCTCTTCGAAATCCTCCCCCGTAAGAAGCATCTGGGCCACATGTCTGTCATACTGAGTGAAGCATTCCTTCCATGCCATCATAAGTTCCACCTGTCCGATGGCACAGAGAGCCTGTTTGTAGTTCATGTCATTTCTTCTGCTCCATCTGTTAATGGCACCTACGCCGTATATTCCCGCACCTGATGATACTATTATAACCTGCTTATCCCTATCTATAAGGGTATTGATCTGAGCTGCTATATCTCTTATTACTTCCCGGTCTACCGTACCCTCTGCTGTGCTGAGTACATTACTTCCGATTTTTATTACTATTTTCCTGCTGCTTCGTATTATATCTTCAATGTGTTTCATATATTCTCCTTCTAAACATACTCATTATATAACGACTGCAAAAAATCGTAAAGTATGTAGTACTTTTGTAATAATAATTATCAAATCTTCTTGTAAATTTATGTATTTTTAGTATAATACTTAATGAGGTTATTCCCCTAATAACCTCATTAATCTCTAATCCCAATACCCCTTTTGACAATAGAGCCCCCGAGGGCTCTATTGTTTTTTTTTGATATAGTCAAATATCTCCACATGTTTGCATGCCTCTGCTCATATTGATATAATAATCCCATGAAACACATAACACGAACAGTAGACACAGACATATATTCAAGCCGCCTTATGGACTTCTATTTCAAAGACCTGCGGATAGGTACTCTGGATATTGAAACCACAGGTCTCAGTGCAACAAGAAACAAATTCATTCTCGGTGGCCTTTACAGCTTCGATAACCGGGAATTCTGTCAGTTTTTCGCAGAATCAGAGGCTGAGGAAGCTGATGCACTGTTTGAATATTTCCGTGAAATCTCCAAGCTGGATGCAGTCGTGACCTATAATGGCCGGCACTTTGATCTACCTTTCATCCTTTCACGGTACAGACAGATTACCGGTGAAGATTATTCCGGTCGTCTGCCTTACAATCTAGACCTTTATCTGCTTCTTAACGGACATTCGCCTGTAAAGCATTTCGTTCCTAATCTCAAGCAGAAAACTGTCGAGAACTATATGGGACTGTGGGCGGACAGAACTGACGAAATTGATGGAGGACAGAGCATAGAATTATATAAGGAATATGAGCGAACCGGAAGTCCCCTGCTTGCGGAACGCATACTTCTTCACAACAGTGATGATGTGATACAGCTGGCCAGGTTGCTCAAAATAATATCAAAATGTGACCTGCATAAAGGTATGTTCAAATGCGGCTTCCCCGTGGGAAATCTCACGGTTTCCAAAATTCGCATTACTCGCGACAGGCTTGAATTTGCCGGAGAACAACGGGGCAATCCCATAGATTATTGCTGTTATGATATTGACGGATATCCTGCATACGTTAACTTTGAAAGCATTTCAAAATCATTTAACGTGCAGATTCCCATTATTCGTCATCAGGGCATTGCTGTAATAGACCTTACTACTGCAGGCATAAGTGATGAACCTTTTATCAATTACCCTACATACAGCAGCGGATTTCTGGCAATAGAGGCCAATTCAGTGCAGAATCACATGGAAACAAACCATTTCATCAAAGCATTCATAAGCCGTCTCATTAGGCTTATAGAAAGGGATTAGCAATGGATTTCATAGATAACATTAAAAAAACAAAAAAAGACAGTTTCATAATGGCATCTCTGTCATCAGAAAAAAGAAACGAAGCACTTCTGGCAGCAGCCAATGCACTTGAAGCTAACAAGCAGGAAATTTTTGAAGCTAACAGAATTGATATGAATAATGCCGTCGAAAGTTCTCTGGCATCTCCCATTGTCAGCAGACTTAAATTTGATGAGCACAAGCTGTCAGATGTGGTAAACGGCATACACAATCTGATCGAGCTTCCGGATCCTCTATCCAATGTTCTTCTTAAGCGTCAGCTTGATGAAGGTCTTGTGCTTACCAAAAGCACCTGTCCGATTGGTGTCATCGGAGTTATTTTTGAATCCCGTCCCGATGCACTCGTGCAGATTGCATCCCTTTGTCTCAAAAGCGGCAACTGCTCAATCCTCAAAGGAGGCAGCGAAGCGAAAAACACCAACCGCATACTTTTTGACACAATCTATAACGCTGCCCTGCAGGTGGGAATTCCTGACGGATTTTCAGTGCTGATTGAAGACAGAGCTGGAATTGACCAGCTTATCAAGCTTGACAATTACGTTGATCTTCTCATACCTCGCGGGTCAAATGCCTTCGTGCAGCATATCATGAATAATTCAAAAATTCCCGTTATGGGCCATGCTGACGGTATATGTCACATATACGTTGACGGCGCAGCCAAGATCAAAAAAGCTATACCAATTATAATTGATTCCAAAACCCAGTACGTTGCCGCCTGCAACACTGTTGAAACATTACTGGTTCACAAGGATATTGCCCACATTCTCATACCTGCTCTAGCCGAGGCATCGGGTAGCAAAATAACTTACAGAGGAGATGATGAGACCGTAGAGCTCATATCCTGCCAGAACTCAACAGACGAAGATTATTCAACTGAATACCTGGACTATATTCTCACCATCAAAGTTGTTGACTCAATCGATGAAGCCATCGATCACATTAACAGATACGGTTCTCATCATACCGACTGTATAATTACCGAAGACGTGGACTCTGCAGATAAGTTCACTGCTCTAGTTGACTCTGCAGGAGTATATGTTAACTGCTCCACAAGATTTGCCGATGGGTTCAGATATGGCTTTGGTGCTGAGGTTGGAATAAGTACAAGCAAACTTCACGCTCGCGGTCCTGTAGGTCTCGACGGACTCGTAACATACAAGTACACTCTTCGCGGTGATGGGCAAATAGTTGACGACTATGCCTCCGGCAGAAAGTCCTTTAACTTTGAAGATCTTTAAAGCTGACTAAGATTAGGGTTATAGAGTTATAGAACAAAAGAAGTTATTGACACCCTACTAAATAAAAAACTGTTGCACGATTCATTCTAAGATTCATGCAACAGTTTTATTATTCCTTGAGATATAGATCTATTCTCTTATTTAATTCATTCTTTAACTCGGACTATAATTCTAATTTGTAGTCTCCATCTTTTATCTTTCCAGCTCTTCGGAGCAATTTGTCAATTGCAATAGCCAATACAGCCGGCAACACAATCTGTAGCAGACACACTTTCCACATGACATTAAGTGAAAATCCCATATCTGTGAATGTACCAATCTGACCTACAAGTCCTGAAGTACCCATTCCTGCACCTACAGCAATGTTTGTCATCTTGAAAACACATGTACTTATCGGACCTATAATAGCCCCTGCCAAGGTCGGTGGCAACAGAATCCACGGATTCTTGACAATGTTTGAAATCTGAAGCATGGACGTTCCTATTCCCTGTGCTACAAGACCCCCAATGCCATTATCTCTGTAGCTTGCTGCCGCAAAACCTACCATCTGAGCACAGCACCCTACAGTAGCTGCACCCGCTGCAAGTCCCGAAAGTTCAAGCATAATGCACAGAGCTGCACTTGAAATCGGTGCTGTAAGAGCAAGCCCTACAACAACGGATATTACAATTCCGAACACGAAAGGCTGCCACACCGTAGCCGTCATAATCAGCGCTCCGATTTTGACAAGACACCATCCGAAGACGGGCCCGATAAACTTCGCTGCCAAACCACCCATAATAAGGGTAACTGCAGGTGTTACGATAATATCCACCTTGGTTTCTCTGGATACCATCTTACCGAACTCCGCACCTATGGCAACTGCAGCAAATGCTCCCGCAGGTCCTCCGCTGGCGGCTATGCCGAACCCGGTCATTGATGCTCCCATCAGACCTGTAATGACACTTGTGAACAAAACCAGATTAGGCGATTTAAGAGCATGAGCCACTGCAACTCCTATTGCTGCTCCCATAAACTTCTTTGCATAATCACCGATTTCTATGAGGAAATCCGAAAACATGTTAGTCCCGAACAGATTAGCCGACTGATTTCCCAATGTATCCAGTATTACGCCTATAAGAAGTGACCCGAAGAGTCCCATGGCCATGGCGGACAATGCATCCTGCAAATATCTTTTGGCTGATATTTCTATGTCTTTTCGCTTGAAAAAACTTTCCTGTACTGTATTTTCCATATTATTGATTCTATTATTTGATTATTGAAATCAGGTCTGCCATTACACCATAGCCGGTCTGATCAATATCTGATGCTTCTTCAATTATGGTTACTGTTCCCATAAGGTCTGTTGTAATTGACACACCCAAGCTTGTTCCTGATACTGATGCATACATGTCATATGCGCTGATTTCTTCAGGTCCTACGCTTACGCAAATCTTGCCGTCTTTGCGATATGCTCTGCAGATATATTTGATTACGTTGCCTCTCTCTTTGGCTTCTGCAATCCATTCATGAGTAATTTCATCTGAACATTTAAGTTCAACTGCCTCGCTGTCTGCAGGAGTAAGGCCCGCATCCATCATTGCATTCGCCAGAGCAATAATCTTAACAAGGGATTCTCTTCCGGATAAATCCTCTTCCATATTGGCCTCAATAAATCCGCGATTCTTGCCCTCTTCCAGTATATCTTCCTTGCTCATGCCTCTTTCCATGCCGCTAAGCATGTAGTTGAGTGATCTGCTCAGGATACCCTTGACTTCAATAACCTGACAAAGCTGAAGATTCTCTCTTACACTGTTAAATACAGGTGTTCCATCCATTACTGCTGACTCGTATCTGAACTTGCAGTTCTTCTCCTTAGCCATTTCATTGAGTTCTCTGAAATGCCATGCCAGAGGTCCCTTGTTGGCACAGATAACATGCTTGCCTCTCTTGAGAGCCGCTTCAATATGAGTTGTAGCTGTATGTCCTGAAGCGTATTCAAGTGGTGTCAGCTCGATGAGAACATCGTAATCAACAGTCTGCGCCACTTCCAGAGCACTGCTCTGTATCTTGGACTTACGGCTTTCAGGGAAAGCTTCATTGCTGTCTATAACGCCAAGTGCACGTGAAATGTCAATTCCCCAGGCATCTACAACAATTCCTCGTGTTTTTGTTGCAATTGCAACAATCTGGATACTTGTGTCATACTTTGCCTTAATTTCCTTCTCCTTCTCAAGAAGAAGTCTTGTAAAAGACTGTGCAACACTTCCAAAACCAATTAATGCAACCCTTATAGTTTTCATAATAATTCTCCTCTTCACATAAAACTCTAAGCCTATTATAGAGTTATTCTAACGTCTTATCAAGAGACTCTTTATCATCATGTTCCGCTATTGCTGCACCAAGATTCATTGTGTCTTTTTCCAGCTCTATTACGATATTATTGATTTTAGCCAGCTTCTCTTGAGATATATTCTCATCATAAAGTGCCTGACGCGCATTGTAAAGTATATCTTCAATTCTTCTGTGTACTCCGAAGATATTTGAATTGGTTGTATTAAGAGTTCCCTCATCAATTTCCTTTTCGGCGGCTTCCTTGGTGGTAATCATCTCATCTTTGATGAGTTCATATTCGGAATTTCCTCTGACAACTACTGTGTCAAAACCCACTTCCTCTTTAACAGTTTTGGCGAACTCTTCTTTTACATCCATTTCACCGTGTACCAGGAAAATCTGCTTAGGCTCCTTTTGCATATACTTAAGCCAGTCGATTAGTCCGTCTCTGTCAGCATGACCTGAGAAGCCCTCCAGATTGTGGATCTCTGCTCTGCATTCGATTTTTTCGTTAAAAAGTGTGATTTCCTTGGCACCTTCAACCAGAAGTCTACCTAATGTCCCCTCTGCCTGATATCCTACGAAAATAATGCTGTTTCTCGGATCCCAAAGGTTGTGCTTAAGGTGATGCCTGATTCTTCCGGCTTCACACATGCCACTGGCCGATATGATTATCTTCGGCTTATTATTGGCATTGAGCATCATCGATTCCTGACTGGATCTGGTAAACTGAAGATTCTTGAAATCCAGAGGGTTGTCTCCGTTCGTAATATATTCCTTGGTTTCTTCATCAAAAACCTGTGCGTTTCTCTTGAAAACTTCAGTGGCTGTAGTTGCCATAGGGCTGTCTACATATACCATGAGATCTTCAAAGTCTTTGCGATATTCGTTATCCGATTCGTACACTCTGTTAAGTTCGTATATGAGCTCCTGGGTTCTGCCCACAGCAAATGAAGGAATTACTGTAGTTCCACCTCTCTTGGCAGTTTTACGAATAATGTCCATAAGCTCCTTAACATTAAGAGAATTACTCGGATGAAGTCTGTTGCCGTATGTAGTCTCCATGATTACATAGTCAGCCTTTTTGATTTTGACAGGGTTTCTTAGAATTGGTCTTTCCATTACTCCAAGGTCTCCGGTAAATACAATCTTGGATACTTCATCACCTTCTGCAACCCATATTTCTGTTATTGCTGAGCCGAGAATATGACCTGCGTCATTAAATACAATTTTCATCTCGTCATTCAGGTCTATAAGCTGGTCATAAAGAACAGGTTTGACAAATTTGAGAGCATCCACTGCATCGTTAAATGTATAAAGCGGTTCTACAAGAGGTTTACCAGCTCTCTGATTCTTCTTGTTCTTCCACTCAGCTTCCTTCTCATGGATATATCCGCTATCCTTCAGCATTACCTCAAGGAGATCTGCTGTAGCATCTGTACAGTAAATTTCGCCTTTGAACCCTCTGTTAATAAGCAGGGGTATTCTGCCGCAATGGTCTATATGTGCATGGCTTAATATCATGCAATCTATTTCTGCCGGGTCAAAAGGAAAGTCTTCAAAGTTCTTGAGCTCTTCTGCCTTACCACCCTGAAACTGTCCGCAGTCCAGCAAAATCTGATGTTTTTCTGTCTTTATTAAATGGCATGATCCGGTCACGCCGTCTGATGCTCCGCAAAATTGAATTTTCATTTTTCTGCTCCTTTTGGTTCACCAATAAACTTGAGTTCATTATACACCTCTCACTATACCACGTCAAAATTCTTGACTTATATTACGGCTCTTTATGACTGTTCAATTTATGGCCATTATGCAAGAAAGACCGTCGGAATGCCGATGGTCTTTCTTCATGATATAAGCTTAAGTGTAGTTCTACTGTTTAGTCATATTTGTGCTTAAGAGCGATTTCCTTATGCTGTCTGCCTTCCTTCCATACGATTTCTCCAGGAGTGATGCAATCCTTAACAGGACATACATTCAGACAGAGGTGACAACCTACGCACTTGTCATCTTTCAGCTCAGGTCTTCTCTTTTCTTCATTCCAGTCAATTGCCTGGTGTGCTGCGTCATAGCATGATACATAACATCTTCCGCATCCTACGCACTTTTCATCTGAGAATGAAGGCAGGATTTTGAAGTCTCTGTTAAGATCTTCTGCAGGAATGATGTTGCCCAGTGCACATCCGATGAAGTCATCAAGCTTGTTGTAGCCCTTTTCATCCATGAAGTGCATGAGACCATTCTTCATATCTTCTACGATTCTGTATCCATACTGCATGATAGCTGTAGTAACCTGTAAGTTTCTGCAACCTAATGCCATGAATTCAGCAGCATCTCTCCAAGTTTCGATACCACCAATACCTGAAACTTCAGTCTTACCGATAATTTCATCCTGAAGCAGGTTAGCGATAAATCTCAGAGCGATTGGCTTAACTGCAGCACCTGAGTAACCTGAAATTGATGACTTACCGTCAACTACAGGCATTGCTGTGCAGTTTTCGAAATCGATGTTAGTAATTGACTTGATTGTATTGATTGTTGAAACACCAGCAGCACCGCCTTCAAGAGCAGCTCTTGCAGGAATTTCCATTGTTGTAATGTTTGGTGTCATCTTAGCGATGAACGGAATTTTAGTTGTGCTTGATACAGCCTGGCAGTACTTCTTAACCAGTTCAGGGTTAGTACCTACGTCTGATCCCATTGCATGGCTTGTCATCTGAGGACATGAGAAGTTACCTTCGATCATTGGTGCACCCATTTCGTCGCACATCTTAGCAAGCTGCTTCCACTCTTCATCACTTGAACCCATGATTGAAGGAATTACTACATGATCAGGGTAATCTCTCTGCAGCTTGTACATGTTTTCAAAGTTCAGCTCAGTTGGCTTATCTGAAATCTGTTCCATGTTTTTGAATCCAACCCAAGGAAGTCCTTCCTTGTTAGTCTGGTCGAATCTTGGTGAACATTCATCTGCTACGAAGATACCTACAGTCTTGTAGAATACTCCACCCCAACCAGTTTCAAAACATTTAGCAACCATTTCATAGTTACTACCTACCGGTGATGATGAAAGGCAGAATGGGTTCTGGAAATTTGTTCCCATATAGCTAATTGATAAATCCTTATTAATTGCCATTCTATTTCACTCCTTTCTTTTCAAGGTACTGCATGATGGAGAATGCTGCCACCTTACCGGCTGCTACTGCTTCTACTACAGTCTTACCACCATTTACAACGTCTCCGGCTGAGAAGATGCCGTCTACATTAGTGATTCCATTATCATCTGCTGCAACAGTCTTCTTATCAGTTACTTCAACGCCTGCAATTGCACTAACGTCTTCAGCCTTCTGGCCTGTTGCGAATACAATTGTATCTGCGCTCAGAGTCAGCTTAGCAGCTTCGTCTCTGAATCCCTTGAAATTAACAGCTTCAACCTTGCCGTCTCCAACGATTGAGTCAGGAGCCATTCCTGTTGTCATGCCGATTCCCAGTGAAAGAGCATAGTGGAATTCGTTAAGGTTACCAGGAGCTTCTTCAATAGTTCTTCTGTAAACGATTTTAACGTCTTCTGCGCCATTCAGCTTAGCAGTTACCGCACAGTCAACAGCTACGTCACCGCCGCCTACAACCAGTACTCTGTTGCCAGCATTGAAGCCTTCAGCTCCACTTCTTGCTGCCTTCAGATAATCTACTGCTGCGTATACTCCAGGAAGATCGTTACCTGCAATTTCAGGAACGTTAGGTCCCCACAGACCAACACCGATAAATGCTGCATCAAATGCTTCGAGGTCTGCTGCCTTAACTTCTGTGTTGAATACGAACTTAACGCCAAGTTCTTCAACCTTTGAAATGTCATAGTCTACTACTGACTGTGGAAGTCTGCTTGGAACGATGCCGTAAGTCAGCATACCGCCTGCCTTAGCTTCTCTTTCATAAATTGTTACATCGTATCCTTCCTTAGCCAGTTCTGATGCTACTGCCAGTGAAGCAGGACCAGCGCCTACGCAAGCAACCTTGCCGACCTTCTTTTCAGCAGGAACTGATAAAGTCTTCATGCCTAATGCTTCTTCCTGTTCAATGGCAAATCTCTGCAGCTTGCCGATTTCAATAGGCTTATCGATACCGCATCTTGAACAAGCTTCTTCACAAAGATTGTCGTATGGACAAACTCTTGCACAAGTTCCGCCCAGAATGTTGTTTTCTCTGATTGTCTCAGCCGCGCCTCTAACGTTTCTAAATCTGATTGATCTGATGAACTTTGCTGGGTCAGTTCCAGCTGGGCACCCCTTGCTACATGGTGCGTCGTGGCACAACAGACATCTTGCTGCTTCTTCTAAAGCTGTTCTTGAGTTGAAACCAGCTACAGCTTCTGCAGTATAATCTGCTTTTACTACTTTACTCAATTTAACTCCTCCTTTTTTTACGTATCTATCGTTCTGCTTCATTATCACCTAATTGAAAATTCCACATAATTGATAATTTATACGAAAACCGACGAGACCAACGTGGTCTCGTCGGTTTTAACTAACAAATCTATAATGAATTTGTTTAGAATTCGTCTGATGCGTCGCACTTGAGAACAGCATTCAGTGCAGCAGTAGCTGCTAATGTGCAGTCTTCATCTGATACTCTTTCGTCTTCACAGTGTGAAAGTCCCTTAAGAGTTCTTGCGAATATCATAGTTGTTGGGATTACATAAGCGCAGAACTGAGCATCATGTCCAGCTCCTGAGTAAATCTTCTGCCACTTAGCTCCCATTTCTTCCATTGCTTCTTCTACGAATCCTATCAGTCTTGAATCGAATGGTACAGTATCTCTTACCCACTGTTCTTCGATTTCGCACTTACACTGACACCAATCCTGTCCAGCCAGTTCCTTCAGGATGTCCATGCACTTAGCTCTTACTTCGTCTTCAGGATGTCTTACGTCCAGTGACATGTAAGCTTCGTCAGGAATTACTGTGTGGATACAAGGGTGAACATTGATTTCACCAGTAGTGTATACAAATTCATCTCCGCCTGCTGCTACGATTTCTGCATTGTATGCATCATATCTCTTGTGCAGTTCGCATAAGAAGCTTGCCATTGCATACAGAGCATCATGTCTCTTAGCCATTGGGAATGTACCAGCGTGAGCTGCGAATCCATGCATTCTGATTGCATAGTTGAACATACCCATTACCAGCTGTACAGCACCGATTTCGTTACCTGCATCTTCGAGGATAGGACCCTGTTCCAGATGTGTTTCGAACATTGCGCAATACTTGTCAGGGCTAAGTCTGTTTTCCTTAGGACCTGTGAATTCGCAAGCAGCCAGTGCTTCGCCAAAGTTTGCATATGGTGATTCATCCATTGGAGTTGAAGCCATCATGTTGTCATATTCGAAGTTTGGCTTCAGTGAATCAGGAAGGTAGTCATAGCAAATGATACCTGATACCATCATTGCAGGTGGATACAGTGAACCTTCTTCGTTAGTCCAAATCATTGCTGTAAGTGGATGTCTGTGCGGAATGTTTTCTGCTACTACTGTTTCGAGAACTTCCATACCAGTCATAACACCCAGGATACCATCGTAGTTACCGCCGTTCTTTACTGAGTCACAGTGTGAAGCCATTACGATTCTCTTTGCATCTGGATCTGAACCAGGAATTGTTGCGTACATGCAAGCTACATCGTCGCATTCTACTGTAGCGCCAATAGCTTCCATTCTCTTCTTGAATTCTTTTCTTGCCATCATTGCTTCAGCTGAAAGTGAGTATCTTGTAATACCACCGTGACCAGCATCACCAAACTTTGACATAGTTCTAATTTTGTCTGACATTCTTTCTAAACTACACTTATACATTCTATTCATCCTCCTTTATATTTGATGAAGTATTATTTTGTAAACGGTGTGAAACCAGTTACATAACATTATAGTAACATATTTTCAGAATATTTCAAGTCTTAGTTTAAAATAATTTATACAAAAATCTTCAACGATTCGAATTTTTCAGAAATCGGCAACAGCTTATATTTGCTAAGTATTGAAATTCCAATACTTACGGCACACAAATGCTAAGAGCTCCTTCAAAAGAAGGAGCTCTCTAATATTAAAATTTCTTTTATGTTCTTTCCACAGTACTGATTAAATCCACTATTCGTTTCTTTAAATCCGATACCGGATGCTTCCTGCAGACATAATCATCACCCAAAATTCGATCGAGGGGATAATCAGCTACAGCCTCAAAAGGCAGTACTGAAATCGCAGGAATCCTGACTTCGCCCTGATCCAGTTTCTTTCGCAGACTTTCCTTATCACCGGGCAAATCAACGCCTATTATCGCCGCAGAAACCTTCTTATTAAGACAATCTTCCGCATCCTGGCAGTTTACAGCACTGATTATCTCAAAATCCTCTTCCAGCGCGGACTTTACTCTTTTAACATACTCAACATCAACGTCTGCAACAAGTATCGCAGGCTTATATTCCCCATTGTCCCACGGGCGTTTTATAATATGATTTCCTTTTAGAAGTTTTTCAAATTCGTCAGCAGGCAAAGGTTTGGAAAAAACATATCCCTGCACATAATCGCATCCTACAGAACGAACCTGCATAAGCTGCTCTTTTGTTTCTACACCTTCTGCAACAATTTTCAGATTCATACATTTTGCCAGTCGGGCAATAATCTGGACAATTCTGTGCTGTGCCTTCCTCTGTGTATCGGAATTAATGAACTTCATGTCCATTTTGAGAATATCCACACTTATTTCGTTAAGCATGTTAAGCGATGAATATCCGCTGCCGAAGTCATCAAGTTCTACAATAAGTCCGCTCTTTCTCATTTTCTCGACTATGTTTATAATATAAGACGGATAATCCATATACGCACTTTCTGTTATCTCAACGCACAAATCCGATACAGTGAGATCGTAATTATGAACGCAGTTCACAATATATTCTGTAATATCCTTAGAATAGAGATCTGCACGTGACAGATTCACCGATACCGGTAGCAGATTCAGCCCACCGTCTTTCCATTTGCTGAGCTGATTACAAACCCTCTCGACGACATACTTGTCCAGATTGGTTATGAATCCGTTTTTTTCAAAAATTGGAATGAATTCTGCCGGAGCTATGCAACCAAGTTTCGGGTTATTCCATCTGACCAATGCCTCTGCACCTGCCATACGGCCACTGTCAGTCTCGTATATAGGCTGATATACGATATCAAACTGTTCGTTGCATATAGCATCTTCCATACACTCGGTAATCGAATTTTCTCTCAGCCTTTTGTTTTTAAGCTCATCATCATATACAGCAATATCTTCATTATATGTTTTCTTGATACTATCCGCAGCCATAAAAGCTCTGTTACACATTATATCTATATCCAAACTTTTGTCATCTATTTCATAGATTCCCCATTTGACTATCTGTCCTCTTAATATGTCAATATGCCCCATATTCATGAATTTCTCACGAATAGCTTCTTCCTTACTACGTTCAATAAACACAACAAATCTATCTATTCCGAATCTTCCACAGATTTCCGATTCACCCATGGCCCCATTCAATATATCTGCCATCTTCTCAATAGTCTTGTTGGATTTCTTGTACCTAACCAGTTCATTATACAAATTGAAATTAACGATATTCGAGGCTACCAGATTGTATTCAATATCGGGAGTTGCATCCAGACACTTCCTGACCTCATAGAAAAAATATTTGCATGTATACATTCCCGTAAGCTGATCGTATCTGTACTGATGTGCGAATGCTACGTCTTCTCTAAGCTTAATTATGTTATCTACTCTATGTTTCACTATTTCAGGTATGTAAGGCTTTGATATGAAATCCATTGCACCCATCTTAAGCGCCTTAATTTCATTATCCCTGTTGCTCCTCTGGGGCACTACTATCACTGGAATGAACCTAAGCATCTCATTATTTTTGATATGCTTCAGGCAACTGAAACCGTCCATAACAGGCATCGAAAGATCCAGCATTATGAGATCGATGTCACTCATATTGCCGTCCTCAAGAATATCCAAAGCCACCTGTCCGTTCTCCGCTTCGATAATATCGTAAGTATCTGACAATATTTCATGCAACATTTCTCTGTTAAGGCTGTTGTCATCAACAATCATTATTCGCTTTTTTATATTTTCCATATTCATGTCGCTATTACCATCAAATATCCGATTTAATAAAAAACTCCTACTTAAATTACCAGTCCAGCTTAAGTTTACCGGTCGGACATACGTAAACGCAGAATCCGCAACCATTGCAGCTGTTTTTGTTAATATCTACAATTTCTCCCATTCGAGATATGGCATGATATGAACAGAGATTAACACACTTTTCGCATTTTGATTCGCATGGTATCGAAGACGCTGTACTTACAGCCGGTTCAAACTTCATTTCATCAAATGACTTCATATTGGAAAGGGCCTTGCCTCTTATCTGATCAAGGCTGTCATAACCATGTTTATTCATCCAGTCGGTCATGTCTTCCAGTATGTCGGAAATCACTTCATAGCCGTCCGTCATTACTGCAGTACCTACCTGTACAGCTGATGCTCCCAGCATTATGTATTCCAGTGCATTTCTTCCGCTGGATATGCCACCTACACCGCAAACCGGGATATCTACACTCTGGGCAATTGTCGCAACAGACGCCAATCCCATAGGTCTTATATATTCACCTGAAATGCCTCCGTAGGTATTTAATGCCGGAACAGCATTTTCCAGGTCAACTCCTATAATTCCTCTCACCGAATTAATTGCACTTACACCCGATCCACCAGCTGCCTTAACTGCTTTGGCTACCTTGGATATGTTTGTAGTATTTTGAGAAAGTTTCACTGTGACAGGAATATCTACGGCGGATACTACCTCTCTTGTCATGTCAAAAATAACATCGGCATGAGATGCTACCACTTCCAAGGCTTCCATTGCCGGATTTGATACGCTCAGTTCAATTGCACTGCATCCGAATTTTTCCAGCTTGTTTGCCAGATATCCGAGTTCTGAAGGGGTCTGTGCCGAAACACTGCCTATTACAACTCCACCTGCTTCATTTACCAGATCAATTTCCTTTTCCCATTCTTCAACCTGTATGTCGCTGTACATTCTGATATTCTGTGCTCCCATGGAATCGCAGGCGATATATGGTCTCACATCATACAAAGTATCGCTGACAACGCTTTCTGTTACTACCGCCGCTGCACCGGCCTCTATTGATTTGAGCATGGAGTGTCCATCGTGGCTCCACGGTCCAGCAGCAACAACAATCGGATTTTTTAACTGTAATCCCATAAATTCAGTTTTTAGCATTAGAACATTTCTCCAATTCTTTCAGTATGTCCACAGGACTTTCTTATTTTGAGTCTACTCTGTAATGTTATGGTTTTCGGTTCGGACTTCTCTTCGCTTCCCGCTTCAATTAAATCAAACAGCAGTCTTGCACCGTACACACCCATTTTGTGTGCCGGTATCTCAGACGTTGTGAGCTTCGGCTCCACCATGTTTGACATTCTGTAATTGCCATACCCAGCAAGGGCAATGTCTTCCGGAATTTTTACGCCCATTTCCTTCATGGCATCCATAGCACCAAAGGCGATAATGTCACTGGTGCAGAATATTGCATCTGGTCTGTGCCCATCTGACAGCAATTTTTTCACACCCAGATATCCACCGTCAATACTGTTGTTTACCATGACCATCATGTCTTCATCTATTGAATTGCCGCTGTTTTCCATTACCTTGGTGAAGCCTTCCCGCATGCTCTGATTCTCCTCTATAGGATCGAACCCCTGCATGAATGCAATCCTGCGATGGCCACATGACAGAAGGTGCTTGGTCATCACTTCCGAACCGTTTTTGTGATTTATCTTCACCATATTGCAATCACTTATTTCTTTGTTCTGACCAATAAGAACAATCGGCATTCCCCTCTTCTCGAATTCTCGCAATCTCTTTTCGTCAATGGAGGAAAACATGGTTATGATTCCATCCACTCGTCTGGTTTCGAGATGCTCCATATAATCCAGCTCGCATTTCGGATTCATTTCACCGTTGCCGATAAATGTAATGTATCCCTTCTGCAACGCCACGTCTTCAACACCCTTTGCTATTTCCATATAAAGAGTGTTCAGAATATGAGGAACTATGATGCCTATTGTCTTGGTTCTGTTGAAGTTAAGCCCTTGTGCAAACCAGTTTGGTCTGTATCCGGCTTCTTCCATCACCTTTTCAATTTTATGACGCGTTGCCTCAGCTACATTTTCAGGATGATTGAGCACCCTAGATACTGTTGCCACGGATACTCCCGCTTCTTTTGCAATTTGCTTAATGTTCATAACTAGCCTTCATTCTTCTCAATTCTTACCTCTGCCGCGCGCGCATGCCCGACCAGGCCTTCTCCCCTTGCCAGTCTCGATACAAGAGGCGCAATACCCATCATGGCATCCTTGCTCATAGATTGATAGGTACAGATTTTGATAAAACTTCCAACCCATACGCCACCTGTATATCTGGCTGCTCCCAATGTAGGGAGTGTATGATTTGTTCCTGATGCATAGTCTCCGAATACCTCTGCGGTATGTCCTCCTATGAACAGGGAACCGAAATTTCTTAAATCATTAACGATTTCGTCCATATCTTCCGATTTGACGTTAACCTCAAGATGCTCCGGAGCATATTCATTAGCATATTCAACAGCTTCAGTAAGATTGTCTGCAATAATAACCTCTCCGTTGTCCTCCCATGCCACCTTTGCAATATCGGCGGTTTCAAGAGTTTCAAGTTCCTTCTCAACTGCATCACATACAGTCTTTGCAAGATTTTCGTCAATCGTAACAACAATTCCCTTTGCCACTCTGTCATGCTCCGACTGAGCCAAAAGGTCTGCCGCAATAATCTCAGCATCTGCTGTCTCGTCTGCTATGACAAGAACCTCACTGGGACCTGCCACAAAATCTATGCCTACTTTACCGAAGCATTGTCTCTTTGCCTCAGTTACGAAACTGTTTCCCGGTCCCACTATCATGTTAACGGGTTTTATCTGTCCAGTGCCGTAGGCAAAGGCAGCTATCGCATGTGCTCCCCCTACCGCATAGATTTCATCCACTCCTGCAATATCCATTGCAACAAGGGTCTTAGGATGGATGCTGTCTGTTCCCTTAATTACAGGGGAGCATGCTGTGATTCTTCCTACCCCCGCTGTCTTAGCCGGAATTCCCAGCATAAGTGCTGTAGAATACAGCGGATATCCGCCTCCCGGAACGTAGCAGCAACATGAATCCACTGGAATTGCTCTGTGTCCCAGTTTAATACCACCTGCCAGTGTGAAATCACTAACTTCACCGATAGTCTCTCTCTGGGCCTGAGCAAATTCTCTGATATTTGCTGCTGCCGCCTTAATGTCTTCGATTTCTTCCGAAGTAAGCTTGTCGTAGGCCTCACGAATTTCTTCGGCTGAAACACGCAATTCTTTTCTGTGGCATTCATCAAATCTGCCGTTGTAATTCATAAGAGCATGGTCACCCTTTGCCCTCACATTGCCTATGATTTCTGCCACCGTTTCCTTAAGTGCCTTCTGATCCGACTCGCTTTTCGGTTTTGCACTTTTATACACCTTCATGTGTCATCACCTCGTATTTACCACATTATTCTACAATTCTGCCCTTAAGGCTGAATGTCTTGCCTTCCGTAATTTGCACATCGACAATCTGTCCTATAAGACTGCTATCTCCCTGGAAATCCACCAATTTGAACCCGTCTGTTCTTCCCGTAAGGGTATTGTCATCTTTTTTACTTGTTCCCTCTACAAGTACCTTTTCAATGCGCCCCTCATAGGCTGCATTTCTGTGTGCGCTTCCCTCATTAACAGCATCTACAAGTCTGTTAAATCTGTCATGCTTCACCTCTTCAGGAATCTGATCATCATATTCCGCTGCCGGAGTTCCCGTTCTTATTGAATAAAGAAATGTAAATGCAGAGTCGTATCCTACGGTCTCCACAAGTGTCAGAGTGTCTTCAAATTCCTCCTCGGTTTCACCTGGGAATCCTACGATAATATCGGTGCTTATGGTAATCTCTGGAACACTTTTTCTCAGCTTTTCAACAAGAGCCAGATACTTTTCCCTGTCATACTTCCTGTTCATCCTACTCAAAACAGAGCTGCTTCCAGACTGAACCGGGAGATGAATGTATTTGCAAAGTTTCCGACAGTCAACAAATGCCTGGATAAGCTTATCTGACAAATCCTTAGGATGTGATGTCATGAAACGAATTCTCTCAAGACCCTCTATATCATTAATAAGATATATCAGGTCCGCGAAATCACACCTGCTTCCATCATCAAAAGTACCGCTGTATGAGTTAACATTCTGTCCCAGAAGTGTTACCTCTTTGACATCGTCTGCCACAAGACGTCTAATTTCGTCTACTATGTGTTCCGGTTTTCTGCTTTTTTCTCTGCCCCTTGTGTATGGGACAATGCAGTATGTGCAGAAATTGTTGCATCCGTACATTATATTTACAAAGGATTTGTGTTTGTACAGCCTCTTAGCCGGCAATCCCTCTATAATGTCTGACCTGTCCTCAAGAATCTCCAGAGCTTTCACTTTTTCTCTCGTTACTTTGTCCAGTAATTCAGGGAATCTGTCGATGTTATGCGTACCAAAAATAATGTCAACCCACGGATACTTGCTCTTGATTGTGTCTATGATATGCTGCTGCTGCATCATACATCCACATACGCATGCAACGTACTCCGGGTTTTTTTCTTTGATCTTCTTAAGCTGTCCCAGTGTGCCGAAAAAACGTTTGTCCGCGTTTTCTCTAACACTGCATGTATTTATTATTGTGATATCCGATTCTTCTTTTGTCAGTACCGGTATGCAGCCTTTCTCCTGCAGCATACCGGCAATTGTTTCTGAATCATGTTCATTCATCTGACATCCAAATGTGATTATGTTGTATTTTTTACCTTTTAATAAGTTCATCTGTTGTTATGCCTGTTCGTGCTTCTTGTCTCTGCCCATAAGTATTTCTACTGCCTCGGCAGCGGCAACTTCTCCTTTGATAGTTCTATATATTGCTTCAGTAATAGGCATATCGACTCCCATCTTCTTCGCAAGCTCATATGCAGCTTCTGTCGTAAACATTCCTTCTACGACCATTCCTACACGCTTAGTTGCCTCATCCGGTGAAATTCCCTCGCCTATCATTATTCCGCATCTTCTGTTTCTTGAATGCATACTTGTGCATGTTACAATCAGGTCTCCTGTTCCTGTAAGACCTGCAAATGTTTCAGGTCTTGCCCCCAGCTTGATTCCCAGTCTTGTAATTTCTGCAAGGCCTCTTGTCATAAGTGCTGCCTTGGCATTGTCACCAAATCCCATACCGTCTGAAATTCCGGCACCAAGGGCAATTATGTTTTTGAGTGCTCCGCCCAGCTCTACGCCAACAACGTCTTCAGTTGTATAAACTCTGAATCTGTCAGTCATGAACAAATCCTGAACCAGTTCAGCCTCTTTTATATTAATTGATGCTGCTGCTACGGTAGTAGGCTGTCTTCTTCCTACTTCCTCTGCGTGGGACGGTCCTGAAAGAACCACGTACTTGTTCATATCAACAACGTCCTTTGCGATTTCTGACATCCTTTTGAGAGTCTTCTGTTCAATACCCTTAGCTACGTTAATAATTGTAGCATCCTCAGGCATGTACTGAGTGGCATTTTCCAGAGCGCTTCTGAAATGCTGTGCCGGTGCTGAAAAGAGCACATAGTCCGCACCCTCCAACGCATCCTTTACATCCATTACCATCTCAATATTAAGAGGTAAATCCACTCCCGGAAGGTAGTCGACATTTTCTCTGCTTCCCTGCATTCTTTCCAAATGAGCCTTATCTATATCCCAGATGCTGACTTTCTCACCCTTGCCTGCAAGTACTGTTGCAAGTGCTGTACCCCAGCTGCCTGCGCCTATTACCGCTATCTTACTCATATTAGACCTCCGAACAACTCTACTTTGATTTATCAAAAATACTCATTACCGGTTCTTCACCGTGTATAAGTCTCACAATATTGTCTTTGTGCTTTACAATGATTATAGTCATCATTATTATCGCAACAGGTAACACGTGGGGTTCCATGAATATTGACAGAATCGGGAAGGATATTGCTCCCACCAGAGATCCTACCGACATTCTCTTGCTTGTAAACACCACAATGGCAACTACTACAAGTGCAATAAGTGCCATTAGGGGATTGTATCCGAGGACCGCACCAAAGGTAGTGGCTACGCCCTTGCCACCCTTGAAGTCCAGAAGTACAGGCCACACATGACCCAGGAAAACAGCAAGTATGCACCATCCTGCAGGATTATGTCCTACAAGTATGGTACCTATAATTACCGCAACGGTTCCCTTGAACACATCCACCAGCACGGTTATCACTCCGGCCTTCTTGCCCATTACTCTAAGAGCATTTGTTGTCCCCGCATTGCCGCTTCCTTCTTTCTTGATGTCAATTCCTCTCGATCTTGCCATAATGGTCGACGGGGAAATATTGCCCAGCACATATGCTATTACGATTGCAATTATAAACTTTAATGTCATGGTTAAAGGTCTCCCTTCTCACCTTTTTCCCTGAATACGAATTTAAGTGATGTTCCTTCAAACCCGAAGGTTTCTCTGATTTTGTTCTCCAGATATCTGGCATATGAAAAATGCATGAGGGGTCTTGAATTGACCTTGAATGAGAACAGCGGCGGATTGACTCCCACCTGTGTAACATAGTATATTTTAAGCCTCTTGCCTTTGTCTGAAGGCGGCTGCTTCATCATGGTTGCGTCCATGATAAGATTGTTAAGCTGACCTGTAGGAACTCTCATGGCTCTATTGGCTGCAACGTATCGTGCAGTTTCAATAACCTTATCCACTCTCTGTCCTGTAAGCGCCGATATGAATACTGTAGGCGCATATGACATAAAGGTCAGTTCGCTTGCAACCTCCTTGCGGAAGTCGTTCATTGTGTTAGTTTCCTTCTCAACAAGGTCCCACTTGTTAACTACTATTACAAGTCCTTTACCTGCTTCATGAGCGATTCCGGCAATTCTCTTATCCTGATCTGTGACACCCTCCTGAGCGTCTATCATCAGAAGACAGACGTCACATCTTTCTATGGCCGCCACAGCTCTTATTACACTGAACTTTTCTATGTCCTCGTTAACCTTGCTCTTTCGCCTGATACCTGCAGTATCAATAAGCAAATACTTTTCTCCGTCCTTTTCAAAAGGTGTGTCAATGGAGTCTCTTGTAGTTCCCGCTATAGGTGATACGATAACACGATTTTCTCCCAGAAGCTTGTTGACCAGTGACGACTTGCCTACATTAGGCTTACCAATCATGGCAATTTTGACCACGTCTTCCTCTTCGACGCCAGCTCCCTCCGGGAAGCTCTCCACTATTCTGTCCAGCAAATCTCCCAGATTCAGCATGTTTGCCGAAGAAATCGGAATAGGTTCCCCAAGTCCAAGCTCATAAAAATCATAGAAATCATCAGGCAGTGTAGGCTTATCAACCTTGTTTACTGCCAAAACGATTTTTTTGCCTGTCTTGTAAAGCATTTCTCCTACTTCTCTGTCAGCTGCCGTCAAGCCATCCTTGCCGTCAACCATAAAAAGAATCACGTCTGATGTGTCCATGGCAATCTCTGCCTGAGCTCTCATCTGAGAAAGTATTATATCCTCACTGTCAGGCTCAATACCACCTGTGTCAATAAGAGCAAAATGAATGCCGCGCCACTCAGCCTCAGCATAGATTCTGTCTCTGGTAACACCCGGAGTATCTTCAACTATGGAAACTCTACGGCCTACAACCTTATTAAAAAATGTCGATTTGCCTACGTTAGGTCTGCCCACTACGGCTACTAATGGTTTACTCATTAAAAATCCCCTCTGCAAATTCCTTTGGATTAAACTCCTTCAGATCATCAATACCTTCACCTACACCGATGAACTTAACCGGCATGTCGAACTCATCTGCAATTGTAATTACAATGCCGCCCTTTGCCGTTCCGTCCAGCTTGGTCAATATGATTCCCGTAATGTCTGCCACATTGCCAAACTCCTTAACCTGAGAAATTGCGTTCTTGCCTGTTGTTGCATCGAGAACCAGTATATTTTCTCTTGCCGCCTCAGGCCATTCTCTTGAGATAACCTTGTTCATCTTATTAAGCTCATCCATGAGATTTTTTTTGTTCTGCAATCTTCCGGCGGTATCACATATGAGCACGTCCATGTTCTTGGCTTTAGCTGACTGAATAGCATCGTATATTACCGATGCAGGATCTGCCCCCTCTTGATGCCTTATTACATTAATGCCTACACGGTCCCCCCATATGCATAGCTGCTCTGCTGCTGCTGCACGGAAAGTATCTGCTGCTGCCAGCATTACTTTGCGCCCTTCATTCTTAAGCCTGTTAGCAAGCTTGCCTATTGATGTTGTCTTGCCACCGCCGTTTATTCCAATCATGAGAATGACAAGCGGCACACTGTCATTAAGCTTCTGTTCTTCCTTTTTATCCATGAGAGCGGCGATAATCTTGCCCAGTCTCATCTTGACAACCTCAGGCTTTGTAATATTGTTTATCTTTATTTCTTCCCTCAGCCTTTCGACAATTTTCATGGTCGTTTCCATTCCAATGTCGGAAGTTATGAGGATTTCTTCAAGCTCTTCAAGAAATTCCTCATCAACCTTGGGATGCATCATTATGGCATCACCTATTCTGGTTGAAAGCTTGCCGAAAAAAGATTTCTTGTTTTCATTAAACATACACTTCTCCTATATTTCGAAACTGTCTCCCATTGCCAGGGAAAGCACTTTGGACACGCCCTTTTCCGGCATGGTTACACCATAAAGCACGTCTGCATGCTCCATTGTGGACTTCTGGTGAGTAACAAGGGCAAACTGAATGCCGTGAAGAGATCTCAGGCAGTCGATGAATCTACCGATGTTAGCATCATCAAGGGCCGCTTCAACCTCATCGAGAATGCAGAAAGGTGTCGGTTTGGCTCCAAGCACTCCGAACATGAGAGCTATGGCCGTAAGTGTCTTCTCACCACCTGAAAGCAGGTTGATATTCTGCAATTTTTTGCCCGGTGGCTGAGCAATGATATCTATATCCGATTCAAGAGGATTGCTCTCATCGGACAATCTCAGTTCAGCATGTCCACCTCCGAAGAGTTCTCTGAACTTTTCCTCGAAATTGATTACAATCCTATCGAAGCTCTCCTTGAACTGCAGCTTTATCTTCTTATCCAGTTCTTCAATTATACTGCATATTCCATCCATTGCCGACTGGATATCGTCTCTCTGTTCCACAAGAAAATCGTAACGCTTCTTCTCTTCCCTGTACTCTTCTATGGCGCCTACATTGACTTCTCCAAGCTCTTTGATTCTTGCCTTAATACTTCTGTTTTCTTTAACGGCAGTACCCATTACGAACTCTTCACTTCTGAAATCCATGGCCTGAGCATATGATACTTCGAAATCCTCCCAAAGCTTTTCTTTATAGTTTTCAAGCTGAGTTTCATTCTTTGCCAGTTTAATATTAAGCTGATACTTCTTGTCCTGCAGCTCACCCATGCGTTTTGCCGCTTCTTCCCGCTCAGCTGATGCTGCGGCAATTTTGGCGGAGCATTCCGACTTCTCACTGTTAAGCTCTGCACTATAATCCTGAAGGTGAGTTTTTTCTTTCTCTTTATCGTTGATAAGGGTTCCCACGTCCTCCTTACCAAAAGTGATTCCTTCCTTCTCTTCCTTGAGCTTTGTAATTTTAAGTTCTCTGGATTCTATATCCGAACGAGCCTCTGCAACAGCTTCTCCTGCTATTGCCAGCATATCGTCAATATGAGTCATGCGGTCTTCACAGCTTTTTACATCGATTCTTGCAGCCGTAATTTTTTCATTAATGTCTGCCACACCGTCCTTAAGACGATTATATTCTTCAAGTTTCTTTTCGCCAAGCTGCTCTGCCTCAGACATTTCCCTCTGGCTTTCTCTGATTTTTTCTTCAAGAGCGTTTGCCATTGACAGTGAATTCCTCTTCTCTTCTTCAATCTCCTTAAGTTCCTTGTCGAGACGTTCTGAGTCTGACTTGATTTCTCTGAGAGATGACTCAGAGGTCTTAATCTCATTGTCCTTCTCAATTAAATCGTATGTCAGCTCTCTTATTTTTTTATCCTGATCCTTGGATACCTCCTCCAGGGAAGCAAGTTCTTCTTCAACCTTCTCAAGTTCCTTGGAAACCTTGTCAGCTTCAGTCCTTTTACCGGCCATTTTCTGTTCAAGAGCAGTTATTTCTGACTTCCTGTCCAGAATATTTGCAGTCTTATTTTTGTATTTTCCTCCGGTAATGGCTCCGCTTGCGTTTATTACTTCTCCATCCAAAGTAACGAAACGATACCCTTTTATCCTCTTAGACATGGCTACTGCATTGTCCATCGTATCTACAATTACAACTCTGCCCAGAAGGTTGGCGATAATGTCATCGTATTTTGAATCCGCCTTGACGCATTCAGGACCGAAACCAACGAAACCCTTTAACATTTCGGCATTGCCATCCCTTTTGAAGCTTCCGCGAACGGAACTTACAGGTAGGAATGTAAGTCTTCCGGCCTTGTTTGTTTTAAGTGCATTTATAGCTTTCTTGGCACTGCTGTCATCATCGCATACGATATTCTGGATTGCACCGCCGAGAGCTGTTTCAATAGCCGTTTCGTATCCGTCTGGCACTGAAATCAGATCGGCTACAACACCGTGTATTCCGCTTAATCCAGATTTCATCACGTACTTTACAGCATAATTGTAGCCATCATAATTATCGTCAAGTTCTCGTAATGTTCTTGTCCTCGAAGACATCTGACCCAGTTCAATACGCAGGTTTTCACCTTCAGATGACAGTCTTGAACAGTCTGCCTTCCTCAATATTATATTCTTCAGAGCTTCCGCCTGATTTTCTTTTTCATCTTCGATTTCTTCAACCAGTTCCTGTCTCTCGCTCTTAAGCTTGTTTAACCTGTCAATAATATCCCGGTTGCTACCATCACCTGTTTCCCTCTGTGAAAGAATTGCCTGCTGACGACGTTCCAGAGTTTCTCTCAGCATCTTGAGACTGCTGATTTCCGCCTTTGCTGCACTTATATCAGATGACTTGTCAAAAACCTTGTTCCTGTATTCATCCACCTGTATCATCAGAGCTGACAGCTCTTCTGACATTTCGTTATATTCTGCGACCTCTTCATTGAGTTTGCCCGTCAGTTCAACAAAACTTTTGTCCGCTTCTTTTTTTGACGATTCAAGCTGTGTGAGATTGGCAGTCTCACGCTGAAGTTTCTCCTCCGCAAGCTTGATTTCTTCTTTTAAAGTCGCTGTAGTTCTTTCAATATAGGCTACACGCTCTTTGTCAAGTTCACCCTTGTTCACAAGAGTGTTGAGCTCGTCAATTACGCTTATCAGCTTCTGCTGAGTTTCATTTGCAAGTTTTTCCAGAGTTTCATTCTTCCGGTTGTATTCCTTAAGATTTTCTTCCTTTGTTCTGCTGTTTTCTTCTGTATTTGAAATATCCATATCCAGCTCCATGAGTTCATCCTTGACAAACTCCGTATTTAGCTGGATTTTTTCAATATTCTTAAGAACAATGTTGATTTCAAGCTCTTTGTATCTTTCCCTCAGTTTAAGATATTCTTCTGCCTTAATGCTGTCCTCCTTGAGGTTGGGCAGTTTCCTGTCAATTTCAGCGATGATATCGAGAACACGATCCATATTTGCTGTAGTTGATTCCAACTTCCTCTCAGATTCAGCCTTCTTCGTTCTGTATGCTACGATTCCCGCCGCTTCTTCAAATATCTCTCTTCTGCTCTCAGTTTTGCTGCTGATAATATCGGATATTTTACCTTGTCCGATTATGGAATATCCGTCAACACCAATCCCTGTATCCATTATGAGTTCACGGATATCTCTCAGCCTGCACTGATTTCTGTTAATGAAGTATTCGCTTTCACCGGTTCTGTACATTCTTCTAGTGATTGCAACTTCCTGATAATCTATGTCAAGACTTCTGTCTGCATTGTCTATGGTTAAAGTTACCTCCGCCATCCCACGGGATTTTCTTCCCGCCGTTCCTGCGAAAATAACCTCGTCCATTTTGGCTCCTCTGAGCATTTTGGGACTCTGTTCTCCAAGCACCCATCTTATGGCATCACTTATGTTGCTCTTGCCGCTTCCATTAGGACCTACAACACAGGTAATTCCTCTATCAAATTCTACTGTTACCGGATCTGCAAAGGATTTGAACCCCTGCATTTCGATTTTCTTAAAATACATCTATAACTTCTCCATCATGTGCTTCGCCGCTTTCTGCTCAGCCTTTTTTTTGCTCTTACCCACCCCTGTAGTTTCAGGTTCTCCATTTATGAACAACCTGACAGTGAAAGTCTTGTCATGATCCGGGCCTTCCTGCTTAATGACCTCGTATTTGATATCAATGTTTCCATTTTTCTGCAAAATTTCCTGCAAATTTGTCTTGTAATCCTCACTTGTGATTTTGCCGATTTCCACGTCGCGCACATCGTCTGCAAAGATTCCCAGAACCACTCGTTTAACTTCTTCAAATCCGCCATCCAGATATACAGCACCCATGATGGCCTCCAGTGCATCTGCAAGTATGGACTTTCTGTGTCGACCGCCATTTTTGGCTTCACCCTTCCCAAGCTTGAGAAATTCACCGATTTCAAGTCTTGTGGCAGCCTTTGCCAAAGAATCCTCACAAACCAGAACAGCTCTTAACTGAGAAAGAAAACCCTCTTCTTTATCAGTAAACACGGAGAACAGCTCTTCCCCGATAATGGCATCAAAGAAAGCATCTCCAAGGAATTCAAGACGCTCATTGCTCTTGCCTCCCTTGCAGTGCTCTTTAATGTAAGAGCTGTGTGTTATCGCCGTTTCAAGTATCGTTTTGTTCTCGAACCTGTAATCAATTCTTTTTTCAAGTTCTTCAATATTATTTACAAGGTTTACTGTTTCACCTATACTCATACTTCTATATCTATATCCTCCTGAAGATCAAGTATTGCCTGTCTGATAACATCAACTACTTTATTGCTTGCATACGGAACACCCTTAACAATGGCATTCTTTACAGCTACAGAAGTTGATGAACCGTGAATCTTGAGAACCGGACCGTCAACCCCGAGTATAGGCGCTCCGCCGTATTCTTCATAGTTGAACTGCTCCTTCATGCCCTCAATCTGTTTTTTCATGAGAAGACCTGCCAGTTTGGTTTTGCCGTTAGCCATAAATTCTTTTTTGAGCATTCTGAGAATACTCATGGCAAGTCCTTCTGACAGCTTAAGTATTACGTTTCCAACGAATCCGTCGCAAACAATAACATCTGCAGCTCCTACAGGAACCTCTCTGCCTTCAATGTTTCCAACAAAATTTATATCCGCCTTCTTAAGCTTCTGGAATGCTTCCTTGGTAACACTTGTACCCTTGGTTTCCTCAACACCAAGATTGACAAGTCCTACCTTCGGATTAGGACGACCCCACACCTTTTCCATATAAATGCTGCCCATAAGTCCCGATTCAAGAAGGTTTACAGTCTTTGATTCGGAGCTTGCGCCTGCGTCAACAATAATGGTAGGTTCCCCTGCAAAGTTAATGTACGCACTTGCGAGAACCGGTCTGTCAATACCATCAATTCTTCCAAGTATCATTCTTGACCCTACAACAAGTGCTCCCGTATTGCCACCTGAAATCAGCAGGTCACCCTTACCTTCCTTAATCATGTTCAAAGCAACTACAAGGGATGAATCTGTCTTGCGGCGTATTGCCTTAACAGGGCTGTCTTCCATTGTAATCACATCGCTGGCATTAACAATTGAGATCTGGTCTCCGTGATATCTGTTTTTCTTCAGTTCTCGCTGAATCTCTTCCTCGGGTCCTACGATAATGATTTCGTCATCTATAATCGCTGCTGCTTCCACAGCACCCTTGACAATTTCTACAGGCGCATTATCTCCGCCCATACCATCCAGTACTATTCTCATGACCTCTCCTTTATTACCTGTACAATGACTTAAATTCCTCGACACGTCCTATCACATCTTCAGCTCCGAAGACCGAAGAACCTGCTACAACGATTTCTATTCCGGCATCTGTAACCTGTTTAACATTGTCAAGCTTAATGCCCCCGTCAATTTCCATTCTGAAATCAAGCTCTTTCTCACGTCTTATTTCATCAAGTTCAACTGCTTTCTCAACAGTTGAGGAAATGAACTTCTGTCCTCCAAAACCCGGATTGACAGACATAAGAAGCACCATGTCAACATCTCCCAGTATCCACTGGATGCTGCTCAAAGGTGTCCCCGGATTAAGGGCCACTGCCGCTTTGACTCCTGTGCTCTTAATATGCTGTATAGTTCTGTGTATATGTCTGCATGCCTCCACATGAACAGTAATGTATTCCGTATTATCGGTAACGAAGTCTTCCAGATAATTGTCCGGATTCTCTATCATTAAATGAACATCATAGGGTAACGATGTTTTGCCATTAAGACTTTTCATCACCGCAGCTCCGAAACTGATATTAGGCACGAAATGACCGTCCATTACATCCACATGTATTAAATCAGCCCCGCCTTTTTCTATCTTAGCTACATCCTCTCCGAGTCTGCTGAAATCAGCAGAAAGTATTGATGGTGCAAGTTGAAACATTTTTTTCTCCGTCCTGTTAACTAATATTGTCTCTTACTACGTATCTCTTTGATTTGTTCAACGTATGAATGATATCTCAAAGGATGTATGTATCCTTCTTCCACTGCTCGTGCAATTGCACATCCCGGTTCTGACAGATGTCTGCAATCACCGTATTTGCAGTCTCCCATTTTTTTCATTATTTCAGGATAATAATGCTGAAGTTCGTCCTCATCAATATCCTGAAGCTCAAAAGATGTAAAGCCTGGCGTATCAAATATCATGGTACCTTCATCATCAACAGTGAAAAGTTCCGAGTGTCGTGTGGTGTGCTTGCCTCTGTCTGTTTTGGCACTTATCTGGCCTATCTCAGCCTCGGCATGAGGAATGAGATTGTTGGTAATAGTCGATTTGCCTACACCTGAAGGTCCTGCAAAAGCTACTATTCTGCCCTTTATCAGTTCCTTCAATCTGTCATATCCATCCATAGTCTCACTGTTCAGAATTACCACAGGATACACGCCGGCATATTTTCCCTCAATATCCGATATCGCTCTCTGCGCCTTGTGGTTCCTGCCGGAATCACCCTCTGCAAGATCTGCCTTATTAACACAAATCACCACTTCGGTTTCATTTTTTTCGGCCATAACAGTAAGTTTATCCACTATACCCAAAACAGGAGTCGGTCTTGCTGCCGCAACAACAACGACAAAACATTCCACGTTGGTTATGAAAGGACGTATGAATCGGTTTTTTCTTGAATGAAGTTCGGTGATCCAGTTATCATCGTTTCCTTCAATAATTTCGAAACTTACCCTGTCGCCTACTGCAAGTTTAATTCCCTGCTGCTTGAATATGCCTCTGGCTTTGCATCTGTATATGCCATCGCCGGATTTTACATAATAAAATCCGGCGATACCTTTTATAATCAATCCTTCTAATAGTCTACTCATTAATCATCGTCGTCATCTTCGTCATCGCCCTGATTTGGATTTTGTGTAGGTGGACTTGTCTGTTCCGGCCCTTTACTTACCTTAATCCTTACCGATGATCCCTTAGTCAATTCTGAATTAGCATCATATTGCTGCCACATTACAGTGCCGGCTCCATACGAATTGCTGTATTCGTAAGTCACTCCGCCACATCTGAGTCCTGCACGCGAAAGTGCACTTCTTGCTGATGACTCCGACTTACCTACGAGAGACGGTACCGCTACTTTGGCCTTAGAGCCGTCACTTACAACAACATCTATTTCTGAGCCCTTTTCTGTTTCTTCGCCGGCTTTAGGGGACTGGTTCAATACATATCCCTTAGGTTTCTCGCTGGCTTTGTGGGTAACGTTACCCAGTTTGAAACCTGCTGCCTCAAGATATGATTTTAAATCATCTTCATTCTTTCCTACAAGATCTGGAACTGCTCCGTCACCAAGACCTTTGCTGACATTAACTGTAATTGTGCTTCCCGTCTTAACATCTGAACCCGCCTCAGGATCCTGAGAAACTATACAGCCCTTTTCAACATCCTCGCTGATAACCTCGTCTCCAACTTTAATCTTAAGATCGTATCCTGCAGCTGCCACTTCTGCCTCTTCCACAGTCATTCCTTCAAATGTCGGTGCGCTTATTATTTTACCCCCGAGAAGTCCTGTAGCAAATCCGACTGCAAGGCCAAGAGCTATGGCTGCTAATGCTGCTGCAATTATTATTATGAGTTTCTTTTTCTTGTTTCTGCTGCCTAAAGACTTACGATTCTTTTTTGGTTCATTTTCTTCATCGTATTCGTATTCATCCCCATCAGCACCCTCATTGTAATCCGTTTCTGCAATAGGTCTGCCGTTCTTACCCATAATGGCTGACTTGCCTACTACACTCCCTACGAACTCCAGGTTGTTAAGGGCTTCAATAAGTTCATCTGCCGATGCATATCTGTTAACCGGATATTTATCCGTACATTTGAGAATAATATGCTCAAGAGCAGGCGGAACGCCCGGCACAAGCTTTGACGGAGGTACAATTTCTCCGTTAATGTGCATCAATGCTATGTTAACAGGGTTATCACCATCAAAAGGCACTCTTCCGGTCAGCATTTCATACATCACTATTCCCAGAGAATATATGTCTGACTTTTCATCCACATATCCGCCTCTTGCCTGTTCCGGAGAAAAATAGTGAACTGAACCTATTATTCCCTCGGTATTGTCAACAATGGTCGCTGAATTCACAGCCTTTGCAATACCAAAGTCTGTAATCTTGGCCGTACCATTAGGTGTAATCATTACGTTATGAGGCTTAACGTCTCTGTGAATTATATGATTCTTATGAGCGAAAGCCAGAGCTGCCGCAATCTGTTTTGCCAGGGTTATCACCTTAGGATATGACATTGCGCCCTTGCTTTTGATATAGTCGCTTAATGTCCTTCCCTCTATGAGTTCCATTACAATGTAATGGATATTGCCTTCCCTTCCTACATCGTAGATATTGACGATGTTCGGATGCGAAAGGCTTGCTGCTGCCTGGGATTCTCTTCTGAAACTGTCAATAAATTTTGTGTCATGTATAAACTCAGGCTTGAGTATTTTGATTGCAACGAATCTGTTAAGCAGTTTGTCCTTTGCCTTATATACAACGGACATTCCTCCTTCACCGATTCTTTCAAACAGTTCATATCTGCCTGCAAGTACCTTGGTGCCCATGTATTCCTCCTCAACTCTAAATTTTCAAACATACAACAGTGATGTTGTCTCTTCCGCCTTCATGGCATGCTTTCGCCACCAGATTGTGTGAAGCATCATTCATGTCATCCGAAAGCAATATGATTTCAACAATATCCTTCTCTGATACTTCCCCATACAGTCCATCGGAGCACAGCATGATTACATCCTCCTTGAATACCCTGAATTTATAAAAATCAGGTTTAACCTTCGGTTCTGCTCCCAGCGCTCTCGTTATAACATTGCGCTGTTCATGAGTTTCCGCCTCCGCTTCAGTTATCACACCTTTTGTCACAAGTTCGTTAACGTAAGTGTGATCGGTGGTTACTCTCTTTATTTCTTTATCTCTTAAAAGATATGCCCTGCTGTCTCCCACATTGGCAATATATGCGCTGCCGTTGCGCAGATATGCTATAACGACTGTGGTAGCCATTCCACGATAAGCCCGATCGCTCCGACCCATTTTGTATATCTTCTCGTTGACAGAAGATATCACCTTATCGAAGAATCCGAATATCTCCTCTGCTGATTTAAGCTGCTTCATATTCATGTCATTAACCATGAGTGCTATCTCACTTACAGCAGTACGACTTGCCACTTCGCCGGAGCTGTTCCCTCCGACTCCGTCTGCAACTATATACACATCGTCGCTTGGGATTACAAAGCATGCGTCTTCGTTGTTCTTGCGAACAACACCTCTGTCGCACTTAAATCCAATTTGAGCCATATTTAATAAGCCTTTCTGCCCATGTTACTGTCGCTTCATCACGCATATGAAGAATCCATCAGTACCATCGACACTAGGTAACAGCTGAATCTGCTCTACCTTCTTAAAGTCAGCGTTTTTCTTGAGGAAAGCATCTACGATATCCTCATTTTCTCTCTTGTTTATTGTACATGTACTGTATACCAGAGTGCCGCCCGGTTTAACATATGATGATGAAGCTGACAAAATTGCAGCCTGCTTCATTGGGAGCATCTCCATCTCGGATGTATACTTCTTGTATTTTATTTCAGGTTTTCTTCTGACTACACCAAGTCCGGAGCACGGAGCATCAACAAGCACACCATCAGCCTTGCGAACCATTGATGAATCAATTCTTGCCGCATCCCATGAACGTGTCTCAATATTGGTGATTCCAAGTCTTGTAGCTTCCTTTTCGATAAGGTCAAGCTTTCTTGGATATACGTCAGAAGCAATTATTCTTCCTGTATTGTTCATTCTCTCTGCAATGGCTGTAGTTTTGCCACCTGGCGCTGCACATACATCCATTATAACGTCACCATGTTTAGGATTAAGCTTCTGTGCTACAAGCATTGAGCTTTCATCCTGTGGTGTGAACATTCCCAGATTGTACATTTCTGATTCAAGCAGTCTGCTACCTTTAACGTTAAGTGCATTCTGCGCAATCTTTCCTTCTTCAACCTTAAAGTTTCTTTCTTCAAGATTCTTGACAAGATCCGCCTTCATAACTCTAAGCCAGTTAAGTCTTATTGTCATCGGCGGAGTTTCGTTTCCTGCTGCAAGAAGCTTTTCAACTTCATCCACTGAGTATTCATCAAGCCACAGTTCAACAATCCATGGTTCGTAAGAATACTTCAATGAGAGATATCTGACTTCATCTTCATTTCTGTCAGGAAGTCTCAGCTGCATCTTCTTGTTAAGATATTCTCTCAGTACACCGTTAATCATGCCTGATTTGCTTCTGCAGTATTTCTTCGCCAGAACAACACATTCGTTAACTGCAGCATATTCAGGAACCGAGTCCATATATCCCAACTGGTAAAGTCCCATTCTCAAAACTGTAAGTTCAGGGTTTCTCAAGCTGTCTACACCATCTCTAACGAGAAGATCAATATAGTAATCCAATGTCATCTTGTTCTCAAGTACGCCATATACGATTTCTCTTACAAAGGCAGGATTACCTGGCTTGCCAATTTTGATATGGTGATTAAGTGCAAGGTTTGAATATGATTTCTTTGTTTCTACATCGATTAATGTCAAGTATGCTATTTTTCTGTTTGCATCCATTTTAGTCTCGCCCCCTAATTATCAGGATTCTTACAAGGTTCATTATTGCTGTTGCTAATGCAGCTATGTATGTCATGGCAGCTGCCGATAATACTTTTCGGGCTCCCACCTTTTCTGTCGAATCTATAATGTCGAGCTGCACAAGCTGTTCGATTGCTCTCCTGCTGGCATTAATTTCTACAGGCAGTGTTACTGTATGAAAAAGAATAACCGCCAGAAAAAAAGCAATCCCTATATCAAAGATCAGGTTGCCCGTTGAGGCATTGCCTGCTCCAATGATTACAAGACCTATTATGAGTAAAGGCCACGATAAAGTTGAAGCGAATCCGACAACCGGTGCTATGGCGCTTCTGAATTTGAGAAAGCCGTAGGACGTTCCATCCTGAATTGCATGGCCGGATTCATGAGCTGCAATGCTTACTGCAGCTATAGTTGTTCCGTAGTATACGTCATTCGATAAACACATTACATCCTTTGACGGATCGTAATAATCGGATAACGTTCCCGGAACAATACTAATAGGCACGTGTCTCATTCCATTGGAATCGAGAATCATTCGCGCCGCCTGTGCTCCACTTATTCCTCTTTTGTTGAGTATTCCGGAATATTTATTGTAAGCTCTCCTCACCTTATTCTGTGCATAAAATGCGAAAATAATCGCCGGAATCAGAACAATGAATGAGGGACTGAATATGCCGTACATTCCATAAGTACCGTACATCAATTCTCACCTCACTGCTTATTTTATCTTAAAACAGTACCAATTTCAATTGTATTGCCTTTTAAATACTCTTTGACGTGTACTCTTTTTTTTCCGGGCATCTGAATTACATCCACCCTAAGAATCTTCCCTGATGCAGCAATATCAATACCTTCATTGCTTACTGCTGTAACAGTACCATCAGCAGCATCGGTTGCAACTCCTGTATTAATCCCGTGCCAGAACTTAATCTGCTTTTCTCCAATGAATGCATATGTGCCAGGCCACGGGTCAAATGCTTTAATCATTCTCGAAATTCTGTCCGCATCCATGGCGAAATCAACATGTCCTTCGCTTTTGGAAATCATCGGCGCATAGCAGGAAAGCGAATCATCCTGTTCCTCACCTTTTATGTTTTCGAGCTGCGGGATTGTGTCAACAAGAAGCTTTGCACCTTCACGAGCCAGTTCATCATGAAGCTCCTGTCCGGTTTTTTCGCCAATTGTAACCCTGACTTTGGCAAGCATATCACCGGTATCAAGTCCTTCTTCCATAAACATTATTGTTATGCCCGTCTCTTCATCACCCTCAATAATGGCTCTTTGGATTGGCGCCGCGCCTCTGAATCTGGGAAGAAGTGAACCATGCACATTAATACATCCGAGCCTCGGCAGTTCCAGAACCTCCTTTGGGAGAATCTGCCCGTATGCCGCCACAACAATAAGCTCTGGCTGTATTTTCTTTAATTTCTCAAGAAATTCCGCATTTCCTCTCACTCTTTCCGGCTGAAGAACTGGTATATTCAGTTCGAGTGCTTTCTCCTTTACCTGAGAAAAACTGACTTTTTTGCCTCTTCCCCTTACGGCATCCGGCTGGGTCACTACTGCAGCCACATCATGTCCCGCTTCTACAAGAGCTTCAAGAGATGGTACAGCAAAATCGGGAGTACCCATATATACTATCTTCATTATTCCTCCTCCGGCTCCGACGCTTCAGGTGTAAATGTTTCTTTGGCTTTATCTATGAAAAGAATTCCATCAAGATGATCATATTCATGACACATAACGTTGGCATGGAAGCCCTCGAATTCATACTCCTGAGGATTGCCATCTCTGTCCAGTCCCTTTATTACTATTTTTTCGGGTCTGTCTACTAATCCGTATATCCCCGGAACTGAAAGACATCCTTCTTCACATTCCTGCGTACCTTCACGGGATACTATTTCGGGATTTACGAAACAGTAAACTTCCCCCGGCAGCGGTTCTGCGACAAACATTCTTCTCATTATTCCAACCTGGGGACCTGCAAGTCCTACTCCCATGGCATTTCGCATAGTTTCAACCATATCATCGAGAATAAGCTGGGTTCTTGCAGTTACCTTGTCAACCGGTCTGCATGTTTTTCTTAAAATGTCGTCGCCTTCTTTTACAATGTTTCTTAGTGCCATATATACCTCCGAAGCTGTTTCCTGTTTATTAACTGAAACTGTATGGATTAATATCCACAACAGCATTGAATTCTTTTTTTGCCGTCCTTTTGTCTTCTTCTCTGATTTTCCTCATAATCGCAGAATATACAGGACGTTTGCCCTTGGGACACTTGATAAGCATGGAAAAACGATAAACATCCTTTATCTTGCTCATATACGCCTCCTGGGGTCTAAATACGTTGTCCCTCTCTTCGCCGGGAAGAAGCGATGTCAGCATACCGTACCATTTTTCAGCCCCTTCCTGCGCCGCCTGGCGGTTGCCGGATGTGAAAACAATGCGATAAAGATCGCTGAAAGGTGGATATGCAAGAGCCCTTCGAATCATCATTTCCTCCTGATAAAAAGCCTCATAATCCTGAGCTGCCGCAAATCTCACAGCGTAATTGTCAGGACTGTATGTCTGTATTACCACTTCACCTGTTTTGTCTCCTCTTCCCGCTCTTCCTGCAGCCTGAGTTATAAGCTGGAAAGTTCTCTCAGGTGATCTAAAATCCGGAATATTCAATGAAACGTCTGCCGATATAATGCCTGCAAGTCCCACGTTTCTAAAATCAAGACCCTTGGCAATAATCTGAGTTCCTATGAGAATATCCGTCTTTCCCCTGCCGAAGGCTTTTAACTTTCTGTTCATTTCACCCTTTGCTTTGATCGTATCCAGATCCAGTCGGTCAACAGCATATTCAGGCATCAGTTCTTCTACCGTTTCCTGAAGTTTTTCTGTCCCATAACCGAAATATCTGATATAGCCACTGCCGCACTCAGGACATACAGATGGGATTTTCTGGCTATATCCGCAATAGTGACATGTGCATCTGCCCTCATCCTTGTGATATGTCAATGAAAGACCACATACCGGACACTTCACCACATAACCGCATTCTCTGCACGAAAGAAATGTCGAATATCCTCTTCTGTTCAGGAACAGGATCACCTGTCTTCCTTCAGACAGATTTTCTTTCATTTTGTCATAAAGATGACCGCTTATTACCGACCTGTTGCCGGCTTTGAGTTCTTCTCTCATGTCTACAATGTCCACATGAGGCAAAGATACCTTATTATACCTTTGGGTAAGCTTTAGCAGCTTATAAATCCCCTCCTGAGCCCTACTATACGTAACGACGGAAGGTGTTGCACTTCCCAGTATCAGTACACCTTTATTTTCAGAATCCTGCACCCTTTTGAGTGCCACCTCAACAGTATCGTATTTTGGTGTGAAATCGGACTTGTACGTTGATTCATGTTCTTCATCAATAATAATGAGTCCTATATCCGTCAGTGGAGCGAATACTGCAGATCTTGCCCCTACTACGACTTTCACTTTGCCGCTCCTTATGGCCTGCCACTGATCATAGCGCTCTCCCGGAGAAAGTCTGCTGTGAAGAACCGCCATCTCTTCCATTCCGAATCTTCCTGCAAATCTTTCGACTAACTGTCCGGTCAGTGATATTTCGGGCACGAGTACGATTACTGTTCTGCCCATTCTCAATGCGGTCTGAGCAGCATTAAGATACACCTCCGTTTTGCCACTTCCGGTAACACCGTGAATAAGAAATCTGTCATACTTGCCCCTGCGAATAGATTCATTTATACGGACAAGAGCCTTTTCCTGTTCACCGGTAAGGCTTACCGCTTCCGAACTTTCTTTGTCAATGTCCTTGAGAGGATTCTTTTTTTCTCTTCGTTTAGCCTTGCTTCCTGCAGGCACGAACAGCTTTATGGCATCGATAAACCTACACAGATATCTTTCTTTGAGCCAAGCGGCGGTCTTCATCATCTCTTCGCTCAGAGATACCTCTTCGTCAAGAGATTCAACCATTTTGAGACGTTGTACAACCTTTTCTTCCGGTCTGTCCGTAAATGTCACAACGTATCCGTATCTCAATTTATTTCCTTTGGCAAAAGGGACGCGAACTCTACTGCCTACGTGCACATCTGCAATGTCACATCCATAGGTGTAGAGTCTGTCGGTTTTATCGCTTTTGTTGTCAATTACGATATCAATATATTTCATTGCCTACAGAAGGAAAATATCGTTTTCCTCGCACTCCTTAATCATGTCTTCAGGCCAGATTGATGCCTGAACTTCACCGATATGAGCCTTCCTCAGGAAGTACATGCACAGTCTGCTCTGTCCGATACCTCCTCCTATTGAATAAGGCAGTTCTTTGTTGAGAATCATTTTGTGGAATTCCATCTGGCGTCTGTCATTGGCGTTTGCAATGTTAAGCTGTCTGTCCATGGCTTCTTCATCAACTCTGATTCCCATTGATGAAATCTCGAAGGACCTGTCCAGAACATCGTTCCAGAGAAGTATGTCCCCGTTAAGTTCCCAGTCATCGTAGTCAGGCGCTCTGCCATCATGTTTCTCACCGGACTTGAGAACGCCACCTATTTTCTTAATGAAAACTGCTCTCTTTTCCTTTGTAATTGCATCTTCTCTCTGCTTTGGTGTCAGGTTTGGATACATGTCTTCCAGTTCCTGTGAGGTAATGAAGAAAATCTCGTTCGGAAGATATGTACGCAGTTCTCTGTATGTTCTGTTCACAAAGTCTCCCAGATTCTTGATAGCTCCGTATATAATATTCACGGTCTCTTCAAGGTATTCATCAGTTCTGTCTTCCTTTGTTATCACCTTTTCCCAGTCCCACTGGTCAACATAAACGGAATGTATGTTATCCAGATCCTCGTCTCTTCTGATTGCGTTCATATCAGTATAAAGGCCTGTGCCCGGTTTGAAATCATATCTTCCCAGAGCCATTCGTTTCCACTTAGCCAGAGACTGAACGATTTCAACGGTTTTTTCGTCCATTCCTTTAAGTGTGAAGGATACTGTCCTTTCAACACCATTAAGGTTGTCGTTAAGGCCTGATTCAGGATCTACGAAAAGAGGTGCAGAAACACGTCTCAGTTTAAGACCGTATGCCAGTTCTGCCTGAAAGAAATCTTTAATTTTCTTAATTGCTCTCTGGCTCTCCATGTAATCTATAACCGGAGAGTAGTTTTCCGGAATAATAAGCTTGTTCATTTTCATCCACCTTTTACCTTTCTCTTTCTGAATACTTACACCCGCAATAGTTCTGACGGTATAAGTCGTACTTTCTTGATAATTGAATTGATCTGGCAAATCCATCTTTTTTCTTAAAGTCTCTGTCCAGGAAACTGAGATTATATTTTAATGCCAGTTCTCTGCCGATTTCTGAAATCAGCTTATAGTCCTTATGAGGACTGACGGTCAACGTTGTGCCGAAGTAATCGTTTCCCGAGATGCAGGCCTCAGCCGCAGACTTTTCCAGTCGCTGACGAAAACAGACCGTACATCTTGCTCCTCCTTCAGGCTCATTGCCCAAGCCCAAGGTTGCTTCAAAAAAAGCACCCGGGCTGTAGTCCCCCTCTCTGAACATGACCTTGCATTTTCCTGCATTCTCTTCATTGAATTTCTCGATAAACTTAATCTGTGTCTCGCGTCTTCGTTTATATTCTTCCTGATCCGTGATGCAGGGATTGTAAAAGAATACCGTAACATCAAATTCGTCAACGAGTCTCTCAATTACTGCTGTGCTGCATGGACCGCAACAGCTGTGCAAAAGCAATGCCGGTTTCATGACCTGTTTCTCAGTACAGTCATTAAGCACATAGTCGTTTCCGGGCATTTCACAATTCATTTTTCCCGTAGAGGTATTAAATTTCTTATTATTGATTCTCATTAATTGCTCCTCTTTCCTGACCTATGTTATAATAACAGCTAATTATACCATAAAAAGGCAGATATATGAACATGCAAAAGCCCCTATTTTTTGACACTTCAGACGGTCAGAGTCTGAGAATAAATACTATAAGCACATATCTCAAGGACCATTTTGGCTGCAAAATCGTTAAGCTTTCCATAGATGGAGGTTTCACATGCCCGAACAGAGATGGTACCCGCGGAACGGGCGGATGCGCCTTTTGTTCTGCTTCCGGTTCAGGTGAAACAGCGGCAGGTTCCGGAGATATTTATCACGATCTTGACAATCAGATAGAACTGCTAAGGGATAAATGGCCTCATGCTAAATACATAGCATACTTTCAAAGTCATACTAACACTTATGCACCTTTGGAAGAGCTCCGCGCGAAATTCGAATCAGCTCTCAGACATCCTGATGTTGTAGGTATCGCCATTGCCACCAGACCCGACTGTCTGCCCGATCAGGTTCTTGACTATCTTGAGGAACTGAACTCACGAACATTCATGTGGGTGGAACTGGGTCTTCAGACAATACATGCAGGCACTCAGAAGGCGATGAACCTTTGCTATTCCACAGAGGATTATGACAACGCCGCACGAAAGCTTGCCAAGAGAGGCATCCCCCTTGTGACCCATCTGATACTCGGTCTTCCCGGAGAAAGCGAAGAAGACATGCTGGCTTCAGTTGCTCATATTTGTCACAGTCCTGTATTTGGTCTCAAGCTTCACATGTTCAACCTTGTCAAAGGCTCCCCTCTGGCTCTCACATGCAGCAACTACGTTTCTTTCGAAAAAATGGAAGACTATATTGATCTGGTAATACGGGCCATCGAAATCATACCGCCTCATATTACTCTTCACAGAATATCCGGTGATGCTCCCAGATCCATACTTATATCACCTGAATGGAGCTACATGAAAAGAACAATATTGAACACCATTCACAAAACTCTCAAGGATCGCAACACCTGGCAGGGCCGGCTGGCACCGGAGGATATTCAGATTTAACACAGACAGCCTGTCCATTGCATCACACAATTTGTCAGCAAAACTACAAAATCCCTTACCGTATTCGCGCAGTAAGGGATTTTTATTTGTATCTATAACATCTGATAAAAGCAGGACCGTTCTTAATCCTTATCCGGTCCCAGCCTTCCTTCGTTGTAATGTCTTCTGCAGAGGGATATGTACATATCATCTCCTCCGACTACAATCTGGTCTCCGCTCTTGATACATTTGCCGTCCTTAACTCTAGCAACCATGGTTGCCTTCTTTCCGCACCAGCAGATTGTTTTGATTTCTTCAATCTTATCAGCATATACCAGCATGTAATACGATCCTTCGAAAAGCTCGTTTCTAAAATCATTTTTCAACCCATACGCAAGTACAGGCACATCAAAGCTGTCAACGATTTCAATGAGTTCCTCTACGTGATGCTTCTTGAGAAACTGACATTCGTCAATAACAACGCAGTCAATGGGAACGCCATTATTTTCACGCATAAAAAGGTCGAGAATATTAGTATCATCGTTAACGACAATCGCGTCTCTCTGTAGTCCGATTCTCGACGTAATCTTGCCTTTGCCGAACCTGTCATCTATACCTGGAACGAGAGCCAGTACTCGCTTACCACGTTCTTCGTAGTTGTAAGCAACCTTAATTACTTCTATTGATTTGCCGGCATTCATCGTGCTGTATCTATAATAAAGCTGTGCCATTCCGCCTCCGTTTCTCTAAATAAAAAATAACCGCTCGGAGTCATATCAGCGAGAGGTTACTTAAAAAATAAGTGGTGCCCAGACTCGGAATCGAACCAAGGACACGGGGATTTTCAGTCCCCTGCTCTACCAACTGAGCTATCTGGGCATACAACTTATATTTAAATTTATGGTGGGCCATCAGGGACTTGAACCCGGGACCTGCCGGTTATGAGCCGGATGCTCTGACCAACTGAGCTAATGGCCCACATTATTATAAAAAATGGTCGGGGTGGCAGGATTTGAACCCGCGGCCCACTGGTCCCAAACCAGTTGCGCTACCAAACTGCGCTACACCCCGATATTACATTAGTCCACATTTTGGCAGGGGCAGAAGGACTCGAACCCTCGGCACGCGGTTTTGGAGACCGCTGCTCTACCAACTGAGCTATACCCCTACACTGGAGCGAACGATTACGATTCGCAATATGGCGGAGAAGATGGGATTCGAACCCATGCGGCCCTTGCGAACCCTAACGATTTAGCAAACCGTCCTCTTCAGCCTCTTGAGTACTTCTCCAGGCTTGAACTAATTCTTACTTGTTTAACCTAATGGCGGAGAGGGTGGGATTCGAACCCACGGAGGTGTTACCCTCACTGGTTTTCAAGACCAGCACCATAAACCGCTCGGACACCTCTCCTCATGCTTATCTGTCTTCCCAGACCACCCAGCCAAAATTCTGGTGACCCATCGGAGATTCGAACTCCGGACACCTTGATTAAAAGTCAAGTGCTC
>JAUNFA010000035.1 GCA_030525285.1 Bacillota bacterium | reverse complement strand
ATAATATTTCTAACTTAGGGGAATTACTTTGTGGTTTTTATGTTATTTGGAATTTATTACTTTTGAATTATTTTAAGTTTTTTGATTGTAAATCTTGATTATCTACTTAATAAATCCTACCTGTGCGGAAATTTTTTCAATCTGTTCGTCTTTACGTTTATTGTATTCTACTTTCTGCTGTTCAAAGAAGTTGTTGCCTTCCGGGTCGATGGATACGATCAGAGGACCAAATTCTTTGACACGGCAGTTCCATAAAGTTTCCGGCATTCCAAGGTCACGCCATTCTGCTCTTACGATTTCTTCTACTTCTGTCGCAGCTACTACAGCGTTTCCTGCTGGGAATACACAGTGGATTGCTCCAAATTCTTTACAGGCACGTTCGGTATTTTCCTTCATACCACCTTTTCCAATGATAACACGGACGCCCGTTTCTTTTACAAATTCATATTCAAACTTTTCCATACGCATGCTGGTTGTTGGTCCTACGGAAACCATCTCGAACTTGTCATTCTCTAAAGGACGGATGATTGGTCCTGCATGGAAAATAGCATTATTTCTTACGTCTACCGGAAGTTCTCTTCCTTCTTCTACAAGACGGCGGTGAGCTACGTCACGACAGGTTGTCATGCTTCCGTTTAAATAAACGATATCGCCGATTTTAATGCCTTTTAAATCTTCTGCTGAAATTGGTGTTGTTAAAATCTTTTTTCCATCTTTTATTTCTACCATTATAACTCTACCCCCGTATGTGTTGTAATTTTATAATTTAAATCCTTATCAAATACAATGTGTCCTCTTCTGTGACTCCAGCATCCTACGTTTACAGCGACACCGATTGCGGATGGATGACGGGCTGTATTTTCAATATTTACACCCATTACAGAATATTTTCCACCCATACCCTGTGGTCCTAAGCCGATTGCGTTGATTCCGTCTTCTAATAATGTTTCCATCTTGGCTGCTCTCTCATTATCATTATGAGAACCGATTGGACGCATTAAAGCTTTCTTGGAAAGAAGTGCTGCTGTTTCAACGGAAGTGGCAACACCTACACCTACTAATAATGGAGGGCAGGCATTTAATCCATAAGTTGTCATAACATCCATAACAAACTTAGTTACACCTTCGTATCCTTCTCCTGGCATAAGAACCATTGCTTTACCTGGAAGGGTACATCCGCCACCTGCCATGTAAGTATAAATCTCACATTCATCTGAATCTGGTACAATGTCCCAGAATACTGTTGGTGTTCCTTTTCCTACGTTTTTACCTGTGTTGTATTCGTCAAATGTTTCTACACTGTTATGACGAAGTGGAGCTTCAAAAGTTGCCTTTACAACAGCATCTTTTAAAAGAGCTTCCAGTTCTCCGATTAACGGGAACTTTGTACCACATTTTACCCAGAACTGCAACACGCCGGTATCCTGACAACTTGGACGATTCAGCTTTACTGCCAGTTCCTGATTTTTAAACATGGTATCATAAATAGTTTTGGAAAGAGGGCTATCCTCCTTATCACGAAGTTCTTCCAGTTTTGCAATAACATCATCTGGCAGTTTCTTTGCAACGTGAGCAATAAACTTAGCCATATACTCTGTAAGCCTTGTTACCTGTTCTTCTTTAGACATTTAAAAATCCTCCTGTTAATTACCCGACGGTCAGCGGGATTTCAATATGTGAATGAATGAAAGATTAACCGTATACATTTTCATTAATAAGTTCTGCATTAATTTATTCGGCCGGAGCAACCCGGCCTGTTCAACCAAATCTTCTATATCCTGTCTTGTATTTAGGGCTTCATATCTTTTTATTTTTCAGGATATTTTCCACGTCATAAAAACTTTACGGGAAAAATGGATAGAAAATCGGAAGAAGTATCATACTAACTACCGTTGCTACCAAAATCATCGGTACACCTGCCTTGGCGTAATCCTTAAAGGTGTATCCACCGGCTGTCACAACCATCGTATTTGCCGGCATACCAATCGGTGTTGCAAAGGCACAGGAACCGCCGATAACACATGCCATCAATACGGCACTTGGGTCAGCTCCCATTCCCTGTGCGATGGAAATTCCAATCGGAACCATCAGGGCTGTTGTTGCTGTATTTGACATGAAGTTCGTCATGATACAGCAAAGCATAAAAATTACAAAGGTAAGAACATATGGTGACGGATTTGAGCCGAGCATTCCGATAACCTTCTCGGCAATCAGTTCTCCTGCTCCCGTTTTCTCTAACGCTGACGCTAAAGAAAGAGTTCCTCCAAAAAGGAAAATTGTCTTTAAATCAATCGAAGCAAGTGCATCTTTTTCACTGATAACGCCGGTAACCATCAAAGCTAAGGCTCCGACACAGCCGATGACGCAAAGCTTAATTCCAATCTGTTCCTCAAATATCATTCCTAATAAGGTAAGTACCAGAATAATTAAGGAAAGGTACTGTTTCCACTTTGGCACATGGCTGAAATCCTTTGTTTCATCAAAGATTCCCTCGTCACTTCCTTCTTTATTCGGAAGGAACTTATAACCGATAAATGCGAAATAAATAATTCCTACAATCAAAATCGGAATACCAACCTTTGCGTAATCAAAGAATCCAAACTTAAGACCGATTCCTTCCATACCTGACTGTGCAATCATATTTCCCGGTGCACCAATCAGTGTGAGGTTTCCTCCCATCGCTGCTGCAAAAACCAAAGGCATTAACAGTCTTGACCGGGAATATTCTGACTTTGCTGCGATTCCGATAACAACCGGAATCAGGATTGCTGCTGTTCCTGTATTAGAAAGGAATCCACTCATCACTCCTACAATAACCATGATTGCCACGATAAGCTGTCTCTCTGTCTTTGCAAAATGGGTAACAATTCCGCCAATCTTGTTGGCCATTCCTGTTTCAAAC
>JAUNFA010000034.1 GCA_030525285.1 Bacillota bacterium | reverse complement strand
TCAAAAGGAAATACTTCATTCCCATGATGACAAATCCCTCATCATTTCTCCAAGGCTTCTTGCTGCCATTTACAATGACAATCTTCTTGAAAGAGTCCGGGATATTACGCAAAGAGTTGAACTCTTGTGTCTGCTTTTCTTCCGAAGTTATGTCATATGCAACCTGAATATAGTACCTCTGATTGCCTTGGTTAACCACAAAGTCAACTTCCAACTGCTTACGGACACGATTGCCATCTTTATCTTTATCAAAAATCTGCACAACGCCCACATCAACATTGTAGCCACGGATCAGCAGCTCATTATAAACAATGTTCTCCATGATATGAGTAGGCTCCTGCTGTCTAAAATTCAAACGAGCATTTCTCAGCCCCGGATCAGTGAAGTAATATTTCAGATTTGCACCTATATATTTTCGTCCCTTAATATCATAACGGCTTGCCTTGGAAATCAAAAACGCATCTGCCAAATAGTCAATATGGTTTGAGATTGTTTTATTGGAATAAGTCATCTGACGCTCACTGGCAAAGGTATTCGCAATCTTTGAAGGGTTGGTCGGTGTGCCGATTGCAGATGCAAGCACGTCTACCAGGATACCAATCTCATCCACATTCTGAATTTTATTTCTTTCTATAACATCCTTCAGATAAACATTAGCAAAGATGTTCTTCAGATAGTCTGCTTTCTGCCGTTCACTCCGGAAACCGACAACCTGCGGCAATCCTCCGTAGGTCATATAGTCATCCCAAGCATCATCATAATCACCGTCATAGGCAAAATAAAACTCAGCAAATGAAAGAGGATAGATTCTGATTTCATCACCTCTGCCACGGAACTCGGTCACAATGTCACTGGACAGGAACTTGGAATTACTTCCTGTGACATACACATCAATGTTTCTCATGCGTAACAAACTGTTCAGCACTTCCTCAAATCGAGGCATGAACTGTACTTCATCCAGAAGAAGATAATACTTTCCATCATCCTTCATAGCATCCTTGATATACTCAAAACATATCTTAGGATCTCTTAATTCCTCGTTCTCAATACCATCCAATGCAATTTCAATAATATGATCAGAGCCAACGCCATTCTCCAGTAAATATCTCTTAAAGATGGTAAACAGCAAAAAGGATTTTCCGCATCTACGAATGCCGGTGATTACCTTTATCATTCCATTATCTTTTCGCTCAATCAACTGATGTAGGTAAGCATCTCTTTTAATCTCCATCTTTGCTCTCCTCGTTTCTGTGCACCTGCACTTTTTTTAGTAATAATATTCTATAACAAAGCAAGATACGTTTCAATATTCATTCCTATTTTATGTGTATATGCGTATTTTTATGTAATGCACTAATACAAATATGAGGCAGACTACACTCATAAGCCCCTATAGAAATAATAACGCCGATACTGGAGAACAAAACCCCACACCGGCGTTATTGATTACAATTATCTTATTTTCTAATCATAGCATGACTGATTGTCAATTATGCAAACTGAAATTTATCGCTCATCCCTGCCGGAATGTGAACCAATATAGTCCAATGCCTTTTTACAACTTTCAGGATAAAAGCTTACCGTAAAAGTATCGCTGTTTTTCAAAAATTCACTGGTATAACGAGCCGGATGAACATAAACCGTAACCGTTGGTCTGCTATTACCTGCATGCCCCAAATATTTCCCAGACTGCCCCAGCTATTCGTACCGTCTGCTTTTACATTTCGGAACATATCCACCACAACCAACGGAACACGTCCGCCGTAAGACGGTACAGCAACCAAACACAGATCCTCTTTTTCAAATTTCACCTTCATTAGTTTATTCGGTTCTTTGATTAAGTCGATTTCTTCAGATTCCGGATTTGCCCCCTTTGCAACAATATCTGCTACTTTCTTTGTTCATAAATCAATCTTTCTCCAAAATAGAAAATTGTATGTCGCCATCAGGAGGGCAGCATGTCGCCGTCCCGCAACCAACCGCTCTGCCTTCGCTGCCGCTCGGCAGTCGCGGGGTTTCTCTGGCGGACTGCGTCTCGCTTTCGTAGGAGACAGTATGTCTCAACATGGAAGGATAGCTCCATACAAATTTTATATTTTTGCCTTAATATTTTAGAACATACCCACGAACCTTTTAACGATATGTCTGCGCTATCGTTAAAAAGTGTAATGTCTTGCAACCGGAAGTTACTCATCCGAATCCATCCACATCATCACTGGTTTCATGCTCTATTTCTTCGCATTCTCTTCCAATTCAAGCATGTACTTATCAAAGTCAGACATGAACAATCTATCCTGGATGACACGGTATTTTTCAAATTCTGTCTCAGCATGAAGCTTTGCAATTTCTGCGGACACCTTGCCTGCATCCTGTAAAATGCCATAATCAAACATTTCGATGAAGCTGTTGAGTCTTTTCTCCCAATCCTGCATCGTAAGCGGAATATGCCGTAATGTCATGTTTTCCGCGAAATCCAGGTATGCAGTAACCATACGGTTCAACTGCTTCATTTCATCCTGACTCAGATAATTCTTCGCAACTGTAACATCGCTTTTCTTAATCTTTCCATCAGGTGCATCTGCCCAGGTGGTTAATCCCATGTGCCCTTTTGTGTGATCCGCTCTTTCCACGATTAGCTCCGCCGCCGTATGTCCATGAACGGCATAATGCATTTTATTCTGAACAGTCGCATAGAATCTTCTCGTTGTTGCAGCATTTTTATCATAGTCAATGGCTGTCGCATACAGGTCAGTGATCTTCTGATAGAACTTTCTTTCGCTGGCACGGATCTCTCGGATGCGCTCTAACTGCTCGTCGAAATACTTTTCTGTCAGATACGTTCCGCGCTTCAGCCGTTCATCATCCATGACCCAGCCCTTGATGGTGTAGTCCTTGGCGATCTGGTTTACCCATTTACGAAACTGTACGGCACGCTCGGAATTGACCTTGAAGCCTACGGCAATGATCATTTGAAGGTTATA
>JAUNFA010000002.1 GCA_030525285.1 Bacillota bacterium | reverse complement strand
TAAACGGACAGATCAGAACTAACGGAAGTTCCAGCCATACCTCCTCATACAACGGTATTATGTGCTGGCCGGCACCAAGCTATACCAGAATATCGTGTCCTTTGTTACACTATCTTCCCTTTTCATCTCTTATTATAACTAACTCCGCTAATATCCTGCTGCTGTCGAGTGTGCCTTTTACTCGTATGCTATAATCTAAAGCACTCCCAGCCATAGCAACCCCACCTTTCTATATTTTTTTTACTGGGTTATGAGCTGATAAAATCTATCCATAATATCATCGAATGTTTCAATGTCGTATGGCTTTACATCACCTATTTGCGACCATACAATATTAATACTATCAGCAATATCATCTTGATTAAATTTAGATGAAGGTGATTTATATATCAAATCTATACCAAAAGTATGATTAACGTAATCTACGCTCATTTTTTTCCCAACCTTTAACCCAACCTTTTACTGTTGATAATGTCTTAGTATAGCTTTTGCCAAAACATTCTTTGATTTTTGCCTTACAGTTACACTATCTTCCCTTTTCATCTCTTATTATAACTGTAACAAGTCCATCCGCCGGGCTTGTAATCGACAGTGTAGGCGGTACGGTATCCACCTTGAATGTAACGGATTTCTGCGTTGCTGCGTTCCCGTCATTGTCGCTTGCATCCACCTTGATTGTATGGCTTCCATCTGCGAGTGCTGCAGTTGGTGTATATGTGCACTTGAACCCGTTTGAAATCGCTGTTTTCGTGATTCCCGATGTAACCTTTGAAGTTACACTATCTTCCCTTTTCATCTCTTATTATAACTGATGCAGTAGGTAAGTCATACATGGGGTTGTTACCAAACATGCTTGAAGAGCTTACATCAGTAAGTCAGGCCGAAGAAAGGAAGTCAGATTTTCGCTGGTCGCTCTACCAATCATCAGCCATATACCTTGATTCGACTGCTGGTACGTCATTCAAGGGTAAGCCTATTGAAACAAGGATAGATGCCACAGTCTACCGCGGTACGATCAGAATAACGGACGGTACAACGTTAAAGAGTTATTACGGCTCAGGTTACACTATCTTCCCTTTTCATCTCTTATTATAACTAAGAGCATTTTTCTGTTCTATACCGAGAATCTGTTCAACAACATCTACTATTAATCCGTCGTCACCTCGTTCAATCTCCCTGAAAGCTTCCACAAGCTCCCAATCGTCAAATACGTTCTCGTCTATTTCGAATTCAAATCCTGTTTTTGTAGTACCTTTAATCATTTTCTACCTCTCTACTCCGCTGCTCTTTTGATATATTCATAGTGAGTGTTCTGCTTGGTATCAGGTAATGCGTTGATAGTTACTTCAGTTACACTATCTTCCCTTTTCATCTCTTATTATAACTGAAGAAAACGGGGAGGAATAGAGATGGAGCTTGTAATTGCAGAGAAGCCGAGCGTGGCACAGAGCATTGCGGCAGTTCTTGGTGCCACACAGCGTAAGGACGGTTATTTGGAAGGCAATGACTATCTGGTATCATGGTGTGTGGGACATCTGGTAGAACTGGTACAGCCGGAAAGCTATGAGGAAGCATGGAAGAAATGGAGTTATGACAATCTTCCGATCATCCCACAGGAATGGCAGCATGAAGTGAAAAGTGATACGAAAGCACAGTATCAGATTTTGAAAAAACTTATGCATGATGACAGGGTGGATGCAGTCGTGTGTGCTACCGATGCCGGAAGGGAGGGAGAGCTGATCTTTCGCCTGACCTACAACATGGCAGGGTGCAGAAAAGTTACACTATCTTCCCTTTTCATCTCTTATTATAACTGATACGAAACATCCAGATCTTGTGGATAACCTTGATTTGAAGCACAGTAAGGCGATTACAGGACAGCTTTATGATGAAGACGGACATGGTACTCATGTTGCAGGAATTGTAGGAGCTGTGGCTGACAACGGAGCAGGCATTGCAGGGGTTTCATACAATGCCAAAATCATTGCCATAAATGTATTTGAACGCAATGATAAGGGGGAATGGCTCTCTTCAACAGATTATATGATTAAAGCACTATCGTATATTGAGGAGCTTGTAAGCACAGGCAAAGTGAAGAATCTTCATGTGATAAATATAAGCAGCGGTCAGTATGCATACGACCAAAGCCTTGAAGAATCCATCAAAAGAATGAGTTACACTATCTTCCCTTTTCATCTCTTATTATAACCCATAGTTTCGTGTATGATAATAATACCATATCTACATATTGTACACAGCAGCTACATAGATGTTACAATCACAGATATCTACACTACTATATGACTGTTTTTCCCTACTACTTCTTCCTGAATATCAGACTCGCCAACTAGATACCATATACCCGCATATTGCTTTTCTGTAAGCCTGATTACTCTAACTGTTCCTGTGTTTGGAGCATATTCCGCTAACCGTCTCATGTGCTTTTCCACTGTCTTTCTGCTAGATGTAATTCTCATGAAGAGTTCCGTCCCTATCCTGAGATACCCATCTGAATGCAGAAAATCACGCAGTCGCGTATATTCCATTTTCGTACCATGTTTATTTGTCGGATTCAACATTACAAGTATCCTCACCCTTCAACCACCTCACTCTTTGATGCTTTCTATGACTTCTATCGGTATTAAAGTTGGCAGTTTGAGGCAAGCACCTGATTCAGAGACCACACGTTCTCTCAAACTTGCAACCATCTCATCTATCCCCGTAAGCACGGACATTTTGCGACCATTGATTACACATGCATGGTGCAGTACCATAGCGAGTTCACGGCGTTTGCTTTTGCTCAGTATTATATCCATTCCTGGCTCCGGAGCAGCTATCAGATCCACAAAAGGTCTCCAGGGCTCTATTAAATCATCAGCTAGGTTAAATGTATTAAGATAATTGTCATGATGAATCCCTATTGATAGCTGAAATCCAGCCAGTATTGAACTTCTTATTATCGCATTGCGAAGAACTGCATAGCCATAATTAAGGCAACTGTTCAGAGGACTATCAATACGTCTGTTGATTCCCGGATGCAGATGATAGAAGTAATCTTTGGCCGCGTTCGCTTCCACAGAGTCGATATCATCAACTCCGATTCGTTTTGTATGTGCGGCAATCTTTTCCGAACCGTCTTTCCCAAGAATCGTCAATGCCATCGCTTGATTCTCAATTTTGCGATTTATCATTTCTGACCATATCCCATTTTTTGTTTCTTTTTCAAGGGCAATCTGCTTTCGCATTACCATCGTCTGCCTCACATTTGATTTTATAGGCAACACAATACATGCCGGCTGATATTTTTCATCGATTACCATAAGGCTGATCCCACGTTCCGCCATCATCGCCTGCGCCATAGTTGACATTCTGATGTTGGCTCCGCTACACACTATAGTACTTAAATCTTCCAAAGGTATTTTGATTGTTCCTTCTTCGTTAGCGATTTCAAGCTGTTGTTTATGTACGTGTACATCTGATGGTTTGCTTATCTCAAGTGTTCTAAATGCCATACAGCTCATCCTCCCCTCTACGACGATAGTATGGTTTGATTAAGAGAGACAGAATGTCATTTTACAGAAAAAAATCTCGTAGGCTCTCCGTCCTAATAAAGCTGTTTTCGTTACTCATCTGCCTGCGTACTAAACAGATCTATTCCAAGTTCTTCAAAGGTATAATGCGGCTTACCAGTGCTCTTTCTTCCGTACTCAATCGCCTCTGCCGGACAATAGCAGATACATGCCATACAATGGGTACATACTTTACCCCAGACAGGTTTCCCCTCCTGAAGTTCGATATTGTTAAGAGCACATCTTTTGACGCACATTCCACAGCTCGTACATTTTTCATCAACACGAAATGCCCCAGCTTTAACAATCAGCTTATAAAAAATCGGATTTACAGGTCCGCTCATGAATCTGTCATACAGATTTTGTCGCGTTGCGTCAAACCTCCGACCATCCCCAATATATGCTATTGCCTTGTCAATATCTGGCTCAGCTTTCGCTACAATATGCCCGGCTTCCTCTTTATCAGGTGCATTGAACAGGGCTATATAATTTTCCGGCATGATAATCTGCGCAGTTCCCATATATTCAAGTCCCTTTTTATCCGCAATCTGACGGTTATAATCTGATGCATTACCAATCTCGCTACCGCAGCTCATTGCAAACCATATGCGCCTGGCACCGGTAATATCAGTGTTCAAAATCCATTCAGATACAATACGCGGAATGCGCCATGCATACGTCGGAACAACGATAACCACATCATTTTCTGAATGTATAGGGTTTCTGTTTTTCTCTTTAATTCTATCGTTCAAATCGATTATCTCATCATGCAATGCATCGGCAATTCGCTTGGCAATATAGCGACTATTGCCAGTTCCGGAATAACAAAAAATCATTTCAAACCTCCACCGACTAATTCTCAAGACACTTCTCAAGCGGCACCAGATTCACTTGCTTATGACCGTTAAACTCCGTTTTAACTATACCAATCTCGACATATCCAAGCTTACGGTACATGCCACGCGCCACTGTATTTTTTTCGTTAGTGTCAATGCGAAGCTCCGTACATCCAGTGTCCTTCTTTGTACGAAGCATCCTGACTTTTGTTGATTTTTACGATATACACAACATTATTTCATATTCTATAACATTTTATCACTTTACGACAATCCCCACCAGTTTTCGCACATTTTACCAACCTATGCTATACTTTATTAAATCGCAAAATGGTGTACGGCCGTTGAGTGGGCCGGAGAGGTATGATATGCAAAATATGGCAACCGATATTACAAATGAACCACGCTTTTCGATCTTGAGCAATCCGGCTCTGGAAGCCGCATTAAAGACGTTCAACGAAGAGATGGACGCTGGCCAGCCGGATATTACCCCTGTATTCGACCTTATGATTCAGCAGATGCAGGAAGACGTTGAAGTTATTTGTCCTGTGGAGTTCCCTGATGGTCTGCCATCTTACAACGAGCATCAATCCTTTTGGTGACTCCATTTCCATAACAAAAGTGGGAAAAGGCCGCAATTTTGGGAGATACGTGTGCTATTTATAAGATTGGCGACATGTATCGTAATGGTGATTTGCCGAAAGATGAAGTGTTTTCCAGAGAACTTTATAAAAGAGCGTTTTCATTATCACTGTTTACAATCTACTCTTTCTATTTGCTATCGCTGTTCGCTATCTGCCTTTCTATCCATTCAGGCATATCTACATTACCATCACGCACATCAAACAAATCGGTGAACTTCCTGCCATCAGAATCAATCCCTGAAATAACACCTTCCAGAGTAGTTTTGCCATATTTGGTCTCGACCGATTCGTCAATGTAGTAGGATATTACAACTTCCTCACCTTTGGCTAATTTAATCGGCTTATCTTTCGTAATTCCCTGTATTGGTCTGTCATTTGCGCGAATGTCATAAACCCTCTCGGCTATTTCTTTTCCATATTCACGCGGCATACTTATTCCTGTGATTGCGACAGCCTCTGTTGCAGAATATTTTTCTTCATTGTAATACTTTTTGTCTCCGTTGGAATTGTCCGTGCAACTGCTTCCGCCAAATTCCAGCTTCGAATCATTACCGTTTGATGTTATGTGTATTGTTCCTATATCGCTCCTCGTTTCGTTTCCATCTTCCCACTTGATTGTGACTTTATGAAAAACAAAATCTTTCTTCAAACTGCCATCATCTCTAAGATTGTCTGCGCTTATGCCGAAATTCACTGTATGAAGATTATATTTTGAAAACTTTTCAACCTGCTCATCATAGAAATCAACACTTATCCCCTTGGGCATATCAGGTATCGTCACTTCCTTGACTTTCAGCCCGTAATCGTCTCCTGTAATAAATTCAATCTCTGCATCCATGTCACAGCTACAAATCATGTTTTTTACAAATACCGGTTCCTTAAGTTCCTTACCGCATCCGCCGAGCATCACAGCCAATGCTAGCGCAAGTACCGGAAGAACTGCCGTTACAAGTCTTCTTCTAAACACTGCTATTTCCTTTCGTTAATTCCGCACACAACAACCACATAGCAAAACTGTATCAAAAGACCGATGCAATCGCTAGTAGCCTTTGCGCTCCTTCGCCTTGTTCACTAGCTGAATCGCTTCATCAAAAGCGTCCGGCAGATAGTTCTCTGTCCACTCTTTGCCGGATTTTTCCAGTTTTTTGATTTCCTCCCACTTAACCGTCACCTGCTGACTATCGGTGGCAGAATCATCACCAAACACATGAGGATGACGACGCACCATTTTCTGCGATATCCCCTCTACTACATCATCCATTGTGAACAGACCTTCCTCCTCAGCCATGCAAGCATGTATCACTACCTGAAACAGAAGATCTCCCAGCTCTTCTTTGAAATTATCGGCATTACCGGTTTCCTCCAGAATATTTATCCCGCAAATAACCTCTGCCGCCTCTTCTATGCATGCTGCCTTAATGCTGGAATGCGTCTGTTCCCTGTCCCATGGACAACCATCCGGTGCCCGGAGTCTTTTTACAATATTCAAAAGTTCGTTAAATCTATCCATAATCTAATTTTAACCTCCGCGGCATATGCATGCAAGCGGATACACCTTATTGGGAATGCTCTTATAAGTATGCCAATAACATTCCTAATATTCGTTGGGGTGATGAAAGAACTTATACACGTGAATTCCTCGGTGATTGGACAACTCGAATGAAAAACAAGTAACGAGCCTGTCATAGTGCTTATGCTACCAGCAATTGGAATTTTATACATATCAAAATGATTATATCCATAATATAAAGAATGCTGCACCGGTTAACCGATACAGCATTCTTTATATTATGTACGCTTTATGCAAGTAATTGGTATGGCAGACCCCACATGCATTCTGCACATCGCACTGATTATTTACTCCGACTTCGCGTTGGTCTTAGCCTGGAACTTATCGTTGTTGACAATGAAACGTTCGTGCTCCCCGCCTCCGATAGGGCCTTTTTCATCATAAGCCATGACCTTGAACTTAAGCTTTCTGCCCTCTACAGCAACGAGTTCTGATTCACATCTAACTTTCATCCCCAAAGGAGTTGCCGCGTCATGAGTCACATTCATTAATGTTCCAACTGTACCGTTGCCCTCGTCAAGCTCCGGCTGTACGCTTTCCCATGCAGCCTTTTCCATCATGGCAATCATCACAGGTGTAGCAAGAACATCCAGCGCTCCGCTCCCCACAACCTTTGCCGATTTGGCCACATTAACAACAAATTCCACGCTTCCTTTAATTCCGGGTTTCATCATATGCTCCTCGCCTTTCTCTTTAATCAAATGTTATCGAGGATTATAGCATATTTATACGAAACGTTCCAGTCTCTTGGTAAGTATAACTGCCAGCACCAACTTGGCAATGTCAGGAATCACGAATGGGAATACACACATTGAAAGTGTTGCTCCGATTCCGATTGCTCCTGATGACTGAGTATACACGTATATGAACCATACTGTGCCTATAGCATAGCAAAGCACAAGTCCGATAAACATTGCAACTCCCATGACAACAGGCTTGCGACCAATCTTGTCACAAGTTACTCCCACAATTATCACAGTGATGACAAAACCAAGAATGTATCCGCCTAAAGGTCCAAGAATTACCTGTGGACCGCCCTGGAAATTAGCGAATACAGGCACGCCTATAGTTCCCATAATAATCCAGCAAAGTGTTGCGATAAGTCCTCTCTTTGTCCCCAAAAGTCCCGCACAGAGAAATATGGCAAATGTCTGCATTGTTACCGGTACTGTAAGCGGAATTGAAATCCACGAGCACACAGTAATAAGTGCCACGAACAATCCGCAAAGTGCAATATCTTTTGTCTTGTTTCTCTGTTTAACAATAGTCTTTTCCTGCTGCATTAATTGATACCTCCGTAATATTCATACTGGCAGTATAGACCTGCGATTCACCATTGTCAACCATCATTTTATAATTGTTACCCACTAATATTGTTAATTGTTACCCTTGTCAATAGTATTGTTATTCTCTGCCAAAAAAACAATCCCTCTCTGCCGTAATTTCAGCAGAAAGGGATTGAAATTTACTGATGTTTATCAAGTCTTATGAAGGGCATTAAACTGGATATACAGAATTCTCTTCATCAAGAAGATTCAGGTCCAACTTCTCCTGCTTCTCGATTCTGTGCTTGAAGAAATTCTCAGCTACCTTAGGGAAGAATGCCTGAGTCAGCACGTCTTCAGGCTGCTGATAATAAAGTGCGCAGTCCTTCTTAGCCTGTTCGAGTTCAGGTGCGATAAGGTCTGCAGGTCTGCATGTTACCTGCTCTTCATCGCCGAGAATCTTCTTAACCAACTCTTCCTTGATTGGCAGAGTTGTACGGCCGTACATACCCTTAACAAGGTTTCTTGCTTCATTTGGAACCATCTTGTAGCGTTCACCCATCAGAACATTGAGTACAGCCTGTGTACCTACAATCTGTGATGACGGAGTTACGAGTGGCGGATAACCGAAGTCTTCTCTTACACGAGGAACTTCCTTGAGTACTTCCTCATATTTATCCATTGCGTTAGCTTCCTTAAGCTGGCTTACCAGATTTGAAAGCATTCCGCCCGGAACCTGATAAATCAGAGTATTAATATCAACACCCATAAGCTTAGGATCCAGAAGACCGCTCTTGATGTACTTCTCTCTGATTGGTCTGAAGTGTTCAGCCACTTCGTTCAGCAGTGCCATATCCAGTTCAGGATCGCGATCTGTCTCAGCGAAAGCTGCTGCAAGTGGTTCTGTAGGTGGCTGTGAAGTACCGCCTGAGAATGGTGAAATAGCAGTATCAATAATATCAACACCAGCCTCAACTGCCTTCATATATGTCATTGAACCAAGTCCGCTTGTAGCATGTGTATGCAGTTCAACCGGAATTGTAAGTTCCTTCTTGAGTGCCTTAACCAAATCATATGTAGTCTGAGGACTCAAGAGACCTGCCATATCCTTAATACAGAAGGAGTCGCAGCCCATTTCTTCGATTTCTTTACCCAGTTTAACAAAAGTTTCGCTTGTATGTACCGGTGAGATTGTGTACGACACACAACCCTGTGCATGTCCGCCCCACTTCTTGGTTGCCTTAACTGCAGCTTCAAGGTTTCTTGTATCATTAAGTGCATCAAAGATTCTGATAATGTCCATACCGTTGCTGATTGCCTTGTCAACAAATTCGTCAACAACATCATCTGCATAATGCTTGTAGCCCAGCAGATTCTGCCCTCTCAGCAGCATCTGAAGATTAGTTTTCTTAATATGCTTCCTGATTATTCTGAGTCTGTCCCATGGATCTTCATCCAGGAATCTGAGGCATGCGTCATATGTAGCGCCTCCCCACATTTCCAGTGAATGATAGCCAACATTATCCATTGTTTCCAGAATCGGTAGCATTTCTTCTGTAGTCATTCTTGTTGCGATAAGACTCTGATGACCATCACGAAGTACAGTTTCGGTAAACTTTACTTTGCCCATATTCTATTCCTCCTATATGTTAAACGTCTGTTTAAACTCATAGTTTAGAATACCATAAACACACTTCCCCTGTCTATCTGCAGAAAATATAAAATTATTCACAGATAATTTAGTATTTTCACTATTCGCACCCTCCTGCCAGCCGCTAATTAGCCATCATCGCTTGTATAATACCCTATTGCACTCTACCGATTTAATCTGATATTATACTTCATATTATATATAGGGAGGCAAGTCATGAAAAAAACTGTAATTTTCGATTTGGATGGTACTCTTCTCAATACACTGGAGGATCTTACCACTAGCACCAATTATGCCCTCCGGTCCAATGGTTACAATCCTCGAACCATGGACGAGGTAAGGAGATTTGTGGGCAACGGAATCCGGCTTCTTATGATTCGGGCTCTTCCCGGTGGCGAAGACAATCCGGATTTTGACAAAGTATTCCGGGACTTTCGCAATCACTACATAATTCACTGCAACGACACCACTCATCCTTATCCGGGAATTCCAGAGCTTCTGGATACTCTGAACAAGCGAGGAATCAATCTTGCCATAGTATCAAATAAGGCAGACAAAGCTGTCAAAGAACTTACAGACATATACTTCAAAGATTTGATTCATGTTGCCATCGGAGAAAACGAAGCCGCCGGCATAAAGAAAAAACCTGCACCCGACACGCTTCTTGAAGCTTTGAATCAACTGGACGGCAAACCATCAGAGGCCCTCTATGTTGGCGATTCAGACGTAGATATTGATACAGCAAAAAATGCGAACGTGCAATGCATTTCATGTTCGTGGGGCTTCAGATCCGTAAGTTTCCTCAAGGAACATAATGCCACAGACATAATCGATAACCCGATGGCTCTTATTGATTATCTTAATTAGCCTTCCGCAAGTTTCTTTCGCATGTTTGTCAAACATACGTTGCACCGGCTGTTTTCCTTGCATATGACTACTCAAGTGTGATATTATTGTATGGCATATGAGAAAGTATATGAAGGAAGCATTAGAAGAGGCCAAAAAGGCTGCTGCCGAAGGGGAGGTTCCCATCGGTGCAGTTATAGTAAAAGACGGGGTGATTATCGGAAAAGGTCACAACCGTGTGGAGACTCTCAAGGACCCCACAGCCCATGCTGAGCTTGCTGCCATCAGAATGGCGGCATCGCATCTTGGCGGATGGCGTCTCACAGGTTGCTTGATGTTCGTAACAGCTGAACCTTGTAGTATGTGTGCCGGTGCCATAGTCTGGTCACGCATCGAGAAGCTGTACATCGGCACTCCGGATCCCAAGGCCGGAGCCTGCGGATCCCTTTTTAACATACCTCAGGATTCAAGGCTTAATCATTTTACAGAAATAGAAACCGGATTAATGCAGGAGGAATGTTCCGGCATTCTGAAGGACTTTTTTAAAAATCTCAGAAAAAAGAAATCGGAGGAACGTAATTAATGAAAAGAGTAAATGCGCTGGTCATCGCAATGCTCATGGCTTTAGCCATTGCTGCACCTACATGTCTGGCAGCGAAGGAAACTACAGCAGATAATTCTGCACTAAAAATTGAAGTTTCAACACCTGAGGATGGTGCTGAAGGTGTATCAGTAGAAAACCTCTCTGTTAAACTCACAATGAACAAAGAGATGAGCTCCCTTACATCAGCTCAGAAGAAGCACAATCAGTCAGCAATCAAGCTTACTGACCCTAAAGGCAAGAAGATCAAGGTTAACGCTTACTACAGCAAGGAGCATCCCGATCAGGTAATGATCGTATCAGCTACAAGCAACAATAAATCCCAGAGATTCGATAGCGCAACCAAATATACTCTTACAATCGGCAAGAACTTCTCATCAGCTGATGGCAGCACTTTTGACAAAGATCAGGTAATTTCCTTCACAACTCTGAACCAGAAGCGTTCCATGATGATTTATATGATTCTCATGGGTCTGATGATGGCGGGAATGATTTTCTTCTCAATGAAGAGCGCCAAGAAGAATCTTGAAAAAGAAAAGGAAAAGGACAACGAAGTATCTACTGTAAACCCTTACAAAGAAGCTAAGAGAACAGGCAAGACCGTTGAAGAAATCGTAGAGGAAGACAGAAAGAGAAAGGCCAAGGCTGCAAAAGCTTCAGAAAGAAGACGTGCAGAAATCGAAGCTCTCGAAGCGGAGATTAGAGCGGAAGAACACAAGCAGTTCAATAAGCGAGTATCTGTCAGAAGACCTATCTCAGCTGCTGGTTCGGAATACAAAGTAAAGGCCGTAAGCAACCAGCCAAAGAACAGCCAGAGCACTAACCCTAAGGGTCAGTCAGGCAAGCAGAAAAACAAAAAAGGCGGCAAGAAGAAATAGTCGCACTGACCTGTCGCTAAATGACAGCACATTATAGACAGCCTTAAGGATGTTTCGCAAGAAACATCCTTTTTTGTTAATCCATTCACATGTGATATAATCTGATTAGATTATTCAAGGAGTACAATCATGACAAACAACGCAATTACAATACAAGCCTTCGCCAAAATCAACCTTAGCCTTGACGTTAAAGGGGTGCTCGATAACGGCTATCACATCGTCGAAATGGTAATGCAGCAGATCAGTCTGCATGATAATGTGACCCTCACTCGTTCTTCAGGGGACGGTTCCCTTGAAATCAGCCTGACGTCTACTAGAGAGGATTTGCCCGTTGACAGCAGCAATCTAGCCTATAAAGCTGCCGCCCTGATGGCAGAGAAATTCCCCGAAATTCGCGGTACCCTCAACATACATATCGACAAACACATACCTGTTGCCGCAGGAATGGCCGGTGGCAGTAGCAACTGCGCCGCGGTAATCCACGGCATTAACCAGCTCTGGAATCTTAATCTTACAGTCGCACAAATGAATGAACTGGGTGCCATGCTCGGATCCGATGTGCCCTTCTGCATAATGGGACAGGCCGCAGCTTCAGACAACCTTCGCGACAACTTTGCAAAGGACGAAATGGCATGCCACTGCGCTCTTGCCACAGGAACCGGGACGGATCTCATTCCTCTGCCTGGACTGAAAGCTTATATCGCACTCAGTAAGCCATCCATTGCAGTTTCAACCGCGGAAGTATACAAGGGCATCGACAATGAGATAATCAGCATTCACCCTGACAATCAGGCACTAATTGAGGGGCTAAGGAATGAAAATATGGAAGATGTTCATTCCAATATGATTAACGTTCTTGAAAATTACACCTTAAAGGTGTATCCTAGTGTTATGTATGCAAAGGACATGATTAGCACTTTGTATTCCAACGGTCCGGTGTTGATGAGCGGAAGCGGTCCCACTGTTTTCGCAGTATGCAGCACTAAAGAGGAAGCTGACGGTATATGTCATGCTATGCTTCCTGTTAACAAAGAGAGTTTCAGTGTCTATACGACCAGATAACAAGAAAGGCATTGTATATGTTGAATTTTGATATTCAGAATCATAGACCCTTGAGGGAAATGGTTTATGAAGAGCTTAAGATGCAGATTCTGACAGGAGCTATTCTGCCGGGTACACGAATGATGGAGGTGGAACTTGCCGACACATTAGGTGTCAGCAGAACACCAATAAGAGAAGCCATTCGTAAGCTGGAGAAGGAGGGGCTTGTCACCATCAAACCAAGACGCGGAGCATACGCTTCATCCATAAGCACTGAGGATATGCTTGAAATCCTTGAAGTAAGACAGAACATGGAAGGTCTTGCCGCTTACTTTGCTGCTTCAAGAATGAAGCCGGATAAGCTTGATGAGCTTAAGGATTATTCAGATCGATACAATCAGGCATTTGTTGCCGGAGACATGGACAAGCTCATTGAATATGACACGAAATTCCACAGATGCATTGTAGATTCATGCAACAACAGAGTTCTGGTTCAAATGATCGAACAGCTGCAGGAAATGGTTCTCAGATTCAGATACATATACTACGATACATTTAAACGCGCAGAAAATATGTCCGCTGAACATAAACTGATTCTGGACGCAATTGCAAGAGGCGATGAAGATGCAGCCAGAACTGCAGCAGACATTCATATCGATCGTCTCAAAACTCTGGTTGCCAATGAAGCTGTTCCGGGTATCCCCGCAACAAATAGAGAAGAAAGCAGAAGATAAACATTTAATATGAATTCAATGTCCAATAAACAAAAGGCAATGCTCCTTATGGTTATTACCGCAATCATGTGGAGCATTGGTGGTATTTTTATTAAACTCATTTCCTGGAATCCCCTTATGATAGCCGGAACAAGAAGCCTTATATCCGCTTCAATTCTCGGCGGATACATGCTATACAAAAGGATTCCTTTTAAATTGTGCAAAGCCTCTTTGGGAGCCGGTATAGGGCTAAGTGCCTCTGCCATATTTTTTGTCATTGCCAATAAACTTACAACTGCGGCAAACGCCATCGTTTTGCAATATTCAGCACCTGTTTTCATATTGATTCTCAGTGCGGTATTTCTCCACAAAAGACTGAAAAGAAGAGAAATAACAACTGTTGCAATCACAATGTGCGGTATTGTACTATTCTTCTTCGATCAGCTTTCACCGGGAAATATTCTGGGAAATATTTTGGGTGTTCTGGCAGGCGTATTCCTTGCCCTGATGTTCGTAAGCATGGGCGAGGGCGGCAAGGATGATTCTATAAGAATGAGCGGAATTCTAATGGCTCATCTTATTGCAGCCATAATCGGAATGCCTATTGGTAGCCTTTTGACAACCTCAGTTACAGGTAAAGAAATTCTCTATGTAGTAATTCTTGGTGTTTTCCAACTTGGAATTCCTTACGTTCTGTATGCCATAGCATCAAGAGACTGTCCACCGCTGGCATGTTCTCTTATCGGCATGCTTGAACCCCTTTTCAATCCTGTATGGGTTGCCATATTCATAGGCGAAATGCCGGGAACATTCGCTCTGATTGGCGGTGCTGTTATAATTGCAACTGTCGGCTGGTGGTGTATTGTTGACAGCAGAAGCTGATGTACCTGGTCAACCCAGTGAAGAGGGTGTTTCTTATTGTTTTGCATTTCTTACCGTTACCGCAGTTGTTACCGATCTGTATCGATGTGAATCGTTCCCTTTCACCCCTGCAATTGTAACGTTGTACGTGCTGCCTTCACTGACACCAAAGGCATGAAGTTTGATAAATGTCTGTTTCTTTCCGATTAAACGAGCTTTAATAATCTGTCCTTCACTGTCGGTTACGATTATCTTAAGGTCCTTTGAAAAGTGAACCCGCTGGGAAAAATGAACCCTGATAATCCCGTCACTTGTACATGATGTTGCAACTACCGTAACCTTCTTTGCTTTCGGTTTATTGTGCGTAGCTTCTGGGTCTACCTCTGATGTTGCTATACTAGATGCATTCTCTTCAGGCTCTTTCTTAACAACAGTCTCCTTCTGAACAGACGATTTGCTTTCAGAAGTGTTTTCTTTAACCTTGCTGTGCCTGCTGCTTTGACTCTGAGCACTTACGGATTCTTTGACTTTTGAGGATTTTTTGTTCTTGTCATTTGCCGACTTCCCGTTATCAGCCTTATCGGCTTCCTTGCTGATTTCTGTAATCGACTTGCGAGCACATGCTTCAACGGTCATTTCATGATCTTTTGCTAGGGATTCAATATAGTAACACTTGCCCGGTGTAATACCATTATCGTGGGCAGTCCTTTCCAACTTTTTGTCATCCTTAAAATCCTGCAGAACATAACTGCCCTCTTTAAGGCTCTGGCTTGCCGCACTGTCAATTTCGTTTATAACATCTCCGTCCGGTTCACCTTTGTAGCAGTATGATATCACCGTATCCATTTCTTCACCGCTTATGTATCCTTCTGATTCAAGTCCATCAATCGCAATATTTACAGCGGATTCAACGGATATTGGATAGGTTACACTTCTTCTGATGTTTCTTGCAAAATCTTTGGCGCTGTCGTTTCCCGCCTTGATTTTCGTTACCTGCCTGTCTTTGTTAACCTCCATAACCAGGCTCGGATTGGCATCGATATAAATCTCCGCTGCATAAGATTTCAAAGCTGTATTAAAATACACGCCCGTTCCGCAGACAACCATCAGTATCGCACATGCTGTCGCAACTATTCGTCTTCTCTTCGGGTATCCGGTCTTAATCCGTTTTCTTTCTTCTCCTCGGGTTACCCGTTCATGTTCAATTCCAGAGGTTATCTGTCCGCTTGACTGCTCGATCTCAATGTTTTTCATAACATCAGCGAATACATTCACAGCAATCTGATCGAATCCGTCAGCAATATGCTTCTTCATTTTATTATTCATTTGCCACAACCTCCTTCCCGGAATCTTCAAGGGAATTATCAACAGAATTTCTCAGTTTCCTGATTCCTCTGTTATATTTACTGAGCACTGTGCCCAGGGGCATATCCATTTCTTTCGCAATTTCTCTATGTTTCATTCCCACAACTACATGCATTACTATTATGTGTCGTTCTTCCTTCGACACAACCTGAAACAGCTGATTGAGCCACATTCTACTCTCCAGATTCTCAATGCCACCCAAAGTAGCCACCATATCTTCAATATTTTCGTCAGGACTCGTCATCTGCTCGGATTTTTTGCGAACCTTCATAAGAAACAAGTTTTTGCTTATTTTGATTATCCACGCCACTGGTGTCCCCTGATCTCGGTAAAGATGGCAGGAACCGTATACCTTTATATATGTTTCTTGCAGCAAGTCCTTGGCATCTTCAGCATTCATTGTAAGAGACAGCAAAAATGCATACACCTGCTTATATGTTTTGTAGTAAAGCTCCTCAAAGGCTACTTTGTCGCCAAGGGCAATCCTCTCGAAAAGCTTACCTGATATTTCAACTTTTGACATTACAATCTCCCGTCATGTGCATACACACCATTTGTTAAATGCATAGGTCATTTCTTTTTATTGCAACCTGTCTGAATTATATATCCATATTTAATAATAACAAAGCTGCTGCACCTAATTATACAGGCACAGCAGCTCCAATGCTCACTTTTTGTTCATTAATGGCTATTTCATCATTTTTTCTATTTCGTCTGCCGATATATAACAGCCGCCATCCCACGGATTCAGGCATATACCGTCAATTGACGATTCGCGAATCACACTGTCACAAACTGCTCTCAGGTTAACGTGAAGCTTTGACAATCCCTCTTCTTCCATCTGACCCATATCTTCCTCATTAGGGCAAAGAATATAATAAGATTTACCCTCCGAGTCGCCCATCACTCCAGGCATTGCCACTTCATCTCCGTCTTTTCCTGTCACCTTCGCAGCGAGCCAGCCGTTGCAATCTTCCTGAAGGCAGAGTTTCAATGCATCTACTACCTCATTATAGCTCTCCCCGTCACGGGTTTTCTTATAAAAGTACAGCGCTCTATAGAGTTTGTATTCAGTATCGTTCATTGTGGTCTCCTATGATATCATTCCTGCGATCATATCTCCTGCTGCAGATGTTCCCAGCCACTTCTCACCAGCTGCAATATCCACAGTTCTGTTGCCTTCAGCAAGAAATCTCTCAACTGCAGCTTCGACAGCATCAGCCTCCCTGTCCAGATCCAGTGAATATCTGAGCATCATTGCCGCCGAAAGAATCGTTGCAATAGGATTGGCAATTCCCTTACCTGCAATATCCGGTGCAGAACCGTGGCTCGGTTCATAAAGCCCGAATTTGGTCTCATTAAGACTTGCCGAGGAAAGCATTCCTATGGAGCCTGTCACCATGCTGGCCTCATCGGAGAGAATATCCCCGAACATATTCTCCGTAACAACCACATCAAACTGGGCAGGATTGTGCACCAGCTGCATTGCACAGTTGTCCACCAGCATATGCTCAAGAGTAACCTCCGGATAATCCTCAGCCACCTCTTCCACAATCTTTCTCCACAATCTTGACGAATCCAGAACATTGGCTTTGTCAACACTGGTCACCTTCTTGCGGCGCTTCATGGCAATATCAAATGCGCGTACTGCAATTCTTCTGATTTCTTTTTCATTATATGAAAGCGTATCAACTGCAGTCATTACACCATTAACCTCTTCGGTAATTCTGTCACCAAAATACAGACCGCCTGTCAGCTCTCTCACGATAATCATGTCGAATCCATCCGGTCCTATGACACTTTCCTTGATGGGGCATGCGTCCTTCAGTTCATTATAAAGATATGCCGGCCTGAGATTGGCGAAAAGTCCCAGCTCCTTCCTGATTTTGAGAAGCCCTGCCTCAGGGCGCTTGGACGGCTCAAGCTTGTACCATGGTGATGTAGCAGCGTCTCCACCAATGGAACCCATAAGCACCGCATCACAACCTCTTGCCGTTTCTACGGCCTCATCAGTCAAAGGAACTCCATGAACATCAATTGATGCTCCACCCAGAAGTATTTCTTCATATTCAAATGTATGTCCGAATCCGGCAGCCACTGCGTCAAGAACCTTTACTGCTTCAGCTGTTATCTCAGGACCGATGCCGTCTCCCGGAATCACTCCAATTTTAAAATTCATGTGATATTCTCCTTTTTATTTACCGTTAATACTGTTCATGAGACCGCCTGCCGAAATGATTTCCTGAATAAATTCAGGGAAAGGTGCGGCCTGATATGTTTCACCCTTCGTCTCATTCGTAATGACACCTGTATCAAAGTTAACGGATACTGTCTCTCCTGCTTCTATTGCCTCTGCCGCTTCAGGGCACTCCATAATCGGCAGACCAATGTTAATGGCATTTCTGTAAAATATTCTTGCGAAGGTCTTGGCGATTACGCAATCAACACCTGCTGCCTTTATTGACGCCGGAGCATGCTCCCTGGAAGATCCGCATCCGAAGTTCTCTCCGCCGACCATAATGTCGCCCTGCTTGACTCTGCCTGCAAACTCTGTGTCAATGTCCTCCATGCAGTGCTTTGCAAGCTCCTTCATATCAGGTGTATTCAAATATCTTGCAGGGATAATTACATCTGTATCTATGTTATCTCCGTACTTATGTACCAGTCCTTTGGCTATCATAGTTTACCTCCTTATTAAAGATCATCCGGTCCTGCAATTTTGCCAGCAACTGCTGAAGCTGCGGCTACAATTGGGCTTGCCAGATATACTTCTGATTTAACGTGTCCCATTCTTCCCACGAAGTTTCTGTTAGTTGTGGCTACGCATCTTTCGCCTTCAGCAAGAATTCCTGAGTGTCCACCCAGACAAGGTCCACATGTTGGTGCAGTAATTGCACACTCAGCATCAAGGAAAATTTCCATGTATCCCTTCTCCATACATTCTCTGTAAACCTGCTGCGTTGCCGGCATGATAAGGCAACGTACATCAGGGTGAACCTTGCGCCCTTTGAGAATCTTTGCAGCTGCTTCCATATCTTCAATTCTGCCGTTAGTACATGAGCCGATAACCACCTGCTGGATTGAAACATCTCCTACTTCGTCAATTGTTCTCGTGTTTTCAGGAAGATGAGGGAATGATACCGTTGGCTTCAGTTCACTCAGATTGATATCGTATGTTGCTACATATTCTGCATCCTCATCAGCCTCGTACTTAGTCCATTCTCCCTTGACTCTGCCTCTCATATATTCTTCAGTGATTTCATCAACAGGGAATATTCCATTCTTGCCGCCGGCCTCAATTGCCATGTTTGAAATGCACAGTCTTGATTCCATGCTCAGGCTCTTTACACCTTCTCCTGTGAATTCCATTGATTTGTACAATGCTCCGTCAACGCCTATCATTCCGATAATGTGAAGGATAACATCCTTGCCTGTTACGTTTTCGGGAAGTTCTCCCGTCAAATTGAATTTTATTGCTTCAGGAACCTTAAACCATGTGCGGCCTGTTGCCATTCCCGCCGCCATGTCAGTTGATCCAACACCTGTAGAAAATGCTCCCAGTGCTCCGTATGTGCATGTATGAGAATCAGCCCCGATAATGCAGTCTCCCGCCTTAACGATGCCCTGTTCCGGAAGAAGTGCGTGCTCCACGCCAACTCTTCCTGTATCAAAGAAATCAACCACATCAAATCTCTTGGCAAACTTACGGCATGTCATGCACTGCTCAGCAGCTTTAATATCCTTGTTCGGAGTGAAGTGGTCCATTACAATCGAAACCTTCTCCTTGTCGAATATTCCATCAAACCCAGCCTTGTTAAATTCGTTTACCGCTACCGGTGTCGTTATATCATTACCCAGAACCATGTCAAGATTGGCACTAATCAGCTGTCCTGCAACTACATTATCAAGACCTGCGTGAGCTGCCAGAATCTTCTGGGTCATTGTCATTCCCATAATTGTTACCTCCTAATTATATTAACACAATTTATTCAACGAAATGATCACTTCTATTCTGTCTGTTCAATGCACTTACCAGTGCATTCACTGATGCCAGAATGATATCCTCGTGGATTCCCACTCCCCAGAACTGATCTCCGTTTATATCCTCAATGCATACATATGATGCAGCCTTTGATGTTGATTCGCTCGAAAGAGCATGTTCTGAATAGGTTACAAACTTATAGTCGAATGTGTACGGACTCTGTTTGAGTGCATTTCTTACAGCGTCCAGACGACCGTTACCAACACCCTGCAGGTTGTATTCCTTATCCATGATTCTTACGGTCATATCAACGATATATCCGTCATTTGACTTGTAATCGGACACTTTGCTGAAGGTTGCATCTATAATGTCGATTGGATTGAAAACGTTGATGTATTCCTTGGCAAATACCTGATAAACCTCTGCAGGTGTAAGTTCCTTGTGCGCTTTGTCGGATACATCTTTAACCATATATCCGATTTCTTCACGCATTTCTTTAGGAATAGCATATCCGAAGTTCTGCTCGAGAATATATGCTACGCCGCCCTTGCCCGACTGACTGTTGATTCTGATAACATCGGCTTCGTACTCTCTTCCCACGTCCTTTGGATCGATGAGGAGGTATGGTACAGACCATCCATAAAGATTGTTTTCCTTGTGGTAACGCATACCCTTGGATATGGCATCCTGATGAGATCCTGAGAAAGCTGCGAAAACAAGCTTGCCTGAATAAGGCTGTCTTGGCGGCACCTCCATGTCCGTGAATTTCTCGTACATTTCAACAACTTCCGGCATATTTGTAAAATCAAGTCCCGAAACGACTCCGTGCGAAAACATGTTCATCGCCATCGTTACGATGTCAACATTACCTGTTCTTTCACCATTACCGAACAGTGTACCTTCAATTCTGTCTCCTCCTGCCAGTAAAGCCAGCTCTGCAGCTGCCACTGCGCATCCTCTGTCATTGTGAGGGTGAATGGAAAGAGATACATCTTCCCTGTGATGAAGGTGTTTGCTCATAAATTCAACCTGGGAAGCATATACGTGAGGCATTGACATTTCAACGGTTGAAGGCAGATTAATAATGATTTTCCTGTCAGGATCCGCAGCCTTCCACACATCGATAACTTCATTGCAGATTTCGAGAGCGAAATCCACCTCAGTACCCGTGAATGATTCAGGCGAATATTCAAATGTAAAGTCTGTCTCCGGATGCTTCTCGGCAAACTCGTTCATCAGGTGGGCACCGTCTGTTGCTATTTTGATAATCTCCGTCTTCTCTTTGCGGAACACCTGCTCTCTTTGTGCTACAGATGTTGAATTATAAAGATGAACTACAGCTTTCTTTACACCCACAAGAGACTCAAAAGTCTTCTTGATAATATGCTTTCTGGACTGTGTCAGCACCTGAATCATTACATCATCCGGTACCATATTATCATCAACCAGTTTCCTGAGGAATGTATATTCTGTTTCTGATGCTGCCGGGAAACCCACTTCGATTTCCTTGAATCCCAGCTTTAACAGATAGTTAAAAAAGTCCACCTTTTCCTGAAGGCTCATCGGAACTATAAGCGCCTGGTTACCATCTCTCAAATCAACGCTGCACCATCTTGGTGCTTTCTCAATATGATCCTTTCTTACCCAGTCATAACAATCCTCTGCTGGTGGGAAATAACCCACCTGATATCTGTCGTAATGTTTCATTTTTTCCTCCTATAGGTCAGTATTTAAAAAAAGCCCTCATCTCAAACTAAGAGACGAAGGCATAAGCTTCCGCGGTACCACTCTTATTGACACGCTGTTTCGACTGTCCTGATTGCTAAGCAATCTTCGTTTGTGCCGTCACACTCATAGTGTGAAACTACATGCCCACTTGAAGTTTTCTGCTCCCGGGTGAGACATCTGAATCTACATACAGCCTCGCACCATCCGGCTGCTCTCTGAAATGTCTTCATCAGACTTATTCCGTTCATCGCATCTCTATTATCTTGTAATCAGCAGAATCTTCAATCTAAACATCGAAGCTACCACTTAACAGTAATATACATCGGATGAAATCACATGTCAACAAGAAACACCTGAAACTCTGCTGTTTCTCCTCTCTTTAGCCCTGGATTAACAATAACATTGCGAAGATGTACTGTCTCTCCGTCCACCACATCCTGGTTCAGCTCTCCTGCACCCCAGGATCCGGCAAGTTCGCTATAGCCTGACTCCACGGCAACAACAAAAGCTTTCCCCGCACCGAAAGTCTGCCCGCTTCTGTTCACAATATCCGCATGATACCCATCTGCCTTCTTATCAAAACCGCTTATTCTTCCTGATGGTGGCATATAATCCGTCCGTAGCTTGCATGCATACCCATCCACCGGGATTATTTCCCCCTGAACAGGTCTGGTTTCTCTGCCTATTATCATATGTGCGCACATATATCCCTCTCCGTGAGGCGGAACGTATCCCGATGCCTTGAAATAGTCTCCATCATTCTTAAAATTAGTTACAATTTCTTCTCTCTGAGATACTAGAAATAGCATCCTGTCTACCGCTTCATCATTGTCATTACACACTTTGATAAGTGCATATACACCCTTGTTTTCCCAGTCATCAGACTGATGAAAATTAATGTTGTGGTCTGTAATTCTCAGTTTTTCGCCATAATTGAAAGTCACAGCCGCCGTTTTCTCCTCGCCACTACCTGCAGTATCTCCTTCAGATTCGTAAAAATCTATTTTGCTAAACCCATGCCATATAGTTTCGGATATCGTCCCTATGCCCATAAAAACTGCAAGCAGCAATACAAGCAATGATACTTTTCGCGAAACTTTCCATTTGTTTGTTCTTTTGGTTTCTTCTTTGCTTAGGGTTTTTATTATGTCACTGCTGCGTTTACGGTTTCGGTTTTGACTTTTGTTTTGATTTTGGTTTCGGCTACAGCTGTAGCTGTAATCAGCACCTTCTCTCCGACTTTCTGGAGCCCCCTTACTTCCGGTTGATGTTTTGTTTACCTGATCTGACCATCTTCCCGGGAAAGGTGTCCTGGCTACTCCGGTCTTTTTCATATCCCAATCTCCTTTTGGAATATTTTACCATATCTTGTCAGCAGCCGCAACCCTACTCATCTTTACCGTGATTCTGCAACTTTTTTGTTGCCTCTTCAAGAACTTGAATTTTCTTTTCTGCCGCCTTGATTCTGTGAGTATCCACCATGTCGCCATACTTTCCCTTAAACTGCTTGACTCTCTTGTTCAGCTCTTCAACTTTGTTTTTATCAGAAAGTCCAAGCTTATCAACGTCTAGCTTGTTTATATCCTTTTGCAGCTTACCCGCAGGCTCCACCTTCCCTATGAATTCCTTATACTGAGTCTCCACCTTATTGTTTTCCAAAGGTTCCAGAGAATTGAGCTTCTTGAGCATTTCATTCATTTTACCATCATAGGCTTTCACATTGGTACGTATTACCGCATAGGTACAAAGCCTATCCGAATCCTTTATGTCCAGTTCCTCAAGAATCGCCGCCGCTTTGCCGAACTCATCGTTTATAATCAGTTCCGTAGCCTTGCTATAACATTTTTTCTGCATCATATGATTTCCCACCAGATATCCGCCGACACATCCTGCAATAAGCGCCAGCACCACTGCCAGAATCACCCAGTATTTGCGGTTTTTCTCTTTCCTGATTCGTTTGCCTTCACGTATTCGGGCATTTTTGACTCTCTTGTTCCCGCGACTCTCTTCATACCTGTCAACTTTTTCACCGATGAAATCAAATTTGTGAAGGACATCAGGCTGCCCTTTCGCCTTTTCAGCTTTCTCCGCTCTTTCTGCTTCCACTTTTTCTCTTTCACGGTCCGCAGCATAGTTCATTCTGCGTTCTTCTTCAGCAACTCTCTCTGCTTCTTTTGCCTTTCGTCTTTTTTCAAACATGACGTCCTCCCTATTTAGGATAAATAACTATTTCAGGACTCTTTTTATGATTTCGTCTGCAAAAATTTCCTGGTCATCCTCTGTCAGGTGTGTTCTGTCAAAGCACAATTCCAAAGGCCAGTCAAAGGAATCCACGTATTCTATTCCCTGCTTTCCCGCAAGTTTCCCGAATGCTTCATTCATTTCCTTTGATGCTTCCAGGTGCCGACTGGTCACCTTGAGTGGTGGCGGTCCGATAAGTATTATCCGGTCAGCTATATCCCATCTGAGAACCTCTTTAATCATAGTACTCATTCGGGCTTCAACCAGATGCACATTAAGACTCGCTTCAATGTCATTACTCCCAAGCATTATCATCAAAATGTCGACATGTTCTCCAATCTGCGCATGCATTGCCTCAAGGGGTCTTGCTCTGAATGGGATCTGTCTTCCCGGCATGCCCATTGATCTGACTTTGTTTCCTGTTTTCTCAGCAATGATTTCAGGCCATGATTTGTCGTATTTATCACCTATGAAGCTTCTTGGATCATATCCGTATGTATTGGAATCGCCGTAGCAGATTATTTTCATTCCTTCCTCCTGTCTTACTGTTGCTATTTGATATCGGTATTTGCTGTTGCTATTTGATTTCGCTGTTTTCGATTACCGTCTTGTCCGGATGCTCCGCTGCGAATTTGAGCAGTTCTTTGAGAAGTGGTGAGACATCCTGTGAATCCGTCAGAATCATGTGAATGTCACGTCCCATATTAACATCCGCCAGCTCTATTTCTGTTACATTAACTCTGCTGGAAAGTGTCTCGTGAGGAACGATGGCAATTCCCATTCCGGCAGAAACAAACCCCGCCACAACTCTTTCCTCCTGAAGCTCATACTTAATGTCCGGCATTCCACCAGCAGCCTTAAGATATGGTTCGATTACATTTCTGATACCGTTATTTTTGACATAGTATATATACGGATATTTCATGGTGTCTCTGAGTGTTACCTTTTCCATCTTTGTTAAAGGGTGATCCGGAGGCACAATTAAAGTGAATTTCTGTCTGTATATTACACCATGATCCTTGTATTTCTCATTAAGATTAGCACAGCATATGACATCCAGTCTGTTTGCAGCCATAGCTTCATGAAGACCTGCAGAATTCGATGTTTCAAATTCGAACTCTATGTTGTAATCTTCAAACTCTTTCTGAAAATCAACTACCAGTCGAGGCAAATATTCTGAACCCAGGTATCTGAGAAATCCGATTCGTATTACCGTATGATCCTGCACACTTCGGTGAATCGCATTAACCCCTGAGTCCAAAGTCTTGAGCGTGCCCTCAGCGTACTTTAGAAACTGCTTACCGTATGCAGTCAGCTTGTTCGTTCTACCGTTCTTGATTACCAGAGTGACCCCAAGCTCATTCTCAAGCTGGGTTATGGCATAGCTGATATTAGGCTGGGTTGTCAGCATTCTCTCTGCGGCAACTGCATAACTTCTGGAATGAGCCAATTCAACAAAATATCTCAAATGTATCAGATTCATGATTCTCTCCTTAATTGATTTATCATTACAATTATATATAAAATCGTTTAATGAATCAATAAATCTATTGATTTGATTTATGCATATGTCAGTCTTATACTGACATCGTAATCAAGAGATTACACGGTGTCGATTTTAGAGATTTGACCTCTAGAAAACTCAATAAATAATGAATAACTCACAACCCGAAAGGCGTGTCACTCCTCAATGATGCGTCTTTTCGCTTTTTTGAATCAACATTAACCGCCGGCAGCATTAAAGTCTCAATATATGTTACAATGTATTTATTGAAAGGAGCTGCCTATGTTAATGAAAGACAAACGATATAAAGGCTGCTGGAATCCTCAGTGCCGCAACTACAAAAAGCATTATAAATTCAAATCCGATAACGTTTACTGTCCAAAGTGCGGCAGCGAGTTGGTCTATATCTGTTCCAGGTGCGGTCGCATGATGGAAGATAAGGGCCGCAGGCACAGAATATGCGACCACTGCATAGAGCGAAAGGCCGCTAATGCGGAAAACAGAAAGGAAGCTGTTGCAACTCTTCTCAGTGCAATTGCCGCTGTAGGCAATCTTGCAGCTGAAAAAATTTCTGCGAAAAAATCAAAAGACGAATAATCGTGTCTGAGCCGGAAAACCCGCAGGCTCAAAGGAGGTGCACCTAGACTCCCCCAGTCAGGTGCACCTCCTTTTCTTCTGTAGCTCAAATGTCAACGATTTAGGTGTGTTTTATTCTTCAATAAGCTTTATTTCTATATTCTGAGCTCCTTCTATCAGTACCTTTCTGCCAAAATCATAGAGATCTTCAATGCCTTCTCTTATAGTAAGAAAATGATTCCCGGAAAGTTGACCATGCTGACTGGCAAAAAGACATCTTCCGTAGGACATTATTATTTCCATTTCACTTATACCTCCGGGATAAAGAAGCATTTCTCCTTTTGCTGGATGTGATGTATGATTCTCATAATCAAGTCCTGTCCTCATATCGCCATAAGGAATCCATATGCCTTCACCGCTCCATCTTACATGTATGAACTGACTTTTTAGAGGCAACATATTCTCAAACACTCTGCATGTTTCCGGAGCTTCATCCGTCAAAAGTTCTCCCACAAAACGATATTCACCCGATTTTATTTCTACCTTTTTCATTCAATTATCCTCCTTTTATTTCTATTCGTCTTTCACGTACGAGTATCCTATGCTGCTCTTTTCATCTGTCACGAAAGTTTCTGAACTCAGGAAATTTTCGCCAGCGCATCTGCTTACCCAGATTTCTCCGTTACTGTACTTCGGATAGGCTTTAGAGCCTGCGCTGCTTGTATCCGCGAAGGTATCCCATTTATCAAATTCGATCGTAACGAATTCACCCTTTGCGGCTATAATATGTTCCGGTGTTACATAATAATCGTACATAATAGCCGCTCTTTCAGCCTTTTCCACCTTACCGGAATACATATCTATGCGGCACATGTGGTACACATCTTCATAGTTTCCCGGTGTATAGAAATACATGTAATCCCCGTAAAGCATCGGCTGATAAGAAACCATATTTGAAATTTTCTTATCACTATTTTCCTTCATATTGTACATGTGCAGGGTTTCTCCATCAGCACCATCCTGATACACCATGAATTTAGAACTGATCTGGTATGGATAAGCGACTTTCTTGTTCAGTACAGTCTCCTTGTTCTTCCCTTCAAGGTCCACCTTGCAGTATCTTTCTTTTTCATCAGTGAAATAAATGCCCTTCTTTGTCACCTGCATGTTGTTGCAAGTTCCCTTATATATAGTTTCTGTCTTGGTTTTGCCGACTTCCACCTTTATGATTTTTTCACTGTCCAGAATACCGTAAACATTCCCATCATATACTGACAAATTACTTACTTTGGTATCCTTTGCTATGATGGTCTTGTCCTTCAGCTTATCGCCTTTAATCTTGGCCACCATAAAGGCTCCTTTACCCCATTCGTCTCCACCATAATCTCCGTACAGCATTCCATCAGCTTCAACGAAGGAACCTTCTATCATTGCATTGCTCATAGCATAAACTTCTTCATCATTAAGGACCACATTCCAGCCTTCTATAAGCTTGGATTTCTTGCCGGTATATTTCATGGTGAACTCCATCACCATACTCTGGTCCTTGTCATCCGACTTGTATGTCTCTTCGACAGTAATAATCAGCTTTTCGCCATCCAGCTTTGCTGTCATGTCAGCAGCATCCTTTTTATCGGATTCGGGATAGGAAAGCTTGTATTCATTATCCTTGGTTTCACTCCATGAAACAGTGTTCTTGTCTTCCATCATGACAAGGTCTGCTGATCCGTCACCATAAGCACTAAGTTTGAAAATACTGGAAAAATCTTCTCCGAACATCAGCTTAACTGTATCATCTCCAACCTTTTCACCATTATTGGTAACTTGAACATCTTCACATTCCCAGCTACCTACAATGGATGTCACTTTGGGTTCTCCGTTATCTTTACTTTTATTGCCATTGTCTCCGCCACACCCTGTGAATGCAAAGCACATTGCAAGCGTAAGAGCAACTGCCACTATTTTCTTCTTCATAATAACCCCCTTCTGTTTGCGTTTTACCGTTTCACCTCGATTCCTCCCAGAATTGCCTGAACCTCAGCATCCTCCCTCCGTTATTTAAAAGATGGGGCCATAAGATTCATATAGCCCCGTCCTTCCTATTTTCTGTCAAGATGTTATAAACTCTCGCTTCTTTTGTTATTAGTCCAAAAACTTTCCGGTAGCACTCATGCTGGACGGTGTCATCTTTCCATCATCGCCTTCTTTGAACAGTACATGGATATATGAATCTTCATCAGGACCTGGGAAGTCAACTACCAGATATCCTTTGCCCCAGCTCTTAGTGGATTCTTCATCCTCCACATATCTTACTTCAAGATACCTTTCCATTTCTTCCGGAGTCAACTCGTGCCACTTGTCCGCACTTAGCTTCTCATACTGTTCCTTGGTAACCGTTGCATTCGGGTCGATATCGCTGTTCGCATCGCCACCGCCGCCTCCGCAGGCTGCCATCGTGAAACACAGTACAATGGCCATAATAATCATTAACAGTTTCTTTTTCATTTCTTCACCTCTTACTTCTCTTCTTCCTTTAACGATTCATATACATCTCAGCTGACCCCAATTCGTTTCAACTGTTATGTTATCCTTTTTCGTTCTCCCAACAAAAGTGTGACTTTATCTGAATCACAGCCGTTCAGAATTCCTGCCCGCAGGTTTTATGAACTTAATGAGGCATCTAACCTTCTTTAAAATAAAAACCGTAGGACATACCTATCCTACGGTCAATTGCTTAATTATGAACACACCAAAGCAAGTCGGTAAATATTGTCATTGATTTCTTCCTTGAATAATTGATTGAGTATGTCATAACAGCACCTCCTATCAACTACAACTTGATTCATTATATCTTAAAACGCCTGCTCCCGCAACAACTTTAGCAGGCAACTCAAGGAATCGCTAAGGGTAACTAATTGGTCACCCACCAGCTTTTTCTGAACTATACACCATTTTCAAACGGATAAAAAATAGCTGGGTAAATAAGTTTCATAATTTTCTATGATGAGTTGCAAGGAAAAGATATCATCTCCCTTGCAACTCAAACCCCTCTCTTAAATTAAAGCAGTTATGGCATTTTCACTGTCTACTTCTGTCCTATAGCCTTGTTATTCCAAGTGATCTATAGCATACTGTGCCTGTTCTTTTGTGAACTTTTCCCCATGTTCAGAAACCAGTTGGTCATAAACTGCACTCTTTGACATTGCCATATCTTTGTAATATGTCTCAGCTTTTTTCAGTGCATTCTGTTTCCAGTCAGCATCAATATTATCAATAGCATACTTTGCAGCTTCTTTTGAAAATCCTTCGCCATATTCTGATGTCAGCTGATCGTATATGCCGGCCTTTGACATTGCCATAGTATCGGAATATGTCTGCCCTTTTGTGAGCGCATTCTGAAATTCCTGTGATACGGCCTCTGTTGTTGTCTCCGTTGTCGTTTCTTCCGCTGTTGTTGTGTTCTGATCTGAAGCAGTTTCGTCTCCGCCGCCTATGCAGCCCCCTATCAGGCACAATACAACAATAACAACAAGTGCAACAAACCATTTTCTCTTAAAAATAGGCTTTTTCATTTTTCCTTCTCCTTACATGTTCCCCTGCGAGTTAAAACACAAACGTTATTATATTGCAATATCAACATTTTGCATTTGCTTTTGTGCGTTAACTTCTTCAATCTGTTGATATATTTAATATTACTGCTGCATGTGTCCCCAAAATTGGTCTTTGCACGAATTGTAACGTACCGTCACAAATAAAAATACCCTCCTTACTGGGTGTCCAGTAAAGAGGGTACCTATCCTTCTGGAATGCTTAAATCAAAGTTCATATCTATCTGAGAATTATTCAAATGAGTATGATAATACAAATTGCCCGCATTGTCATCGCCCGAGCTGTCAGCGCTTATTTCTTTTCTATCATTTCTATTCTGCCCGTTTGTAAACATTCACATTACCAGAATCGTATTCATCTTCAACATATGTTGATTCTACGAACAGGTATTTTCCTTTCAATGTGACATATATGTCTATCTCAACAGGTTCATCAAGTTTTTTCCCGTCCATCATCTTGATTTTTACAGGCTGTCTGAATTGAGTATCATTAATCTGCTCAACTTCCCCGACTTCTGTACCTGGAACGTTATCAAATATTCCTTTTATACCTTCCTTATCCACAGATACACCTGAATCCGGCATTTCGTCCGCTCCAAATGTATCAAGAAATTCGTCTCCTGTAATAATGTTTTCTTCGGCATATTCAGCTCCTTTTTCAACTACACCGCAAAATTGCCAGTCACCATACATCGCATTGCTATCAGATTCGTTGTTTTTACATGCTGTGCTTCCGATGGCTATGACAATGGCGCACAATGTAATCAATATTGTTCTGCAGATCTTCGACATCAGTTAATTTCTCCTATTTGGTATCTTATCTCTATGCCCAGTGTGCAATCAGCACATGTATTCAGTTTCTATTTGTAATCTTTCATCTCCGGAATCGCTCCTCCTGCCACTGCCCAAAGGTAAAGGCTTGCCACGCTGCAGTACGGGCTAAAACGCCGACGATACTTTTCAAATAACTTACGGTCAATATTGCGATGATGGTAAACCATTCGCAATCCGCGCCTGATTGCCAAATCGTCGTAGCTGAAAATATTGGGGCGTTTCATGCAGAACAGCAAAATCATTTCCGCCGTCCAGACACCAATCCCTTTCAGGCTACTTAATTCCCGAATGGCATCCTCGTCCGACATATGCCAGATTGCATCTGCATTAAACTCTCCATTGTGAACTTTTGCTGCAAAATCCGAAATATAATTCGCCTTTCGGAAAGTTATGCCATAAGACTGTAACTGTGAAGCGTCAACTGAAAGAACAGTTTCTGCAGTTACTCTACCAAGATCATTTTGCATTCGCTTCCAGATTGTTGCCTGCGCCTTCGTTGATATCTGCTGCCCTATAATATGGCGAACAACCGAAGAAAATAAGTCTGTATCTATTTCTCTTTGAACTAAACCGATTTTCTCAATCACTTCGGCAAGTCTTTTATCCTTACTTTTGAGGTATGAAATCTCTTCATCCCCGTATTTAAAATACATTTCCACCTCCGGATTGCTTTCATATTATTTCGTCAGCATGAGGTCAAATCCGTAACATCCTTTTTCGAATCCATATTTTTCATAAAAACGATGTGCTTCGATGCGCGGCATTCCGGAATCAAGAACCAGTGCCTTGCAGCCCTTTTTCTTCGCAAGCTCCACAGCATAATCCATCAACTTAATGCCATGCTCTTCACCTCTTTCATTCTCATTGGTTATGATACTCGATACATAACACGTCATACCCGTCATCCAGAATGTATTAAAATAAACGCCGTGACAGAATCCATGATAACCACCTGCATCATCCATAATAAAAAAAGCAAAGCTGTTCGGATCTCCGAGAACTTCTTCGTACACTTCTCGTGTGATTTCTTTCTCATATTTGTTATAAGTCCACAATTTTTCGATATAGTCAAAAGCAATATCAAAATCCGTCATTTCCGCCTTCTTCATATACATAACAATCTCCATTTCGTCGTCTTTATAACGAACATTATGATTCTCCAATTATCTTTCGATTATACCATAAATTTACCCTCTTTATCCTTGACCCCTACACCATTTTCACCAGCGCATTCAAGTTTGAATTTTCTGTTTCAAAAACAAAAGACCTGTTTTTCAGGCCTCTTGTTTTTAGCTATTCTTAATCAGGTTATAACCCTTATCTCTGAAGGATCCACAGGCAATCATTATGATATCAACAATCCAGCCTATACCAAAAACTCCGCCCGTTAAAAGCCAGATAATACCAGTGCCTATCTTTCCTACATAAAATCTATGTACCCCAAGACCGCCAATAAAAATAGCTAGAAGCAGCGTGCATAACCAATCTTTGCTGCTTATGTTTACATTTCCGTTTTTCATATCTTTCTCCTCTCGATATTTAACACTTAGCTGCCAACAACACAGCTTACCTTGAACTGTACACCATTTTCATCAGCTCATTCAAGGCAAATTTTATGTTACACTACCTTCCCTTTTCATCCCTTATTATAACCATATCCATAATTTAATCCGCTGTTGATAGGATTCTCTTCTCTTCTATTAAAGTATTCCGGATAACATGCGAAATATTCTTTTGCAGCTAAAGCTTCGGCCGCTTCAACATTGTCCTCATTAATACCATCAATGTACTTGCTCACACATTCTGATCCGGACAACCCCATGATTTCTAAGGCTTTTGACTGATTACCGATTTTCTTTTTAATGATATGTATTGATAAATCCATCGTTGAAAGGCGTATGTTTGCCTATGCACCATAATCTGATTCAAGTCTTCAAGCAGGATTAATGCTTGTCTTAATACATTGACTTAGGATTATTCCATAATTGCGCCTTTGCATGATGCTGCAACCAGTCTTGAATATCTGTTGAGCCAACCGTCTTTGACTTTCGGTTCAGGTTTAACGTATTCGGATTTTCTCTCTGCGAGTTCTTCATCCGAAACATTCAGATAAACGGAGTAGTTCGGAATATCAATATCGATAATATCGCCATCCTTTACGAGACCTATAATGCCACCGTCGGCAGCTTCAGGACAAACATGTCCGATTGAAGCACCTCTGCTTGCACCCGAAAATCTACCATCGGTAATCAATGCAACAGTCTTGTCAAGCTTCATCCCTGCAAGTGCCGATGTCGGATTTAACATTTCTCTCATTCCCGGACCGCCCTTCGGACCTTCATATCTAATAACAACAACGTCGCCATCGGTAATCTGCCCAGCATAAATTGCAGCTATTGCCTCTTCTTCTGAATCAAATACTCTGGCTGGACCTGAGTGTTTAAGCATTTCCGGAGTAACTGCACTTCTCTTTACTACGCAGCCATCCTCAGCAAGGTTACCGAAGAGAATTGCCAGACCACCTGTTGGCGTGTATGGATTATCGATAGGCCTAATTGCATCTGTATTTGTTATCTTTCTGCCCTGTATGTTTTCACCAATTGTCTTGCCCGAAACTGTAATTGCACTTGTATCGAGAAGTCCCTTTGATGCAAGCTGTGCCATTACCGCAGGAACTCCGCCACCATTATTAAGATCGTGCATATGTGTACCGCCTGCAGGTGCAAGGTGACACAGGTTCGGAGTTACTTCACTTATTTCATTAAAAGTATGAATGTCAACTTCCACACCCGCTTCATTGGCTATTGCCAGAAGGTGAAGCACACTGTTTGACGAACATCCCAAAGCCATATCAGTAGTGATGGCATTTCTTATACTCTTCTCATTAATAATATCTCTTGCAGTAATACCTTTATCGAGCATGTCCATTATCGCCATACCTGCATGCTTGGCCAGCATAGTTCTACCGCTTGAAATTGCCGGAATGCTGCCATTACCCGGTAAAGCTATACCTATCGCTTCACAAAGACAGTTCATTGAGTTTGCAGTATACATGCCTGAACACGATCCGCATCCAGGACAGACATTCTGCTCATATTCCAAAAGACCCTCATCGTCTATGATACCTGCCTTATATGCGCCAACAGCTTCAAACATCTTTGAAAGTGATGTTTCTACACCCCCTACCAAGCCACTCATCATAGGCCCTCCGGAGCATACTACTGCAGGTATATCCATTCTAACAGCAGCCATCACCATGCCTGGCACGATTTTGTCGCAATTCGGTACAAGAACAGCCCCATCAAAAGCATGAGCTTTTATCATCGTTTCGACACTGTCCGCAATAAGTTCGCGGCTTGCCAGAGAATACTTCATGCCGATATGACCCATTGCAATGCCATCGCATACACCAATGGCAGGAACCATTATCGGTGTACCACCAGCCATCCTCACACCTGCCTTAACTGCTTCTGTGATTTTATCTAGATGTATGTGACCCGGAACTATTTCGCTGTGAGCAGATACTACAGCGATAAGGGGTCTTTCCAGTTCTTCTCTGGTATATCCCATCGCATAGAAGAGGCTTCTTGCCGGCGCCTTTTCTACACCTTCCATTACCTGATTATGCTTAAATGCCATTTTTTCTCCTTTTATGCAACGGGTGTCCGGCTGATACCGGGCACCCGTTTTCGTACATATATGTGGTGTTTTAACTGTTCCGGAGGAGTGACCCGCCCGGTTGATTAATTCTGATTTTGCAATGAGTCAAGATTATTTCTTGAGCCAGCTCATCATCTTTCTCAGTTCTGCACCAACTTTGCAAAGCAGATGATCTGCTTCCATTCTTCTTGATGCCAGGAAGTGAGCCTGTCCACCTGAATTCATTTCCTGAATGAACTCTGAAGCGAATGTACCGTCCTGGATCTCTCTGAGAACCTGCTTCATTTCTTTACGTGTTTCTTCTGTAATAAGTCTTCTTCCTGTTCTGTAGTCACCGTATTCTGCAGTGTTTGAAATTGAATATCTCATCTTGTCGAACCCGCCCTCATTAATCAGGTCAACGATAAGCTTCATTTCGTGAATGGTTTCGAAGTAAGCCATTTCAGGTTCATATCCGGCTTCAACCAGTGTATCGAATCCTGCTTTCATCAGCTCTGTCACACCACCGCAAAGTACTGCCTGTTCACCGAAGAGGTCTGTTTCTGTTTCTTCTTTGAATGTTGTTTCCAGAATTCCGGCACGGCCTGCACCGATTCCTGATGCATATGCCAGAGCAATATCCTTAGCCTTACCTGATGCATCCTGTTCAACGCAGATAAGTGAAGGAACGCCTTTGCCTTCCAGATACTGTGATCTTACTGTATGTCCAGGACCCTTAGGTGCAACCATGATAACGTCCAGATATGGAGCTGGTTTAATCTGCTTATAGTGAATGTTAAATCCGTGAGCAAATGCCAGAACATTGCCTTCCTTCATATGAGGAGCAATCTTTTCTTTGTAAATTGATGCTTGCAGTTCATCCGGTGTAAGAATCATAACGATATCGCCTGCTTCTGCAGCATCTTCAATATCCATAACCTCAATGCCTGCAGCTTCAGCCTTGGCAATATGAGCTGAACCCGGTCTGAGACCTGCGATAACCTTAACACCGCTGTCGTTCAGGTTCATTGCATGTGCATGTCCCTGTGAACCGAATCCGATGATTGATACTGTTTTACCGTCCAGCATACCTAAATTGCAATCTGCATCATAATACTTAGTAATCATTTTGTTTTCTCCTTATCTACTCATATTATATTCAAAAATTAATAGTTACCTTATTTTCAATCAACAGGTGTAACAAGAGGTTTCAGTTCATCTTCATTCATGTCATCATCCCATGAATGTGAAGTTTTGCTTATTCCTGTAATACCTGTACGACAGACTTCCACAATATCATAGCAGCTCATCATGTCCATGAATCCGTCAATCTTTTCTGTTGAACCTGTCATTTCAATTACCATAGACTGTTTACTCAAATCTACGATTTTGCCTCTGAAGATTTCAACGATTTCCTTAATGCCGGTTCTCTCGTTCTTATCACATCGCACTTTGAGAAGAAGAAGCTCTCTATAAATGCTCTTCCTTTCATCCAGAACAAAGATCTTTTTTACGACCTCTGACTTGGATGTCTGCGAAACAATCTGATGCAACCCCTGTTCGCTTCCCTTGAATACCGCTGTAATTCTCGAGTAAAGAGGGTTGTTAGTAGTTGATACAGTCAACGAGTCGATGTTAAATCCGCGGCGACCAAAGAGACTCGATATTCTTGTCAATACATTTGACTGGTTATCAACCAGAATACTGATTACATATTTCCTGATTTCGTCATTCATATTCTGCCTCCTAACCTATAATCATGTCTTCGATTGTGCCGCCTGCAGGAATCATAGGAAGAACTCTTTCGTTCTTAGCGATGGAACAATCAATCCACACCGGTCCATCCTCCTGCAAAGCTTTGGTGAAAACTTCCTCGAACTCCTGCGGTGTAGTTGCGGAGTAACCTTTAGCTCCGAATGCTTCTGCCAGCTTAGGGAAGTTCGTGACTCTTCCCGGGTCTGTTGATGAATATCTAGAACCATAAAATACAGTCTGCCACTGATATACCATACCCAGAACACGGTTATTCATAATAATTGTGATAATAGGTAGCTTCTCACTTACAGCTGTGCAGCATTCATTGAGATTCATGTGGAAAGAACCATCACCTGTAAAGTGAATAACTCTCTTGTCCGGGCATCCCACCTGTGCTCCGATAGCTGCACCGTATCCGTAACCCATAGTGCCAAGTCCGCCGCTTGTGAGGAAGTGACTGGTCTTCTTATGGTGCAAATACTGAGCCGCCCACATCTGGTGCTGACCTACATCTGTAACATATATTGTATCCTTGTCTGTAAGAGTGCAGACAGATTCAATTATCTCACTTGGATGAAGCTGCATGTCCTGAGACTTGACGTCACCTGTCTTCTTCTTCCATTCTGTTGACTGAGACACCCAGTCATTATGATTTTTCTGTTTAATCAAAGGTAACAGAGCTGTAACGAATTCCTTAACATCAGCAGTTACTCCGATATCAAGCTGAACGTTCTTGTTCAATTCGCTGGCATCTATATCTATCTGAATCTTGTTCGCCTTCTTGCCGAATTTGTTAGGGTTGAGAGCTACTCTGTCGGAAAATCTGGCGCCCATTGCAATAATCAGATCTGCCCTGTCGATTGCCCTGTTCGCCGCAATGCTTCCATGCATTCCTAACATACCCAAACATCTCGGATCATCATAACCTATAATACCGGCAGCCATAAGTGTATGTGTAGCCGGCATATCAACCTTCTCAATCAGCTGACGGATTTCTTCGCCTGCATTACACGATGCCACGCCACCTCCGAAGTAAAGAATCGGCCTTTCAGAGCTGTTAATCATCTTAGCAACTTCCTTGACCTGGTCCTTTGTAAATTTAGGAGAAGCATTAAGCGGCATAGGTTTCATCGGAGTATATTCAATCTCTGCAGCGGTTACATCCTTGGTAATATCAATCAGCACAGGTCCCTTACGGCCGCTGTTGGCAATCCTGAAAGCGTTCATGAGAACTTCCTGCAGATTTTCGATGCGATTAACAAAGAAAGTGTGCTTGGTTATCGGCATTGCTACACCTGTAATGCATATCTCCTGGAAAGCATCCCTGCCAATCAGGCTGTCAGGAACATTGCAGGTAATTGCAATCATTGGAATGCTGTCCATATAAGCTGTAGCAAGACCTGTTACCAAATTTGTGGCCCCTGGACCGCTCGTCGCGAAAACAACACCTGTTTTACCCGTTGCTCTGGAATATCCGTCTGCTGCATGAGATGCTCCCTGTTCGTGAGCACTCATTACGTGCCGAATCTTATCTCGGTACATATAAAGAGTGTCGTACATATTAAGCGCAGCACCTCCGGGATAACCAAACACTGTATCCACGCCGTGGACCAGCAGCACTTCGGCAACCAGCTGTGAACCTGTTACAATCATTTTTATATCTCCTCGTCTTCAAAGTGTAATTAACTGAAATAAAAGGTTTTATCAACCTGCATTTTCAATTATAAAGAGTCTTTGGTGTATGTCAATATAATTCAAGTAAATTTGTTGCTAAAATACAAAGAAAATTCAAAAGCATAGTGTTGTAACACAAAATGGTGGAGATTTGACTGATTTTCTACTATATATGCCTCTCACAGAAATATTGTATTCTTCTGCAAACAGCCTACACCACACCAATATAAAAGACGTACCCGCAAACCTATGCGCATACGCCTTTTACCATTAACTTTATTCTAAATATACATCAACTTTTTCGAATGACTCCAATACCATCATATCGTATTTATTGAGTTCTTCTGAGAACTCATTGTAGCTACCCCTCGGATTTATAACCATGCTTGTAAGTTTTAAATAGTTTTCATATAATTCTTTTAAATCCGTATATACTGCTTCATATTCTTTTGGAGGATTCCTCAATTGCTTCATCAACACATTAACATTTGACCGGCTTTCCTTTATTTTAGAAACACTTTCGGTGTAACTTTCATCTTCAAACAAATTGGTAAGGGCATCATTGAAATCCTCGACAAATTTCCCATTTTTTATCGTATACTTATTTGTTTCATCGTCTCGTTTTTCAGAAATTGCATTGTCCCAGACATTGCAGATAAGATTTCCTGTCGTTTCCGCCTCTGATCCTCCTTCAAGTATTGCATTCACCATACTCTCCAAATTCGAACGATATTCATTCTCTTTTGCCTTTTGCAATAGGGCAACCGTCAACACTGCCGCTCCCACCACAGCAATAACGATTATAGCTATTATTATACCTGTATTCTTATTTTTTCCTTCACTAACAATCTTCATATTTCCACCTAACACATTTCAGTCGAATCCCTCCCTTATTGGGATTTAAAAACTTTGGCAATCGTTCGATTAAGGAATTTATCTTATCGTCATTTACTTCTACTTCTCTGTCTACAAAAACAGCGACATCAACAATATTGTCAATGTTACCAATCTCAATCACATCGCTTTCCACCAATCCACCAAGCTCATCAAAGGTATAATAGTCTCCCTCACTTTTACGTCTTTCATTATGTTTAATTCCGAATTTCAATATATCAACCGCTCTATTGTAATATTTATCCAAGTGCTCCAAGGAATGCCTTAAGCAGTTATTAATTATAGGATTAATGATGTAGTGCGTAGTAACTTTCATTTCCCCTTTCGGCTCTCTTTTTGCCTTTAATTCATATGACCTTATCTCAAATATCGAATCAAACAAATTATCATTGTCTAAGATGATTTCCAGATAATCACCCTTATTAAAAATGCATCTTTCATCCAGGTAATAACCCTTCATAAAGAATAAGTAATACGAATCAAAAATACCATTAAACAGTTCTGTGTCATTCATATTTGCAACAAGACGGGCAAACTCAATTTGTTTTGTAGGATTCACCATAATAACACTTTTCTCTTTTGTGAATTCAAGCCTATTTAGAATTCCCTTATAATTCATTCCATATTCATCATAAAGGTATCTGACACAGTTAACCGAATTGTACTCTATCACATAATCGATAAATGATTTCCCAAATTCATCTACCCTCGATATAGGTCTTTCAAATTGTTCGGGAAGCAGTTCAACACTTTTAGAAAACAGAGTGTTAAACTCACCTCTATAGGCTTCAGGGTCATCCAAATAGGCTAAATACCTAAACCCTATGTTCGCTGGTACATTATTCCTCTCTACAGGCAGTTTGTATGACTCTTCATCCAACATTCTAGCTAAGGAAACACCGAATATCTTTTCTAAGGGGATAATAAACTGATACTTTAGAGGTCTTTCTCCTTTTAACATTTTCGAAAAGTTGGATTTTTCAGTTCGAACAAATTCATATGTATCCTGTCCTTTAATATTCAAGTGACGTGTAATCATAGTCAGCAACTGACTGTAATTCTTTATTCCCTTCAATTCCATATAGTGGTCAACGTTATTTTTTAAAGCCATATGCTTCTCTGCCATGTATTTCACCTCCGTATATGTCTATACTATAATTAAAAATGTGAAACTTCCAGTTATTCAAACCACTTTCTGTAGTCATTTTCGCCACTAAACTATTTGCTTCAAAAAATCGTTCTGTCAAATTTGACTACTTTATTTTATGCAAATGTTGCTGCATACTGGGCAAACAACTTGCGGCACACCAATATAAAAGACGTACCCGCAAACCTATGCGCATACGCCTTTTACCATTAACTTTATTCTAAATATACATCAACTTTTTCGAACAACTCGGATGCAAAGACCAATTTTCGGGACACATATAGAAGTAATATTTAATATATCAACAGATGTTGCTAATTAAAAAAGTTAACATAACCAAATCAAATACATCAAAACGAGTGGAGGTTACAATATGGAAAAGAAGTATTTCACAATTGCCGGCACCAACCATCATTTTGGAAGCGAATTCATGAAACCGTCAATGCAGGTCACTCTGACCAAGGATCTCGAAAACGAATATGACAAAGAGGCCATAAAAGTAGAAATGAATGGCCTCGGACTTGTCGGATACGTAGCAAACAGCACTTATACCGTTCTCGGAGAAAGTATGAGTGCAGGCAGACTGTATGACAAAATCAGCGACACCGTAACAGGTACCATCCTTTATGTACTTCCTCAGGGAGTCATCTGTTATGTCAACGAAGCAATTTAAACCTTCATGACTAAATCCAAATCCCCTGCAGATTCAAGCTGCTCTTCACTGCCCACAATACAGAACCCTCCCAGATTCAGAGCATCCTCAATGCTGTCTGCAAGCACGGTCAGTTCTTCACGAGTTACACTCAGAAGCTCTCTGCGTACCTGACATCTTTGCTCGTAGGTTACTCCTCTGAAATAGAAGGAATCACCGACCTGTGCTTTAAGTCTCGGAGTCATTAGCGGCGATGCATCAGAAACCGCTCCAATAATGAATCCCGTCAGGTCAAAATCGTCCGATGCCATTTCGCGCAGAAATGCTGCCGCTTCAAGGTATATCTGAAGACTCGATGCTCCCGATGGGTCTCTATATGAATAGCACGTTATCATTCCAGACGGGTGCACTGACATTCCTGCTCCGTAAGCACCTCCTTGTACTCTTATTACGTTCCAGAGATATGCCAGACTGATAATCCTCGCAGCCACCTGCATTTTGCCGGAAAATCTGCCAGAATTCGTTATAAGGTCCCCTCCTCTTACTGCAAACGAAATGTCAGCCGGAATAACCATTCCTTCTTTTCTAAATCCATGAGCTTTAACATCATCTTTGATTTCATAATCGTCAAATTCCCATGCTCCCGATTTGACCCCATCAGCAAGTGCCTGGACAAGTCCGGTTTCATCATAATCTTTTCCGGCCGTTACACTTACAGTCATTTTTTCTTTATTTATAACACTTCTCAGGCAGCTTAACATAATACCTTCCATTCCATCGGAGTTCTGATTGTCAAGTTTATCTTCCAGCCACTGATAATATTCAAAGCCCGTAATTGCTTCCTGAGCAGCACCTGCATCGGCCGCCATGGCAAGTACGCGTCTGTTAGCAGCCGAATTGCCTCCCATTATGAACGATTGACGTCGTTCCTGCCTGCACTGTTTGAGAATATCAAGAATTCTTGAATCCTGGTCAAACTGCGTATTCGACAGTATGTCTGTAATCAGTTTAACAGCCTCGGTCACCTTGGATTCAAGCACACTGAAGGTAACTGTGAACTGTACACTGGAAACGGTCTTGCTATTGTTGGCACCGAATACGAGAAGGTCAAAATCCAGTCTGCCAAGCAACTTCTGCTGACATACTATAAGTTCCTGAGAACTGTATTTCTTCGTATGTAGCGAACCCAGAAGTTCCGCCAGGAAAGAAAGCTGTGACAGTCTCGTCTTGTCATATTTATCCACTTCGAAGTATATGCTCACATATCTTATATCTCCGGTCTCTATTGGGTGACGAATTACCCTCACCCCGTCAAAGTCCTTGATTTCTGCAGGAATATCCTCAGGCTTTTCATCCATATCCGCAAGAGTAAGATGTGGAAGCTTCTCCAGATCCTCCGGTTTGTCTTCACTGTTTTGCCATGCTTCGAGCCTGTCCTGCATGTCCTGAATGCGTTCTTCATCGTCCTGTGACCATTTGCCTGAAGCTTCCTCTATTCGCAAAGCTTCTCTCTTCCTTCGTTCTTCACCCAAAGTAACCGACGGTTCCAGTATTATCTTGCATTTATGGTCATTTTCAAGAAGAATTTCTCTTATGAGCTCCTCAAAATAGCCTTCATCAATTTTATTTCTAAGATCATCGTACAGACTACCCTTCTCCAGATACATCTCGGGAGCACCACCATATAGCATGCTGTCCATTACCATGAATCCGAAAAACAGTCCCTGTGGATACGTTCCAAAATCGTGCTCCTCCATGAGAAATTCACTGTTTGCCATAACGGCTTCCAGTCTGTCTCTGTCTATGCCCTCCGCCGCAAGACGTCTGAGTTCACCGAAGATTATCTGCTCTATTTCATCTGAATCCTTCTTGTTGTAGTTTCTTACCTCCATTTTCAACCATGGCTGCGCAATACCCTCATATACTCTCAAAACAACGTCCTCAGCCAGATTGTTCTGGAGAATCAGTTTGTTGAGATACGCCTCATTGCTGCCTGCAAGCACTTCGCACAGAATATCCATTGCAAGGAGTTTTTCTCTTTGGTCATACATGCACAAGCCCCTGCCCCATGCCATCCTCATTCTCTGATTAGCAGGTTCCTCAGGTCCGATTTCATACTGTATTGTTTGAAGGCCTCCATCAACCGGTGCCTGCACAGCAGGTTGCGCTACACGTTTACCCTCCGGCAGGTTTGCGAGAAATTCATCATTGATAATTCCAAGCACTTGATCAAGGTCAATGCTCCCATCAAGAAATATGATTCCGTTTGATGGTGAGTAAAACTTCCTATGTGCATCTATGAACTGTTCGTATGTCAAATCAGGTATTGCCTCCGGATCTCCTCCGGAATTATACGCATAAGGTGTATCAGGCAGCATAGCTCTGTTCAAAGCGGCTTCCATTATCTCTCCCGCATCTGCCATGGCACCCTTCATTTCGTTAAAAACAACACCTTTGTAAGATATTGTTCCCTTCTCATCCTTTTCGTAATGCCACCCTTCCTGCATGAATATTTCAGGCTTGCTATAAATTGCCGGATGGAATACAGCGTCAAGGTACACCCTCATCAGATTGATAAAATCCTGATTGTTCTGGCTTGATACGGGATACATCGTCTTGTCCGGGAAAGTCATCGCATTAAGGAAAGTGTTCATTGAATTTTTGAGAAGTTCAATGAATGGCTCCTTAACAGGGTATCTATCTGAACCGCAAAGCACCGAATGTTCAAGTATATGAAATACGCCGGTATCATTCCACGGCAACGTCTCGAAGGTTATTGCAAATGTTTTGTTTTCTTCTTCTCGATTGAGCCACACCAGCTTAAGTTTCGTCTGTTCGTGAGTCATCTCCACAAGCTGTGCTCCGATTTCCTTTACTGGCACAGTTCTGTCTACTCTAAATCCATGTAAGATTTCTTCTTTTCCTAATTCCATTAATTTTTTCTCCCTTATATTTTGGCATGCAGTAATTATACACCTTAAGCGCCATCTTTTGCATTAATATGTTCAATTTACCAGATTTGATATATAATATATGTACATATTTTACAGAAAGGAGTGTGGTGCAGGTAACTGCCCACGACAACATAATGGCAAGGAAAAACTTCGGACCTAATTCATTCATTACACCTGAACCAGTTCTCATGGTGGCAGCATATGACGAAAACGGTACTCCTGATATTATGAATGCCGCATGGGGCGGCGTATCAGGGGCCAACCAGATTTCAATGTGCCTTAGTCCAGGTCACAAAACAGTAAAGAACATTCTCGAAAGAAAGGCTTTCACAGTGAGCTTTGCTACCGCTTCAACTGTAGTGGAATCAGATTATGTAGGAATCGTATCCGCAAATGAAGTCCCTGACAAATTCGCACGCGCAGGATTCACTGCAACAAAGAGTGAATACGTTGACGCTCCGCTGGTTGATCAGTACCCTGCCGCTATCGAATGTGAACTTTTAAGCTATGATGCCGACACTCACCTGATGATTGGCAACATCGTCAATGTATCAGCTGACGAAAGCGTTCTTACCGACGGCGCAATAGATCTCGGCAAACTCCAGCCTATTACCTACGATGGCATGAACCACAACTACAATGTTATCGGTGCTGTAGTAGGCAAGGCATTTGCTGATGGAGCCAAACTCAAATAGTCAAAAGCAAATGCTGAATATTATTCACCAAAGCAAAAATTCCGCCACTGCGGAATTTTTGCTTTATCATATGAAATTGTTGGATTAACGCATAATTTTTACTGCTTTACTGCTGCAACAAAAAATCTACCGTCTTTACCGTCATTAGTACAGGTACTAAGTGTAATCAACTGTTCGCCATACTCAGGGATAACTCCAGTATCATAACAACTTAAGGCTTTGATCCCTCTCACGAACTTTTCGTAATCTGTCTTCTCCGTCATGCCTGCATACTCATAGTATTTGAACTCATCAGAGCCTCTGCTGTATACCTTCGAATAGCCTGCGGCCACTACTTTGTACGTACCCTGACCGCCTTTGTATATGGTGTCAAAGCTTATACTCTCGTGCTCCCTATAAAAATCCTCATCCTTGTACTTCAACAGATCATGAAACATGCTGCCGTTCTTCATATTGTGCCCGTAAATCATGAAGTTTGATGTTGGCAGAAATATATCGCTTGACGCATCAAGAAATGGCACTCCCCCTGTTGAATGCCCCCTGTTAAAGTCCCTTCTAAGATAATATTCCGGCTTTTCAGGAGTCTGCATAACAGGAAAATCAATATGTGTTCCCTCTATTTTAATCCATCCGATCAGGTCGTTATTCTTCTTCCAAATCGGTACATATTTACCTGATATGGTTCCCCTATCTGTCTCAAAATCCTCGAGTGCTCCCATCTTCTTCAAATCCAACAGAGAGTTCATTTCTTTGTACCCTGAATAATAGTACTCTGCCAGAATCGCCGCAGAACCGACGAATACGATAAGACATACTACAAAGATTATCTTTCGCACTAATCCCATTTACACCCTATTCCTTCCCCTTTGACTTCAACTTTGCTTTGTTTCGCTTTCGCTCCTTGTACTCTGCCTTTGCCTCAGCCATATCAATGGTTTTGATGTTACCTGCCACGCCTCTTCTGCAAAGCGCCAACTCCCCTGTCTCCTTGTGCTCATGGAAATAGTACATGTCATTTTCATCCATTACATAGCTGGATACACCATTGATTTTGATAATGTGCTGCCTTGCCCTGCTGTTGTACCCATGAAGCTCTCTATCGGTAAAACCCCCATCACCGACTTCTTCAATCCAGTATATGACGCCAAACTCACTTCCCAGACTTCCTTTGACTTCTCTGCCGTCAACCATAGCACACTTAAGATTCTTCTTGTCGCCCACCTCGTAGATGACACCTTTGCCCTTCTCTATTGCATGAATTATGTATGTCATTCTATGCAGGTTAGGCGCAATGTCTACAACTTTATCTACTGTCAGCTTACCGTTGCCTCCGGAAATTCCGGTCACACCAAGCTTAACATCTGATTTAACCAGTGTATTGAGGTCTATTGCTGTAAGTCTGATTTCACCTGCCGACTCCTGCTCTACAAGGTTCATTATATTGTGATAAACTTTAATAGCTTCAACAGGTTTTGATACACCATCAACAATAGCCACGGATTCTATAATCCTTTCGGTGCCGGTTTCAAGATTGTATTCCACAATATCCACCCGCTCCGATTCGCGAGAAATTTTTTCAAAATATGCACAGTATCCATACACTCCCACGCATCCTGATACCTTATCAGCATCCTGATTCTCGCATACTTTTTCCGTTTCACCGGTATTGATATAGTACACCATGGTCGTTACTCCCGCCCCATCAAGATGAGACCAGAGCACATAATTGTCCTTGCCGATAATATCGATAACTTTACCATTGTCAGCGTTGTAAATCAGGTCCAGATCATCAAGTCTTGTACCCATGCCAATGCCGTATCTGCCCCCGTTCATATCTTCATACACCATGAAAAAATTTTCACCGGCTCTGACTATTCTGGCCGGAGCCATCCCTCTGTCATCTGAGTAAGTGGCAATAACGTCTTCATCCGCATAATCGTCTGTTCTGATAAGTCTGCCGATTACTACAATCAGTGCGACCATAGCGCATAAAACTGCTATAAGTATTAAAACTGCAATTGTCATTTGTTTTCCTCCGTCTTTCGCACTTCTATCGCGCGTTTCCTAGATTATAACATACCGGATATATTTTCCATCAAAAAAATACAGCAACCGGTCAATAAACGGCTGCTGTATGAATATTTGTAACCAAAAGTGTTCTGAGCGGCATTAACCCAGAGAAAGCATTGTGTCAATGCATGCCTTGGCCTTGATTCTCGTGTCATCATCTAGGTCAATTACTTCTCCACCTGTACCCAGCAGACACTGGTAAACGTCAGGCAACGTTGTCAGCTTCATATTGTGGCATACACAGTCTCTTGATACCGGATAGAAGTTCTTGTCGGTACATTCGAACTGCAAATGCTGTACTATGCTGTTTTCTGTGCCTATGATGAATTCCTTATCTTCTGAATTCCTGCAGTAATCCATAATTCCTGTTGTGCTTCCCACATAATCAGCCAGCGCTGCAACCTCAGGTCTGCATTCAGGGTGAACTGCCACCTTAGCATTAGGGTGAAGGGCTTTAACCGCTTCTACATCCTTTGGTGAAAGTCTCACGTGTGTAGGACATCCGCCATTAACCAGCTTAATGTTCTTCTCAGGCACCTGGTTTGCCACCCATTCTCCCAGATTACAATCCGGTACGAAAATAATATTCTTGGCATCCATATTCTTGATAATCTTAACGGCTGATGAAGATGTAACACATGCATCGCATACTGTCTTAAGTTCTGAAGATGTGTTAATATAGCAAGCTACCGCGTAATCCGGCAGTTTCACTTTCATCTGGGAAATCATCTCCGCATCCATCTGGTCCGCCATGGGACATTCTGCCTGTGAGTTTGAAAGTATCACCTTCTTGTCAGGTGAGAGTATCTTGACCGTTTCAGCCATGAATCTGACTCCGCACATAATTACTGTGCTTGCAGTTGACTCTGCAGCCTTAACGCTCAGGCCATATGAATCTCCCACATAATCAGCTACTTCCCAAATGTCATGACTCTGATATGCATGAACGAGAATGCACACATCTTTCTCTTTTTTTAATCGGATTATCTCATCCTGAAGTTCTCTGGTTGTTAACATTGTACACTCCTGAATAAATCTTCAATACAATTCTTCTCTTCTTGTATAACTTCTAACTTCGTCTCATATCGCTGACGCGATTATACCTATTATATTTACACAGTATCAACATGTCAAGTTATCTGTAAATAAATATGTCCGACAACTGTCTTGTCACCCACGAATACTTATGTTATACTTTTGCCAATACAAAACAAATCGCTATTACCAGCACTACTAACGAGGAAATTATGAAAACAGATCTTCTAATTGTTGGCTGCGGTTGTTCAGGCCTTTATTGTGCTCTTAACCTCAGCAGGGACAAACAGATTACAATTATATCCAAGAGCGATCTTGAGAGCAGCGATTCATACCTTGCTCAAGGTGGCATATGCATGCTCAAGGATGATGATGACTACAACAAATATTTTGAAGATACCATGAAAGCAGGTCATTACGAGAATGACAAGAATTCCGTGGCCATAATGATTAATTCATCCCAGCAGGTGATTTCGGATCTTGTACACTTTGGCGTTGAATTTGCCAGAGAAGATGACGGTCTTCTGGCATTTACAAAGGAAGGAGCTCACTCCAACAACAGAATCCTCTATCATGAGGATACTACAGGTAAAGCCATAACCGAGAAGCTCCTTATTGAAGCCCAGTCCAGGGACAACATAACAATTATCCCGTACACATCCATGCTTGATATAATCAGCAATGATAACTGCTGCTACGGTGCTGTTGTCCAAAAGGCCGACGGTTCCATTGATGAGATTCGCGCTGATTATACAGTATGGGCTACCGGTGGTATCGGTGGTCTTTACAAACACTCAACGAATTTCAAGCATCTGACCGGCGACGCACTTGCTATTGCACTAAATCACCATGTTGAGCTTAAGGACATCGATTACGTTCAGATTCATCCTACAACCCTTTATGTAAAGGATGCGGATGAAAGAAGTTTTCTCATCTCCGAGTCGGTCAGAGGTGAAGGTGCCAAACTGTATGACAAGAATGGCAATAGATTTGTAGATGAATTGCTGCCAAGAGACGTAGTCTCCAAGGCGATACTCGAGCAAATGGAAGAGGACGGCACTGATTTCGTATGGGAAGATTTGAGAACCATTCCTTCTGAGGAGCTTCGCTCTCATTTCCCTGCCATAATTGAACATTGCAAAGAGGCCGGATATGATGTGTTCAATGAATGCATTCCTGTAGTTCCGGCACAGCACTATTTCATGGGTGGCATCAAGGTTAATTACGAAAGTCGCACAACTATGAAACATCTCTACGCTGTAGGCGAAACTGCCTGCAACGGTGTCCATGGCAGGAATAGACTAGCAAGCAACTCCCTTCTCGAAAGCCTTGTTTTCGCCAAGAGAGCGGCGGACGAAATGAATATCAAATATCAGCAGCTTGATCAAGAGCAAGCTCCGAGTCCCGACAAATCAGCATATTCGGATCTTGATAAGCTTGCCGAGGAATACAAGCAGCTGGCAGTGTCAGAAATCAACAAAGAAAGGAAGGATATCTAATGTTTGACCCAGTAACTCTCAAATTGAATATAGATCCACTGATTATCAGCGCTCTCAAGGAAGATATTACCGACGAGGACGTATCAACAAACTGTGTTATGCCCGAATCAAAACCAGGCGTAGCAACTCTCATCTGCAAGCAGGACGGAATAATCTGCGGTCTGCAGGTGTTCGAACGTGTTTTCACTCTTCTTGACGAAACTTCACATGTGGAACTTCTCGTTTCTGATGGCGATAAGGTATCAAAGGGACAGATTATGGCAAGGGTTCACGGTGATATCCGTGCCATATTAAGCGGCGAAAGAACTGCTCTCAATTACCTTCAGAGAATGAGCGGAATCGCCACATATACCAGCCAGGTTGTTTCATACCTCGAAGGTACTTCGACCAGACTTCTGGATACTCGCAAAACAACTCCAAACAACAGAATTTTTGAAAAGTATGCTGTTGCTGCTGGTGGCGGCTGTAATCACAGAATGAATCTGTCCGACGGAGTAATGCTCAAGGACAATCATATCGGTGCCGCAGGCGGCGTTAAGGAGGCCGTTGCCATGGCAAAAAAATATGCATCCTTTGTGCGCAAAATAGAAGTTGAATGTGAAACTCTTCAGATGGTAAAGGACGCTGTTGAAGCTGGTGCTGATATCATCATGCTTGATAACATGGATAACGATACAATGAAATCCGCTATTGAGATTATTGACGGCAGAGCTCTTATTGAGGTTTCAGGCAATGTTACTCGTGAAAACATAGCCCGTCTTACTCAGCTTGGTGTTGATTTCATCTCAAGTGGAGCACTGACACACTCTGCACCTATTCTCGATATTTCACTAAAAAATCTGCATGAGGAGGTTGTTTAATGAAGGGAGACTCTCGCAGGGAAAAAATCATAGAAATACTCAGACACAGCGACAATGCGGTTTCCGGTGGTTCTTTGGCTGACAGACTTAATGTAAGCCGTCAGGTTATCGTTCAAGATATCGCTCTTCTTAGGGCTAACAGCCATGAAATCATTTCAACGAATATGGGATATATTCTCCTGGAGGATGCGGTCATAAGCAGGGTGTTCAAGGTTGTGCATACCGATGAACAGGCGAAGGATGAGCTTAACATTATCGTCGATTGCGGCGGTGTGGTCACAGATGTTTTCATCTTTCACAGAGCCTATGGCACGGTTCGTGCCGACATGGACATACGCTCCAGAGCCGACGTTATACGCTTTTGCAACGACATAGAAGACAGCAGTTCAAGGCTCCTTCTTAACATTACCAACGGTTACCATTATCACACGGTAATTGCCGATAATGAGGAGACTCTTGATCTGATTCAACAGAGACTTCAGGCTGCCGGATTTCTAGCAAACCTCAAGGACTATGAACCCATTGATTTCTAACTGAATTCCGACATCAAATATATCACGGGTTCTTTCGAGAATCCGCCTTACGATAAAACAAAAACAGAGAGACCGTGATATTTTCATCGTCTCTCTGTTTTATTTTTACTTTATATGTCGCTCTTAAGCCTTCCTGCCTCTAGCAAAGGCTTCCTTGTTCAATTCAACAAATTTAGGCTTAACGAATGTCTCAATCACATTGAGCCATTCTTCCTCTGAAAACGGCAATGCATTGGAGGCAGCTCCGAGCAGAACCACATTGACAGCTTTGACACTGCCGCACTCCGTTGCAATTTCAAGAGCATCAAAGGCCTTAACCTTACCCGCTTCAGCCTCCAGCGTCTCCATAATGTTCTCCGGATACTTTGCAGCCCCAATAACTACAGGCATCGGCATTATCTGCTGGGTATTCACGTATACTACACCACCCTCCTTGAGGTATGGCAGCCATCTATACGCTTCAAGCTCTTCAAAAGCAAGGATAACATCTGCGCCGCCCTTCTCAATTAACGGTGAATTAACTCTTTCGTCACTGATTTTAACATGGGTTACAACACTGCCGCCTCTCTGTGACATTCCGTGAACTTCACTCAGCTTAACATCATATCCCTTGTTGAGGGCCAGGTTGCCGAGAAGTACGCTTGCAAGGAGTGTACCCTGTCCGCCTACTCCGACAATAAGAATATTAGTATTCATTATTTACCCTCCTTTGCTATTACTTTGATTGAATCGAATTTACAAACCTTTGTGCAAAGTCCGCAGCCTACACAGGACTCCGAAAGGATATACGGTTTGCCGTTCTTCTCTTCAATAGCAGGGCATCCTATCTTCATGCACTGTTTGCACTTCCTGCAGTCATCTGTAATAACGTGCGGTGTCATCGGCTGCTTCTCAATCAGCGCACATGCACGTTTGGTTATTATTACAGATAACTCGTCTCTTGCAGTTTCTTCCTTGAGCACCTTTTCTAAATCATCAATCTCGAAAGGATCAATCTCAACCACATTCTTTACGCCTAATGCTCTGCATATTTCTCCCAGATCTACAGCAGGGGCTTCTTCAAGCTTGGCATTCTTACCTGATGCCGGATTCTGCTGATGTCCTGTCATTCCTGTGATTCTGTTGTCCAGAATTATTACAGTTCCCGTTGAACCGTTATATGCCATGTTAAGAAGTCCTGTCATGCCTGAATGCATGAAGGTTGAGTCTCCAAGTACTGCTACTGTATTGTCTGATGATCCGATTGCTTTCTCAAATCCATGAGCCATACCAATCGATGCTCCCATGCAAAGGCATGCATCCATAGCCTCCGTAGGTGGCAGTGCTGCCAGAGTATAGCATCCGATATCGCCCATTACATTCAGCTTCAGCTTGCTTAATATGTGGAAAAGACCTCTGTGCGGACATCCTGCGCAAAGAAGAGGTGGTCTGCCGGGAGCATCATTAATCTCCACACTCGGTGCCACGTCCTTGCCGAATGCTTTTCTGATCATATTTACACTGTACTCACCCTGAATGGTGAACATATCTTTGCCGCCATCAAACTTGATGCCGTCAGCCTTAAGCTGTTCCTCGAAGAAAGGATCACCTTCTTCAATAATATAAAGCTTGTCAACCTTTTCCGCAAAATTATGAATCATTGCCTTAGGAAGCGGATTAATGAGTCCCAGCTTAAGAACGCTTGCTTCAGGAAGAGCCTCCTTAACATACTGATAACATATACCGCTTGTAATTATGCCAATCGAAGGGTCATTCATCTCAACTGTGTTAATTGGCATTACTGAACCATCAGCTTCAATCTGCGCCAGTCTCTTCTCCTGAGCCACGTGAAGCTTAATCGCCATTGCCGGCATTGCCACACGCTTCTGGAAATCCTTAACGTACGGAATTACTGCAGGTTCCACCCTTTCACCGATAGTTACAATGCCTCTCGAATGGGATACTCTCGTATTCGACCTCACCAGAACCACTGTATCGTACTTCTCGCTCATTTCGTACGCAAACTTCATGAATTCCTTGCATTCCTGTGCATTGGCAGGTTCCAGAACAGGGACACCGGCACTTCTGCCGTGATATCTCGAATCCTGCTCATTCTGGCTTGAATGACATCCATTATCGTCTGCAACCAACACTACGCATCCGCCTGATACACCTGTGTATGCTGCTGTATAAAAAGGGTCTGCTGCAACGTTCAGCCCTACATGTTTCATGCATGAAAGCGAACGAACTCCACCCACTGATGCACCAATAGCTACCTCAACTCCCACCTTCTCGTTAGGAGCCCACTCGACATGAATTTCCTTTGTCTTGGCGAGAGTTTCTGTTACCTCTGTACTCGGTGTTCCCGGATATGATGAAACTACCTTGACGCCGGCTTCATACGCACCACGCGCGAATGCTTCATTACCCAGCATTATCATTTTATCCATTATTGACTACCTCTCTCAATTTTTCTAATAGTACTCATAAACTATACCACAAAAACTTGTGATTTAACACATAAACCTATATAATTGAAAGGAATCGTCATTCTCCGGAATGGCGGTATTTTAAAAACACAGGAGAATATAAAATGGGAAAGTATTTTCAGCCGGAAATTGAAACAATGCCCATCCCTGAACTGAGGAAGCTTCAGAGTGAGAAATTGATTGAACATGTCAAATTTGCTTATGAGAACTGCGAGCCTTATCGTGCCAAAATGGACGAGGCTGGAGTGACTCCTGACGATATCAGAGGTTACGATGATTTAACCAAGCTGCCCTTTATTACTAAGGACGATCTTAAGGAAGCTTATCCTTATGGATACTTATCAGTACCTATGAGTGACTGCGTTCGCATACACTCAACAAGCGGTACTACAGGCAAGAGAGTTGTAGCATTCTATACCCAGGGTGATCTTGATATCTGGGAAACCTGCTGCGCTAGAGCTGTGGTAGCTGCAGGCGGATCAAAGGACGACGTTGTTCATGTTTGCTACGGTTACGGACTTTTCACAGGTGGTCCTGGAATAGATGCCGGTTCGCGCAGAGTCGGAGCACTGACACTGCCAATGTCTTCAGGTAATACCGACAGACAGCTTCAGTTTATGGAAGACCTAGGCTCGACTATAATATGCTGTACACCTTCATATGCGGCCAATCTTGGAGAAACAATTGTTAAGAGAGGCCTCAAGGACAAGCTTCATCTGAAAGCTGGAATCTTTGGTGCCGAACCATGGACCGAAGAAATGAGAAATGACATTGAGAACACTCTCGGAATCAAAGCCTATGACATCTACGGCCTTACCGAAACATGTGGTCCTGGTGTATCTTTTGAATGCGAAAATCAGGATGGAATGCATATTCAGGAAGACTATTTCATCCCTGAAGTCATCAATCCCGAAACAGGCGAAGTCCTTCCTGACGGAGAAATGGGAGAGCTTGTATTCACATGTCTCGACAAAAGAGCACTGCCTGTTATCAGATACAGAACGAGAGACCTTTGCTACTTGAAAAGAGAAAAGTGTGCTTGCGGACGTACACATGTCAGAATGCATAAGCCTATGGGAAGAGCTGATGACATGATGGTTGTAAAGGGTATCAATGTATGGCCTTCACAGATTGAGTCAGTACTTCTGCAGCAGGGTTATCAGACGAATTATCAGATTCTCGTAGACAGAGTCGGCACCAAAGACACTATCGAGGTTCAGGTGGAGCTGACCCCTGAAATGGCAGAAGCTAACGATATACCTAACTACGAGAGAGAGGCCAAGATTGTAGCAGGTCTTAAATCAATGCTCGGCATTAAGGTTGACGTTCAGGTTGTTGCCCCAATGACAATTCCTAGAAGTGAAGGAAAGGCAAAGAGGGTTATTGACAAGAGAGACCTTTATAAATAAAATATAGTTGAACGAGGCGGGACTACTACTCAGAGTAGTCCCTTTACCTTTTTAGGAGGATTGCAATGAATACAAATAAGACAGTTGCCGATTATATCATCGATATTCCTGATTTTCCTGAACCAGGAATTATCTTTAGAGATATTACTGGTGTACTAAATGATGCTGATGGTCTCAGACTTGCAATTGATGAAATGCAGGCGAAGCTTGAAGGTGTTGAATTTGACAAGATTATCGGTCTTGAATCACGTGGCTTCCTGTTGGGAATGCCTATTGCCTATAACCTGGGCAAGCCTTTCGTTCCTATCAGAAAGGTTGGTAAACTCCCACGCGCTACCATAAGAAAGGCTTACGACCTGGAGTATGGCACAGCAGAAATCGAAGTTCACGCTGAGGATATTGCTTCAGGCGAAAGAGTCGTAATCATAGATGACCTTATTGCTACAGGTGGTACAATCAATGCTGCTGCAAATATTGTGGAAGCTCTCGGAGCCAATGTTGTATGTATGGTATGTCTTCTTGAATTAAAAGGTCTTAACGGACGTTCCGTCCTTGAGAAATATGATGTTAAAACTGTTGTTCAGTACGAAGGGAAATAATTCCCGCAAAAAAGAAGGAGAGGTTATTCAAATTGGAAAAGTTTTTTAAACTCCAAGAAAATCAGACTTCGGTGAAAACCGAAATTGGAGCCGGCGTCACAACATTTATGACAATGGCTTACATCCTTGCTGTAAACCCAAGCATTCTGGGCGACGCAGGCATGGATCCTACTGCAATACTTATTGCAACTGCACTTGCATCATTTGTCGGAACATGCTGCATGGCATTCATGGCTAACCTGCCATTTGCACTTTCAGCCGGCATGGGACTTAATGCTTACCTTGCTTACACAGTTGTTCTGGGTATGGGAGTACCTTGGCAGACAGCTCTGCTGGCAGTATTCATCGAAGGTATCATTTTCATTCTGCTCACACTTACTAATGTTCGTGAAGCAATCTTCAATGCAATTCCGCTCAACATGAAGACTGCTGTATCAGTAGGTATTGGTCTGTTCATTGCTTTTATCGGTCTGCAGAACGCAGGCATTTGTGTTGATTCGTCAACACTGGTTTCAATCACAAACTTTGCTACAGATTTCCACACTGCAGGTATCTCAGCACTTCTTGCTATTATCGGCCTGTTCATCATCGCAGGACTTTATATCAAGAAAGTAAACGGAGCCATCCTTATCGGAATCATCGTTACTTGGCTGCTCGGTATCATTTGCCAGCTTACAGGCCTTTATACTGTTGACATTGATAATGGTTTCTATTCACTGATTCCTACTGCAGTTGTCAGCTTTGACTTCTCAGCTCTCGGCGAAACTTTCGGACAGTGCTTTAAGGCTGACCTGAGCGGCGTAAGCATTTTTAACTTTATTGTTATCGTATTCTCATTCATGTTTGTTGATATCTTCGATACAATCGGAACTCTTATCGGCGTAAGCTCCAAGGCTGACATGCTTGACAAGGATGGACATCTTCCTGCAATCAAGCCTGCACTGCTTTCAGATGCTATTGCAACTTCAGCTGGTGCTGTTCTGGGTACTTCAACAACTACTACATACGTTGAATCAGCTTCAGGTGTTTCAGCTGGCGGACGTACAGGTCTGACTGCACTGACAACAGGTGTACTCTTCCTGCTTTCAATACTTTTCGCACCGCTGTTCACAACAATTCCATCATTTGCTACAGCACCTGCACTGCTTATGGTAGGATTCCTTATGTTCGAAGGAATCAGCAAGCTGAACTTCAGCAAGATTGATTTCACAGATGCAATTCCTTGCTACCTGTGCATTCTGGCAATGCCACTCTTCTACAGCATTTCAGAAGGTATCTCAATCGGCTGCATTTCATTTGTTATCGTTAAGCTTATCGCAGGCAAGACAAAGGAAATCACTCCATTAATGTATATCCTTGCTGTACTGTTCGTACTCAAATACATATTCCTGTAAGAGTTTACTGCGAAAAGATTCGCATGACAAAAGCGGGGAGCATTGCTTAATCAGTAATGCTCCCCGCTTATTTGTTTGTATTATTTGCACTTGGCAAGCAGCTTTTCCCACTGCTGATCAACGTACTCCTGAGTTTCATCTATCATCCATTCATTGCCTTTTTTGAACATATGAGCGAATCTTCCCTGCTTCTTGAGGAATTCCTCTACAGGAAGCTTCTTCTTCGGTTCATATGTCAGGTGCCATTCTCCCTCGACGATTTCGTACATTGGCCATACCAGAGTATCTATAGCCAGCTGACACATCTCCGCCAAATTCTCACTCTCGTATCTCCAGCCTCTCGGACATGGCGACATAATATTGAGGAAACATGGACCCTCTGTGTATATCGCTTTCTCGGCCTTCTCATGAAGGTCCTTGAAGTTTTTCGTGAAAGTTGTCTGCGCAACGTATGGTATGTTATGGGCTGCGATAATCTCAGTCAGATTTTTCTTGTTCTGAATCTTACCCGGAATCACCTTGCCTACAGGTGCGGTAGTTGCATCTGCAAATCTTGGTGTCGATGATGCTCTCTGAATACCCGTATTCATGTATGCCTCGTTATCGTAGCACACATAAACCATATCGTGACCTCTTTCCATTGCTCCCGACAGTGACTGAAGCCCTATGTCGTATGTACCGCCATCACCACCAAAAGCTATGAACTTGAAAGTATCGTCTATTTTGCCTCTTTTTTTGAGCACCTTGTATGCGGTCTCAACTCCTGCGCATGTTGCTGCACCATTGGCAAAGGCTGTATGTATATAACTGTCTGTGTACGCCGTATTAGGATAGATGAAAGTTGATACTTCCAGACATCCTGTGGCATTTGTTATTACCGCCTTGTCTTCAGGCTTCAATGCTCTGAGCACACCACGAACTGCAACGCCTGCTCCACATCCGGAGCATAGTCTGTGACCGGGCGCCAGTCTTTCGGGTTTATTCAGCTGCTCTTTTAAACTGTATGCCATGTCACCCTCCTAATCTTCGTACTTTCTGTGGTCAAAACCACGTTCGCCGAATCTCGAATCTCTAACTCCAACGTATCTGTAAATGTCTCCTGCATCATCCGTATCATGGATTATGAACAGATCATTGAAAATTTCATAGTAGTCTTCTACTGTAATATCTCTTCCGCCTAAACCATAAATATAGTTAATGCAGTAAGGCTTGTTAGGAATATCATAGAGTGAACTTCTCGCTTCACTGAACAGCGGTCCGCCACTGTTAGAGAATGATTCTGCCTTGTCCATGATGGCAACGGCCTTAACCTTGAGCATGGCCTCTGCCAGCTGCTGTCTCGGGAATGGTCTGAATACCCTCAGCTTAATAAGTCCAACTCTCTTACCTTCTGCACGCAGTCTATCAACGGCCTCTTTGCCGGTTCCGGCACTTGACCCTATTACAACCAATGCCACATCTGCGTCATCAATCATATATTCCTCGAAAAATCCGTACTTTCTTCCTGTTACCTTCTCAAACCTTTTGGCCACATCCATTATAATAGGCATTGCGTCCTTCATTGCCTGAGCCTGCGATCTCTTGGCTTCCATATAATATGGTGAAATTCCGTAAGGTCCCACTGCCAAAGGGTTATCGTGCTTAAGCAAATAATTGTCCGGCTCATATTCGCCTACGAATTCTTTGACTTCCTCATCTTCCATAAGCTCAATGTTTGATACACCGTGACTTGTAATGAAACCATCCTGACAAATCATGATAGGAAGTCTGATTGTCTCGCTTATTGGCATTGCCTGAATGTAATTGTCATAAACCTCCTGGTTTGATTCTGCATATATCTGAATCCACCCGGAATCTCTGGCTCCCATTGAATCCGAATGGTCGTTGTTGATGTTAATAGGACCTGTAAGCGCTCTGTTTACCACCGCCATTGTGATTGGCAGTCTTTGTGATGCCGCTACATAAAGCAGCTCCCACATATATGCCAGACCTGCCGATGAAGTAGCAGTAACCGCACGCGCACCTGCAGCCGATGCTCCCATACATACCGACATTGCACTGTGTTCAGATTCTACTGCCACAAATTCTGTATCAACTTCTCCGTTAGCTATGTACTGAGAATAGTATTGAGGTATCTCTGTAGATGGAGTAATAGGGAATGCTCCCATAACATCCGGATTAATCTGCTTCATGGCAATTGCCACAGCTTCATTTCCTGACATTCTGTCTCTCTTTGACATTATTTATCCTCCTTCACGAAATCTATTGCATCAAAAGGACATGTCTTGTAGCATATCCCGCAACCCTTGCAGTGTACGAAATCGAAGTCCAGCCTCTTACCGTCCTTAACCGGAATCGAACTATCTGGGCAAAACGGTGCACATATCAGGCACTGTCTGCACACTTCCTGCTTCCAGATTGGAATCATGACACGCCAATCACCGGTTTCGACAAGCACTGATGTAGCCGGTTCGTATATCTCAGTACCGACAGTTATTTCCTGCCAGGTTATCTTCTCATTTATATCCTTAGCTCTTGTCTTCATTATCCTACCTTAACCTCTTCTAATGCTTTAACTAATGCCTTCATATTACCCTCGATGAGCTGCGGCTTCCTCCTGAACTTGTGTTCAAAAGATTCCTGCATGTCCTCAACAAATTTTTTCTGGTCTATTACCTTGCTTACCTTCACTACTGCTGCAAGCATCGGTGTGTTAGGGAAGTTCTTGCCCAGAGTTTCCATTGAAATTTTCTCCGCATCGATTACACCTATACGTCCCGGATAGTCTACTATCTTGCGTATTTCTTCCGGACTTTTTTTGGTATTAATAATTAATGCGCCGTTTTCCTTGAGTCCGCTCGTTACATCTACGGACTTCAGCAAGGTTTCGTCAACTACAACAACGTAGTCAGGCTTATATATATTGGAGTGAACCTTGTAGTGCTCATCTGTAATTCGGTTGTATGCTGTAATCGGTGCACCTTGTCTCTCGGGACCGTATTCAGGGAATCCCTGAACATATTTACCTGAATTAAATGCACAATCTGCCAGAAGAAGACATGCTGTCTTCGCACCCTGACCGCCTCTGCCATGCCATCTGATTTCTACTGCTTCATTGAGTCTTTTCGCCATTTCACTATATCTCCCTATCTAAATCTGTGCAGTTTATAGCCTACAATATTAGTGGCGGTATGTCAACAAAAAGTGTTGTACTTTTTATGTACTGCAAACAAATAATTTGATTCTTATTTGTTTGGCGAAAACAAACATTTTATTTATTCCCCATGATGTTTTTTGTTGGATTTGTCTAAGCTTCTCCTTCTGTTACATCCGTTACGTTCCCGCAAGATGCATTAATAAGAGCAATTAAATCCTCAACCTTAAGTTCCATCTGAAGACCTACTTTGCCGCCGCTTACCATTATGGTTTCAAACTCTAGCGCACTGTCATCTATTACAGTTGGAAATGGTTTTTTCATTCCCACAGGAGAACATCCTCCATGAATGTATCCTGTTGTCTCCAGTAGTTTACGACTGAGCAGCATTTCTACCTTCTTTACGCCAAAATGTTTGGCCGCCTTCTTAAGGTTGAGCTCTCTGTCTACAGGAATAACGCAAACGAAGTGCTCCCCTGATGTAGAGACCGTCACCAGAGTCTTGAATACCTGTTTGGGATTCTGATCCAGCATTCTGGCCATTTCGACTCCACCCAGGAAACCTCCCGAAACATCCTGCTCACGAAGCTGATATTCTATTCCGGCAGCTTCTACAAGTCTTACCGCATTAGTCTTTTCTGTTTTTTTATCCTTTTTCTTTCCCATTTCACATATCTCTTTCGTAATAATCCACATCGAGGATTGAATAACATGCCATATCTGTAATAACGTTGTCGTACCGCTTGTATGATTTTCTCAATATGCCCTCAAAAATAAATCCACACTTTTCGGCTACACGCCTGCTTGCCATATTGTCCGGTTCAACTCTCAGGGTAAGACTCTCAAGGCCCAGCACTTCAAAGCTGTACTGAACCACAAGACCCAGCGCCTCAGTTGCCATTCCCCTACCCCAACAGTCAGCTGCAATGGAATACCCTACTTCCCTGCTGTTTATTTTGACTCTTATAGCCTCATCATCAAGACCTATATTGCCAATGGGTCTGCCGGTCTTCGCGTCTGTAATCGCCCAATCCATCTTCCTTAAGTAAACTTCTTCTATTATGAATCCTGACTCGCTACGACTTCTGTGCGGGGGCCATCCGGCTGCAGGTCCCACTCTTGGATCCTTGGCATATTCATACAAATCGCCCGCATCTTTGTGTGTCCAATTTCTCAGAATTACCTTTTCGCCCTCTAACACGGGCACTCTTACTCTCTGAAACATCTTGTCTCCCACTTCAAATGCCGGCCTTTCACAGCCGGCATTTATATTATTCTGTTGTGCTAAGTATTTCTTTGTTTTTCTCTACCTGGCTTACCTTCATTCTTGATGCATCCTCAGGATCCACCTCTTCGTTAAGCTGAAGAAGTGTCGGACTAAGATATACCGTCTTGAGCGCTTCACCATCAAGAGATATCTTACTGTATTCAGTGAAATTCTCACCCTTTATATAGTATTTCTCACCAACCTGCACAACCTCTTTTATCTTGATGTTCTTAACGCCCATCTTAAGGTCTGTCGGCTTGAATGGATTCTTTCCTCCGTATATGTATCTTTCACCATAAAGCATGTCGTATGTGAGAGCTTTCATATCATCCAGATATTTATCTGAATATGAATTGTCCTGATGGAACTTGTTCATTAACCCTACCGAAATGCCAAGCCTCTTCATGACATCTGCATTGAGCTGGTATGCCATAAGATCCTTGTTCTCACTGGTCATGCCAAAGTTATCCCATACTATGTACTGAGTCTGATAAAGGGACCCGTTCTTCATCTCTTCTTCCGTCATGTCAAGAGCAGGCAGATGATCTCCGTACATTACAAGGACAACATCCTCATCGTATTCGGAAAGTGTGTCGGTCAGTTCTTTGACGAACTTGTCCATTTCATAAACCTGATTGGCATAATACTCATATGCCCACTTCTGTTCCTCTGTATTCGCCTTGGTCACTTCTATTTCAGGATTTTCAATGAGCTGTTCGGTAGGATATCTGCCATGACCCTGTACAGAGATGGTATATATGTAGTCCTCTCCTTTGGTACTCTTCATTGCGTCCGTAATCTGTTCTGTCAGAATCTGATCCTTTGCCCAGTTCTTTGGTGTTTTCACAACATTGTTCATATATTCAAGGCATGTGAAAGTATCAAAGCCCATGTTAGCAAAGACCTTATTTCTGTAATAGAATGCACCTCTGTGATTGTGAACTGCATGGGTGGAGTATCCCAGCTGCTTCATGTCATATGGAGCACATTCAACAGTGTTCTTCTTGAGAATGGTCTTATACGGATATTCTCCCGGTCCGAAATTCTTGACACTCATACCTGTCATAACCTCGAATTCAACGTTAGCAGTTCCGGCACCACAAGCCGGCACTGTCAAATAACCGCTGGAATATTCCTTCATCAGCTTCCTGTAATTAGGCATTGGATCCTTGTTAAATTTCACACTTTTGACCAATGTAGGGTCGATAAAGGACTCAAGCTGAAGGAAAATAACGTTAGGCTTCTTGGCCACGTCAGTATTGTCATCAGTCCCTGGTTCATAAGTTTTGTTCTTGCCCAGTTCATTATTCCTGAAAATTCCTGTAATGCGTTCCTTAGAATAGTCAGATGGTTTATCCACACCGGATTTAACGGCTGTAATAACAAAGCAATACGGCACACCATTATCTGCATATGCATATGCTAGATTATAGAAGAATGTATCCAGTGCTCCCAGCTTCATGCCTCCCGTAATAAGAGTGACACAGCTTATGATTGCTATGGCTATGGTTGCTGTAACCTTCCTGTAATCCGGCTTTTGTGACATTCTCGGACTCTTTCTGTATGCCAATATTCCCATCAGAACTACCGCAACCACAGAAACTATTACAATAATCACTGTCTTTGTTGAAAAATAATTGCCAATAATGGACCAACCGTCCTTTAGGTTGTCAAAGTCCTTTGTGGTAAGCGGTGTCATTCTGTTGATCAAAATAACTCCGTTAGCCACACCCAGAGCAAGCCACAGAATGGATAGCATAGCTGTCGCAAAACATCGTTTTTTGAACAGCATTGCCAGAGACATTACCGCAAATATCAAAGAAATGTTGCACAATGCCACCAGCGGATGCCCTAGAATGAAGATTGAACTCTTAATAAGTGAGTGCCTTGCGAAGGTCTCAATAATTATGTCGAGAACAATAGACACTACTATCAGCATCACAATATATCTGCCGGAAAATTTCTTGAATTTCCCCCATAGATTTTTAATACTACTCATCAAAATTTCTCCTGTTCCGATACAGCATTCGCCAATGCCGCAAATTCTTCAATAGTCAATGTTTCGGCACGCCTTATTCCGTCAATGCCCACGCTTTCCAGAATGTTTCGCACCTGATCCTTGCCCATTCCTCTGACACCTGTCAATGAATTCAGCAGAGTTTTTCGTCTCTGCCCGAATCCGCCTCTGATACATTCAAAAAATATCTGCTCGTCTATGAGTTTAACGGGCTTGTTTTCTCTGAGAGTCAGCTTGAGTACTGACGAATCCACCTTGGGTTTCGGCAGGAAGACCTCCTTGGATACTAGGCATACCTGCTCAACATTACAGTAATACTGTACCGCTACGCTCAAGGCTCCGTAGGCCTTGCTTCCCGGTTTCGCCTTGATCCTGTCAGCGACCTCCTTTTGCATCATAACGGTAATGCTCTCAGCATCCACGCCCTTTTCAAGAAGCCCCATTATAATCGGTGTTGTAATATAGTAGGGCAAATTACCCATTATCTTCACGTCGCCACCGAAGGATCCCGCGCTTCTTTCCTCCGCGATAACACTGTTTATATCAACATTGAGAACATCTTCATGTATTATTCTTACGTTATCGTGATGCGCCAGTGTTTCATTGAGAATAGGAATTAACTTGTCATCAATTTCTATGGCAATCACCCTTGCAGCAACATCTGCTGCAGCATCGGTCAGCACTCCTATTCCGGGACCTATTTCTATTACAAGGTCATCAGAGCCTACCCCACTTCCGTAAACAATATCCTCAATAACACTGTAGTCTGTAATGAAATTCTGTCCAAGGCTCTTGCTCAATTTAAAATTGTGACTAGCCTTAATTGCTTCTATTGTGGACTTTTCGTATAAATTCATTTATCTCTCCCGGCAGCCTCCATCAGCTGTTCCTTAGTTATTCCGAATCTGTTAAGTCTGGCCATAAAGGTCTTAACATTGGCATAGCCTACTCCCAGCTTCTTTCCTACTTCAGCGCGAGCTGCCGATGCACCTGCACCACCTGCCAGCCCTGCCCTTGTCATATCTTCCAGCATTATAGCTGTTTCTTTTTCTTCTGTAACTGTGCAGTGAGCCTTGCTCAATGCCTGTCTTATTGCCTCCGGTCTGGCATTTTCAATGCCTATATCGCCTTTTTTTGTAGCGTCATCTCTATGAAGGAATGCCTCCTTGGCCATAGGAAACCTGTCCAGAATCCGTCTCCTTATTTGCTCCCCCGCAAAATCCGGGTCTGTGAATACCACAATACCCGGTCCCTTATACGCATCGGCAATAAGCTGCCACGTCTGTTTATTTATACCATATCCATGTGTTTCTATTGTGATGGCATCAACACTTTTTTTGATTGCATCCGTGTCGTCACGACCTTCTACTACTATTATTTCTTTAATCTTCTCCATTGTCATCACCTTTGCTACTGTCATTAAAATCCGATGGGAACATATACAGAATCTCTCCTGGTTTAATGAGTCTGAGCTTCTCTCTCGCTATATCTTCCAAAGTCTCCTTATCGTCGGCATCTGCAAGTTTCTGTTCAAGCTCAGTCTTCTGATGTTTGAGAGCCTCTTTCTGTTCATTAACATCGTGTTTTTCGTTAATCAGAGATACTATCTTGAATCCCCAGCATGCCAGAAATATGGTTACAAGCAAAATAAGCAGCGCTGCCATCAGCCTGTTTCTGTTTTTCTTACGGCGGATTGCGCGCTTGCCACGTGTTTCAGGCTTTTTGTTTCTTCTTGCCTGCTTTTTTTCTAAAGCTTCCCGCTGTGATTTGCGTTTGGCCTGTCGTTTTTCTCTCGCCTCGTCAATATCAATTACGCGGCTGTTGTTTTTGAATTCTACACTGCGTCTAGTTTTACTCATGCCACGATTATATCATATATACCCATATAAAATTGCAATATTCTCAATATATTGTTATAATTTACTCGTGCGAGTAATTCTCTCAAGTGTTCAAATCAGTGGGGTTTAAGTACAAATTGACTATACATAATTCAATAAACAAATTAATATTGCTTTTGCTTTCGCTGCTTATCATTTTAACCATGCTCGCCATGACATCATGCAGCAAGGCGGAAGGCAGCAGTGCCCCTGTAGACAAAGGACCGCTTCATCTTGCCACCCTTTCAGAAAAAAATGTCAAGGGTAACAGCAGTGTCAAGATAGATTTATCTCAGAGTTCCAAGGGTTATATAGGTGTCAAATATCTGGGCAATTGTCACAAAGTCAAGCTACAAATGCAGTCGGAAGGTCAGACCTATACTTATGATATAGACAAAATGGACAAATTTATGATTTTTCCGTTTTCATGCGGGAACGGAACTTATTCCGTTGAGGTCTACGAAAATGTGGCTGGCAATCAATATGCAATGGTTTATGCCTGCAGCGTTAAGGTTCAGCTTGAAGATGAAAATCTGCCTTTCCTGTATCCTAACACCTATGTTTATTATTCGGACAAAAGCGATTCTGTTGTATCACTGGCGGATAAGGTCACTTCAGGTGACAAAACGCAACTTGATATCGTATCTGATGTCTACAATTATGTTATCAAACATATTGATTTTGATTATTCTCTGGCAGCTTCTGTATCGACAGGGTACGTGCCAGATTTGGATAATGTAATAAACTCAGGCAAGGGAATATGCTTTGATTATGCATCCCTTATGACTGCCATGCTCAGAATCAGCAATATTCCCACAAAGCTCGTTGTGGGATATAGAGGCAGTGATTATCATGCATGGATCAGCGTCTATGTTTCGGACATCGGCTGGGTAGATAATGTTATTGAATTTGACGGAACAGACTGGACTCTTATGGATCCAGCCACTGTGTCTTCCGGCGGAGCCGGTGCAGCCGATTACACCAAAAATAAGGACAGTTACCACGCTCTTTATTTCTACTAAACATACTGGAGCATTTTTATGATATTAAATACAAAAAAATCAGACACACTCAGTCCCCTAGATATTTCACTTTTTTTCAAGGAGCTTTCCCTTCTTCTGGGAAGTGGCATAAGTCTGAGCGAGGCGTTTTACATAATGGCTAACAACACCAAAAATGATGTACGCCAGCAGATGTGCACCCAGATGATTACATCTATCGACAGTGGCTGCACTCTTCCGGAGGCCGCACAGTCCACCGGTGTTTTGCCTCCCCATGTAATTCAGGTTCTCACTCTGGCTCAAACCTCTGGCAAGCTGGATGAAACCATATCAGGGCTAGCACTGTATTATGAACGAATGGACTCACTTGGTAAATCTGTAAGGAACACCATGACATTCCCCCTCATAATGTTAGCGGTAATGTTCGGTGTACTATCTGTTCTCATAATCAAGGTTCTCCCTCTCTTTGGAGCTGTATTCACAGAAACGGGAGCCAGAATGCCGCTTATCGTCAGACTGGTCACCGAAAGCAAAACCTTTGAAATCGGGCTTATTATGGCACTCATCCTTATTCTCGGTCTTGTAGCTGCCGCATTCATTTCAGGCGGCCGAATTATAACAACATCTGAAGGTTCTTCCGGATTCATGAGCAGGTTTCCGGTTATCAGCAAAATACGCCAAAAGGCTCAAGCGGGTAGCTTCGCCTACGCCATGGCTCTCCTTCTTTCCGGAGGTATTACTACAGAGGAGGCTCTCCAACTTGAATGTGACATGAGCGAATCTCTATGGATTCGAGAAAAATCCTCTGAAATACTGACAGAAATACGCAAAGGTGAAACCTTATCATCAGCCATTTCAAAATGTAGTGTATTTGACGGATATTATCCAGCACTCCTCGCCGCTGGTGAGAAATCAGGCGAGTCCGACAAGGTAATGAACATCATATCAGACAGATATTCAGAAGAAATAAACGACAAAATTAACTCCTTGCTTGGCTTTGTCGAACCTATCCTTGTAATTACTATGACTCTCATTGTTGGTTCAATCCTGCTCAGCATAATGGTTCCTCTGATGAATGTTATGGCTTCAATATGATGAAATCCAGGTGATAACCCATGAAAAAATCATTTCTGACAAAATCAGTTGTTGCGGCACTGTGTATCTTTGTCGTGATACTTACAATCATATGGACAGGAAACCATCTTAGCGATACCTATTCCAAAGAGAGTCTGAGACAGACGGAAGATACAGTTCGCCGGTTTGCGGTGCAGTGCTATGCTCTGGAGGGAGAATATCCCAAATCCATTGACTATCTGGCGGACAACTACGCTCTTACTCTTAATGAAGATGATTACATATATCACTATACATATATCGGCGACAACATGATGCCGGACATTACCGTTTTACCTGCACAATAATCACGGAGTTTCCATGAGTAACAGAAAACATCACATTGACATAATCTTTATAGTTGTTCTCATTGGTCTGTTTGCACTGACTTCAACAGGTCTTGCTCTGCTCGGAGTCAACATATACAGGACAACTGGTGACAACAAAGGAACTCACAATATCAACACGGCATCCCTTTACTTCGCACAAAAGGTACGTCGTTGTGAGGATAAATCCCAAATAAGAACCGCTACCGCAGGCAATGAAATACCTGCCCTTGTCATCGGGGAAACTAGCGGAGGAAAAATTCTCGAAACTTGGCTCTATGTTTACGATAACTCCCTCAAAGAAGTAACCGTCAAAAAAGGTTCCAAAGTGGACCCTACTCACGGACAAAATGTCATGAACCTGGACTCCGCAGATTTCAAAATAACCGACGACAATCTTCTTCAGATTGCTATGTCTTCCGGAAGCGGCATTCATTCCACCATCAATCTGAATCTGGAAGGAGGACACGATAATGAATAAACTGTCGGGCAAATCCCTTCTGACACTTGAACTTGTGATTCTTCTCGCCTTCTTTCTCTTCGGTTCAGTTACCTGTGCGGTAATATTTGTTAAAGCAGATAAACGAGCTGATGAGGCTGCCGCACTGGAAAACGCAGTAACAAGAAGTACATCTATCGCCGAGACTCTCAAATCTGTGAACGGCAATTTATCGAAGACAGGCAATAGAATAAGTCAACGCAACTGCTATGACATAGTTGACGGAAAACTCTTCATATATTTTGATGAAAACATGCAACCGGTTGCTAAGGTTCGAAGTACATTCACTGCTCTGGTAACACGCGAGGCTTCCGGTAAATGCAGCAAGTATACTATCGAATTCACAAAAAACGAGGACAGCAGCAAGGTATATTCACTTGAATTCAAGGCGGTCCGGAAAGGAGCTTCATCAAAATGAAATTGAACAGGCGTACTTTCCTTGGTGGCGGAATAGCCTCCATTATGGTGGCACTGCTACTGCTTGTTACAGCAGCCTTCGCTTCACTGACATATATATCCGCTAACAATAAAATGACATCAGCTCAAAAGAGCGAAACCTACTGCAACAATTATTATGCTGCCGAAACCGTTGCCTCAGATCTGCTGAGTCTGGTTTCCACAGGGAAATCCGGTGGTCATACCGGTGGCACCAAAGCAGTATATGAAACCGACGCTGGTAACATCGTAGTTACCAAGGCCGATAAATACGTTACTTTCAAGATTCCTATAAACAAAAAGCAGGATCTTAAGGTTGAGGCTAACGTCAATAAGGACAAAATTGATATTATGACATGGGTGGTAGAATAACAATATGGTAGATTTAGTAAAAGTTCTTACCGATGCAAAAGAGATGGGAGCATCGGACATTTTCATAGTTGCCGGTCATGCACTGACATTCAAAATCAATGGTTCTTTCCGCAATTATTCAGAGGAGCGCATGCTCCCGGATGATACCAGAGTTTTGATTGAAACCATGTACCGTCTTGCTCATCTCGACAACAAAAGAGTAATCGAATCCGGTGATGATGATCTCAGCTTCTCAATTCCGGGTGTGGCACGTTTTAGAACCAACATGTACAAACAGCGGGGTTCTCTTGCTGCGGTAATAAGATTAATACCCTTCTCACTTCCTGATCCTGACGCATTCCACATACCTGAAGCCGTTCTTAGCTTTGCCGACTGCACTAAGGGTCTTGTCCTTGTCACAGGACCTGCAGGAAGCGGTAAATCTGTTACCCTTTCCTGCATTATCGACAGGATAAATCAGACAAAAGCCGACCATATAATAACCTTGGAAGACCCTATTGAATATCTACACCCTCACAAAAAAAGCATTGTAAGCCAGCGTGAAATATCACTGGACACCCGCGATTACGCTTCTGCATTGAGGGCTGCTCTGCGACAGGCTCCCGATGTTATACTCGTCGGTGAACTTCGCGATATAGAATCTATAAGCATTGCAATGACTGCGGCTGAGACAGGCCATCTGGTTCTCAGCACTCTTCATACTCTAGGTGCCAAAAATACCATAGACAGAATAGTTGATGGTTTTTCAGCTGAAATGCAGCCACAAATACGCCTGCAGTTATCAATGGTGCTTCAGGGAGTAATCTCCCAGCAACTGATAAACACTTCAGATGGTATCCAGCGTCCGGTCTTTGAAATCATGATGGCAAATCCTGCCATACGAACTATGATTAGAGAATCCCGGACCCATCAGATAGATTCCGTAATGCAAACCAATTCTGGCGATGGGATGATCACTATGGAAAACAGTCTGCTTGAACTCTATAATCAGGGACTTGTGGATAGTGACTCCGTAATCACTCACAGTTTTAATCCTGATGTAATGCGACGAAAGTTAGGGGTATGAGAGGTGATTCACATGGACAATCTTAAGGTTCGTCTTCTTGGGAAATTTGAGATTAGACTGGGGGAGCACGATATTCTAGATGAGCTGGGCAATTCAAAAAAGAAGATTGCGCTACTCCAATATCTGCTGGTAAACAAGAATGCTCCCTTCACAAACTTTAACATTTTCGAGCACCTTTGGGGCGATGATGATTCATCAAACCCTGAGTCAGCTCTGAAAACACTGGTAAGCAGACTCCGTAAGGATCTTAAGCCTTTCGGGTTGAGTGATATAATTCGTACATCACGTGGTGTTTATCAATGGAATTATGATGTATATAATGATATTGACATTTATAAATTCGAGGAACTCGTCACAGGACTCATGTCCGTTACAGAGCTTGACAGTATCAGCGAGAGAGATTTTGAAACCGCACTGTCTCTTTACGAGAAGGATCTTCTGCCAAGCTATGATACTGAGTCGTGGATAGTTCCCCGAAGCATGTACTACCACGAGATGTTTCTTAGAACTGCCTGTAAATACATTTCCCTCCTAAATGATAACGACCTCTATGAGGATGTACTGAGGGTTTCAAGGAAAGCTCTGGAAATTGACAAATTCGATTCCAGACTAAATCTTGAACTGATGAACGCATTGGTTCAACTCGACATGAAATCCGAAGCCATAAACCATTACAATTACACCGTTCAGTTGCATTACACAAAGCTTGGAACAAGCCCTTCAGAGGATATTCTTGAATTTTACAAAACTCTGATTCAGATTGACCATAACTCAGAGTCTACACTGGAAATTGTCTCCGAAGATCTTGAACGTGAAGATGGGGACAAAACCGCTTTCGTTTGTGACTACTCGATTTTTAAGGACATTTATAAAATCAATATGCGTAACCTCCAGCGCCTCGGCATCACCGCTTTCCTGGGAGTTATCACATTGTCCTGCACCAGTCAGAATCCTGATGAATCAGAGCTTCTGCTTCTGGACAAAGTCATGAACATGCTTAAGGCAACCCTTAAATTTAATCTGCGGAAGGGAGATACCATATCACGATACAGTCCATCCCAGTTTGTTGTACTACTTCCTACCAAAAATCACAATACCGGTTCGATAGCTCTGGAACGTGTTAAAAATGCATTTTACAAGGACTGCTCTGTTCCAGGCTTTATCTTCACATATAAGCTTATGCCTATTGGATACAGCCATCCACAAGCAGATGGTTCCCAATACAGGAAGTAGTAAATGCCACACAATAAAATTTATATATAGCTATAGGCCAAAAGGCGTAGTTATAAGATGAAAAACACAAAGACCATCTGCAGTAAACCTGTCGATGGTCTTTTGAAATGTCTGTGTTTTGAGGACATGCCTCATGTTTTTATACTGGCTTCAAACTCTGCTAATAAGATATGAAGTCGAGCGGATTCTTAGGGTTGTTGTTGTAACGTACTTCAAAATGACAGTGTGGACCTGTACTGTTACCTGTACTTCCTACAAGTGCCACCACCTGTCCTTCGTATACCTTATCACCTACGTTAACAAGAATCTTGCTGTTATGTGCATACTTGGTCGTGTACCCGTTCTGGTGATCTATTACAACCAGGTTGCCGTATGAAGGTTTGTAACTTGCTATAACAACCGTACCGCCATCTGCAGCGTGTACCTTGGTTCCTGTAGGGCATGCCAGGTCAACACCCTTGTGGAATCTTCCCCATCTCATTCTGAATCCTGTAGTCTGATGGAACTTGTCATGAATAGGACATGAAAATTTGCCGTCTCCTATTGTAGGTGGTCTTTCCTTTGTTCCTACAGTTATCTTCTTTGTCACAGGTTCCTTGGTCACATTGACATCCAAAGTATCTCTCTGTATCTCTTTACCGTTACTAGTCACGATTTCCGCAGTAACTTCTCTTGAGCCCTTTTCACCCTTCTGGGTTACCTTGTCATCGCCCTCATACATATCCTTGTCTTTTGTTTTCTCAACTTTGTAGTCAATGTCCTCGGCGTATTCAATCTTTTCCTTGATAAGTACGGTCACAAGCGGTGCATCGGTCTTGATTAATACAGGTGTGCCCGCATCAACTTTACCCTTTTTCAGTTTAGGGTTATCCTTTATGATTTTTTCTTCTGTTGTACCGAATGCTGATGCAATGTATTCAACTGTTTCACCGGATACAGCAGAATGAACAGTTTCCTTCTTAGTATCCGTAGTAAGTTTTCCTACCATTTCATCAGTTGTCAGCAGGTTACCCAACTTAGTTGGACATTCCTTAACATCAACCTTCTCGAGGAATACGGCTTCCCTGACTTCGCTCTTGTCCGCCTTGCTCACATACATTCCTTTGAGAGTTTCGAGAACCTTCTTGACATCATCCTTACTCTGAAGCGCTCCAACCTTGTTGCCGTCAACATATATTCCGTATGACGCAACCTTGAAGTCGCTCATATAGGTAAGTCTGTTAAGCACATTCTCTGTTGTGTCTATCTTTACGTTGCCCAAATATGTGACTCTGTCAAAGGTTATGTCTTCAGGTCCGATAAGAACATCCACGTTATTATCTTCTGACATTGCTCCCTTAATCAGTCCAGTTACAGCAAGTACATCGTCCTTGTTTTTAACATAACCGAGTGGCACTCCATTATAGGAATATTCATATGCTGTGTAGTAGCTCACTACAATTGCAGCACATACAAGAACAGTTCCTATCGCTGAAGATACAGTAATTATCTTTTTCTTGTTTTCATCACACTTCTGTTTGAACTTCTGCAGCTTCCTGCCCAGAGGACTGTTCTGATACGTTCTGATACGGAGCATTCTGTTAAATGAATACTTGGCTCTGGCATCCTCACGTCTGTATTCACGCTCCATTCTCAGAGCCATACGTTCCTCTTCAGTCTTGGCTTTTCTTTCTTCTTTTGTCTTGATTCCGAAAAGGTCTACAATTCTGATTTTGGCATGTTTGTTTATTTCTGTCTTGATAGTGGTATCATGTACCGTTATCAGACCACCACCTCGCGCAGCATCTTCCTTACTTATTTTCCAAAGCTTTGCACGTTCATCTTCTTCCTGCCTTTTGGCACGTCTGTAACGCTCTATTTCCTGATGAATTTTCAGTTCGTTTTCGGCTTCCTTGAGTTCTGCTTCGCGTCTTTTTCTTCTCTTTGCCTGACGTTTTTCGTCACGCTCTTTCCAAAGCTTTCTTGCCTTATCCTTACGTTCTTCACGAATTCTCAGTTCTTCAGCTTTTCTGGCAGCTTCCTCCCGGTTATGGTGCTCCTTGCGTGTCCGCTTCTCTTCTCTGATTCTTGCCTCTTCTGCAAGTTTAAGCGCCCTGCGCTTTGCGGCCTCGGCATTCATTTGGGCCTTCTTCTCGGCCTTTTGCGCAGCCTTTTCGGCCTTGAGCTTCGCTGCAAGTGCGGCCTGTTCTGCTTTCATCTGAGCCTTTTTTTCTTTTTCCTTTGCTCTGATTTCAGCTTCCATACTGATGTGTTTAGCCTTGTTTTGTTCGCTTTGCTGCTTTCTTTTAGCTCTGGATTCTTCCAGTTCATCTGCTAAGGCCTCACGCTGCTTTTCTCTTGCAATCTTCGCCTCTTCCTGAACCTTCGTCAGCTCCTGAATGCTCTTTTCATGCTTTTCATTAAGTACACTTGTTGCTGTATCTGTTATGTCTGAAACTTTATTCAGAACCTTGCCCTGTTTTGCATGAATATCCTTGAGAACGTCCTGGAGATTCTCAAGTTCTCCAGTAGAAACAGTTCCTCTATTTGGTTTATTTCCTGTTACTCCCTGCTGTGAAAGTCCATTTGCATTTGGATTGTGGGAACCCTTGCCCTTTGCTTGAGCAGCAATTATCTCATCGGCTGAACCAGCTTTTGAAGCTTTCACCTTCTCAGCTTCCTTACCTGCTTCAATTGCCTTTTGTCTCAGTAATTTCGCTTCACGCTGCTTGATTGCGGCATTTCTCTTGGCTTCTTCCATCTGCTTGATTCTCTGTGCCTGCTTCTTTGCCATTTCAAGCTTTTTGCGCTGAGAAAGCTCACTGTCTTCCCTTGCCTTCCTCAAAACCGCCTTCTCAGACTCTGTCATGCCTGCACTATCTACCCTTTGCTTTGGCGGCTCTTTTGGCTCAACCTCCAGAATGTCCGCTTCATGTTCTTTGATTGCATCAACACTCTTTCTGAGATTGCGCAGTTTCCTGTACATTTCTCTTGCTTTGGGATTAGAGGCCAACAACTCTTCCTTGGACATGGTATTGGAATCTGCCCCTTTGTTTTCAGTTGTTATTTTGCCTGTTTTGACTTCATCAACAGGTCTATTTTCTCTCGTGTCACTTCGCTTTGACATTGACATCGTTCTCCTGTTTCCAGCACTCCCGTATCTTTGCATTTATCACATGCGTAGCGAGTTTCCATGTAATCCACATCAAAACCGTTGTCGGTAAGCAGGAATGCCTCTTCTATTCTTATCAACTCCGACTGCTCTTTGAGCTTATCTATTGCCTCTTGTTTGTCTGTTCGTTTAGAGAGGGTAAGCTTCATCATTTCTGATGCTGCCGCTATGAGTTCATCTTCAATTTCTTTGATTCTCGGCACCTTGGCAAATACCTCATGCCTATGTGCCTCTGCAATCTTTTCGTTGCTTTCTCTTACTATTTCATAATATCGGGTAATATCTCCTGCCGTTACATCTGCCCGTCTTCCGCCGGCAGCAACATTGGCTTGTTCTTCGTGCCAGTTGGCGAGAACCTTATTGACATAATTAATGTTAGGACTTGATATGCCCGACGTCTTCTTGCACGCTTCAAGAACTTTGTCTATGGAGAATTCCATGTCATCAAACCATGTATCCATAATTCTCCGCTCTTCTTCGGTGGAATTTCTATTGAATCCCAATGCCTTGAACACTCTGCTGTACATGTACTGTCTCTTGTCGACCATGCTCAGTTTATGCTCTATTGATTCCACATCAGTGAGACCATCTTCAGACCAGTTCCTTATTACTGCTTCTACGTATTTAATGTTTCTTTTCTTTCTTTCGAGACTGTATTTGAAAGCGTATATTACCACATCCGGAGTTACTCTGTAGTCATTAATCCAGCTTATAATCTCAGTTACTTCCGTACCATTCATAACACTTCCCATCATTTTTTCGATGGTACTGAGCATCTCTTGAATTTCCCGGTCACCCATAGAAGACTGAACGCTGTAATCCGAATTTACCGGTGCCGGGCTTGTGCCATACATACCTTCTCTGAGATTTATCAATTCCACATCGTAGTCAAGTTTGCCCTGTTTCCCGGAATGAACCTTACGGATTATTCCTTTTTTCTCCCAGTAATTCCATGCCTTGAGAACGTCCTCAACTTCAATTCCAAGAGTCTTTGCTATATCCTCATTGGTAATTGACATACCTGCATCGGTATACATCTGGGCTATCAGATAAATCTTGACATAATCGCCCGGAGCTGTTGCCATATATTCATTTATAAACATATTCTCAACTCTTGTATCCATAAGAAACAAGTCGTTGATCTTTTCACGTCTAAATGCCACAGCTTCCTCCTGGTCTAAAATGTAGGCAATACTCCTGACGCCTTATCCTTAAACTGGGTGTATCTTTCTATCCATGATACGTCGATGGTTCCCGTAGGACCACTTCTATGCTTGGCCACGATAACCTCACACTCTCCCGGTTTTTCTGTAGTTTCCTTATTGTAGTATTCATCTCTGTACAGGAAGATTACAATATCCGCATCCTGCTCAATTGATCCTGATTCTCGAAGGTCAGAAAGCATAGGTCTGTGATCTGTTCTCGTTTCAGGTGCACGGCTAAGCTGTGAAAGCACCAGAACCGGACAGTCAAGTTCCCTGGCCAGAAGCTTCAGATTTCTGGACAGTACTGATATCTCCTGTGTTCTTGAATCCGCCTTGCCTTCCGGATTCATCAGCTGCAGGTAGTCGATTACAACAAGATCAAGCCCTTTCTCGGCTTTTAGCCTCCTACACTTGCTCTTCATCTCCATAATGCTTACACCTGCAGTATCATCTATATGTATATTTGTCTCTGACAGAATATCCATGGCAACATTTATATCTTCCCAGTCTCTTCTGTCAAGGTTACCCTTCTTTAGCTTCTGAAGTTCAACCTTCGATTCCATACTCAACAATCTTTGGCTAAGCTGCTCTTTGGCCATTTCCATGCTGAATATCATTACCGAAGCCTTTCCCTTTACAGCCGCATTTCTGGCCACACTAAGAGCAAAGGCCGTCTTACCCATTGCCGGTCTTGCTGCAAGTATAATAAGGTCGGATTTCTGAAGTCCGGAAGTCTTGGCATCTAGATCTGCGAAACCGGTTGTGATACCCGTCAGTCCGTCTTCCATCTGAGCAGCCTTATCAATGGCGTCTATATTAGCAAGGAGTGCCTCCTGAATATGTGTATATTTGCCCTTCTGTCTGGACTGGGATATTTCGAAAATTTCACGCTCTGCATAATCAATCATCTGACTGGCCGCCATGCCGCCGTCGTATCCCTTGTCCATAATATCATCAGCTGCCGCAATAAGCTTTCTTACTGCCGCCTGCTCCGAAACTATCTTAGCATATTCAAGGGCATTTGATGTCGTCGGTGTGCTTGATGACAGTGATGCCACATAAGCTCTTCCACCGACCATATTTAGACTCCCACGCTTTTTGAGTTCCTCCGATACGGTAAGAACGTCAACAGGCAGGCTTTTGCGATTGAGCTCTAATATTGATTCGAAGATTTCTTTGTGATTTTTGTCATAAAAATCATCGGGTCTTACAGTTTCCGCCACGTCACCTAAGGCTTCTTCAGAAAGCATTGAAGCTCCCAGTACAGATTTCTCCGCTTCAAGGCTGTGGGGCGGGATTCTTCCCTCATTTATCTGTTCCATGTTCACCCTTCCTCAATTCACTAAATTAAAGGCTTTAGATTGAAACATGAACCTTTAACTGTGCGGCAATATTAGTGAAAAGCTTGATTGTTACAGTACTCTCGCCTGCTACCTTGATAGGTGATGACATATCAATCTTTTTCTTGTCAATCTTAATACCTTCCTGCGCTTCAAGAGCATCCGAAATGTCCTTTGACGTTATTGAACCAAACAGCTTACCACTGTCTCCGCCCTTGGACTTGATCTCCAGCGTAATATCTTCAAGCTTTGCTTTATCTTCCTTAGCTCTGGCTTCTTCTGCAGCTCTCTTTTCTTCTGCGATTGCTTTCTGCTTTTCAAGATTTCTGATATTGCCTTCAGTTGCTTCCTGAGCCAGACCTCTTGGCAGCAGCATGTTTCTGGCATAACCGTCGTTTACCTTAACAACGTCTCCGGCTTTGCCTTTGCCTTTAACATCTTTCAAAAGAATTACTATCATATTATTTTATCCTCCTATTGTGAATGTTTTACGAAATTATTCAAAGTATTCTTATGCATTTAATATGTCCAAATACTCCCTTATATCCGCAAGTATCACCTCTGGTGCCACATCCACCTGAGTGCCCGCAACGCTCAGATGACCGCCACCGCCAAACTTTTCCATTATAACCTGGACGTTTACCTCTCCCAAAGATCTGGCGCTGACCGATGTTCTGCCGTTTTCGTCGGTTCCGGCAATGAATGTCGCCTTGACACCTTTGACTGTAAGCAATTCGTCTGCCACCTGGGAGTTGAGTACCTGTACGTTAAGATTGCTTCCCGGCATTACTGACATTACAATGCCATCCTCGTGGAATACCGCATTGGCTATGCACATAGCTTTGACACGGATCGCATCGCTGTCTCCCTGGAAGTACTTTCGCACCTGATCAAGGTTAGCTCCGCATCTTTTGAGCCATGAAGCCGCTTCAAAAGTACGCACACCTGCCTTTACAGCGAATCTGTTCGTATCTACCATTATACCTGCCATAAGACCATTAGCTTCCATAGTGGTAAGTGCCCGGCGTCCGCAAGCATACTGCACCATTTCTGTTACAAGCTCCGATGCCGAAGAAGCATATGATTCCATATACGAAAGCTCCAGATCTCCGATAACGTCCTCTGCCATTCTGTGATGGTCTATGATAACTTTTCTGGACGCTTTGTCTACCAGTTCCATGCTTTCTACAAGCATCGGTCTGTGTGTGTCAACAATTACCAGAATTGATGTCTCTTCTATGAGATTCAATGCACGCTCCGGCGATATTATATTGAATTCCGCACATTCCTTGGCGTCTTCTGCAATGCTAGTAAGGGCATCATTATAATCACCCAAAACTATGTAGGTCTCTTTGTTGAGACTCTGTGCGATTCTGTTGATTCCCATGGACGCACCGAAGGAGTCCATGTCAGGGTTTTTGTGCCCCATTATGAACACTCTGTTTGCCTGATTAATCATCGCCTTGAGAGCATGGGCTATTACTCTTGACTTACCCTTATTGCCCTTCTCAACGCTCTGAGATTTGCCTCCAAAATATTCGAATTCGTTAATGTTTTTTATAACGGCCTGGTCTCCACCACGGCCTAGTGCCATATCCACTGCTGCATCTGCGTAATCTTCACATTCAGCAATTGTCTTACCGAATATACCTATGCCTATGCTCAATGTCACAGGGAAATCCGCACTGGTTTCAATCTCCTTCACCTTGTCCAGAATTTCAAATCTGTTTGTCCGTAGTTTTTCGAGATGTTTGTAACTAAAAACTATTTCGTAAAGGTGATCTCTGTATCTGGCAAGTGCCGCGTCAATAGATGCAGCCCACTGTCTTATCAATCTATCTATTTCGACAGATACATTTAACTCGTCCTCTTCTCCAGCACTCTTTGTAAGTTCATCGTAGTTATCAATATTGATGAATCCGACACATACAATACTGTCACTGTATAGTTCTTTGAGCTGTTCATACCGCGTGATATTTATAAAGTAGAGTATAAATGATGTATTCTCAGCCTCAGGACTACCATTACCCAAAGTATAGCATCTTACTCTGAAATATTGTTCACCATTGCTGTAATGCAGGCTTCTCTCTTCCCTTGCAGCATCAATAATGTCAGACAGCCTTAATCTTGTCAGTGCGAAAATATCTGCGCCTTCAATACTGGAATATTTGAATACTTCACTGATTTTCTCGCTTGCTCTTGTTACTTTGCCTTGCATGTTTACCGTACACATCGCCATAGGCGTATAAAGTGCAAGTAATTTTTCTAATCGTCCAACGTACATAAAACCACCTATTACTTTCTGTCGTTGTTGCCGTCTCGCTTATTCTGCTCTCTGAGCTGCTCTTTGAATATAAGGAAATTCCTGATTCCAAATATCAAATCCATCATTCCTATTATTAACATCATTTCTCTGAGCAGATATACATTCCAGAAAAAAATTACAGCAATTACAGGAACGGCCTTAGGCATGCGCTTAAGATGGCAGAACATAAATATTACCGCTGCTCCCTGAACGGCGAAGACCATGTCAAAGAGATAATTTATGTTGGCATAAATTGCATCACCTGCCGGGAAATCTCCCTTGCTCATAAACCATGCCAGAAAATACATTACAACCATTGCCATTACAATATTGTTCGGGAACGAAAATTCTCTGAACTTAGGCATCAGTCGCACCTGCTGCCTCTTGGCAAAGCTTCTACTTAGAATGATGTAATCAAAATATGACACAATTGTCGTTATGAGTATCAGATATCCAGGCATCCTCATAATCATTCCGTCATATAATGTTATAAGTGTGTCCGTCGCCTTGGCATCGGATACATCCGAAAGCCCTACCATGCTCCTAAGGTTTTCATTATTGAGAATGTTATCGCATACTTTAACGATGCCATCATGGTATGTTTCAAACAAAGGATTTCCTGTAATTTTTGCCATTGCCATAATCGCCATCAAAGCGACCATGGTTGTCAGTATTGATCTAAGAACCGTAAAATACGGAGATACTGAATTCTTTCTGATATCTCTGGGCATTGTCACAAATGGAATCACTATTATCAATAGAAATAATGACAATGTTAGCATGATAGGGGCTCCTTTCCGATAATATAGCAACATATATTATAGCATAGTCCTTCTCACAAATAAACACTCTGAAACAATTGTAATAAGCCATTCTGCACGTATTCGGCGCACTTTTGGGACTTCATTACAAAAAAACCCACAATTCATTTAATCTAACGAATTGTGGGTTTCGACCACTGTCATATAAGCTGTCAATTAGTCAGCAATGTAAGGAAGCAGAGCTACGATTCTTGCTCTCTTGATTGCTGTTGTAACTGCTCTCTGGTGAATAGCGCAAGTTCCTGTAATTCTCTTAGGAAGAATCTTGCCTCTTTCAGTTACATATTTCTTAAGCTTCTCAACGTCTTTGTAATCAATTACTTCTGTCTTGTCAGCACAGAACTGGCATACTTTCTTTCTTCTCATGCCACCACGTCTCTTGTTGTCCATGATCTGTTCTCCTTTCATTAGAATGGGATATCATCATCAACGGACTGGAACCCTTCTATTCCTGCAGGCTCAGCATGACTCTGCTGTGATTCTGACTGCTGCGGTCTCTGATAACCGCCGCTGTTGGATCTTGAAGCTCCATCTCCGCCGCCTAAAAATTCTACCCTTGATGCAACTACGTCGGTCGTATAAACAGTGCGACCATCCTTCTCATAGCTGCCGGTCTGAATTCTACCGGTAATACCTACCTGTCTGCCCTTGCTCAGATATCTTTCACAATTCTCAGCCTGTCTTCCGAATACAACAATATTGATAAAGCTTGTGCGCTCATTTTCACCGTATCCATCGTTTACAGCAATTGAGAATCTGGCAACAGCAGTCTGGTTCTGACCGGATGTATATCTCACTTCCGGATCTCTAGTTAACCTGCCTATAAGCTGAACACTGTTCATACTGCACCCCGTTTCTTATTTCTCATCCTTATTAATGATGATATGTCTGATAACGTTGTCTGAAATCTTGAGTCTTCTGTCAAGTTCCTTCGGCAAAGTTGCTTCACCCTTAAACTCAACAACGACATAATATCCTTCATTCTTCTTCATGATAGGATAAGCAAGCTTTCTCATTCCCCATACATCAACTTCGCCAACTTCACCCTGAGCTGCGATGATGCCCTTAACTGCTTCTACAGTTGATTCCTTAACGGCATCTTCTAATGTAGGATCGATGATGAACATTACTTCATAATTTGTCATTTGTTTCACCTCCCTATGGACTTATTGGCAATAACCTCCGTTATTGCAAGGATTTCGCGCCTTATTGCACTTCGTAATCCGCCTTATTGCGAAAATCACGCCTTTATATTATACACTAAATGCATATCAAATCAAGATATTTATTGTGATTTGGGCAGTACTAAACCGCCAAAAATTGAGGACATAAGCTTATCATCCACCAATACATCCCATCCATTGTGCTCATTCTTTACCATCGGTATATATATTGTGCCCTTACAGTTATCCTTGCCGTCTGCAGCCTTGCTTACATCATCAAGATATATTTCTAGACACTTCTTGCTCAGCTTTTTCTTATTACCTATATCTTTATCATAGAGATTGGAGGTGATGTATTTGTATGAATCCTTCTCGTATTGTTTGAGAACTTTCGAGAAATCATCAGTAACAATACTCATTTTGACTACAGCCACATTGTTTCTGGATTTTGAATCTGTTATCTCGTAAGAAAAGTTTCTGAAAAGACTTTCGTAAAACTGTGCCGTCACCTTGTCATTGCCGGCATTCTCAATAAGATTGATATAGTCATTGTCAATATATCTGAGAACTACGGTATCATTGCCCTGAGAAAGTCCCTGCAGGAACTCTTCGGCAGTGTCCTCTGGAGACATCTGAACAGAATTTCCCACTGATACCTGTACAATGAACGACATCAATATGCAAATGACACTTTTTACAATTCCTAACATGTAGTGCTCCTCTTATGACATTCGCCCCTGTTGAAATTTTTTAAATCATTATTTATAATATATGGCGAAACGCAGTTATATGCTAATTCTAAAAAAACAGAGGTTTCAATGAGATATTATAACATTGATGAAATAAATAAATCCTGCGACAGCAAAAATAAATGGAAGTTTCCAATTATTTTCGCCGTACTGTCTCTTGTCATTACCGCTTCCATTGTTGTTGCCGGTGTATATGCCTATAACAACAAAATGGCAGAGGCAACAAATAACGAAGAAGAGGAAATTCTCAAAGCCGCTTCAACCTATAAGGAAAGTATTGATCTTGGCGACACCCTGAGACAATCTACTGTAAATGAGGTTGTTAAGGGCGAAAGAATCAAAAGCTATACAGCGTCTGAAATCCGAAAAATGGACGTAAGTAAGCCAAGCGGCGTTACTGTCGCAGATCTCAAACTTGTGACACGCGGTAATTTCGTAGGACTTGAAGAGGTCTTCTGGCAGGCAGAACAGGATTATGGCATTAATTGTCTGTTTGTAATGGCAATCGGTGCCAACGAAAGCGCCTTTGGTAAAATCTGCTTCCGTAAGAACAACATGTTCGGATTCGGAAGAAAGGGCTATGCCACAAAGGCCGATAACATAAATGCTGTTGCCAAGACTCTGGCGACCAGATACCTCAAACCCGGCGCAAGCCTTTATCACGGCAAAACCGTTGATGGTGTTCACAAAAGTTATGCCGCAAGTCCCGTATGGGATGACCATGTTATTAAATACATGGTCCAGTTCTATTCCAAAATCAGTGCAAATCACAACGCGGTCATCGATAAACTTAAATAATATTAAGATTCAGGAGATTACTCAGAGTACTCCTGAATTTCTTTTATTGCACCTCTTACGAATACCATAAGTTTGTTGGCATTATCGTATAATGAATTTTCACCTTCAACATATATATCATCTTTGTTGTCTTTTACAATTTCTCTAGCCTGATTAACAGCACCGTCAATTATCATTTCAACTATTTCCGGTGTTTTAACATTTGTAACTGCCAGAATACCGCATACTGCCAGCTGAGTTTCATAATCATCCTCTTCTCCCAGCTTGCCTATTGCCTTATCAAAATACTTCTGTAAAGGATCATAGTTTCTGCTCATATGAACGTTGGCATTTTCTTCGTAGCTTCTATCAGCAATACTTCTGCGATACTTTTCTCTGTAAACATCATGATTCAGATTCAGGTCACGACTTACAAAATATTCAAGATATGCAAAGGTTGCAATCTCTACAAGTCCGTAAGGCTGATCGTCAAGTCCGTCAAATGGTGGATTGAAGAGAAATTCCTGAACCAGATCCATAAGTCTGCTGAACATGTCGTCATCACCGTCAATTTCCTTTTGGATTGCTTTAAATTTTGCCTTGGCTTCATCAGTGATTTCGACAGCTTCTTCTCCTGAAATTTCTATGAGTTCATCCATTGCCATATATTCATTATATAATTCCGTATACTTGGTCAGCTTATCTCCCTTAAGATCTTTGACCTGCTCCGGTGAATCTATTACTGCCAGAATCAGCTCGGCCTTGCTCATTGTGTCAGTGCCGCTTACCATAATTCCCTGTAATTTTCTTACTGCTTCTGCCTGTGATATCATTTTTGCCTCCTTACAATATAGTCATTAGGCGATATTATCTATTTCCAAAGCTTTTCAGGGTACAAACCTCTGTCTTTCATTGATTCAAGAGCGTTTTTTACATCTTCCTTATCTTCCGGATAGGTTATTCCATACCATGCATCTGAACTTTTGAGTACCTTCACCTTTGCCTTACCGGCTTTAATGAGATTATCCGCAACTGTTGGGAGATAACACTCGCCCTTTATCGGATCCGTTATGAATTTCGTTTCAAAAAATTCTTCAATTCCTACCTGAAGTTCTAACATCATACTCGCAGTAAAACCCCAGAAATTCATGGATACTATCGTATCATCCGGAAGCGGAATCCATGTTTCCCCATCATCCTCTGTGAAGCTTATTTTACCTTCCACTTCTTTTATCTTAGTACGTTCCGTAACATCTGTCAGATTACCCGCTTCATCCATTGTACATATACCGCGGGATACTGTACCGTTCTCCGTTACTGTATTTTCCAGTTTGTATCCCACCATGCAATACTCATACATCTCTCCATCTTCGTGAGTTGTAAGGTACTCGTACATAGCTGCGAATCCATCGGGACCGTAATAATCATCTGCATTTATTACTGCGAAGGGACCATCTATCATTTCTCTGCATGATAGAACTGCATGTGCCGTTCCCCATGGCTTTTTTCTTTCATCCGGAACCTTTATTCCCTTTGGGATATCGTCAATCTTCTGGTAAGCATATTCAATATTCATAAATCTTCCAGCACGTTCATCTATGATTTCTCTGAAAAGATCTCTATGCTCTTCTCTTATGATGAATATTGCTCTGTCAAAGCCTGCAAGCATTGCGTCATAAAGTGAGAAATCAACTATTATTTCATCTGTGTCGGTTATTGTATCGACCTGCTTGAGACCACCGTATCTGGATCCCATTCCGGCTGCCATTATTACCAATGTAGGTTCTTTTGTCTTAGCCATTTTATTACCTCGCTCATTTATTAAGTCGTAATGTTTTACTCACAATCAAAGTGTATTATATCATAATATTTAGCATATATCCTGATTTCACAATAATAATACTTTTTGGTATAATGGGTTTACTTTTATATGGCATGGAGGAAACAGAAATGAAACTATTTGCTAATTTTTTCCCGATTATGAAGATAATCGGCACATTGAAACCAATTAAACAGAACTTTCGTGACATGCAGGCTGCCAGAGATCTTGGTGACAATGAGCTGGAACGTGAAAGAATTCTTGAAACAACATCCTACTGGGGTGCAGATATAATGAACAGACTCGGTTCTGATATACATGTGTACGGCGAAGAAAATATCCCTGATGAAGGCCCCGTTGTACTTATGGGAAATCATCAGGGATATGCTGACATTTTCACTTATTGTGCCGTTTTCACCAAATTTCAGTTCGGCTTCGTAGCCAAAAGAGAGCTTGCGGAGCTGCCTTTCTTCGGCGATAAAATAAAAGCTATCAGAAGTGTTTTTATCAACAGAGATACAGCAAGAAGCTCGATGGAAGCCATAAACGATGGCATCAAACTTATTGAACAGGGATTCTCACTTGCCATCTTCCCCGAAGGAACAAGAAGCAAAGGCGGAGAGCCTAAACCTTTCATGAAGGGCTCTGTTAAACTCGCTACCAAACCAGGTGTTCCTATTGTTCCTGTTTCAATTGAAGGCACATACAAGATGCTTGAACAGGATGGTTACTTCCACGGTGATGATATATATATCAAGATCCATCCACCTATTCCTACAGCCGGAATTTCACGAAAGGAAGAGAAAGAACTTATTCCTAATATAGAAAAAACAGTCATGGATGGAGTTGAGGAGCTTAAGAAGCTGAGCCAATCCTGTTAACCGACAATATTAAATACTGATTACTAAATAAGATATTAATATCTCAGCCTGTATACACAATCCTTAATTAAGATATTAGTATCTTATTTCTCTATTGATTGCTTCTTTTGCATCATTAACGATTTTTTCAACATCAGCACCTGCTATATCCAGGTTTTCAGCAGCGAAGCACTTGAAATCTTTAACGCCCAGCATACCATTTGTAAGCATTTTTATATAGCCGCTACTGAATTCCGGTCCTATGAAAGGACCGCCGCAGGTTGTTACATAGTACAGCTTTTTGCCGTTACAAAGTCCCTCACATACACCATCATTGTATCTGAAAGTGAGATTGTCTATACTAATTGCTTCAAAGTATAACTTGAGTATGGCCGGGAAGCTAAAATCCCAATATGGTGCTGCAATTACAATATAATCAGCATCTCTGAACTGTTTGGCATATTTGAAATACCAGCTATCAAAATTCTCGGTTTCGCTTGCTTTCGATCTGAATTCAAGGAGATCATTACATGTTTTGGGAATATTTTCTTCAATTAGCTTCAGCTTCTGAACATTTCCGTTAAGCTTCCTTACCAGATGAATTGCAATTTCTCTCGTTCTAGAATTATCTCTTACCGTTGCATCTACAAATAAAATATTTTTCATAACTTTCACCTTTATTCCTTAATGCTCTTTCTGACCTCTTCCATGGTAATATCGTTTTCCTGCGCAGCAGCTGCTAAATCATCATACTCATATTTAGATTTTCTTACTCCGTATCCCTGAGAAATTTTACATCGGATGCTCCCATATTCACTTTCACGTGTTTCTATACTTCTTCTTAAAACATATCTAGGATGCTCCGATTCTCGTATACCTATTGTTGTAGTGTATTTGAATATCTTTTCTACAATTTCTATCTTATTTTCTTTACTGCAGATTATTGTAAAAAGATGTCCCGGTCTGGATTTTTTCATTATAACAGGTGTTACGAATACTTCAAATGCTCCCGAGTTAAAAAGAAGCTCAGTTGCAAAACCTATTTCTTCTCCCGTCATATCATCCACATTGAAATTAAGCTCGATTATGTTTGTGGATTCTTTTTCTTCCTGTTCTCCATAGAAAACTCTTACGCAATTAGCCTCTTCAAAATCTTTTGTTCCCATACCATATCCTGTTTTATTAACTTTCATTATTGGCATGCTCCCGAATTCATCGGCAAAATATTTAAGAAGTGCTGCTCCTGTAGGTGTGCAAAGTTCTCCTTTCACATGATTGTTATATGCCGGTATTTCCTGCAGAATCAAAGCAGTGGCGGGTGCCGGTACAGGAATTATACCATGCTGACATTTAACCTGACCCTTTCCTGTATTAATTGGTGACACTATGATTCTGTCGGCTCCGATTTCATTCAATATGAATGATACCGCCACAATATCAGCTATTGCATCCATATTGCCCACTTCATGGAAATGAATCTGTTCAACAGGTACACCATGAACCTGACTTTCTGCTGCTGCTATTATCTCGTAAACAGCTTCAGCATGTTTTTTTACACTACCAGGTATATTGGCATTGCTTATTATTTCATTCACGTCCTTCATTGAGGCGTGTGAATGCTCCTTATGATGATTATGTTGATGTTCATGAGAATGTTCGTGAGGATGTTCATGATGGTGCTCCCTATAATGATCATGGGGATGATTATGCTTTTCTGCATCCACGCTTGTTTCTTCAATTCCGTTAACAAGAACCTTCATATAGCTTCCCGTTATTCCACACTTGACGCTCTTCTCATATTGAAATCTGACACCCGGAATTCCTGATTCATTTAATTTTTTTATTATTTCTTCTTTGTTTTCTGCTATTTCAAGAAGAGCCGCAGTGAGCATATCTCCTGCGGCACCCATATTACATTCGATGTATAATGTTTTCATTGGTCTTACTTATATCCTAATCCGAATCTGTCCTTAACTCTCTTCATTGTCTTCTCGGCAATGTCATTAGCTCTTTCTGCACCTTCTCCAAGAATTTTCAACAGTTCCTCAGACTCTCTGATTTCATTGAAATTGTCTTTGATAGGCTTCATCTTTTCCTGAGTTATACCTACCAGTTCCTTCTTTAAATCCCCATATCCTTTACCTGCGAAGTTTGCAACGATATCATCAATGGATTCTCCCGAAAGAGCACTATAAATTGTCAGCAGATTGCTTACTCCTGGTTTGTTTTCAGAATCAAACCTGATTTCACCATCGCTATCTGTTGTGGCACGCATTATAGACTTCTTAATTTTGCTGTCTTCGTCCAGAAGTGAAATTCTTGAATGAATATTCTCTGCACTCTTGCTCATCTTTGATGTTGGATCATCAAGAGACATTATACGTGCTCCCGCCTTCATGAATCTTCCCTCAGGAACTACGAATGTCTTCTTGTACTTATTGTTTACTCTCTGAGCAATATCTCTGCAAAGTTCAATATGCTGCTTCTGGTCATTTCCTACAGGAACGATATCTGTATCATAAAGCAGAATATCTGCTGCCATAAGAACCGGATATGTCAGAAGTCCTGTTCCAACTGATTCATTGCCGCCGCTCTTCGCCTTAAACTGGGTCATTCTGCTCAGTTCTCCCGTATATGAATTACAATTAAGAATCCATCCCAGCTCTGCATGACCGCTTACATCAGACTGAACGAATATTATTGATTTCTTCGGATCTATGCCTATTGAAAGGTACAGCGCAGCCACATCAAGTATATGTTTACGAAGTTCCTTAGGATTCTGCGGTACTGTAATAGCGTGTTCATCAACGATGCAATATATGCATTCATGATCATCCTGAAGCTCTACGAACTGCTTTAATGCTCCCAGATAATTACCGAGATGTATGTTACCTGTTGGCTGTACTCCTGAAAATACTCTTTTCATTTTGATTTAACTCCTTTATCAATTACTCCAAATCCAAAGAAATCTGTTCGTTTGTTTCTTCGTCTTCTTCAAGCTTCTTTTTCTTTTCATCAAGCTTTTTCTTGATGGCAAGTTTTTTGTTTTCGAGGTCTTCTTCCTCTCTTATCACCTTAGCCAGAGATATGATGTTAGTCTCTTCGCCGGTCTTCATTATTCTCACGCCCTGAGTTGCTCTTCCCAGTTTTGATATTTCATCAGCTTTTACCCTTATAATAACTCCATTAGAATTAATAAGAAGTATCTCGTCCTCATCGTCAACTACTGTGGCACCTACAAGTTCTCCTGTTTTCTTAAATTTGCTCTTGTCGTAAGTGAGAAGTCCTTTACCACCTCTTGTCTGGATTTTGTATTCTGATACAGGAGTTCTCTTACCGAATCCTTTACTCGTTACTACCAAAAGTTCTTCTTCAGGCTGTACGAGTTCCATGCTTACAACTTCATCGTCACCCTCAAGGTTAATAGCTCTTACACCACCTGCTGCTCTTCCCATAGGTCTTACTTCATCTTCTGAGAAGCATATGCATTTACCATTCTTAGTAATAATTATAACGTTATCATTACCACTAGTCTGTTTAATTCCAACAAGCTCATCGCCTTCCTTCAATTTGATGGCAATGAGACCTGTTTTCCTGTTTGTATCAAACTCGGAAATTGCAGTTTTCTTAATTGTGCCGTGCTTAGTAACAGCTATCAGATACTTGTCATCCTTAAAATCTCTAAACGGAATAACAGCAGATATTCTTTCTCTCTGCATCAGATTCAGGAAATTGATTGCAGGAGTTCCTCTCGCTGTTCTCTTAGCTTCCGGAATTTCATAAGCCTTTATTTTGTGGGCTTTACCTGTGTTTGTAAAGAACATTAGGCTATCATGCGTTGATGTGAGAATCAGGTTTTTGACGAAGTCATTTTCTCTTGTTGTAAGTCCTGTAATTCCCTTGCCGCCTCTCTTTTGAGTTTTATATGTATCTGCAGGAATTCTCTTGAGATATCCCAGGTGGGTGAGAGTAATTGCCACCTGCTGCTCTTCGATAAGGTCTTCTTCGTCCATTTCGTCAACTGAAGCAGCAAACTTGGTTTTTCTCTCATCTCCATACTTTTCTTTAATCTCGATAAGCTCGTCTTTTATTACGCTCATGAGTAGTTTTTCATCTGCAAGAATGTTCTTATAGTAAGCTATTTTCTTCTGCAGTTCATTATATTCTTCTTCTATTTTTTCACGTTCCAAACCCTGCAGCCTTGCAAGTCTCATGTCAAGAATTGCCTGCGCCTGAATTTCACTGAGTCCGAAACTTTCCATGAGTTTTTCTTTGGCATTATTGTAGCTGGATCTTATAATTTTGATTATTTCATCAATATTGTCGAGAGCTATTCTTAATCCTTCCAGAATGTGAGCTCTTGCTTCAGCTTTCTTCAGGTCGTACTGAGTTCTTCTGGTTACTACGTTTTTCTGGTGCTTGAGATATTCCTCTATAATCTGATAAAGATTAAGAATTCTTGGCTGACCGTCTACAAGTGCCAGCATTATTATTGAAAAATTTTCCTGAAGTGATGTATGTTTATAAAGTCTGTTAAGAACTATTCTCGGATTTGCATCCTTTTTGAGATCTATTACAATTCTTATTCCTTCTCTTCTGTTTGATTCATCTCTTATGTCTGAGATTCCCTCAATTTTTTTATCCCTTACAAGTTCTCCTATTTTTTCAAGAAGTCTTGCCTTATTAACCTGGAAAGGAATCTCGCTGAATATTATCTGTGTTTTGCCTCTTGAGGTTTCTTCAAAACTTGCAATTGCACGGACTGTAACCTTACCCTGTCCTGTTCTGTACGCCTCACGAGCTGAATTTTTGCCGAGAATTTCTGCACCCGTAGGAAAATCCGGACCCTTTACAATGTTAATGAGATCCTCTACGTTACAATCTTCATCGTCAATCATTTTGACTGTAGCATCAATTACTTCTCCCAGATTGTGTGGTGGTATTGACGTTGCCATACCTACTGCAATACCGTTACTTCCGTTAACGAGCAGATTAGGGAATCTTGAAGGGAGAACTACCGGTTCCTTTTCTTCTTCATCGAAGTTAGGCATGAAATCAACAGTTTCCTTGTTGATGTCTCTTATCATTTCAAGGGAAAACGGTGACATTCTCGCTTCTGTATATCTCATTGCAGCTGCGCCGTCGCCATCTATTGAACCGAAGTTACCGTGACCGTCAACGAGCATGTAACGAGTTGCGAAAGGCTGTGCCAGTTTTACCATCGCGTCATATATTGATGAATCGCCGTGAGGGTGATATTTACCCATTACTTCACCGACAATTCTCGCGGATTTTTTGTGAGGTTTGTCAGGTGTTGTACCCAGCTCACTCATTCCGTATAGAATTCTTCTGTGTACAGGCTTGAGACCGTCTCTTACATCAGGCAGAGCTCTTCCGACGATAACACTCATAGAATAATCTATATATGATTTTTTCATTTCGTCGTATATCTCATGCTGTATCATTCTCTGATCTTCCAGCAGATTATTTGCCATACAAACTTATCCTTTCCCTATATATCAATTTTTGCATATGTTGCATTCTCTTCAATGAATTTCTTTCTTGGCGGTACTTTATCACCCATCAGAGTTGTGAATATTTCATCTGCCGCCGATGCGTCATCGATTGTTATCTGCACCAGTGTACGTGTATTGAAATCCATTGTTGTATCCCACAACTGTTCTGCATCCATTTCACCAAGACCTTTGTATCTCTGTATTTCAGTTTTTCCAGGTTTATCAGCAAGCTGTGCTAAAATCTGTTCCTGCTCCTTGTCTGAATATGTATAATAAATTTCTTTTCCCTTTTTTACTCTGAAAAGAGGTGGTTGTGCTGCATATACATATCCATTCTCTATAAGAGGTCTCATGTATCTGAAGAAGAATGTGAGAAGCAGTGTTCTGATATGTGCTCCGTCTACATCGGCATCTGTCATTATTATTATTTTGTGATATCTTAATTTTTCGATATCAAAATCTTTACCAATACCACAACCGAATGCCTTAATCATATTCTTTATTTCTTCTGAATTAAGAACTTTATCGAGTCTTGCTTTTTCTACGTTAAGAATTTTACCACGAAGAGGGAGTATAGCCTGTCTTTTACGGTCTCTTCCTTCCTTGGCACTTCCGCCGGCGGAATCACCCTCTACCAGGAATATTTCACTTATTGAAGGATCTTTCTCTGAGCAGTCAGAAAGTTTACCCGGCATACTTGTTCCATCGAGTACACTCTTTCTTCTCGTCATCTCTCTGGCTTTGCGGGCACTTTCTCTGGCTCTTGCAGCAGTAAGGCACTTCTCTATTATTATCTTGGCTTCCTTAGGATGTTCGTTGAGGAAAATGCTCAGATTTTCAGCTGTTGCATTCTCTACGAACCCTCTCATGTCACTGTTTCCAAGTTTTGTCTTAGTCTGGCCTTCGAATTGAGGCTCTTCAAGTTTAACAGAAATTACCGCCGTCATTCCTTCTCTGACATCTTCACCTGAAAGACTTTCATCCTTTTCCTTGAGAAATTTGTTCCTTCTTGCATAGTCATTAATTACTCTTGTAACGGCAGTCTTGAATCCAACCATATGGAATCCGCCTTCAGTTGTGTTTATATTATTGGCATATGAATAAAGGTTTTCGTTGTAGTTCTGAGTGTACTGTAATGCTACCTCAACCTCTCTGTGTTTATCACTTACCTCGAAATAAATTATACTGTCGTGTATTGAATCCTTATTGCTGTTAAGATACGCAACAAATTCTCTGATGCCACCTTCATAATGAAAATCTTCCTGCTTTTTTTTGCCTTCTCTCTCATCGGTAAGAGTTATTTTTATTCCCTTATTAAGGAATGCCATTTCTCTTAATCTGCTCTGAAGAGTTCTGTAATCGTATTCTATTTCATCAAATATTTCAGGATCCGGCCAAAAGGTGCTCTTTGATCCTGTCTTGCGTGAATTTCCTATTTCTTCAAGTGGAGTAACGGTTTTACCGTACTTATATTCCTGTTTGTAAACTTTGCCGTTTCTTCTTACTTCCACTTCCATATGAGTTGAAAGGGCATTTACTACAGATGCTCCCACTCCGTGAAGACCTCCGGATACCTTGTATCCTCCGCCTCCGAATTTACCACCTGCATGGAGAACCGTATGAATCACTTCTACTGCAGGAATTCCCATCTTTGGATGAGTGTCTACAGGCATTCCTCTACCGTTATCTTCTACGGTAATTGAATTATCCCTATTTATTTTTACTTTGATAGTATCGCAGTAACCGGCGAGTGCTTCATCTATACTATTATCAACAATTTCATATACCAGATGATGAAGTCCGCGTGCTCCAGTACTTCCGATGTACATTCCAGGTCTTTTTCTTACCGCTTCAAGACCTTCTAGTACCTGTATATCCCCAGCATCATAATGTTGAAGTTTTTCATTTTTTTCCATTTATTATCTCCTTTAAAATCTCTTTCGCATACATAGTTGATTATAGCATATTTTTTACCTTTATACCATTAAAAAAGCCCGATTTAAGAGGTTTAAATTACTTTTTAACCTTTTAAGTCGAACTTTCATATTTCTGTTTCTATTTCGCCATTTTTTATGTTGTATATCTTTCCCTCAGGCATGCTCTTTGCCACTTTTACCATTAAATCCGTAGTGGTTATGAACATCTGATTTTCACCAAGAGAATTTATTAAATATGTCTGTCTGTCGTTATCAAGCTCCGACAAAACATCATCGAGAAGAAGTATTGGTTTTTCTCCAGTTTCCTCTTCTATTATTTTTATTTCTGAAAGCTTAAGCGAAAGAGCTGCAGTCCTTTGTTGTCCTTGTGAACCGAATTTTCTTAAATCAATTCCGTTTGCCGATATGCTTATGTCATCTCTATGAGGACCTTTGGATGTATTTCTGTTATTTATATCTGTTTCTCTTGATTCTTTTAGAGCTTTAATATAAATTTTCTCAGCTTCACTTTTTTTTGCGTCAAGAGGAATTTCTATATTTGTTTCATATTCGAGTTCCAGTTTTTCTTTACCGCCTGAAATTTTTTCATGTATTTTTCTTGATATTTCATTTATTTTTTCTATGAATTTCCTGCGACTATTTATTATTCTCACACCATATTTGGCAAGTTCGCTTTCGAATACCTCCAGCATTACCATATCTATGTCTCTCTCTTTGAGGAGACTGTTTCTCTGAACCAAAGCCTTCTTGTAATTATTTAGATCATTATAAAATCCAGGCTTAATAAGACACAGTTCTCTATCAGTAAACCTGCGCCTTTTTTCAGGATCTTCCTTAACAATCTTAAGATCATCAGGTGAGAATACGACTATATATATGCGATCCAGCATTTCTGAAGTTTTGTGAACTTTTACACCGTTGATTTTGATTGATTTCCTACCATCACCGGTTATAACTATTTCTGTCTCAAGTTCATCATCTTCAGTAACGGCAATTGACTTAATTCTGCAGAAATCACGACTAAATCTTATAAGATCCTTGTCTCTGGTATTCTTAAATGATTTAGCCATGGCATTCATATATATGCTTTCGAGAAGATTTGTCTTCCCTTGAGCATTGTTTCCCAGAAAAATGTTCACCCTGCTGCTGAATTCCACAAATATTTCTTTGTAATTTCTGTAATCTTTTAATTCTATGCTCTTAATATACATACTAAATGTTTGGAATTCTTACTGGAAGTACGAGGTATTCGTACTCTTCTCCTTCAACAGGTGTTATAACGCACGGAGAAATTCCGTTCTTGAAATTCATCATTATCTCTTCGTCATCAATTGCTTTGAGAACGTCTATTACATACTTGGAATTAAATCCTATATCAAGGTTTTCTCCTTCTTTTTCTATTCCTATCTCTTCTTTGACGTTACCTTCGTCTGATCTTGATGTAATTGTTATCATATTGTCTTTAATAGAGAATTTGATAAGATTATTCTTTCCTTCCTTTGCAAGAAGTGACGCTCTTTCAATACTTTCAAGAAGAAGTGCTTTATTTATTACAACATTTATCACACTGTCCTTAGGTATGATGTCTCTATATCTTATGTATTCACCTTCCATCATTCTAACAATGACTTCCGTCGTACCTACATTGACAATTGCACTCTTTTCACCGAGAGATATTCTGACTGTAGCTGCTTCAATTTCATCTGAAGTTATCTTGCTCAGTTCATTCATTATCTTGGCTGAAATTATAAAGCTTCTTGATTCGCTATTTATCATTTCGCTTCTTGTATGAGCCAGTCTGAATCCATCAAGTGCCACCATTTCAATGCTTTCCTCGGTAAGCTCTGTAAGTATTCCTACAAGAGATCCCTTTGATTCCTCAATGCTGGCTGCAAAGGATGTTTTTCTTATCATTTCTCTGAACATGTTTGCTTCAATTGAAACAACTGCTTTATTCTCACTGTTTTCGCCTATTGAAGGGAACTGGTCCAGTGGCATTGTAATAACAGCGAATTCAGATGATGAAGTGCTGAGTGACAGGTTGCCATCCATATATTCTTCAATTTTTATTTCTTCATTAGGAAGTTTCCTTACTATATCTCCGAAAAGTTTTGATGGAACTACAGCGGCTCCGGTTTCTTCAACTTCTGCACTAATTTCTTTTTTTATGGATATGTCCAGATCTGAAGCAGAAAATATTATTTTGTTTTCCTTTGCCTCTATGAGAATCCCTTTAAGGATTGGAATTGTTGTTTTATTTGATACAGCTTTTGATACTGTATTGAGAGCTCTTGATAATGTCTGTTGCTGGCATGTGAATTTCATTTTTTTCCTCCCGGATATTATTAAAAAAATATGATAAAAATGCTTATTCTTTTATTATATATATAGTAATAGTTGTAGTAGGGTCTGTGGATATTGTTGATAACCCAATCAAACGTTGAAAAGTTAACAAAAGTTATCCACATTTTCTGTGGATAAGTGTGTGGATAACCTGTTACGCACCTGTTGATAATTAATATATATCATTTTTTAGCTTTTTTAAATCCTGCGCGAATATATCATTTTCTTTTAATTCTTTTTCTATTTTGTCAATTGCATGCATTACTGTTGTATGATCACGTCCGCCGAAATATTTACCTATTTGGGGAAGTGAAAGATTTGTCATTTCTCTACACAGATACATGGCTATTTGACGTGGAAAAGCGAATTCTCTTTTTCTTTTTGATGATTCTATATCTGATATCTTTATGCCCCAGTGTTTGCACACAGCCTTTTTGATTGTCTCACACGAAATATCATAATCTTCAGCTGTAAAAATGTCGCTGAGCGTTGATATTGCGAATTTTGCATCTATGTGTTTGTCAAAGAGGGTGGCGTAACTGATTATTCTTGTGAGAGCACTTTCAAGTTCACGTACATTGAATTTAACTTTTTCCGCTATGAGATTTATTACATCCAGCATGTTATCGTCTATGTCAATGTTTTCCTGTTCTGCTTTACTTCGAAGTATGGCTACTCTCGTTTCAAAATCAGGTGGCTGAATGTCTGCGACTACGTTCCATTGGAATCGGGATCTTAATCTGTCATCAAGCTCTGTCAGTTTACTTGGATGACGGTCACTTGAAATTACTATCTGTTTACCTGATTCGTGGAGACTTTCGAAGGTATGGAAAAATTCCGACTGTGTGGATTCTTTACCTTCAAGGAATTGAATATCGTCTATGAGAAGAACATCAACGTGTCTGTATTTTCTCTTGAATGCTTCCATTCTCATATCTTTGTTTCTCGGATCCTGCAGCGCCTTAATAAGTTCTGATGTAAACATTTCAGATGAAACATAAAGAACTTTGGCATCGGGATTATTATCGAGTATGTAATGTCCTATGGCGTGCATCAGATGAGTTTTGCCGAGCCCTGATCCTCCGTGAATAAAAAGAGGATTGTAGACTTTGGCAGGTGACTGTGCTACTGCAAGTGCCACTGCATGTGCATATTCATTGTTTGGTCCTATGATAAAGTTATCAAAGTTATACTTTGGGTTGGCGTAGTATTCTTCTTTGAATTCATTCGTTTCTTTTGATGTAGATACAGTGGATGTATTGGGTTTAGAAGCTTCAGGTTTTTTGTCACCGAGATTTCCTATTTGACTGTCAATTTCATCCTGACTCATGAATGTAGCTACAACCTTGTATCTCTTTTTGAGAATTGTTTCGGAGCATTCTTCAAATACAGGTATATATCTCATGTTGAGAACCTGTATTATTCGGTCAACTGTCGATGCAAAATAAAGAACCCCAGCTTCTTCATCGATACTAAGAGGGGTTAGAGGTTTAAACCAGGCATTGTAGCTAGGCTCAGTTACTTTCTTGCTTATTTCGGCAAGAATGTCTTTCCAGATTTTGTTGCTTATTTTTTTCTTCATTTCATTTTCCTTATAAGTGTTATAAACATAATAACAGAAAAAGTTATCCACAGGCAATATGTTAATAATTTTTCTTTGAATTTGAATATAAAGAAATGTTATCCACTAGTTGTGGATAAAGTTATACACATTTTCCACAGGAACAACTACATGTAGAATTTGCCTGTAAAATGCCTTAATTATGGCTGAATATTAGTATTTATAAGGCGTAGGAGCATACGAAAATAATTGACACGTAAAATTTGACAAAGTATAATAATTAAGCGTATGTATGCGTATTGGAATTTAGATACGCATTTAATTTTTTAATAAAGGAGGTAACCCAAATGAAACAGACTTATCAGCCAAAAACAAGACAGAGAAAAAAGGAACATGGTTTCAGAAAGAGAATGGCAACAAAGAACGGTAGAAACGTATTAAAGAGAAGAAGAAGAAGAGGAAGAAAAGTTTTATCAGCATAAGATAGCTTGAGTAAGACTTTTTAACGACTATGCTAAAAAAAGATATACTGCGAAGAAAAGAAGATTTTTCTTCTATATATAGAAGAGGAAAATCTGTAGGTGATAAGTATATAGTTCTTTTTTACAGGAAGAATAATCTTGGTTATAAGAGAATTGCGTTTTTAGCAAGTAAGAAAGTAGGAAACAGCGTTAGAAGAAATCGTGCCAGAAGACTTATGAGGGAAAACTACCGATTCCTCAAAGATTCTATTGCTGATGGTTATGATCTCATATTCATTGCGAGGAATACCATTAACGATAAGAAGCTGTCGGATGTAGGCAAATCAATGAAAAATGCTGTAAGGAGAGCCAATTTATTAAAGTAATTTAATGATTTGGCGTATGAGTAAGGGAAAAAAATGAAACGTTTATGCATTTTATTAATAAGGGCATATCAAATGTTTATTTCACCTTTATTCCCTAAAACATGCCGTTTTTATCCTACTTGTTCGGCTTATTTTATCCAGGCTTTAGAAAAGTACGGATTTTTTAAAGGAAGTTATCTGGGGATTCGAAGGATTATGAAATGTCATCCTTTTAATCCGGGTGGATATGATCCTTTAAAGTAGGAGGAATTTTATTAATGTACACATTACTGTCGGTAATTGCTAAACCTTTACTGTGGATATTAGAGCTTTTATATGGTCTAATCGGCAACTACGGCATTGCTATCATTGTATTGACATTAATTGTTAAACTTTGTTTGTATCCTTTATATATTAAGCAGACTAAATCAATGGCAAAGATGTCTACTGTTCAGCCTAAGATGCAGGCTTTGCAGAACAGATATGCTAATGATAAGGAAACATTAAATGTTAAGATGGCAGAATTATACAAAGAGGAAGGTTTCAACCCAATGAGCGGTTGTCTTCCTATGTTAATTCAGATGCCGATTATTATGGGTCTTTTTGCTCTCCTCAGGAACCCTCTTATGTATATGAATGAACAGAATTCAAGTATGATTTTTGCATTCCATGAGAAGTTCATGTGGATTGAAGACCTTAGCCAGCCTGATAAATGGATTCTGCCTATAGTTGCCGGTGTTGCAACATTCATAGCATTCACTATGAACAGACTGCTTCAGGACAACGGTGGTTCTGATATGCAGGCACAGCAGATGAATGGAATGATGAAGATGATGCAGTATATCTTCCCATTAATGATTCTGTGGCTTGCAAGAACTTATCCATCAGGTCTTTCTGTATACTGGGCAGTGAGCCAGATTATACAGATTGGTTTTAATATTCATCTGACAACAATCAGAAAGAAAATTAAAAAAGAAGCTGAGATCCAGGAATTAAGGGAAAAATTAAGTAAGAAAAAATAAAAGAATTGAATCTCGATTACTTTTGGAGGATATAATGACTTATTCAGAGAAATATGGGGTTGATGTTGAAGAAGCAGTCAAATATGCTCTTCAGGATTTAAGACTCTCCAGAGATGAAGTTGAGGTTGAGGTTCTTGAAGAGCCTTCTAAAGGCTTTCTTGGTTTAGGTTCAAAGCTTGCAAGAGTTCGTGTAACTCCCAAAAAGGTTGAAGAAATAAAAGAAGAACCTGTTATAGAAGAAGTAGTAGAGGAAAAGACTACATCAGTTGAGGTTAAGGCTGAAAAGCAGGAAAAGAAACCTCACAATAAGAACAGAAACAAGAATCACAACAAAAACAAGAATAAATATCACAAAGATGAAGAAATTAACACTTTGAGTCTTGATACAGTAAATGTAGATGAATTGACAGAGGTTGATGATAATGAAGCTTTGGAATTCATGAAAGAAATTACTGAAAAGATGGGACTTAATCTTGATATTAAGGCTAGAGTCGGTGAAGGAATGATTCATCTTGATATTGCCGGTAAGGATTCCGGTACTGTGATTGGTAAGAGAGGTGCAACTCTCGATGCTATTCAGTATCTTACAAGTCTTGTTGTAAATAAGGACAATGAGAAATATATAAAGGTTGTTGTTGATGCTGAAAATTACAGAAGCAAGAGACAGAAGACTCTTGAAGCATTAGCAAACAGACTTGCAGCTAAAGTTCAGAAGAACAGAAAGCCTGTAAGACTGGAACCTATGAATCCATATGAGAGAAAAATAATTCATGCGACTTTACAGCATAATCCACATGTTACAACTCGCAGTGAAGGTGAGGAACCTTACAGAAAGGTTGTAATAGAACTTAAGAAATAACATTATGGTCCGCAATAGCGGACCTTTGTTTTTAAAGGTAATAATTATGGAAGATACAATTGCAGCTATAGCTACGGCATATGGAGAGGGTGGAATAGGAATAATAAGAATAAGTGGTGAAAACTCACTGTCTATTCTAAATAAGATTTTCACACCTTTTAAAAATTCAAAAATTGAAAGCAGAAGAATGACATACGGAACCATCAATGATACATCAAATGGTCATATTATAGATGAGGTTCTTGCTGTATACATGAAAAAACCAAGCACATATACAGCCGAAGATGTTGTTGAAATAAACTGTCATGGCAGCATAATTTCTCTCAAAAGGACTCTTGAACTTGTTTTGAGAGAGGGTGCAAGAATGGCAGAACCAGGTGAGTTTACGAAGAGAGCTTTTCTTAATGGACGACTGGATCTTTCACAGGCTGAAGCTGTTATTGATGTTATAAAAGCTAAGACAGATAAGGGATTTGATGTGGCTGTTTCTCAGCTTGATGGACAGCTTTCATCACGTATTAAGGAAATAAGAAAATCCATTCTGGACCTTCTCGTTGAGATAACTGTTAATATAGATTATCCTGATGAGGATATAGAATATTTAACATATGAAAATGCACAAAAACAAATAAAGTTAATAGGCGATATGATTGAAAATCTACTGTCTACAGCCGACACAGGTCGTTTGATAAAGGAAGGAATAAAGGTAGCAATAGTAGGAAAACCTAACGTTGGAAAGTCATCTTTGATGAATTCACTGTTGAGAGAATCAAGGGCAATTGTAACGGAAATACCAGGTACTACCCGTGATACAATTGAGGAGTCTATCAATGTCAGAGGAATACCTGTTAACCTTATAGATACTGCCGGTATTAGAGATACAGATGATATCGTTGAGCAGCTTGGAATAAAAAAATCCAAGGAAGCTTTTAACAGTGCGGATTTCGTAATATTCATCGTTGACGGCAGTTGTGGTCTAACAGAAGAGGATAATGAAATCCTCGAACTTTTGAAAGATAGAAGATGTCTTGTTCTGATTAATAAGCAGGATCTGGGCAGTGTGATAGATAAGGAATTATTCCAATCAAAATTGAATGCAGCAGATATTATACCTACAAGGCTTATTGACGGAGAAGGTATTGATGAAATAGAATCTTATATAGAAGGTCTCGTATACGGTGGAAAGATAAGCCAGAAAGAAAGTGTTCTGGTTAATAATGTGAGACATATTGAACTTCTTGAGAAAAGTTTAAAATCTCTCAATGATGCTTCGCAGATGATTGGAGCAGGGGAAGCTTTGGAATTTGTAGAAGTAGATATTAACGAAGCTTATGCATTACTTGGTGAAATAATAGGAGAGACTGTTTCAGATGATGTTCTGGATGAAGTTTTCTCCAGATTCTGTTTGGGTAAATAGAAAATATGAACAAATATTTAATGGGAAAATACGATGTTATCGTTATAGGTGCAGGTCATGCCGGATGTGAGGCTGGTCTTGCTGCGGCCAGATTGGGCAAGAAAACTCTAATGCTCAGCATAAATCTGGAGGCAGTAGCGATGATGGCATGCAATCCATCAATAGGTGGAACAGGCAAAGGTCATCTTGTTAGAGAAATAGATGCACTTGGTGGTGAGATGGGACTTAATATAGATAAGACCTTCATACAGAGCAGAATGCTTAATACAGCCAAAGGTCCTGCTGTTCATTCCTTGAGAGCACAAGCTGATAAGAATGCTTATCATATAGAAATGAAAAAGACCATTGAGGCACAGGATAATCTTTACCTGAAGCAGGGTGAGGCGGTCGATATACTTGTAGAGGATGGAAAAGTATGCGGTGTGCTTCTCAGAACGGGAGCATACTATAAAGCCACGACGGTAATACTTGCAACCGGCACATTCCTTGCCGGTAAAGTTTTTATTGGTGAAAGCGTTACAGAAAGCGGACCTAATGGTCTTGCACCATCAAATGAACTTGCAACAAATTTACGGGAGCATGGACTTCCGATGAGAAGATTCAAGACGGGAACACCGGCAAGAGCACTGGCATCAACTTTTGATTATGAAAAAATGACAGCACAGAATGGTGATGAGAAAATAGTGCCGTTTTCTTTCATGAATGACAATCTTCAAAAGGATCAGGTGAAGTGCTGGCTTACTTATACCAATGAAAAAACTCATGATATTATAAGAAGCAATTTTCACAGATCTGCACTGTTCGGTGGGCAGATAGAAGGTGTAGGTCCAAGATATTGTCCATCAATTGAAGATAAGGTTAACAGATTCGCAGACAGGAAAAGGCATCAACTTTTCATAGAGCCGGAAGGATTATATACTGATGAAATGTATATACAAGGCATGAGTACAAGTCTTCCGGAGGATGTGCAGGAAGAATTTTATAAATCAATAGAAGGTCTGGAAAACATTGAAATTGTAAGGCCTGCCTATGCTATTGAGTATGATTGCATTGATCCATTGGACCTAAAGGTAAGTCTGGAAAACAGGAGTATAGAGAATTTGTTCTGTGCGGGACAATTTAACGGAAGTTCTGGTTATGAAGAAGCTGCAGCACAGGGACTGATGGCAGGAATAAATGCAGTTCAGAAGATAGACGGAAAGGAGCCTTTCGTTCTTGACAGAAGTGAGGCATATATTGGCGTTCTTATTGATGACCTTGTTACTAAGGGAACAGAAGAACCATATAGAATTATGACCAGCAGAGCAGAATACAGATTGGTGCTCCGCCAGGATAATGCTGATTTGAGATTGACAGAGAAGGGTTATGAGATTGGACTTGTCAGTGAAGAAAGATATGGTAAATATTTACATAAGCGTCAGGTGGTTGACGAAGAAATAAGAAGACTTAATAAAACTCACATTCAGCCTGATACAATCAACGAATTCCTGATTTCCAAAGGGAGCACGCCTATTAAAAACGGAGCATCATTAGTGGAGCTTATGAGAAGACCTGAGATAACATATGATGAGCTAGCTGATTATGATAAGGAAAGACCTGTGTTATCTGATCATGAAAAAACAATGATGGAAGTACAGATTAAGTACGATGGATATATAGATAAGCAGAGAAGACAGATTGAAAAATTCAAGAAACTTGAAAATCGCAAGCTTTCTCAGGACATAGACTACAATTCAATTGATGGTCTGAGAATTGAAGCAAGGCAGAAACTCAGCCGTTTCAAGCCTTTGTCTGTGGGACAGGCTTCAAGAATATCGGGAGTTTCACCGGCAGATATCAATGTACTTCTTATATGGCTCGAAAAGGAGAGAAGAACTAACAGAAATGAACAGAATTAAGAATTGTTTTGAAGAACTTAATATTAAGTGGACAGATGATAAGGCTGTTAAATTTGAAGGGTATATGGATGAAATAGTGAGATTGAATGAGTCCATAAACCTTACGAGCATAACAGATAGAGATGAATTCATTACTAAACATTTCATCGATTCTTTGACCTGTGCCGATTGTGAGGAATTCGATGAGGCTGATGATATTATTGATGTAGGAACCGGTGGGGGATTTCCCGGCGTGCCTCTTGCGATAGCCTTTCCTAACAAAAGGTTCGTGCTGATGGATTCTCTGAATAAGCGAATCAATATCATTAATGAAATCTGTAGCAAACTTGGAATCAATAATGTAAAGGCTGTTCATGGCAGGGCAGAGGAAATGGCAAGGAGAGGAGATATGCGCGAGAAATTTGATTTGTGCGTATCACGTGCTGTTGCCGGAATGAGCACATTGAGTGAATACTGTCTGCCTTTTGTTAAGGTGGGGGGAACTTTCATTGCATATAAGGGACCTAACTGCAGGGATGAAATAGAAGCTGCAGAATATGCCATAGAGCAATTGGGTGGAGAAGTTTATGGTGTCTTTTATAATGAACTCAAAGATCTCGAACTTGACCATGTTCTTGTATATGTTGCTAAAATTAATCCTACACCCAAGAAATATCCGAGAAAACCCGGAACCCCTGCAAAACAGCCGCTTTAAGTTATAAACATGATACTTCAAAACAGAATGTTTCACGTGAAACATTCTGTTTTTTCTTTTTTATCGTAGCAAAAGTGATAGGTGTGTATTATAATGAGAATTACGTAATGAAAATGATAGGAGGAAAGTACGTGGGAAAAGCCATAGCTATTTTTAATCAGAAGGGTGGAGTTGGTAAAACAACCACAAATATAAATCTGGCAGCATGCTTAGCATTAAAGGGTAAAAAGATTCTTGTTCTGGATATTGACCCTCAGGGTAATACTACAAGTGGTGTTGGTATATCAAAGAAGGATCTGAAGGTGACAACACATGAAATACTTATTGAAGACACTTACAAACCTGAGGATGCTATTATACCAACAGGTATAAAGAATCTGGATATAATGCCAGCAAGTGTGCAGTTGGCAGGAGCTGAGGTAGAGCTTATTCAGATAGCTGGAAGAGAAAAACGACTTAAGAAGGCTATTGATCAGGTAAAGCCTAATTATGACTATATTTTTGTAGATTGTCCACCATCACTTGGCTTGCTTACCATTAACTCACTTACCGCTGTAGATTCAGTACTTATTCCTATCCAGTGCGAGTTTTATGCATTGGAAGGGGTAAGCCAGCTAATGAGCACAATAGAAATTGTTAAGAAAAACAGCAACCCTGATCTGCAAATTGAGGGTGTAATACTCAGTATGTTTGATGGAAGAACTAATTTGTCTATTCAGGTAGTTGAAGAGGTAAAGAAGTATTTCAAAGAGAAGGTATATACTACTGTAATTCCGAGAAATGTGCGACTTGCAGAGGCTCCGAGCCATGGAATGCCTGTAATCCAGTATGACCCTAAGTCTTCAGGGGCAAGAGCATATATAGAATTTGCAGATGAATTTCTTAATAATGAAGGTGACATGTAATGGCAAATAAACCAAGAGGGTTAGGTAAAGGACTTGATGCGCTGTTTGGAGACATGGAGGTAAACATTACACCGGAAACATCTGAAGATGGCGGTAAAGAAAGTAAAAACACCACTATAGCAGACAGTAATGAAGGAATAAATTATATAGATATAAATAATATTAAACCAAACAGTAATCAGCCAAGAAAAACATTTGATGAAAGCAAACTTGAAGAACTTGCTGAATCCATCAAGGAACACGGTCTGATACAGCCTTTGGTAGTCCGTAAATCTCCAAACGGTTACGAAATAGTAGCCGGAGAAAGAAGATGGAGAGCTGCCAGGAAGATTGGAATCAGAGAGATTCCTGCAATAGTAAGAGAATTGTCGGATGAGGAGAATATGCTCCTTGCCATAATAGAGAACATGCAGAGAGAAGACCTGGATCCTATAGAGGAGGCTGAAGGTATCAATCAAATGATTGAAAGATATGGACTCAGCCAGGAACAGGTTTCCAAGAGCCTTGGTAAATCAAGACCTTATATAACAAATCAGTTGAGATTGCTCAAGCTGCCTAAACAAATAAGAAGGATGGTAAGTGAGGGTAAATTATCAAGCGGACACGTCAGAGCGTTGATAACAATTGATAATGAGGAGAAACAGATTAAACTTGCCATTCAGGCGGTAGAGCAGGGGCTGAGTGTAAGACAGGTTGAGGCTCTGGCTAAGGCAAATAAGAATATTAAAAGAACGGCTGCTAAATCAAACAAAAAATCGGCAGACGTGCAGAGAGTAGAGGAGGACCTTAAGGTTGCTCTCGGGACTAAGGTTAATCTCAATCAAAAGGGCAGAAAGGGTAGGATAGAAATAGAATTCTACAGCAAGGATGAGCTTGAAAGATTGATAGAACTATTGAAAACACTTGGATAGAGCAGATAGTTTCACGTGAAACGGGAGTTGTTATGACACAGGAACAATTGAATGAAATGCTCACGGATGTAATTAATGAGGCGCTGGAAGAAGGTATTCCGGTGCCTTCAAACATTTATCCGCAGGTAAAAATAAACAAAAGAACCAAAAAGAGATTAGGCTGCTGCATCAGAGAAGAAGGAGGATTCCGCATAGAGATAAGTGAATTTATCCTTGAATGCAACAGCAAACATATAAAGAGCGTAATGGCACATGAAGTGCTCCACAGTTGTGAGGGTTGCAACAACCATGGTAGTCTATGGAAGGAATATGCAGCAATCATGAACACAAAATACGGTTATAACATTAAGCGGCTGGTAGATCTGGAAGAACTGGGAATTGAGAACAGATATGCCAAAACAAATATAAAGTACATAATGAAGTGTCAGTCATGTGGCAAGGAATATCCAAGGCAGAGATACACATGTGTAATGAAAAAAATTAATGCTTACAGATGTACCTGTGGAGGTAAACTTACAGTAATAGAACTATAAATGGGTGGCGGTAATTATTAATTACCGCCACCCTTAACTGTTAGTACTTATAAACTTTTGGAAGTCTTACACCAAAGTTACAGGTAACTTCATAGCTGATAGTATCAAGAGTAGAAGCTATATCATCAGCTGTTATTTCCACCATGCCGTCAGAACCCATTATGGTAACCTCATCACCAAGCCGTACATATGGCACTTTGGTAACATCAATGGTAGCCAAATCCATGGATATCATACCGGCAAAAGGAGCAAGTACACCATTTACTATGACACGGCCTCTTCTTGAGTATGTCCTTGAAAGTCCGTCACTATAACCAATTGGAATAGTAGCTATAATACTGTCCCTCTTGGCGATAAACTTCCTGCCATAACCTATGGAAGTGCCTGCGGGAACTTTACGAAGCTCTATGATATTAGCCTTAACAGACATAACAGGTTTAATGTTCAAATGATGTCTGTCAACTTCACGTGAAGGGTAGATGCCATAGAGTAATATGCCTGGCTGACATATCTCATAATGTGTGGAAGTAATATCCATAATGGCAGCACTGTTGGCAAGAGCTCGGGCAGGAACTTTAATGTCAGCATTGACCAGCTTTTTATTAAATACATTGAATACCTGTTCCTGAACGGAGGCGTAAGTTTTGTCGTCTTCGTCAGCTGTGGCAAGATGAGAAAAGATTCCTTGAATTTTAAAATTCGGAAGATTGTCTATCATTCGGATTTCATCAATAGAAGTAGTGTCATCAGGATTAAACCCGATTCGTCCCATACCAGTGTCAACAGCAACATAACCTTTAATAAGGATACCTGCATTGGCAGCAGCCTGAGATATTGCCTCGGCATTCGCGTAGGAGCTTACTACAGGTGATAATCTATGCTGTATAATAGGCTCAATAAGAGGTTCAGGCGTAGGACTTAAAATGACAATTTCTTCCAGCACAAATCCAGAGTTTCGCAACCTTACAGCCTCGCCGAGAGTAGCAACGCCAAAGGAATTTATTTTATTAGCGCGGAGTACGGATGCCACCTTAACCGCACCATGTCCATATGCATCAGCTTTGATAACAGCTGTGATTTTTGTACCGCGTTTAACCTTTTCCTTAAGTTGCTTGATGTTGTAATCAAGATTCGTAAGGTTTATTTCAGTCCAGGCGGCTCTCATTGCGTCTTTGTACACGTGTATCCTCCGGGAAACTGTGCTGTCCTGCTATTTCAGTTCTTCAAGAATAATATCCATAAGGAACTGAGCAGCAAGCACCAAATCTTTTTCATCAGTATTTTCTTCTGGAACATGGCTGCGTCCATCGATGCTCGGAGTAAAAATCATGCCTGTGTCTACATGGTAGGCGAGCATACAAGCGTCGTGAACGGCACCGCTGTTCATGAGTTTGTAGTTTAGATTGCGGGCTTCAGCCTGTGACTGCATGCTACTTATAATTCTCTGACTGAGATTAATAGGTGCAGCCTTGGAATGTTCTCTAATATCACATCCCACACCGCGTCTGGCAGCAACAGCCTTAATGGCCTCAATACATTTATCCATAAAACTGTTGATAATGTCGTTGTCATTATCGCGAACTTCAAGGGTGAACTTTACAGTTTCAGGGATTACATTGGATTGGTTCGGCAGGCATTCTATATGGCCTGCAGTAACAACAGCCCGCTTGTTATCATCAGCAGAAACAATAGACTCCGCAGCTGAAATTGCTTCGGCAGCTGCGCAGAGGGCGTCGTGTCTTTCTGTCATAGGTGTAGCACCGGCATGATTACCGATACCGTGCATAGTGATTTCGACAACACGCATTCCAAAAATGCAATCGACTATACCAATTTCCCGATTCTCTCTGTGGAGAACGGGGCCCTGTTCAATATGCAGTTCGATCATGGATTTTATATTGTCAAAATCCACACGCACCTTTGAAAGATCAACATGGTTTCTGTTGTAAAGAGGAGTACGACATTCAGGTGAATCCGGTATTTCCTTGAGACTTTCCAGCGTTTCTCTCAAAGTTCTGCCGTTACTGTCCTTGAGCCCATCAAGATTATCTTCATCGTAAATGCCAACCATAAACTTGCTTCCGGTCATAGTTGATCCGAAGTTCGAACCCTCTTCTTCAGCAAATATTGTCATCTGATAGTTAAAGTTGAGAATGTCGCCCTCATCGGTAGCGGAAGATTCCGGATTGGAAATATGCTCCGCAAGAGTCTCCATGACTTCTAGAGCACCGCATACACCGAAGATTCCGTCAAGCCATCCACCGTTTTGAACAGTATCAATATGAGAACCTGACATTACGCATTTGCGACCCGGCCTATTACTCTTAAGGCCGATATGAATATTCTGCAGGGTGTCAATATTGACGTTGCACCCTGCAGCTTCTGCTCTTTTGATTATATATTCTCTGACCTTAGCTTCCTGAGGAGAATAAGTGAATCTGGTAACACCATCTCCCGGTGTATCGGTAAATTCCGATATATTATGAAGGTTGGTCAGAAGCCTTTGACCGTTAATTTTCATAACTTGTTTCACCTCGGCAGAAGTGGGTTACCACTGATATGATGAACCGAATGGCTTAGCGTGAATAAGCTGACCGTCGCCCTTGCTTCCTATGTAATTGCCGTTGTCGACAATCTTCTTACCTCTCAGGAATACGGATTCAGGTCGGCCAATCTGTTCGAAGCCTTCAAATGGTGAATAGTCAACTCCTTCAAGATTAGTTTTGGCACTGATAATTCCCTTATAATTAGGATCGAAGATAACGATATCAGCATCAAAGCCAGCCTTAAGCTGTCCCTTCTTTTCAAGGCCATTAACCTTAGCAGGTGAAGTAGCATAAAGGTCAACAAGTCTGCTTCTTGAAATTTTGCCTTTTTCAACACCATATGTCCAAAGTATGTTAAGTCTGTTCTGAAGTGATGGTGCACCATTAGGAATATCTGCAAAGGATTTGCCTTCACCGTATCCCATATGCTTCTGTTCTGCAAAGTCAAATCCGCAGTGGTCAGATGAAATTGCATTGAGCCACTTCCTGTCAACAGCTTCCCAAAGAGCCTCTCTGTGTTCTTCTGTTCTGAGGGCAGGGGAGCATACATACTTGGCACCTTCGTAGTTAGGTCTTGCAAGATCGGATTCATCGAGAACCAGATAGTGAGCACATGTTTCACCGAAGATTTTCTGACCTCTGTTATATGCAGCCTTAACTTCCTCGAGAGCCTCTTTGCATGTAACGTGTACGATATAAAGAGGTGCATCAGCCATTTCTGCAAGATAGATGGCTCTTCTTGTTGCTTCTGCCTCAACTACAGGCGGACGGCTTACTGCATGATAATAAGGACCTACTTTGCCTTCTGCAACAAGCTGTTTGGTTGCAACGTCAATCATGTCTGCGTTTTCTGCGTGAACCATGATTGTAACACCAGATTCTTTACCTTTCTGAAGTGCCTGTAAGATGGCATCATCATCGGCATGGAAGAACTGTCCCTTGTAGGCCATGAACAACTTCATTGTAGGATAACCTGCATCAGCAAGCTTAGGAATTTCGTCGATTACTTCAGGTCTTGGGTCAGTCATTACACTGTGGAATGTGTAGTCAACCATTGCGATATTGTCGGCATCTGTCTTGCGGTAATCTTCGATGGTTTCAACAAGACCTTTGCCTTTCTCCTGGTTAACGAACTCGATTAGGGTTGTAGTACCACCTACAGCAGCAGCATTTGAAGTCTCAAAACCTCTTGTTTTGCTACCTTTGTACGTGAATGAGAAGTGTACATGCTGGTCTACACCGCCGGGCAGAACATATTTACCTTCAGCGTCAATGACTTCAGCACCGTCAGCCTTAAGGTCAGCACCTACAGCCACAATGCTTTCGCCATCAACAAGAATGTCGGCCTTGCCTTCGCCTTCTGCAGTTACAACAATCCCGTTCTTAATTAATAATGACATAATGTTCCTCCTTCCGAAATTATGTTTTTGTGAGTGATCTCAGATCAGGGATGCCCATATAAAGGGCGCTCGATTAAATCTGAGGGTCGCGTTTAATTATATCTTCTCTACCCGGTCCGTTGGAAACCAACGTAATAGGGTAGCCGATAAGCTTTTCTACTTCATTAACATAGTTCTGAGCGTTCAAAGGAAGTTTATCAAATTCACGGATTCCTGTAATATCACACTTCCATCCAGGGAAGTTCTTGAAAACAGGTTTTGCTTTCTCCAGCTTGGAGGTGCAAGGGAATCTGTCGGTTACTTCACCATCGATTTCGTATCCTACACATACAGGAATTTCATCCAGATATCCCAGTGGATCCAGTACTGTAAAAGCGACCTGAGTAGTTCCCTGAATCTGGCATCCGTACTTGGTTGCAACAGCATCAAACCAGCCAACTCTTCTTGGTCTGCCTGTAGTGGCGCCGTATTCGCCACCGTCTCCGCCACGATTTCTAAGTTCATCTGCTTCAGCTTCATCCAGAATTTCACTTACGAATGCACCGCCACCTACTGCACTTGAATAAGCTTTAACAACGGTGATAATGTCTTTGATTTCATAAGGTGGAATTCCTGCACCGATTGCACCGAAGGCAGCTAGTGTTGAGGATGATGTAACCATAGGATAGATGCCGTGGTCAGTATCCTTAAGGGAACCGAGCTGTCCTTCAAGAAGAATCTCTTTGCCTTCTGCAAGTGCTTCGTGAAGGAACTGGGAAACGTCACATACATAAGGGGCAACCATGTCTCTGTATTCTGCCAGAGTTTTCATGATGTCATCCACACTGAGCTCAGGCTTGTTGTAGAGGTGCTTGAGAATTACATTCTTCTGTGCCAGTACTCTTTCAACCTTATCTCTCAGCTCAGCCTCATCCATGAACAGTTCCTGTACCTGGAAACCGATCTTAGCGTATTTATCTGAATAAAAAGGTGCGATTCCTGATTTTGTCGAACCGAATGCCTTGCCTGCCAGACGTTCTTCCTCGTACTGGTCAAAGAGCATGTGATAAGGCATGAGAACCTGTGCTCTGTCAGAAACGAGAATCTTAGGCATCGGCACACCTTTGCTTACGATATCGTTGATTTCGTTGAAGAGGTAAGGGATGTTAAGGGCAACACCATTACCGAGAATACTTGTAGTATGACCATAAAATACTCCCGATGGAAGCATGTGCAGAGCGAATTTGCCGTAGGCATTCTTAATAGTATGACCTGCATTACTTCCCCCCTGGAAACGAATGATGATATCCGCATCCTTAGCCAGAGTATCCGTAATTTTACCTTTTCCTTCGTCGCCCCAGTTAGCGCCGACTATAGCTTTTACCATTTCAGGCTCCTTTCGTTTGCATATATATATGCAAAATCAAATTTTATTTATTAACAATATATAAAAGTGTGTTTATACATTAATTTCAGCTTCAATGCCGAGAGCATCACGGTTAGCATCCAAAATAGGCTGAACAACTTCTGTTAGGAATGTCTCAACCTGACTTGCAGCACAACCGGTATAAAGTTCAGGTTTCATAAGCTGGTCGAGCTGTTCACGGCTCATACCGAAGGCCGGGTCTGCAGCAATTCTGTCAAGGAGGTCGTTCGATGCGCCTTCTTCTTTGACTCTCTTACCAGCATCCATTGAATGCTGTCTGATAAGTTCGTGGAGAATCTGTCTGTCACCACCGGCTTTAACAGCATCCATCATGATGTTTTCTGTAGCCATGAAAGGAAGCTCGCTCATAAGTCTTGATTCGATAACCTTAGGATAAACAACAAGACCTGAAGTAATGTTCATGTACAATTCCAGAATGCCGTCTGTAGCAAGGAAAGCTTCGCTCATGCTGATTCTCTTGTTGGCTGAATCGTCGAGAGTTCTTTCGAACCACTGAGTAGCTGCTGTTATGGCAGGATTTGTAGCGTCTGAAATAACGTAATTTGCAAGAGCTGCGATACGTTCTGATCTCATAGGATTTCTCTTGTAAGCCATTGCGGATGACCCAATCTGATTCTTCTCGAATGGTTCTTCCACTTCCTTGAGATGCTGAAGCAATCTGATATCATTGCTAAACTTGTGCGCACTCTGGGCAATACTTGCCAGTACATTGGCAACACGTGAGTCAACTTTACGTGAATAAGTCTGACCCGATACCGGGTAGCACTTGTCGTATCCCATCTTCTCAGCAATCTTACCATCTATCTGCTTAACTTTCTCGATATCACCGTCAAAGAGTTCGAGGAAGCTGGCCTGTGTGCCTGTAGTTCCCTTGGAACCGAGAAGTTTCATTGAGTCAAGTACGAAATCAATTTCTTCCAAATCCAGAGTGAGATCCTGAAGCCAGAGGGACGCACGCTTGCCGACAGTTGTAGGCTGTGCAGGCTGGAAATGTGTGAATCCCAGAGTAGGCAGTGACTTATATTTGTCGCAGAAATCAGCCAGGTTTGAGATAACATTAATAATCTTCCTGCGAACCAGCTTAAGAGCTTCAGTCATAATAATAAGGTCAGTATTGTCGCCTACATAGCACGAAGTTGCGCCAAGATGAATGATTCCCTTAGCGTTAGGACATTTGAGACCATAAGCGTATACGTGTGACATAACGTCGTGTCTTACAATCTTTTCACGTTCTTTGGCAGCTTCGTAGTCAATATCCTCAGCAGCAGCCTTAAGTTCAGCAATCTGCTCGTCGGTAATGTCAAGACCTAATTCCTGTTCTGTTTCGGCAAGAGCAATCCACAGTTTGCGCCATGTTCTGAATTTCTTTTCCGATGAAAACAGGTACTTCATTTCAGGGCTTGGATACCTTTCGGATAATGGACTTGAGTAATTCTGATATTTATCCATAAATCTAACTCCTTCTGATTAATATTATGCTATATAAAAGTATGCCGATGACCTTGATGTCATAAAGTGCCATCAAAGCATACACAATAAATTATAGCATAAAAGGCAGCGCCGTAACTACTTATATTGCAATAAAAAACTTCTGAGTATTATAATGAGAAAGTCCAGAGCATAACGTGGAGGTTACTGTGCTTTGAATGAAATCAAGAATAGAGGTGTACAGTAGATAAATATTGGGAAAAAACAGCTAACTGTACTTATCAAAATAAAAGATTGTGTATATTTCATTAAGTATAGTTCGATAATATAATTGTAATTGTTAACATTAAGATTTAAGTACATGGTACATTAAAGGAATCGGCCGGTTCCTCCGATTCATAGGAGGGACGCAAAAATGAATACAATCACAAGAAGTAATGACAACACGAAGATACTCGTAATCAATGCGCTTTTTATCGCACTTACATTTGTAGCAACAATGTTTATCAATGTAAGATTACCGATTATCGGTAACGGTGGACTGATTCACCTTGGTAACATTCCACTTTTCCTGGCAGCATTTCTCTTTGGCAAGAAGACCGGTGCTATTGCGGGTGGTGTGGGAATGGCCATGTTCGACCTGGTATCAGGATGGACATTGTGGGCTCCGTTCACACTTGTTATCGTAGCAGCAATGGGTTGGGTTGCAGGACTTATCGCTGAGAAGATGAAATGCAATGCTGTTCTCAAATACTCAATCGCAGTTGTATGCGCATGCGTTATCAAAATTGTTGGTTACTATTTCGCTGAACTTATTCTTTATCACAACTGGGTTGCACCGCTTGGTTCAATTCCAGGCAATATTATACAGGTTCTCTTAGCAGGAATTATTGTAATTCCGTTTGCCCCACGTCTTGCGGCAGCAGTTAAGAGAATGGGATTCTAAGGAGAAACAATGGCAAAAATAATGACGGCGGGACCTGTTCAGGTACGCGAAAACGTAAGAATTGCAAGAAGCAAGGTAACTACTAACCCGGACGTGGATCCGGCATTTGCAGAGGATTACAAAGCTCTGTGCGATAAGCTTGAAAAGATAATGAACTGCTCAGGCAGAGCGTACATCATGGATGGTGAGGGAATCCTCGGTCTTGAAGCAGCCTGTGCATCACTTACGGAGCCAGGAGACAGAGTTCTTGTAATGGACAATGGCATCTTTGGGAGAGGTTTTGATGGATTCGTTTCAATGTATGGGGGAGAGCCGGTAATGTATACGAAAGATTACCACGAGCCTTTCGACCCTGATGAGCTACGTGCTTATCTTGAGAAGGATCACGACTTCAAATATGCGACATTGGTTCATTGTGATACGCCAAGCGGTATGCTCAATGAAATTGATAAGCTTTGTCCGATACTGGCGGAATATGGCATAATGTCCGTAGTTGACTCTGTATCTGCAATGTTCGGTGAGCCTGTGGACTTCGACGGAAGCTACATCGACATACTTTGCGGAGGTTCTCAAAAGTGCCTGTCGGCGCCTCCGGGACTGACCATGGTATGGGTCAGCGATAAGGCAATGGATGTAATGTGCAACCGCAAAACGCCAATCGCGTCATTTTATGCCAATATTACTGCATTTAAAACATATTACGAAGATAAATGGTTCCCATATACAATGCCAATCAGCGATATCATGGGTCTTGCTGCAGCTGTTGACAATTATCTTGCTGAACCTGATGTCCTCCAAAGACATGCTCGCATAGCAGCTGCAACTCGTGCGGCGGTTAATGAAGCAGGTCTTGAAATGTATGTGAACAGCGGATATTCAAATACAGTGACAGTTATCAATGTGCCTGACGGTTTGATAGACAGGCAGATTCTTGACACCATGATTGAAGATTATGGGATTATGATTACCGGAGCTTTTGATGTGCTGGCAGGAAAGGTTATTCGTATCGGCCACATGGGCGAGAATGCCAATTACGAAGATATGGTCGAGACAATTGCCGCGCTGCAAGGTACACTCAGCAAGCTGGGATTCAGACTTAAGGCAAATATGGTGGACGTATTTAACAGAGAGATGGGCAGATAGCTGAAACTGTCAATTACAGAAGACAGAATCAAAACAGTAATCTCACAAAACCCGGTTCAGTTTTAGCTGAACCGGGTTTTCGTCGTAATTTTATCAGCAAATTGAACTGGTTCAGAAAATAAAAAGCAATTTCCATCAATCGATGAAAATTGCTTTTTGTGTGGCACCCCCACTCGGAATCGAACCAAGAACTAATCTTTAGGAGAGATTTGTTATATCCATTTAACTATGAGGGCAAATCTTTAATAAGGATAGCATAATATATGTAAGTATGTCAAAGAATTCCGCTGTGGAGTGTTGAAGATTTCGGTTTGTTCGCATGTTTCGCTACAAGCATGGAATGAATCGTATAAAATGTTTTAAAATGGAGAAGAATGGGCAACAAAATGATATACTGTTATCAGATAATATAAATTGCAATCTGTGCTAAGACAGGAGAAAAAGATATGGATATCAAAGAAGCGATAATGAACAGGAAGTCCATCAGAGGATTTAAGGATACACCGGTTTCAAAGGAAACCATCGAGCAGGTTCTCACCACCGCATCACGAGCGGTAAGTGCACTTAATTCACAGCCATGGAGATGTATAGTTCTGGCAGGTGATGTTAAAAACAAAATCGGAGAAGCCAACGCGGAAGCTTTCCTTAAAGATGCAGAGGAAGATGTTAAGGATCCTGTAATGCAGGGCGAGGGCAGACAGCGAATGATTGGAGTGGCTAAGCAGCTTTTTGCGGCCATGGACATTCAGAGAGAGGATAAGGAGAAGAGGTTGTGGTGGACTCAGAGAGGGTTCAGATTCTTCGACGCTCCGGCTGTTGTTTTGATATGTATTGACAAGGAGTTTGATAAGGAGTTCCACCGTCTTGACATTGGAGCCTTCATGCAGAACTTCACACTGGCGGCAATGGCCGAGGGGCTGGGAACATGTGTCGAACTTCAGGCGGTAACTTATCTTGGAGGAATTCGTCGTTATATTGATGTGGATCCTGACACAGAATTTGTCGTGGGAATTGCTTTGGGATATCCCGATGAAGATTTTCCTGCAAATCAGGTGGTGTCGGAGCGAGAAGATATGTCAAATCTGACACAGTGGTATGGGTTTGACGATTAAACTGTGAGATGTGGGAGATTAGTATGAAATCAACACTTAGGAGAACATGGGCTGAAATTGATTTTGATGCCCTTAAACATAATTACAGACAACTTCGCAGCAGAGTGGGCGAAGATGTGAAATTTCTTGGCGTGGTCAAGGCTGATGCTTATGGTCACGGCTCTGTACAGGTCTCAAGAGTATTGCAGGAACTGGGAGCCGACTATCTGGCTGTAAGCAGTCTGGATGAAGCAATGGAACTTAGAGCCAATGGCATCACAATGCCCGTCATGATTCTCGGACACACTCCAAGAGAGGAAGTAGGGAAACTTATAGAGAACAATATTACCCAGACAGTTACATGTATGGCAAAAGCGGTAGAATACAGTGAAGAAGCCTGTGAACTGGGAAAGAATCTGCGAATTCACATTAAGGTTGATACAGGAATGTCGAGACTGGGGTACTTGTGTGACGGTAATTATTTCGGGACTGGTGTGGACGGTATAGTTGAAGCATGCCAGATGCCGGGTCTTGAGGCGGAGGGCATATTCACTCATTTTTCAATGTCAGATGAGGACAAGGCAGAATGTGTTGAATACACCGAGCACCAGCTCAAACTTTTTAAAGATGTAATCAGTGCTGTTGAAGAGAAACTAAGACATAAATTTGCAATATGTCACTGCGCTAATACCGGAGCAGTTGCTAATTATCCGGAAACCTGGATGGACATGGTAAGACCAGGTCTATTGCTGTACGGATATGGAGAATATGCCGAGAAGCTTGGACTTAAGCCTGTCATGACTATGAAAACAACAGTAAGCACCATCAAAACTTATCCGGCAGGAACCAAAATCAGCTACGGTGGCATATATGAAACCGATAAGACAACAAGGGTGGCAGTGCTGCCATATGGATATGCTGATGGTTTCCTGAGGTGCCTCTCAAACAAGGTGGAACTGATGACAGCTGAGGGTCACGCCAGACAGATAGGCAAAATATGCATGGATATGTGTATGGTGGATATTACCGACAAGATGTCAGTGGAGGTAGGCTCTGAGATTGAGATTTTCGGGCCGAATAATTCCATTAACAGAATTGCCGAGTTGGCAGGAACCATACCTTATGAACTGACTTGCGCCGTAAGCAAAAGAGTACCGCGCATTTATTTTGATAATGGAATCATAGTAGAAAAAGAACTTATGCTGAGAGGATAAAAAATATTCCGTCGAGTTATCGGCGGAATATTTTTTAAATGTATTATTTTTCGAGTATCCGTGAGTAATATGAATCAAGCTGATACAGAGCCGCACATGGGTTATGGGCGAGTACACGATCTTTGGTTACGAGTGTTGTTACGAGAGCCTCGGAATATTTGTAAAAAAGTGAGTCATGTCCGACACAGAGACCTACGACCACATTAAGGTTTGTTTCGCAGTTGTTGAGAAGTTTTGCCTGAAGTATGGGGTTGCACATGTTAACGCCGGAGGATTCGCATTTTTTGTCAATACCGATGGAGGTTTTGGGCTGGGCGGCAACCTTGCAGCCTATGCTGTAAACTTTGAAACCCTTGGTGCGAAAAACAGACGCAGCCGCACGAGCCTCTTTGATAAGCCCAACGCATGTGGCGATGCCGATGGTCTCAAATCCCATCTTGTGGGCAAATTCTGCGATTTCTTCAACTCTTGTCAGTTTACCGTATCCTTCAGCCTCTACAAGTGCGGCGTTAATGGCTACCTGACTGTTTTCATCATCTTCAATGTATATATCTCGGACCTGTTCCACAAGCTCTTGTGAAATATCGGTAGTAGGACAAAATTCAGGATAGTTGCCTGAGCTACCATCGCAGCTGCAGGAACCGCAGTCTATACAGCTTCTCACAATTTCTTTATTTGTCATTGTCATAAGATTTTTCCTTTGTAATAGGCAGCTTGTCAAGAAGGTATTGTTCAAGCTTGCGTCTGCTGAGATAACGTGAATTGTTTAATGTAATATCGGCAGCCCTACGGTAAAGGGGAAGTCGAATTTTTTCCATCTGGCGCAGTGCATCAATATCCTTGCTGAGAGGACGTCCGTTAGTAGGCAATTTATCTATGGGACGTACAAGATGAATTACAAGACCGTTCTGCTTTAGGGCAGCCACATTTTGTGGACGAAGAATACTGCCGCCGCCGGTGGCGATGATTATGCCGCGTTCTTTTCCCAGATCCTGGGCAACCTGAGTTTCCATGTCTCTGAATGCCTTTTCACCCTGCTTCTCAAATATTTCAGGAATTGTAATTCCTTCACGATTTTCAATTTCTTTGTCCATATCAAAGAAAGGTTTGCCGGTAATGTTGCTTAGGGCTTTGGCTACTTTGGATTTGCCGCTTCCGGGCATTCCGATTAGCACGATGTTTCTCAGTTTTTCTTCAAGGGCCTCGATGATTTTCTCATTCATTTTATCGAAGCTGCCGGGTGCATTGAGAAAGTATCCTGCGGCAGCAGTTGCCTGTGCCACAAGCATGGGAAGTCCGTTGGAAACGTGCAACTTGCGCGCCTGAGCGTCTTGAACCAGCAGAGTTTTGAAAGGATTATAGATTACATCCATAACGGATTCAAGTTTGCTGAATTCATCGAGATTAATAAGGCGATGCAGGTTGTCGGGATATGTGCCGACGGGTGTAGTGTTTACAATGACCTGAATGTGACCGGCCATAGAATAAAGGGTTTCATAGTTTATTATTCCACAGTCTGCATCAGATGAAGAACGTGAAACTCTGTAAACCTCGCTACAACCCTCGTGTTTTACTGCGGCCAGTGCCGAAAGGGATGCGCCACCTGTTCCCAGAATTGCCACAACCTTGTTGCAGTACTGAATGCCTGCACGTTTTGACGCGTAGAGGAATCCTTCATAGTCTGTATTGTGTCCCCAGAGCTGACCGTCTTTGAAGTAAAGTGTGTTCACCGCACCTATTTCGCCGGCCAGTTTAGTCACCCTGTCGCAGAGGGGAATTACGTCTTTTTTGTATGGGATAGTAACATTAAGTCCTTTGAAATTGCGGGATTTGATAAGTTCCTTCATTTGAGCTGGTTCAAGCTCATTGAGGTTATATTCGTATTTTCCCAGCATTTCATGGATAACTTTGGAATAACTGTGCCCGAGGGGCTTGCCGATAAGTCCGTACATCATTTATATTGCCTCCGGATAACAACCAAGGAACACGAAGGTTTCAGGAGATGCTTCAAGTTCGCTGAGAAGATAAAGCAAATCCTCTTGATAGACAGATGCATCAAGATCGAAATAAAACAGGAACTCGAAGTCACTTCCCGGAATTGGTCTTGATTCAAGCTTGGTTAAATTCACGTCGATTGCTGCGAATTTTGCCACCATGTGATAGAGAGAACAAGGTACATGGGGCAGGGTCAGTATCAGGCTGATTCTGTTGGCACCGGGATAAATCTCCAGTTTCTTGCTAATGCATATAAATCTGGTGTAGTTGTTGTCGGTAACCTGAATGTGTTTCCTGATAATATCGAGTCCGTAAAGATCAGCACATTCCCGTGAAGAGATTGCGGCAACATCCTTTCGATCGCTTTCCGCTACCATTCGGGCAGCCATTGCAGTGTTGGCCACCTGGGTAACCTTAACACCCTTCAGTTCAGCAAGGAACTGACTGCATTGACCTATGGCCTGCTCGTGGGAGTAAATTTCGCTAATCTCACTCAGTTCGGTGCCCGGTTTGGCAAGCAGCTGATGGTTTATTCTAAGTCTCAGGCTCTTCACAATGTAAAAATTGTAATGCTGCATCAGGTTGTATGTTGATACAACGGAGCCAAAGGAACTGTTTTCGATGGGAAGAATGCCGTATTCTACATCGCCGTTTTCTACTGCGGCGAAAACATCTTCGAAGGAATTGTGAAACTGGATTTCTGGAAGCTGGAACAATCTTTCTGCGGCGGCATGGGAATATGCTCCAGCAACGCCTTGACAGGCAACAGTTGCCCTCTTTGGGAAAAGTTTGGGCGTATCGTCGACTGCTTTGCTGATTCTCTCTGCAAGGTTGCTTCGTTTTGCCAGAACCCCTGATTGAACAGAGTGATCCACATCAAAAACAGTATTGTAAATCAGTCGTCCGTACTCTTCATATTCCTCACCGATTCTGTCAGAAACGCGCTTGAGTATTTCTCTTTCCCGTTTGTCACGGGCGAAAGGTAGTCTGTTCTCAGCTCTGTATTCAGCCATTTTGATGACGAGTTCCATTCGTTCCTTAAAAAGATCCACAATTTTATCATCGAGAACATCGGCCTGATCACGCAGCTCCTGAAGTTTCTCTTCTGCAAATTTATCTGTCATTATCTATCCTCCATCATGCAGTCAAGAATACCTATTGCCAGTGCTGCTTCTACAATGGGAACGGCACGCACTGCAACGCAGGGATCATGTCTGCCTGTTATTGTCAGTTTTTCGTTTTTGCCGGTATCCAGATTCACTGAATCCTGCTCGCGACCTATTGAAGGTGTAGGCTTGAAGGCAAGTCTTGTAATAAGGGGCATACCTGATGTGATACCTCCCAGAATGCCGCCGTGATTATTAGTTGCTGTACGAACTGTATCGCCGTCATAATAAAATGGGTCGTTATTCTGAGAGCCCAACAAAGTTGCTGATTCAAAGCCGGCACCGAATTCTACGCCCTTAACCGCAGGAATTCCGAATAAAACAGGTGCCAGGGTGCTTTCCAGTCCATCGTACATGGCGCCGCCTATGCCAGCGGGAAGGCCTGTGATAAATCCTTCGATTACACCCCCTAGAGAGTCGAGATTCTTTGAAGCGGCTGTTATAGCTTCTTCCATTTTTTTACCCGCAGCTGGATCAATTACAGCCAGAGGATGGCGCGATTTAAGGGTATCAGCAAGTTCGGAGGAAATGTTAACGGGGTTTATAGGTGTATCCTTAATATTTCCTATGCTGAGAATATGAGCGCCGATGGTAATTCCTTGTCTTTCTAGAATCTGCAAGGCTATGCCGCCTGCAATGCAAAGTGGTGCGGTCATCCTGGCACTGAAAGGTCCGCCGCCTGCCATATTAAGCTCCGTGCCGTAGCGCATTCGTGCTGTATAGTCGGCGTGGCCAGGTCTTGGTACTGAGCGAAGATTCTTATAATCTCCAGATTTGCGGTTGCTGTTGATTATCTGAAATGATACTGTTTGATCGCTTACAATCCACGTGTCTCCCTCGATTATGCCAGAGACTGGAATGGGGACATCAGCTTCTTTTCGTTGAGTTGCGAAGGGGCTTGTGCCCGGCGCTCGCCTTTTAAGAAAACTTCCGAGCTCCTGCTTGTTGATTTTGGTGCCGACTGGAAGTCCGGTAATGTCTACACCGATTGCATCTTCGTGAGAGCCGCCCCATATGGAAACGATAATATTTTTGCCGAAGGTTGATTTCATATGATAATTACTCCTTGATTATATGACCACCCAAGGAAGCGAAGTCTTCATAAAAATTAGGATAACTTTTGGTAACTGCCTGAGCGTCTTCTATGATGACAGGTTTGCGACATATGCATGATGCAGTAGCTGCAGCCATGGCAATGCGATGATCGTTGAAACTGTTTACTGTACCGCCTTCAAGCCAGCCACTGCCGTTTATGGTAGCGTAGTCATCACCAATGGTTATACGGCCGCCAAGACCTGTAATAGTATCGAATATTGCGGATAATCTGTCGGACTCTTTGATTTTGAGTCTTGCAGCATCTGTCATAGAACTTGTGCCATATGCCCCCGCCATTAAGACAGCAAGTACCGGAGCCATGTCGGGTGTCTGTGAAATGTTAACATTTTGAGGGTTAAGTTTTGCGCCCGGAGATACTGTAACAGAATCGTCGGTTATGGTAATATTAGCACCCATCAGTTTAAGGACGTGGATTATTTCCTTGTCCCGCTGGGGCGAATTTATGTCAAGATTAGTGCAAGTGATTTCGCTGCCCAGTGCACCGCATGCAAGCCAAAATGAAGCGTTGGACCAGTCCCCCTGAAGCCTGAGATCAGAGGGTTCGCGATATTTTTGATTGCCGGGAATCTGATAATTAATAAACCCTGAAGGGGATAAAGTTTCATTTATGATAATTCCGAAAGTGCGCAGCACATCCAGAGACAAATCTACATAACCTGCGGATTCTAGCTGGGTGGTCAGTTGAAGACTGCTGTCTCCGTCAAGAAGGGGTAGGGCAAACAGAAGTCCCGTTATGAATTGGGAACTTACATTGCCCGCTAGCCGGTAGATGCCCGGTTGAAGGCGACCTTTGGTAGTGCAGATATCCACATTATCACCGGAATTCGTACTGTTATTGGTAGATTCATATATGTTAAATGCGACCCCGTGAGCTGCCATTTCTTCCTTGAGAGGACTTAAAGGCCTCTGTGGAAGCTTACCGGAGCCTGCAAAGGTTGCTGTATCCTTGAGTGCCATAGTAACCGGAAGCATGAAGCGAATAGTAGAACCACTTTCCCCACAATTAAGGTGTGGTTTTTCAGAATCAAGAGCCTTAAGACATGCCTTGGTTGCTTCAATATCTTTGGAAAAAGAAGGCACTTCAACGGAGCTCTCTGCGCCTTGACTCTGAATGTGTGCCAGCTTCTGTGCGATCAGTATTCTATGGGCATGGGATTTGGAAGGAATTGCTCCAATTGTGCCTTTGAGTTTTTGTGGAAAAATTGTTACTTTCATATGAATCTCTATTAATTGTTTACGCCGTAATCAATAAACTGTTCAAGTCGTGAAACGGGAATTGTCTTAAGCCTGCACTTGCCGATTGCGGCTGGTATGATAAGGGTAATGTTGTCTCCACGGCGTTTTTTATCTGCCAGGGCGGCATTAGCCAGTTCCCATGCGCTGTAGGGACATTCAAGAGGGAAATTAAATCTCTCCAGAATTTCGATAAGCTGTTCACTGCTCTTTTCAATGGTCCAGCCAAGTCTATCACTTGCCACAGCTACGATTTTCATGCCGATGGCAACGGCATGGCCATGACTTATTTTGTAATTGCTGCATTTTTCTATTCCGTGAGCGATGGTGTGACCGAAGTTGAGCAGTTGTCTGTTGCCGTTGTCAAACTCATCTTCTTCTACAACCTTCTTTTTTACTTCTACTGCCAAAGAGGCCAGAGTAGTCAGAAATTCAGGATCATTAAGATTACGCTTGCGTGTAATCGTCTCGAGTATAAGCTTGTCGGCAATCATGCCGGCTTTAATTGTTTCGGCTATGCCATCTAGAAGCAGGTCATAGGAAAGGGTGGCGAGTACATCCGAATCGAAGAGAACCAGTCTGGGTTGCCAGAATGAACCTGCAAGATTTTTGCCGGCTTTAAGGTTAACTCCTGTCTTACCACCCACAGAAGAGTCGACACAAGCAAGAAGTGTTGTAGGCACCTGTATAAAATCGATGCCTCTGAGATATATGGATGCAGCGAAGCCGGTCACATCGCCGACAATGCCGCCGCCAAGAGCCAGAAGCAAATCAGTTCTTGTGAAGCCCTTGCTCGTCAGGAAGTCGAGTATTTCTTCAATGGTATCCATTGATTTTGTGTCTTCCCCGCCGCGAAATACGAACTTGTAAACGTGAAATCCTGCAGCTTTGAGGCTTAAATAAAGTTTATGCTCGGGTTGACCGTACAACCGATTGACCGTAGCATCGGTAATGATGCAGATTTTTCTGTTGCTCAGTTTGCCGGTTAGGGGATCGTCCTTAAGGCTCAGGGATTCTTTGATGTAGAACCCTGACATATCCAATATACCCGGATGCATTATTACGTCGTAATCTTTTGAAGCGGAAATGGGAATTTTTATCATGTGATACTCCTTTGAGTTAGAATATTTCACCGTCGATTATTGCCTTCTTTTCGCGGCCATCCCGGAGGAGATCGCAGAGCATATCGGCGTCATTCTCTTTAATAGCTTTGCTATAGGCCTGAAGATTTCTGATGAGTGTGTCGATTTCTTCGGAAAGATAATCGGGGTTTTCAAGGAAAAGTTCAGTCCACATATGTTCGTTTAACTTGGCAACTCGAGTAAGATCCTTGTAGCTGCCTGCTGAAAAACCTGCGTGCACCATTGCAGTCGGACTTTTGATATATGCGTTTGATACTACATGAGCCAGCTGTGATGTGAATGCTATCTTCTTGTCGTGATCATCTGGTGTAGTCATTGCGAAATTAGTAAAGCCTATTGGAGTAAAGAGGTCTTTGATTTTTTCTATATCTTCAGCGGAACCGTTATTAGCGCATAAAACCATAGACGCGTTGTTAAACAGGCCTCTTCGTGCATAATCAAAGCCTGAGTGTTCGAGCCCTGCCATAGGGTGACCGCCTATGAACAGGAAGCCCTTTTTTTCGCTCAGTGGAATTAGCTGCTCACAGACAACTCTCTTGACACCTCCGCAATCAATGATGATGGCGCCTTTTCCGATAAAATCTGCATGAGCTTTGACATAATCGATTGTTGCCTGTGGATAAAGTGCAACTATTATTATATCACATCGCGGGAGAATTTTGTCTGTAAGAGGCTGCTCTATTGCGTCAACGAGAAGGGCTTTTGCCACAACATTCTCATCAAGGTCGTATCCGTAAACTGTGTGATCTGTATTCCTGCTGATTGCTTTGGCAAGGGAGCCGCCTATAAGTCCAAGTCCTATGATTCCTATTTCCATATGTGTCCTCTTTTCTTAAAAATAATAAAGACTCCGCTAATGAAATCCATTCGAGGAGTTAATACTAAAGGTCTAACTTTTCTTTTCTTCAAGGGTAAATGTAATATCCTTGGTTTGACTGTCTCTGACTATTGTGTATTTGATTTTATCCCCGGCTTTTTTGGAGGTGATTATTGTTGAAAGATCATCAAAACTGCTGATTACTTTGCCGTCAACGGCATAAACCATATCGCCTGCCTTAAAGCCTGCGGATTTGGCATTTTTGCCGGACACTTTGGTGATGAATACGTATGCCGAAGAGTCGGTAAGTCCCATATCACCGAACAACTGCCCGCTGCCGGAAGATTGCTCGGTATATGACATTCCTGTTGTTGGCTGGTTGCTTACGTAACCCTTGGACATAAGCTGATCTGCAACATCTGCAACTGTATTCACAGGAATGGCGAAGCCGATGTTGTCAATATCTGAGCCTGATGATTTGGCAACGACGAGACCGATAAGCTGACCGTTGTCATTAAAAAGTCCGCCGCCGCTGTTTCCCGGATTTATGGAAGCGTCGGTCTGGAGAAGATGCATTGCTTTGCCGTCAATGTTAACCTCTCTATCCAAAGCACTGATTATACCGGAGGTTACTGATCCGCCAAGCTCTCCCAGAGGGTTACCGATTGCTACTGCCAGTTCTCCCACTTCCAGTTTGTCGCTGTTGCCGTATGTTACTGCATTGAGATTTTTAGCGTTAATCTTGAGAACAGCAATATCGTTAATCGTGTCAGTCCCCACAACCTTAGCAGAGTAGGATTTCTCGCTTGTTGTTGTGACCGTTATTTTGCTTGCACCTTCGATAACGTGGTTATTAGTGATAATGTATCCATCTGAAGAAATTATAACACCGCTTCCGGCACCTTCGGTAACGTACTCCTGAATCCAGGAGTCGGAAGAAATGCTTTCAGTTTGTATTTCAACGACACTATCCTGAGTCTTTTCGGTAATGTCAGCAATGCTCATACTACTTCCGGTAGAATCTTCCAATGTATAATTCTTGGATCCGGATGATGAGCGACTGCTTGAAGAGGTATCATTACCCATAAGGGAATTTGCTATAACGGCTGCTGTACCACCGAATACTATTGAAATAACCATTACAAGTATCAGAAGAAGAACCAGAGTCTTTCTGGTGAAAGTTATCATGCGGGAACCATCTGAGCCTGAAGGGGAGCGTTTCCTGCGGCACCTTGTGCTCGGGTCATTATCGCTGTTATAATTTATGTGAGGTTTATGCTTCTTGAAATTACTGCGCGGGTCATGATAAGTACCGATTGATGAAGAATCAGAGGAATGTTCGTTTTGCTTATCCTCGTGGGAACATTCATTTTGCTGATTTTCGGAAGCCTGAAGAAAACCGGTTTGAGAAAATTCTTCGGAGGAATCATCGCCGGCAGGATTATCTTCGGCAGGACTTTCTTTTAGTATGAAGTTCGGCTCATAGTCCGTTCGTTTATTTCTGTTATCATCCATAGGATTCTCCTTTAAAATTTAATGGGAATGTTCTAATACTGACAATATAATAGAATATTGTGGAGTTTTGGTGTAGAAAAGATGTAGTTATATATACAAAAATGTGATAAAATCATTAGTTATATGAGAGGTGATAATAATGGAAAACGCAATAATTGCAATAGACAAAAGTAAATCATATAGAGTTTATATCGCTGAGACAACAGAGCTTGTGCAGCAGGCTGCGGATATTCATGAGACAACTCCACTAGGTACTGCAGGCATAGGCAGAGTAGCAACTGGTGCAGGAATAATGGGAATAATGCTCAAGAACGACACCGATAAGCTAACTGTTGATTTCAAAGGAGACGGTCCTGCCGGACAGATTTTGGCTACTGCATATGGTGACGGTCACGTGAAGGCACTGATTGCTAATCCGCAGGTTGACCTTCCTCTCAATGAGGACGGTAAGCTGGATGTAGGAGGAAGCCTTGGTATAGGCGAACTTACAGTAATTAAGGATATAGGACTCAAAGAACCTTATGTGGGAACAATCGCTCTCGTTGACGGAGAGATTGCAGACGATTTGACTGCATATTTCTACATATCAGAACAACAGAATTCTTCTGTTGCACTTGGAGTCAAGGTAGAACGTGACCTTAGTGTTGGAGCTGCAGGCGGTATGGTTATCCAGATGCTTCCGGATGCTGCAGATGGTGTCGTGGACGCTTTGGAAAAAATGCTGGGAGACCTGGATCCGATGACAACAATAATCAGCAGAGCGAAGGCCAAGAGTGCAGGTCTTAGCGAAAAGGGTCTTCTGCAGGAAATAATGAATGACATTTTCAAAGATATGCCTGAAGAATTCCGCCCTGAAATTCTGGAAACAAGAGAAATCAAATGGGAATGTGACTGCAGCAGAGAAAGAATAGAAGGCGCTCTGGCAACAATCGGCAGGGATGAACTGCAGAAGATTATTGAAGAAGACGGACAGGCTGAACTTCAGTGCCATTTCTGTCTGAAAAAGTATCAGTTCAATGAGAAGGAACTGACTAATCTGCTTGAAAGATTGTAATATTAGGAGGCATAGCAAATGAAGGAAACCATGGTGAAAATCACTGCCAATCAGGTCAATGATGAACATGGCGAAGATACTATGGAGTTTGTTACGGAAGCCAAACTGTACGAGAAGAACGGAGCCCTGTATCTGATTTATGAGGAGAGCGAGCTTTCGGGAATTCCCGGATGCCGTACCAGACTCAAGGTCAAAGACGGCAATGTTCAGATGAAACGATTCGGCGAGGGTGCAGGAATAGGTAATGAAATCAGATTTGAGAAAGGCAAACGGTTCACAGGGTATTACCCTACACCGATGGGTCCTATTGAGGTAGAAGTTCTGACAAACAGTCTTGAGAATACTATTACATATGAGGACAAGGGAAGTTTGGACATAGATTACAACATAAGTCTCAAGGGACTTCTCGAAGGAAGAAACAGGCTGAATATTACACTCATGTAGGAGGAAACTGTTATGATGAACCAGAGAACGGTGAAGATAGTTGCATTTGCCATTATCATTGCAATGGTTGTAACAACTGTGACAATGGCAATCGCATACTTATAATAATTGTTAGTATTTAGTGTTAAAGGAGAAAAAGATGTCGGCTATAGGTTTTAGTGCAGAAAAGTACATTGAGGAACAGTCAAAATATATTTTGCAGCGTATTCAGAGCGACAAAAGTGAAAGATTGTACCTGGAATTCGGTGGCAAGCTGGTTCATGACAAGCATGCTGCAAGGGTGTTGCCGGGCTTTGACGAAAACGCCAAAATCAAGCTTCTTCAGAAGATGAAGGACCAGGCGGAAATTATCATATGCATTTATGCGGGTGATATTACAACTCGCAAGACCAGACAGGACTTCGGAATAACTTATGACCTTGAAGTGCTGAGAATAATCGACATGTTCAGAAAGTATGATCTGGATGTTAACAGTGTAGTTGTAACAAGATACGAGGATAATTCTCCGGCAGTTGATAAGTTCATAAGTAAGCTTGAAAGAAGAGGCATTCGCACGTACAAGCATAGATTCACTAAAGGGTACCCTACTGATGTGGATACGATTGTAAGCGATGAGGGATATGGTGCCAATCCGTATATTGAAGTAAGCAAGCCGCTAGTAGTTGTAAACGGACCCGGAGGAGGTAGCGGCAAGCTGGCAACTTGTCTGTCACAGCTTTATCATGAATATAAGCTTGGACGCAAAGTGCGTTATGCCAAGTTCGAGACTTTCCCTATCTGGAGCATACCTCTCAAACACCCGGTTAACGTAGCATATGAGAGTGCTACTGCAGACCTGCAGGATGTGAACATGATTGACTCTTTCCACTTGGATGCCTACGGAGAAACTGCTGTCAACTATAACAGAGACCTGGAGGTTTTCCCTGTAGTCAAGCGAATAATAGAGAAGATAACCGGAGAAGAATCAGAATACAAATCACCTACTGACATGGGTGTTAACAGAGCCGGATTTAGCATTACAAACGATCAGGTAGTAAGAGATGCTGCATGTCAGGAGATAATAAGAAGATATATGATTGCCGAATGTGATTACAGAAAGGGCAAGATAGATACGAAAACACTGCAGAGAGCCAAGCTGCTTATGGACGAAATGGACCTTAAGGTAGAGGACAGAACAGTTGTCGCAGCAGCACGAGAATATGCGGAGAGCAAAAAAAGCTGCGGGGACAATTCAGACAGCGTAACTGCAGTATCATTGGAACTGCCTGACGGCAAGTGTGTTAACGGGTCATTTGTAACAGGACGAAACTCTAGAATTATGGTTGCAGCGGCAGCAGCTATTCTTAATTCGATTAAGGTGATGGCAGGGATTTCGGATGAAATCAAGCTCATTTCCCTGAACATACTCAAGAGCATTCAGGAATTAAAAACAGGACCCCTGGGTCAGGAAAGCAAGGTGCTCAATGTTGAAGAGGTGCTTATGGCGCTAGCTATTTCAACGGAAACAAATCCGACTGCCGAAATGGCATTCAGGAAACTGCCTAAGCTGAATGGCTGCAAAGGTCATTGCACGGCAATTCTCAGCGACAAAGACGAGAAGACACTCAAGGCTCTTGGCATTGACATGACAAGTGATCCTGAGTACATAACAAACAATCTTTATTTCAGTTAATCCGAAACAACTGATTTGAGACAGCGAGGAGACCGGTTCGATGTACGGTAAATACCTGGTACTGTTCGCCATTCTGTTCACAGGATGGATATTGAGAAAAATTGATTTCATAGACGATAAGATGGATCACAGTATGAACAAGCTTATCGTCTATTTTGCGTATCCGTGTCTCATAGTGCATAATATCGGAAGCATAGATATGAGCGGCAGCGTAATCAGAGAGTTCCTAATAACATTCGTGCTGAGCGTTGTACTCATGTATTTTTACGGCATTCTTGCAAGAGGTTATGCGAAATTGAGAAAATTCCCGGCAAAAGACGCGCCCGTTGCAGAATGTTCGATGATGATGTCTAATGATGGATTTATGGGATTTCCTGTTGCACTGATTTTTTTTGGTGAGACGGGGCTTCTGCTAATGCTGGCTCACAATGCAGCTCTTAACTTCTGCTTATTTACTTACTGTCTGGCAAGAATGAGACAGGGAAGTGAATACGGGGGAACTATGAACATCAGAGGAACTCTGAGAGCAGGTCTTAAGGTTATCATGAACCCTAACATACTGGCGCTTATGATAGGATTTGTCATAAGCTTAAGCCCTTTTGACATTCCGGGGCCGGTGGATGAATACCTAACTGCCATTGGCAATGTATCTACTCCGATGGCAATGATTTACATCGGTTCAACTCTGAGTACATGCTCGTTAAAAGAGATATTAAAGGACAAGGTTACCATAGAATCATCGTGGATGAAACTTATTGTGATGCCTGCGGTCACGTTGGCAATAGTCTGGTTCATGCCGCTTTCGCCTCTTGTCAAGATTACTCTGGTTCTGGGGGCAGGATTCCCGGTGGCGGCAACGGTGAGCATGCTTTCGGAGCAGGAAAATCTGAACCCTCATGTTGCAATTAAGATTTTGTTCATGAGTACATTGGTATCTATAGTTACCCTGCCGCTTATAATTAAAGTGATTTCATGTATTCTGTTATAAACTTTCGTGAAACGAGGGAAATGTAACCTGAATGTAACCGGTGTAATATATAATGCTTATTGATAAGATGAGTAACGAAGTTACTCGAGATAAGTATTGATACAAATATACTGAGGAGCGGATGCCTAGCGTATCGGCTTCTTTTATTGTATACTGTTATATAACAATGTTTTTATGATAGATACAGTTTTCGTTATCCTTTATAGATTCCATTCTCCAGTTCTTGAAGAAGACGGATTTCGTACATGACTGTTCTCTTTGAAAAATAAGTGAGCGAAAGATACTGTTTGACGATGTCGCCGATTTTGCAGTCCAGTGACATGCAGACATAAGAATTGATGTTGTCCGTCAGGAGAAGTCCTGGGGGAATGTCCAAACATTCGGCAATAAGAAACAGCTTGTCCAAAGGCGGACATGATTTGCCGGTTTCGTAGCGTATATACATATTTCTCGATATGCCTGCTGCGGTGGACAGTTCTTCCTGACTCATATTTGCAGCGCTTCTGAGATAGCGCATATTTTCCCCGAGAAGTTTAAGATTGACATTCATATTCATAATTCAACCTCCTGACGGTAGTAATAGGATATATGGTCAGCAATTACGCGACGCCCTTTGGAGGAAAGCTTGGCGTATTCACGAAGAAAATCCCCGATAGTGAGCAATAATGCATCGGAACGGAATGAGGCTATGAATTTTGTCTGCATGTTGGAATTAAGCCAGTTGTCCATGCAGATTCCGCTAATTTGCTCCAAGGTGTGAAGATCCTTAAATGTGGCATCCCGTGTGCCGTGTTCAAGTGAATTGTATGAGGTTCTGGAGATGCACATTAGCTGGGCAGTCTGCGCCTGATTTAACCCCATTATTTTTCGTACGAATCTGAGATTGGCAGATATATAGCAGGAATTTGTTGGTAGATTTGACATGATTTCATCCTCCCTTTCAATATATATACGATATGAAATGAAGGATAAAAATTCGTCATTGGAGAAATCTGCTGTCGGGGCAAAATAAATCTATGGGGAGCGAATGTGAAGATATGATAAAATGGCGGGTTCGCCTGTTGTGATGAATGAAGGAAAGTTGTATATTAAGTGCAGAAAGGAACTTACTATGTGGAAGACAATAGACGAGGCAACTTTGAAATCAAAGAAAGTAGCAGAGTTGCGCCAAATTGCGGAGACTTTCGGTCTGGAAGGTTACGAAAAAATGAAAAAGGCTGAGCTGATTCAGGCTCTTATGGCTGATGAGAAGGGTAAATCGACAGTCAAGAAAGAAAAAGAAAGGGAAAGCAAGAGTGTTGTTCCCGACAAGGATGACAGATTTGAGGTTGAGGGAATTCTAGAACTGGCAGAAGATGGATTCGGTTTCCTAAGGTTCAATAATTTTCTGACAAGCGATAAAGATATATATGTTGCACCTGCACAGATAAGACGATTTAATCTGAAGACGGGTGACAAAGTACGAGGAATTTGCAGGCATCCTAATGAGGGGAACAAATTTGGTGCGCTTCTGTATGTAATATCGGTTAATGGCGATGAACCCGGAGTTGCGATCAAGCGTCCGGACTTTGACAGACTGACGCCGATTTTTCCTAATGAAAAATTCGTTCTCGAAGACGGAAGCAGAGATTTGAGTCTAAGACTTATTGACCTTATAGCACCTATTGGCAAAGGGCAGAGAGGTCTTATTGTAGCGCCTCCTAAGGCGGGTAAGACAATTCTCCTTAAGAAGCTTGCCAATGCAATAGAGAAGAATTACAAAGACGTTGAGATGATAGTTCTTCTGGTTGACGAAAGGCCGGAGGAAGTAACGGACATGAAGAGAAGTCTCAAGGATGGAGACGTAATATATTCGACTTTTGATGAGATGCCCCAGCATCACGTCAAGGTTGCAGAGATGGTACTGTCAAGAGCACAGAGACTTGCCGAACATGGTAAAGATGTGGTCGTTCTGCTGGATAGTATCACAAGGCTTGCTAGAGCATACAATCTGGTCGTACCATCTTCGGGTAAAACTCTCAGCGGCGGTTTCGATCCGGGAGCGCTTCATAAGCCGAAGAAGTTTTTTGGTGCTGCAAGAAATCTCGAGGAGGGTGGCAGCATAACTATTCTTGCAACAGCTCTCGTAGAAACAGGAAGTAGAATGGACGATCTCATTTATGAGGAATTCAAGGGAACGGGCAATATGGAGCTGCATCTTGACCGTAAGATGAGCGAAAAGCGAATTTTCCCTGCAATAGATCTGAACAAATCCGGAACAAGGAGAGAAGACCTGCTTATGAATCAGGATGAGCTTGAAGCAATCTGGTACATGAGGAGAGCACTGGGAAGTAGGGACAATCAGGAAGCATCGGAGATGATTATCGATAATCTGGCTCACACCAAAGACAACAAAACTTTTATCGAGATTATTAAGAAGACGAAACTTGAAGGTAAATAAGAGGAATTAATGGATTTAAACAAAATTTTTCTGAAGCAGGCTTCACCGACGAAAATGGGCGGGCAGGCTGTAATGGAAGGTATCATGATGAAGGGCGAGAATAAGACGGCTCTGGCAGTGAGAATTCCCAATGGTAAAATACGCGTAAGGACTGAAGAGGGTAAGGAACCGAAGAAGTGGATGACATATCCCTTTGTTCGTGGTGTGTGTGCTTTCGTACAGTCCCTTGTTGAGGGGACAAAAGCCCTTATGGAGTCCGCAGAAATACTTGCCCTATATGATGAGGAAGAATACGAAGAAGGACGATTCGAGAAGTGGCTCAACAGCAGATTCGGCAGCAAGGCCGCATGGAATTTCATGTTGTATTCATCTGTTGTGATTGCTGTGATTCTGTCGGTGGCACTGTTTATAATTGCGCCTACATGGGTGGTTAATCTGCTGAAACATGTGACAGACAGTGTGTTCTGGCTTAACTTTGTAGAGGGGACACTCAGGATAGCCATGTTCATAGGATATGTGTGGCTTGTGTCCTATATGCCGGATATCAGGACTGTATTCTGTTATCATGGGGCGGAGCACAAAACCATACACTGTTTTGAGAACAAACTGGAGCTTATACCGGAGAATGCTCAAAGTTTTCCGACACTACACCCCAGATGTGGTACCAGCTTCCTCATGTTTGTGTTTATTATTGCTTTCGCATTGCATTTCCTGCTGGGATGGCCGGTGCTGTGGCTTAGGATTCTGACGAGGCTGATGCTGTTGCCGGTAATTGCAGGAATTTCATACGAGCTGCTCAAGTGGGCGGGCAAAAGTGACAATATTGTGGTTAAGATTTTGAGCCTGCCGGGGCTTTATCTTCAGAAGATAACAACCAAGGAGCCGGATACGGCGCAGCTTGAGGTTGCAATCGCATCAATTAAGGCAGTGTGCGATGATACACCGGCAAGAGAATATATTATAGGAAAGGATGGCAGCGAGGAGGCTGTTGATATTATAGATAATGAAGACGAGAATTCTGATCAATGAGGGTAAGCACAGACTGGCAAATGCCTATGTCATGAATCCGGGAGTAGATGCAGAGGAATTGTACAGCTTCCTGACGGGAGTTGATAAGGTAGCTGTTTTCATGAATGCGGAGAAAGAAGTGGACCCTGAAACCGAGGAGGCATATTTCAAGCTTATCGACAAAAGAGCAAGCAGGGTGCCGTTACAGCATATAACGGGATGTCAGAGCTTCATGGGTTATAATTTCAAGGTAAACGATAAGGTTCTCATACCGAGACAAGACACAGAAACCCTGGTTACAGAGGCGGCGAGAACAATACAGGGTATACCGCGCAAAAGGCAGAGCCTTATTGACAGGCTTAAGAAACGGGATTCAGTTGAGGTTCTTGATCTGTGTACAGGAAGCGGATGCGTGGGAATTTCCCTAAGTAAAATATGCACGGATATAGGAGTGACGTGTTCAGACATAAGTGAGGATGCATTGAAGGTAGCCAGAGAAAATGCGGCAGAGCTTCATGCCAAAGCAGAGTTTTGTCAGGGAGATATGTTCGAACCTCACAAAGGTCGCAAATTTGATGTGATCGTATCCAATCCTCCGTATATCAGGAAAGCAATGATACAGATACTTCAGGAAGAGGTAAAGGATCATGAACCGGTACAGGCACTTGACGGGGGAAGAGATGGTCTTGATTTTTATGAGATAATCGTCGGTCAGGCTCATAAATATCTTAAACCGGGCGGCTGGTTGATGGTAGAAATTGGACATGATCAGGGTGAAGAACTGCGAAAGATGATTAAAGATAACGGAAGATATTCTCCGGCAGAGGTGATCCGCGATTTACCAGGCAAAGATCGTGTGGTAAAATGTAAATTATTATAATACATGTTCAGCTGACGTGAAAGGCGCACAGGCGTACTGACACAGAAGGTGACGGCTTCAAGAATTCAAATTACGGGATAAGTGTATCCTCTGACAGCCGTTGCTGTCAGAGGATATTTTAATATTGAAGGGAAGACAGATATGAATAATTACAACAGCAAATCTATGAAGGCTGAAGAGTTCATCAGCCATGAGGAAATACTCGATACTTTAAAATATGCAGAAGAGCATAAGAACGACATTGAAGCCATGGACAAAATTCTCGAGAGAGCTCGTGACTGTAAGGGACTTACATACAGAGAAGCTGCCCAGCTTCTTGAGTGCGATGACCCAGCGATAAATGACAAAATTTTCAGCGTGGCAAAAGAAATCAAAGAAAAATTTTACGGCAACAGAATTGTAATGTTCGCTCCTCTCTATTTGTCAAACTACTGCGTTAACGGATGCAGATACTGTCCATATCACGGACAGAACAAACACATAAGGAGAAGCAAACTGACCCAGGATGAAATAAAACAGGAGGTTATTGCCCTTCAGGATATGGGACATAAGAGACTTGCAATCGAACTGGGCGAGCATCCTACGATGAATCCTATTGAATATGTTCTCGAAAGCATTGAGACCATATACAGCATCAAGCACAAGAATGGGGCAATACGCAGAGTAAATGTGAACATTGCGGCGACAACAGTCGAGAATTACAAGAAGCTCCACGACGCGGGAATAGGCACCTACATTCTTTTCCAGGAAACCTACAATAAGAAACAGTATGAGTACCTACATCCGACAGGTCCTAAGTCGGATTATGCATATCACACAGAGGCAATGGACAGGGCAATGCAGGGCGGCATCGACGATGTGGGATGCGGAGTTCTCTTTGGCCTCAATCTGTACAAGTACGATTTCGTTGGAATACTCATGCATGCAAGACATCTGGAGGACACTTACGGATGTGGACCGCACACAATAAGCGTACCTAGGGTAAGACCGGCAGATGACATCGATCCTGATGAATTCGACAATGGTGTGCCAGATGATGTTTTCAAGAGAATAATTGCAATCTTGCGAATCGCAGTGCCATATACGGGAATTATAATGTCAACAAGAGAATCGGAAAAAATGCGCGGTGAAGCCATCGAGATAGGCGTTTCGCAGATTTCCGGAGGAAGCCGCACAAGTGTAGGTGGATATGTTGAAGAAGAAACCGAAGAGAACAATTCAGCTCAGTTTGATGTAAGCGACAGGAGAACTTTGAACGAAGTTGTGGACTGGCTTATTGATAAAGGTCATATTCCTTCATTCTGCACTGCGTGCTACAGAGAGGGCAGAACCGGTGACAGGTTCATGAGCCTCGTCAAGACAGGACAGATTGCTAACATATGTCAGCCGAATGCAATGATGACTCTTAAGGAATATCTGGAAGATTATGCTACAGAAGAAACGAAGACCAAGGGGTTGGCACTCATAAATGAAAGGCTTGCAATGATTCCTAACGAAAAGGTGCGACAGCTGGTAGAAGAACATCTTAAGGATATGGACGAGGGAAAGCGCGACTTCAGATTTTAACGACAGGAAGTTTAGAGAGGAGTTTTAACTATGAATCTCAACGACACACCCAGAGCTGACAGGCTTCATATAGGACTGTTCGGAAGGCGAAACAGCGGCAAGTCCTCGCTTATTAACAGACTTACGGGACAGGAAATTGCATTGGTGTCAGATACACCGGGAACAACTGCGGACCCGGTGTTCAAATCAATGGAACTCCACCCTGTGGGACCTGTGGTTTTCATTGATACTGCAGGATATGATGACGAGGGAGAACTGGGACTTCTCAGAGTCGGCAAGACCCGGGATGTCATTGACGTGACGGACATAGGAATAATCGTTGTGGACGGACAGGAAATAAGTGACCGTGACTTTGATATGGAAAAGGAATGGATAGGCAGACTTAAAGAAAAGAATATACCTATCATCATGGCTGTAAATAAAATCGATATGGGAGCACCGGTCTGTGGCGGAACATTTGATGAAGCTGAATTCAAGGATATTCCGCAAATCACAGTCAGCGCGGTAACAGGAGAGGGAATTGCAGAGTTGAGAACTCTGATAAGCGAAGCAGTTCCTGAAGATTATATGCGAAGAAGAATTCTGGGGGAGCTGGTAACGGAGGAAAGCCTTGTGGTGCTTGTAATGCCACAGGATATTCAGGCACCGAAGGGTAGACTGATTTTGCCACAGGTGCAGACAATCCGAGAGCTTCTGGACAGAAAATGTACGGCGGTGGCGACTTCCGCAGACGTATTTGCAAGAACTCTGAACAATCTCAAAAGAGATCCGGACCTGATTATTACTGATTCACAATGCTTCAGACAGGTTTATGAGATTAAGCCTGAGAAGAGTCTGCTCACATCATTCAGTGTGCTGTTTGCGGCATATAAAGGAGATGTGGGAAAGTTCATGGAGGGTGCAGGATACATATCAGAACTTGGAAAGGATTCACGAGTGCTTATTGCAGAGGCGTGTACTCACGTGCCTCTGGGAGAAGATATCGGCAGAGTGAAAATACCGCGTATGCTCAGGCAGAAAGCAGGAGAAGGGATAGAGATTGTCAATGTTTGCGGCAATGATTTTCCGGATGTGGAAGAGCTCAGGAGTTTTGACCTTATTATTCACTGCGGTGCATGCATGTTTAACAGGGCCCATGTAATGAGCAGAATTGCAGCGGCTGAAGCGGCAGGAACACCGATTACAAACTATGGCATTGCAATAGCCGAGGTAACGGGTATACTGGATAAAATAGAGGTGACGGACAAGTGAATTCGGAGCGGGCGGGCAGTAGACCGCAACTAGGGATTAACAGTCTGCAGGTGAGTAAAGGGTATTGACATCACTGCATTTGATAACTTACAATGTGATTGTTGGAAGATGGGTTTGTGAGAGATCATTATCCGCAGTGATGTAGATTCTGACGCCGAAGGTGCAGTGCAAAAACTCTCAGGCAAAAGGAACGAATCCGGACAACACTCTGGAGAACGCAATTTGAATATTGTACCGAAGAATTAAGCTTTGCCGGTATCTATGACAGGGCGAATATTTCAGGTAAAAGGACAGAGGCAGACAAACAAATATCATCGGTAATCGCGACAAGTGGTTGGTGGTATTTATATTGTCTGCTATTTTTGTTTAATAGAAAACTTTAGCACAGAAGAAGTTTGAAATAAGCTGAGTAATGGAAGGAGACCAAACAATAATGGAAAAAAAGACCCCACTTTACGATGCCCATGTTAAAGCGGGCGGAAAAATTGTGCCTTTCGCAGGTTATCTGTTGCCTGTACAGTACGGAACAGGTGTAATCAAAGAACATATGGCGGTAAGAACAGAGGCAGGACTCTTTGATGTATCGCATATGGGAGAAGTTGTATGCAGCGGTAAGGATGCATTTGACAATCTTCAGATGATGATGACAAATGACTTTAGCGGAATGGTTGACGGGCAGGCAAGATACAGTCCTATGTGCAATGAAAACGGCGGAACTGTTGATGACCTTATCGTTTATAAGAGAGGTGACAATGATTACCTCATCGTTGTAAACGCAGCAAATAAGGATAAGGACTACCAGTGGATGCTGGATCATCAGTTCGGTGATGTAACTTTTGAAGACGTATCTGAGGATTATGCACAGCTGGCTCTTCAGGGTCCTAAAGCAATAGAAATTCTCAGTAAGCTGACTGATGAAAGCAATATTCCTGCCAAGAATTATCATGCAGTATTGGATGCGGAAGTTGCCGGAATTCCTTGTATAGTATCGAGAACAGGATACACGGGTGAGGATGGTGTTGAACTGTATCTGGCATCAGATAAGGCAGAAGAAATGTGGAACACACTTCTCAAAAACGGCAAGGATGAAGGTCTTATTCCTTGTGGACTCGGAGCAAGAGACACTCTCAGAATGGAAGCAGCGATGCCTCTTTATGGTCACGAAATGAATGATGAGATCAGTCCTCTTGAGACAGGTCTTGGATTTGCGGTAAAGCTTAAGAAGGATGACTTTATCGGTAAGGCTGCAATAGAGGCTAAGGGCAAGAAAATCAAAAGAATCGGTCTTAAGGTTACAGGCAGAGGAATCATCAGAGAAGAAATGCCTGTTTCAAAGGATGGCGTTTCCATTGGTCACACTACATCGGGAACCCACTGCCCATTCCTGGGACAGGCCGTAGGTATGGCGCTTGTTGATGCTGAAAGCTGTCAGGTTGGCGACAAGCTGCAGGTTGAGGTAAGAGGAAGGACAGTTGAAGTTGAAGTAATCTCTCTGCCATTCTACAAGAGAGATAAATAGATAAAACCCAAAACAAAATTCATATTAAAAGGAGAAATCAAATGGAAATCAGAGCAGAATTAAAGTACAGCAAGTCACACGAATGGATTAAAGAAGATGGAGATGAAATGGTAATCGGTCTTACTGACTACGCACAGTCAGAACTGGGTGACCTGGTATTTGTTAACCTTCCGGAAGAAGGCGACGAGGTTGTTGCCGGAGATTCATTCGCTGATGTTGAATCAGTTAAGGCTGTATCAGACGTTTATTCACCTGTAACAGGCGTTGTAGCAGAAGTGAATGAAGAACTTATGGATGCACCTGAATCAATCAACGAATCACCATACGATGCATGGTTTGTGAAGGTTAGCGATGTATCAGAAGCAGAAGAACTTCTTTCAGCAGAAGAGTATGAAGCATTCGTTGAAAGTGAACAGGAATAGTTAATCGGAAGAGGTGAAAGAATGGGAAGTTACGTACCGGGAACCGAAAAAGAACAGCTGGAAATGCTGGAATCAATCGGTTTGAGCTCACTGGACGACCTTTACGTGGACGTTCCGGAAGAACTGAAGCTCAAAAACGGTCTTAATCTGCCTGAGGGAAAGTCAGAAATCGAAGTAAGAAGGAGCATCAGCGCACTGGCAGGTGCCAACAGAATTTATGACACGATTTTCCGAGGAGCAGGAGCATACAGACACTACATACCGTCAATCGTAAAAAGCGTCATATCCAAGGAGAATCTAGTAACGGCGTATACTCCGTATCAGGCTGAAATCAGCCAGGGTATACTCCAGTCAATTTTTGAATATCAGACAATGATATGCGAGCTGACCGGAATGGATGTATCTAACGCATCGGTATACGACGGTGGTACTGCAGCAGCAGAAGCGGTTGCAATGTGTGTTGACAGAAAGAGAAAAAAGGCGGTAGTATCTGCGGCAATGCAGCCGGAGACTCTTGAAGTAATCAAAACTTATGCCTTTGGCAGCGGAGTGGAGATAATTGTCGCGCCTGAAAAAGACGGAGTTACTGATATTGAAGCGCTGGATGAAATCCTGAACAAGGAAGTTGCTTGTCTGATGATTCAGAGTCCTAACTATTATGGCAACATTGAAGATGGTCAGGCTCTGGGAGAAAAGACACATGATGTGGGGGCAAAGTTTGTCATGAGTGTTAACCCTATGTCACTGGGAGTGCTGAAAACTCCTGCAGAATGTGGTGCGGATGTTGCAGTTGGCGACGCACAGCCTCTGGGATTGCCGATTTCATCAGGCGGTCCATATATTGGATTTATGGCAGCAAAGAGCAGCATGATGAGAAAGCTTCCGGGCAGAATTGTAGGACAGACAGTTGACGCCAAGGGCAATACTGCTTATGTCTTGACTCTTCAGGCCAGAGAACAGCATATCAGAAGAGAAAAGGCATCGAGTAATATTTGTTCGAACCAGGCTCTGTGTGCACTGACAGTAGGCGTATACCTTACGACAATGGGTGCAGAAGGACTTCGTGAAGCAGCAGTGCAGAGTGCATCGAAGGCTCATTATATGGCTGCAAAGCTTGAAGAAGCAGGTCTTAGTACAGTTAACAAGGGTGAATATTTCAATGAGTTTGTAACTGAATCCGATAAAAAATCAGAAGATGTTCTCAAGGCACTGGATGAACAGGGAATTCTGGGAGGTCTGCCTCTTGATGAACATAGAATTCTTTGGTGTTGCACAGAACTGAATACAAGAGAAGAAATCGATAAGGTTGCAGCAATAATCAAGGAGGTGAAGTAATGCTGGCATTTGAAAAAGGTGCTGCGGGAAGAAAAATGCATATTCTCCCTGCATGCGATGTAGAAACAATATCATTTGACAATAGCAGAGCAGAACTTCCAAGACTGCCGGAAATGACAGAGGGCGAGGTAAGCAGACATTATACCGAACTGGCAAGAAAGTGCCACGGTGTAAACGACGGCTTCTATCCTCTCGGCTCATGTACAATGAAGTACAATCCCAAAATCAATGAGGACATGGCGGCTCTCGCCGGCTTTGCTGACGTACATCCACTCCAGCCCGCAGAAACCATGCAGGGCACTCTGGGCGTAATCAAACGTACAGAGGATTATCTGTGCGAAATAGCCGGAATGGATGCAATGACTCTTCAGCCTGCAGCGGGAGCGCATGGTGAGCTTACGGGTCTGCTTTTGATTAAGGCTTATCACGAAGCAAGAGGAGACATGGGAAGAACCAAGATTATTGTTCCTGACTCAGCTCACGGAACGAATCCTGCAAGTGCTGTAATGGCAGGCTTTAAGGTGGTAAGCATTCCCTCAGATGAGGATGGATATGTAGATCTTGACGCACTTAGAGCTGCGGCAGGGGATGATGTGGCAGGACTTATGCTTACAAATCCTAACACAGTTGGTCTCTTCGACAGAAACATTATCGAAATTACAGATATCATTCATGATTGTGGCGGACTTTGCTACTATGACGGTGCGAACCTTAACGCAATTATGGGAGTTGTACGTCCGGGAGACATGGGATTTGACGTGGTTCACCTTAATCTGCACAAAACTTTCAGTACACCTCACGGTGGCGGCGGTCCGGGAGCAGGTCCTGTAGGATGCAAGGAAATTCTGGCTCCATACCTTCCGTCAGTGAATATTGTTGAAGAGGATGGAGTTCTCACAACATGCAAGCCTGAAGCCTCAATCGGTGAGATGAAAAACTTTTACGGTAACTTTGCGGTTGTAGTGAAGGCACTGGCTTATATTGAATCATTAGGTGGAGAAGGCCTTAAGGAAGCGAGCTGCAATGCAGTGCTGAATGCCAACTATATGATGAGCAGACTCAAGTCTCACTACAAGATGGCATGCAAGGGACTGTGCATGCACGAATTTGTTATGGATATAGGAGATATCAAAGCAGAAACTGGTGTTGCGGCAATGGATATTGCCAAGGGCCTCCTGGATTATGGCATCCATCCGCCTACAATGTACTTCCCGCTCATAGTTCATGAAGCGCTGATGGTTGAACCGACAGAAACTGAATCGAGAGAAACTCTTGACCATGCGGTGGATGTACTTATCGAACTGGCAGAAAAGGCAAAGACTGATCCGGAATCACTGCACAGTGCTCCGCACAATGCTCCGATAGGAAGACCGGATGAAGTAATGGCGGCAAGAAAACCTGTACTGAAGTACAACTTTAATGAGGAATAGATAAATGGTAAAAGAGATTAGTTATTTTATAAGCGATAACTTCAAGCCCTACGAAAACCTCTCCGTAGAGGAGTATCTTCTGGAAGACTGTCACGAAGATGAATGCATTATGTATTTGTGGCAGAACAAGAAGACGGTAGTAATCGGTAAGAACCAGAATGCGTGGAAAGAGTGCCAGGCCGAAAACCTTGAAAAAGACGGTGGTTACGTCGTGAGACGTCTTAGTGGTGGCGGCGCAGTATACCATGATACGGGCAACCTGAATTTTACATTCCTTGTAAGAAAAGAGAATTACGATCTTGATAAACAGCTGCAAGTCATAATCAATGCAGTAAATTCCCTGGGCATAAAAGCTGAGAAATCAGGACGTAACGATATTCTGGCAGAGGGACGCAAGTTTTCAGGCAATGCTTTTTACAGAAAGGGCGATTACTGCTATCATCACGGAACGCTGATGGTAGATGTGGATACCGGTGCACTTTTGCGATATCTAACCGTTTCGGATGCGAAACTCAAATCCAAGGGTGTGGCATCTGTGAAGTCCAGAGTTACGAACCTGAAGGCGCTTAACCCAGAAATAACAATTGAATCTCTCAAAGAATCTCTCATAGAGGCCTTCCAGAGTGTATATGGACTTAAGGCCACAGAGCGAACCATGGAGGATATCCCTCAAGAACTGCTGAAGAGCAAAGTTGACAGATTTTCTTCATGGGACTGGATTTATGGAAGAAAGATTGATTTCCAATATGAATTAACCGGTAAAACCGAAGCTGGAGAAGTGACCCTCCAGCTTCAGGTAAAGGCCGGAATCATTACGGATTTGCTGGTGTACAGCGATTCCATGGATGATAAGACATCTCAGAGAATAACAGAACTTCTTAAAGGAGCGAAGTATTCTGACGATGTTATTGACAAGGCACTGGCAGCAATAGGAGAGGAAAAATGGTAGAAAAGTACGATGTGGTGGTAATAGGTGCAGGTCCCGGTGGATATGTTGCGGCAATCAAGGCGGCAAAGCTGGGTAAATCTGTAGCAATTATCGAAAACAGGAGATCGGGAGGAACGTGTCTCAACAGAGGATGCATTCCTACCAAGGCGATGCTCCACGCAGCAGAAACTTACAGGGGCGCACTTGAGGGCGAAAAGTTCGGAATCAAAGCTGAAAATGTCACTTTCGATTATTCCGAGATTTGTGAATACAGAGAGAAGACTATAGATCAGCTTGTTGCCGGTGTTGACGGGCTGCTCAAAGGAAATGGTGTTGTAGCATATAACGGTACAGGAAGGCTTATGGCCGGAAAAACCGTTGAAATAGAATCAGTGGATGGTACTGAGGTCATATCTGGAGAAAATATTATAATTGCAACTGGCTCAGTACCATCCATACCTCCTATTAAGGGTGCAGAACTTGAAGGCGTTGTGACAAGCGACGGGCTTTTCGCAGCACAGGAAATGCCTGCAAGTCTTGTGATAATCGGTGGAGGTGTAATCGGAACCGAATTCGCAGAGGCGCTTTCGGCTCTGGGCTGTAAAATTACAATTATTGAAGCGTTGGCAAGACCTCTTGCCAATATGGACAAAGACATTTCGCAGAATCTGAAAATGATACTCAAAAAGCGTGGTGTGGATGTGCATGTTTCGGCAATGGTAAACAAAATTGAGAAGACAGAAGACGGACTTCGATGTGTGTTTACAGAGAAAAATAAAGAAATGGCGGTTGAGGCTGAGATGATTCTGTGTGCAGCAGGAAGAAGAGCCAATACCGAAGGCCTTTTGGGTGAAACTATAGAACTTAAAATGGACAGAGGTCGCATTGTTGTAAATGAAAGACTGGAAACTTCAATAGCCGGTGTTTATGCTATCGGTGATGTTATTCCGGGAATTCAGCTTGCACATGTAGCTGAAGCGGAAGGGATTTTTGTTGCAGAAGAAATTGCAGGAGAAACTCCTTCAGTCAACCTTGATATAGTGCCGAGCTGTGTATACACAAGCCCTGAAATTGGATGCGTGGGTATGACCGAAGCAGAAGCTAAGGATGCAAACATTGATGTTAATGTAGGCAAGTTCCTGATGGGAGCTAATGGTAAATCCCTTATTGCAGCTGAAGAGCGTGGTTTCATCAAAGTTGTAGCTGAAGCCTCAACAGGCAAGGTGCTGGGGGCACAGATGATGTGCGGACGTGCCACCGATATGATAGGTGAATTCGTAACAGCAATTGCTAATGAAATGACGGTTGAAGACATGCTTAAGGGAATGCGTGCACACCCAACATATAATGAGGGTATAGGTGAGGCACTGGAAGATATGGTAGGTGGAGCAATCCATGCAATGCCAAAACGCAAAAAACATTAGAATTTCAACAGTTTATTGTAAAAAAGTGTTGAATTCATAATTTGCCTATGTTACGATAACACTGCTTTGAAATCGAAGCAGTAATATGACTTAGGCTGAGCGCCTGAGCAAGAAAGAGGTGAAAAGCATGAAGGAAGGAATCCATCCTAACTATCAGGAATGTAAAGTAACTTGCGCATGCGGTAACACATTTGTGACAAAGTCAGTTGAATCAGAGATCAGAACTGATATTTGCTCAGCGTGCCATCCGTTCTTTACAGGACAGCAGAAGTTCGCACAGAGAGGCGGACGTGTTGAGAAGTTTAAGAACAAGTACGGTCTTAAATAGTTTAATAAAACTACCGCTCTTCAAAAGGGGAGCGGTTTCTTATTGCAATAATACCGGCAGAATCAGGTTCTGACTGAAGACAGGTTGTTGAAATAATTTTCGAATAAGAAGAGAGAATTGAGTATTTCGGTTCTGTTTTACAGTGATTTCTGCTATAATACTATGTTAAAGAAACTGCGAAAAGAATGGAGTTTAATATGTTTGATAAACTGGATTTTATAACAGATAAATACGATGAATTGGCTCGTCTTGTGTCGGATCCCGACATTATCAACAATCAGCCAGTGTGGCAGAAGCACATTAAAGAAATGGGTGAGATGGAGCCGATTGTCAAGAAATATAAGGAATACAAGAAGGCGAAGATGGATCTTGCTGATGCTAAGGAAATGCTTAACGAGGACGATGAAGAGATTCGTGAAATGGCTAAACTTGAAATCAGTGAACTTAACGATCTGATTTCACAGCAGGAGGATGAACTTAAAATCCTGCTTCTTCCTAAGGACCCTAACGACGAAAAGAACGTAATTCTGGAGGTTAGAGCAGGAACAGGCGGCGATGAGGCCGCACTCTTTGCATCAGACCTGCTTAGAATGTACATAAGATATGCAGAAAGAAACCGTTGGAAGACAGAGATGATGGAAGTCAATGACACAGGACTGGGCGGTATTAAGGAGGCGGTTATCCTCATTAAAGGTAAGGGAGCATATTCAAGACTCAAGTATGAAAGTGGTGTCCATAGAGTGCAGAGAGTGCCTGAAACAGAGTCATCAGGAAGAGTCCATACCTCAGCGGCAACTGTAGCTGTTCTGCCTGAGGTTGATGACGTGGAGATCAACATTGACCCTAACGATGTAAGAGTCGACGTATACAGAGCATCAGGTAACGGTGGTCAGTGCGTTAATACTACGGATTCAGCCGTAAGACTGACACATATTCCTTCAGGATTAGTTGTAACATGTCAGGATGAAAAAGATCAGCACAAGAACAAGGACAAGGCGTTCAAGGTTCTCAAGGCACGACTTTATGACATGGAAATGCAGAAACAGCAGAACGAAATAGCGGGACAGCGAAAGAGCATGGTCGGTTCCGGTGACCGTTCGGAGAGAATCAGAACATACAATTTCCCACAGGGAAGAATTTCGGATCACAGAATAGGTCTGACATTATACAGGCTGGACAGCTTCCTGGATGGTGAAATCGACGAGGTAATTGATGCGCTCATTACCAGCGACCAGGCAGAAAAGATGAAGAGTTTCTAATGAAAACAGTTATTTACAGCACAACTTCAAAGGATATTGAAAAGGCAGCCGAAATAATTTCCCGGGGCGGTCTTGTGGCCTTTCCTACAGAGACTGTTTACGGTCTTGGGGCAGATGCTATGAATTCAAAGGCTGTTGCCGATGTGTACAAGGCAAAGGGACGTCCCAGTGATAATCCCATGATTGTTCATGTGTCAGACAGTAGCGACCTTGATAAACTGACAGGGAGCATTACCAATGATATGAAGAGGCTTATGGATGAGTTGTGGCCAGGGCCTCTTACGATGGTAGTTCCCAAGGGCGAAAGTGTGCCAATGAGAACTACAGGTGGACTTGATACTGTAGCAGTTCGAATGCCGGCAAATGAGGTAGCGCTTAAGCTGATTGCTATGTCGGGATGTCCGATTGCGGCTCCCAGTGCGAACCTTTCGGGCAAGCCCAGTCCTACAAGAGCAGATGATGTTATTGCAGACATGGACGGCAGAATTCAGGGAATAATCAGAGGGGAAGACTGCAAGGTGGGCATAGAGTCAACTGTAGTGGACATGACGGGAGAAACACCGGTAATTTTGAGACCGGGAATAATTACCGCTCAGAAGATTGAAGCTGTTCTCGGCAAAAAAGTTATATACGACAGTGCGCTGTTTAAAAAAGCGGAAGATGAGGGATTCAAACCCAGATCACCCGGAATGAAATACAAGCATTATGCCCCGGAGGCAGATATGGTTATCGTGTCAGGGCAGAGGACGAATGTTGAAAGTGAAATAGAGCGAATCAGAGAAGATAAAGAACGTGAAGGGCTTAAGGTAGGAGTCATTCTCTTCGAGGAAAATGGCTTTGATGAAGCGGCCCACGATCTTTTTGCAGATCTGAGAGACATGGATAAAGCAGGAGTGGATCTGATTATTGCAGGAGCCCTTGATACAGATGATCAATGGGGCTTTGCGGTTATGAACAGAATGGTAAGATCCGCGGGATATAATATTGTAAAGGTTTAAGGAGGTGCCGTATGAAAATTGCAGTTGCAAGTGACCATGGCGGTTATAAACTTAAGGAAGAGGTTAAGAAATATCTCGTATTGAGAGGTATTAAAGTAATTGATCTGGGAACAAATTCAGAGGAATCCGTTGATTATCCTGAGTACGGCAGAGCATGTGCAAGAGCTGTTGTTGATGGTGAAGCAGACAGAGGAATTGTGTGCTGCGGCACCGGTATTGGCATAAGCATTGCGGCGAATAAGGTGAGAGGGATCAGATGCGGACTTTGTACAAGTGTCGAGATGGCTAAACTCACAAGACAGCACAATGATGCCAACATGTTGGCAATGGGCGGCAGAATTACTGACGTGAAAACTGCCCTTGCTATTACAGCCGCTTTCATAGATACTGAGTTCGAAGGCGGACGTCATCAGAGAAGAGTTGACAAGATAGAAGAATAATGTCATTTGCGGGGAACCGTTCGAATATTGTAATTTAGGATATAATTTAAAGAAAGGCAGGAAGAAAGCATGAGCAAGGTATATGTTTTTGACCATCCGTTAATTCAGCACAAAACAGCACTGATTAGAAAGACAGAAACCGGCACAAAGGATTTCAGAGAACTGGTGGGCGAAATCTCAAGACTTATGGGATTCGAAGCAACAAGACATCTCCCGCTCAAGGAGGTTGAGATTCAGACACCTATCTGCAAGACAAAAGTTAACATGCTTGATGGTGAAGATGTTGCTATCGTTCCTATCCTCAGAGCAGGACTTGGAATGGTTGACGGATTCCTGGATCTGATTCCGAATGCAAAGGTGGGATTCGTAGGACTGTACAGAGACCCTGAAACTCATCAGCCTGTTGAATATTACTGCAAACTACCTAACGATATTGGAGAAAGAGAAATTTTCGTTCTCGACCCAATGCTGGCAACAGGCGGAAGTGCAGCAGCTGCAATTGATTTCATCAAAGAAAGAGGCGGCAGAAAAATTACATTCATGTGTCTGATTGCAGCTCCTGAAGGTATTGAAGTTCTTCAGAAAGCTCACCCTGATGTGAACATTTATGCGGCTGCAAAGGACGAATGTCTCAATGAAAATGCATATATTGTACCAGGTCTTGGAGATGCAGGAGATAGAATTTACGGCACAAAATAAGACGGATTCACATATAGGAAAAATCGCAGAACAAAGGAGAGTTACAGTAAAATGAATTTTGATTTCATTCCGGACAATGTCAGTGAGCACGACAATGTCTATGACGTTCTCAAAGAAAGAGGATTTATTGAACAGTCTACGGATGAGGAGAAGGTTCGTGAACTTCTTAAGAACGAAAAAGTAAAATTTTATATTGGCTTTGATCCAACAGCAGATTGTCTTCATGTAGGACACTTTATGCAGGTTATTATCATGATGTATATGCAGAAGTTCGGACATACGCCGGTTGTTCTCATCGGAGGCGGCACAGGTTTCGTAGGTGACCCTTCAGGAAGAAGTGACATGCGTCAGATGATGACTCCGGAGACAATAGACAATAACTGTCAGGCTTTCAAGAAACTCTTTGACAGATTTCTGGACTTTGATGATGAGTGGAAATATGAAGGAAACAATGGTGTTTATGCTCCGGGAAAAGAAAACAAGACACCAGAACCGGGCAAGGCGATTGCTGTAAACAATGCACACTGGATTCTCCCACTCAACTACATTGAGTTCATGCGAGAGGTGGGAACCTGCTTCAATGTCAATACCATGCTCCGTGCAGAATGCTTCAAGCAGAGAATGGATCGCGAAGGCGGTCTGACGATGATGGAACTTAACTATATGCTTATGCAGAGTTACGACTTCATGGTAATGGCTCGTGATATTGGAGTTAAGATTGAATTCGGCGGCAATGACCAGTGGTCAAACATAATCGGAGGCGTCGAACTGACTCGCAAGAAGATAGGCAAAGAAGTATACGGAATGACTTTCTCTCTTCTTACTAACTCAGAAGGCAATAAGATGGGTAAAACTCAGAAGGGAGCACTTTGGCTTGATGCTGATAAAACCTCGCCATATGAGTTCTATCAGTACTGGAGAAATGTAGGTGATGCAGATGTTGAGAAATGTCTCAGAATGCTTACATTCCTGCCAATGGATGAGGTGAAACGTCTAGCTTCTCTTGAAGGTAAGGAAATCAATGCAGCCAAAGAAACTTTGGCCTATGAAGTTACTAAGTTGGTTCACGGTGAAGAAGAGGCTGCTAAGGCGCAGGAAGCTGCAAGAGCTGCATTCGGAGGCGGCGGCAATCTGTCGAATTTGCCGACAGTTGAAATTGATGCCGCAGAGCTTGAGGGAGAAGGCAAGGGTGTTGTAAGCTTCATTAAGGACTTGGGACTGGTACCAAGTAACAGAGAAGGCTTCATGACTATCGAGCAGGGCGGACTTAAGATTGAAGGAATTAAAATTACTGATAAGAAATATGCAGTAACTCCGGAAATTTTCAAAGATGGCAAAATCCTCGTTGAAAAGGGCAAGAAGAAAAAAATTATTGTTACTCTCAAATAGCTTAACCAAGATTAACACAAACCGCAACACTGATGTTGATTCAGAGTTGCGGTTTGTTGAGTTTTTGAATGAAACGCATGCTGCTTTGTTGAAAATATGAAATCAACAACAATCAACAAAGTGTTGACATTAAATCAACAAAGCTGTAAAATTTAAACGCATGAAAAAAATAAGTGAGGTAAAGAATGAAATTATACAACAATTACATCGTTGAATCTTTTGACAATGATGGTGTAATTAACGGAATTCAGTTTAATTATCCCGATAATTACAATTTTGGTTATGATGTTGTTGATGAGATGGCCAGGTTGGCACCCAATCAGAAAGCAATGGTCTGGTGCAACGTTGACAAAGAAGAAAGAACATTTACCTTCTCAGAAATATCAAAATTAAGCAACAAGGCGGCGAATATATTCAAAAGCCATGGTATAGGCAAAGGTGACAAGGTTATAGTAATACTCAAAAGGAACTATGAATACTGGTATGTTGCTCCGGCTCTTGAAAAGTTAGGCGCTGTAATGATTCCAGCAACAAACCTGCTCAATGTTGAGGACCTGGTATACAGAATCAAGGCAGCAAACATCAAGGCGATGGTGGGAACCCCTGACGGCAACACTTTGAACGACATGCTTGCTGCAGCGGATGAATGCCCGCAGATTGAAAAAATATTTGCAGTAAGAAAGACAATGGACGGTACCGTGGATTTTACCGCTGAAATGGAATCGGCTTCCGAAGAACTGGAAAGAATAGATACTAAGGTAACGGATGAAATGATCCTGTATTTCACTTCGGGAACAACAGGATACCCGAAGGCTGTAATCCACGATCACACATACTCTCTTTCTCATATAATAACTGCGAAATACTGGCAAAATGTTAAAGATGGCGGACTCCACTTCACTTTGGCTGAAACAGGCTGGGGTAAGGCTTCATGGGGTAAAATATATGGTCAATGGCTTTGCGGCTGTGCTGTAATGGTTTATGACATGCACAGATTCACTCCAAGATCACTGCTTAGAATCATAGAAAAATATAAGGTGACAAGCTTTTGTGCGCCGCCGACAGTGTATAGATATTTTGTCAAATACGGAATGGATAAAGTGGATCTCGGATCCCTTGAGCATATGACAACTGCAGGAGAGGCGCTCAACCCAGAAGTATATGATAAGGTACTGGAGCAGACAGGACTGAAGCTCATGGAGGGCTTCGGACAAACTGAGACAACTCTTATGCTTGCGAATTTTGTGGGAATGGAACCTAAACCAGGTTCTATGGGTGTTCCAAGTCCGCTTTATAATATAAAGGTTGTAAATTCTGATGGGGAACCGGTGCCACCAGGTGAAGTCGGTGAAATTGTAGTGATTCCTGACGCCTAAAAGGAATATCAGCAGGGAATTTTCATGGGGTACTGTGATAATGACGAGCTGTATGAAGAAGCGTGGAGAGGTGGAATGTACCATACTGGTGATACTGCTGAAGTTGATGAGGATGGATACTTCTGGTATGTAGGCAGATTGGATGACCTTATTAAGACTAGAGGTTACAGAGTGGGACCTTTTGAAATAGAGAATGTTCTTATGGAGCATCCTGCGATTCTTGAGTGTGCTGTCGTAGGAGTGCCTCACGAAGACAGAGGTCAGGCTATTAAGGCTACAATAGTTCTGGCAGACGGATACGAGAAAACTCCGCAGCTGGAACAGGAAATTGTTCATCAGGCAAACAGCAAACTTGCAAGCTACAAGTGGATTCACATTGTTGAATTCGTTTCTGAGATGCCGAAGACGATTAGCGGCAAAATCAGAAGGGTTGCAATGCGTCTTAGCGAAAGCGCGAAAGGACATAAGAAACACGACTAATATAAGGCTGGGGATGTGTCGGGAAGTGATGATGTCAGGTAATGTAACGAATAAGAGGTGAAAAAAATGTCGACAATCGGTGATAATATTGCGAGGAGAAGATACGAACTGGGTCTCAGTCAGGATCAGCTGGCACAAAGAATGGGATACAAGTCGAGATCTACAATAAGCAGAATTGAGGCGGGAGAAAATGACGTGCCACGAAGCAAGGCGAATGACTTCGCTCGGGCTCTTGAAATTTCGGTTGAAGAACTTATTGAAGCAGATACAAAGGAGGTAAACAAAGTGAGCAGAACATATGACGACAGGATGTTCAGAGAAACCTTCGAGCATGAATATACATGGCTTAACGGTTTCATGAGAAATGTGAGAAGATATGGCGGTAAGAAGGCTATTATCGATCCGCTTACCGGAAGGTCGTGGACATATCGACAGTTTAATGTCGAAGCGAACAAACTTGCACATGCTCTCAGAGAGGACGGCGTAGGGAAAAATGACGTGGTAATGGCTGTAATGGCTAATTGTCCTGAATTTTGTGCTGCATATGTGGGTCCTAGAAAGGTGGGTGCAATCACTTTACTTGCGAATTACAAACTTTCATATGGGGAACTTGCTCTTCTTATGGAGCACAACCAACCAAAGGTTATAATATATTCGGCTGAGGTCAGCGGTATGGTATCAGACGCTGTGAACAAGAGTGAACATAAGCCTGAGAGAATAGTTATGGCAGACAATCTTGATAAGGTGTCAGTACCAGAGGGACACATTACGTATACAGATTACGTGAATTCACAGCCAATTACAGATCCAATCAAGGACTTTGAATCACATATTTATGATGAAGTAATCAGACTGTGCACAAGCGGAACTTCAGCCTTGCCAAAGAGTGTGCCGATTAACGATATTAACGAAGTGCTCAGCGCACATGATGCAATCATGCATTATCCGCTCAATCAGAAGGACGTGTGCATGAACATGACACCCCTTTTCCACAGAGGGGGATGTCATTCAGGAGGAACCTGTCCTACGTTCTATGTAGGCGGTACAATGGTACTGATGAGAAGCTTTGCTGCAAAGACCGTGCTCAAATACGTTGAAGACTACGGCATTACTTTCCTCACCGGGTCTCCTGCAACTCTCGAAATGATTTCAAGAATTCAGGAGAAGACACCATACAACCTGAGTACAATAAGAGGAATCATTACCATGGGGGCACCCCTCGAAAAAGCAGCATGCGAGAGGTTTATGGAAGTTCTGACTCCGAATATTTTTAACGGATACGGTACAACGGAAACCTTTTGGAATTCTTTCCTCAGACCTTACGATCTTCCGGAAGGCGCAGGTGGTGTGGGCGGTAGCTGCACAGATGACGAGGTCAGAGTTGTAAGGGTATACGATGACCGCAAGGCCGAGCCTGACGAAGTGGTTCCTCAGGATGGAGAAACCGTCGGAGAAGTAATTCTGGGTTGTCCAGGCAAAACCACATATACTTATTATAACAACGAAGAAGAGGCAGCCCGCAAATTTTACAAAGGCTGGATGTATACGTCGGATCTGGGTACATGGGATGACAAATCATACGTTACAATTTCCGGACGTAAGGATGATATGATTGTGTGCTCCGGTGAGAATATATACCCTACACAGATTGAAGAAGCAATTAATACTTTTGAAAAGGTTGCGGATTCAATGGTTACAGCTGTTCCTGACAAAGTCAGAGGACAGGCGGTTGCGGCTTACGTAGTTCCGAAGGACGAGTCACTCACTGTAGGCGAACTGATCGAATTCTGTAAGGAAAGCCCTGTGCTGAGTACATATAAGCGTCCTAGGTGGTACAAACTGGTTGATGAGTTACCGCATACCGCAACAGGTAAAAAAATGCATTATGTTCTCAAGGCGAGAGCTGCTGAAGATATGGAAAAGGGTCTTTTGAAGAGAAAGTAGGCGAAGATATGTGGGAATACAGACGAAGAGTGCGTTATTATGAAACTGACAGAATGGGTGTTGTCCATCATTCCAATTATCTGAGACTTCTGGAGGATGCCAGAATGGATTGGATCAGGGACCACGTGATGAACTATTGCGACATGGAAAAGCTGGACGTTATTATTCCGGCTGTAAGTGCAAATGAACAGTTTATCGATTTCCTGAGATACGACGATGAATTCAGCGTAAGAATGGATCTTGTAGAGTTCACTGGCGTAAGAATGGTATTCGAATATGAAATCATAAACGTGGCAGAAGACAAGGTGTGCTTCAGGGGAAGCAGCATGCACTTCTTTGCAAGAAACGGAGACTATAAGCCTATATCCATAAAAAGAAAATTCCCGGAAATGTTCGAGAAATTCAAGGCTAACCTTAAAAAAGAGGATTAATGGGCTGTAAATGGGTCAAAAGGTTGAAAATGCTTTGACAAGGGCCTTGGAATTGTGTATTATAAATCCGTGCGACGCAGTCGTACGGATTTTTGTGTGCGCAGAAGGGTTTCCTTCGGAGCAAGCACAGCTGAAATATAAGTTTTAGTACGCCGAAACAATTCATGAGAATCGAGTAGGCAGGGCCGAAAAAGATTAACAGGGGTTAATCTGAGTAGGTAGAAAGGAAGAACGAGAAATGAGTTCATTTATCGCAAAGCCTGCAGAAGTAGAACGCAAATGGTATGTAATCGATGCCGAAGGTAAGAACCTGGGTAGATTATCAACACAGATTGCAACAATTCTGAGAGGTAAGAACAAGCCAATCTACACTCCACACGTAGACACAGGTGACTATGTTATCGTAATCAACGCAGAGAAGATTGAAGTAACAGGCAAGAAGAGAAAAGAGAAAATCTACAAGAGACACACGGGATATCCTGGTGGACTTAGAGAAATGACTCTCGAACAGATGCTTGAAAAGCACCCAACAGAGGTTGTAAGACATGCTGTTAAGGGCATGATGCCTAACGGTAAGCTGGGCAGACAGATGTACAAGAAGTTAAAGGTTTACGCTGGACCTGAGCACGATCATGCAGCTCAGAAGCCAGAGGTACTGGATATTTAAGAAGGGAGGACTAATCAATGGCAAATACACAGTATTACGGAACAGGAAGAAGAAAATCTTCAGTTGCTAGAGTTAGATTAATCCCTGGTAACGGCAATATCACAGTTAACAAGAAGCCTCTCGACGAATATCTGGCAATGGAAATCGTTAAGAGAGAGGTTAAGAGACCTTTCGAAGTGGCAGGTTGTGAAGGCAAGTTTGATGTTATCGCTACAGTAACAGGTGGCGGTTACACAGGCCAGGCTGGAGCACTCAGACACGGAATTGCAAGAGCTCTTTGTGAAGCAGACAGAGAAGCCTACAGACCAGCTCTTAAGGCTGCTGGATTCCTCACAAGAGACAGCAGAATGAAGGAAAGAAAGAAGTACGGTCTCAAGAAAGCAAGAAGAGCATCACAGTTCTCAAAGAGATAAAAAAAGAGAAACACAAAACCCCGAAAACGTGTATTTTTCGGGGTTTTCTTTATGTCCAAATATGGGAATTTTCAGCTATTAGTGACAAGTTAGTGACGGGTTAGTGACATTATTTTTTCTGTCTTGCGCAAGACAATCTTAAGATTGAACAATATTTCGTAATGTAATTTCTAACGTCTTTCTTGGTTCTGCAGTGACCAGTGTGACCACCGGTAAAAGTAATGTCATAACCATCGTAGACGTTACCGGAGATACTGGATACCATGGATCGATTCCGATCTGCTACCTGCATCCTATCAAATTTCACCTTCCCGGTCTTGTCTGACGAGATATAGTAGATAAGCATTTACTGACATACCTTTAGCAGATGCCTGTTCTCTGATGGTTTGCTTCATTCCCTTTGGTACTGCCATATAGATCCGCTCGTAGTGTTCCCGGTAAAAATTCTGTTTATATGATTTCCTGTCCATCTTAACCTCCTAAATTTTATTGATTGCTTCAAGCTTAATAGGGAACTCAAAATGTGTGTATACTGTTTCGGTTACACCTTGACCTTTATGACCAACAATCTTCCTGATAATTCTCTCGTCAACACCGGCTTCGGTCAGAAGGCTGATGCAGCTATGCCTCGTATCGTGTGGTCTGTGCTTCATACTTATAGCATTCATAATAGGAGTCCAATATGTGTCACGGAAGGTGTAATAAGATAGATGTGCGTCCGATTGGGAACAGATTAGATATTCGCATGGTCGGCTGATCCAATACTCCATGAGAGGTACAATCTTCTCGGCAATTGGCACCTCTCTGATACCTGCTGCAGTTTTGACAGCTCTGATCTGAAACCAACGTTCTTCCATGTGTACGTCCTCTTTTTTTAGATTCAGAAGTTCACCAATTCTTACTCCGGTATAGATCATAATCAACGCGACAGAAAAATATGGATTAGCTTTCTGCATATCCCAGAGTTTAGAGATTTCTTTGTGGGAAAACGGTTTCCTATCCATCTTGTTAGGATTCCCTGGCTTACTGATATCAAGGTATCTGATTAATTCCCGTTTGTCCGGAGTAATTATTTCGTGGATAACAGCATAATCCCACATGAGGCCGAAGAGGTTCTTCATGGTCTTTAGGGAAAAAGAGTGGGAGCGATAGATAACATGAAAACAAAATATAGATTTGATGAATATGAAGTAGGAATCATAATAAACGCCCTGATGAACTGAGAAATCAGCTCATCAGGGAAGGCAGATATATAGATGCAGTGGATGAGTTATTGATAAAGCTGTGCAAATAGTTTAAAAACATAAAATGATGGGAAATGCAAAATGATATTGCTATTATTCGCGATATAGAATATAATGTATTCGAATTAAGGAGGTAACCATGGAGTACTTGACAGCTAAAGAGGTAGCAGAAAAATGGGGGATTTCCCAGAGGAGAGTTGCGGTGCTTTGCTCAGAAGGCAGAGTAGCTGAAGCAACAATGCTAGGCAATATGTGGGTAATTCCTAACAATGCTGAAAAACCGGAAGATGGAAGAGCTTTGCGCTATGAAGAAAAACCAAGCAGTAAGGCAAAGCCATTTTTAAAATGGGCAGGGGGAAAAGGACAACTGCTATCAGAAATTCAGCAGCACTATCCATTTGATGAAAATATAAACAAATATGCTGAACCTTTTGTGGGAGGTGGCGCAGTTCTGTTTGATATATTGGATAAGTATGATTTAAAAGAGGTCTTTATTAATGATATTAATGAGGATCTAATAAATGCATACAGATGTGTAAAGGCTTATCCTGAAGAATTGATTTCACTACTCCAAACAATGCAGGAAGAATTTATTCCTCGCGATAATGAATCAAGAAAGGAATATTATCTTGAGCAGAGGAACCTGTTTAACACTATAAAAGTATCATATGATGAGTCAAGCAATCTGACAAAGGCAGCGTTAATGATTTTCTTAAATAAGACATGCTTTAATGGTCTGTATAGGGTAAACAGGAAAGGTGAATTTAATGTACCTATGGGTTCATACAAGAATCCTTTGATTTGTGATGAATCAAATCTGCGTAATGTATCGCAGAAGCTGCAGAAAGTAAGGATTTCCTGTGGAGATTATAAGAGTTCTTATGACTTCATAGATAGCAGAACCTTTGCATATTTTGACCCTCCATACAGACCGTTAACGGATACCTCCAGTTTTACTTCATATACGGAAAATGGATTTGGAGACAATGAGCAGAAAGAACTGGCCGAATTTGTTAAACGACTGGATGAGAAGGGTGCAAAAGTTGTTGTCAGCAATTCGGATCCTAAAAATGTGGATTCAAAAGATGACTTCTTTGACAACATATACTCGTATCTGAACGTTGCAAGAGTAACAGCCAACCGAATGATAAACAGTAAAGCAAAGTCAAGAGGAAAAATAAACGAATTGCTTATTACAAATTGTTAGGAGAAGTTTATGGAAATAAGAAGAGGACAGCACCTTATCGAAAATGGTACTAAACAAGCAATAATAGAGTTTGAATTCGAACGCTATGAAATATTCGTGTTCCAAGGTAATTTATCGGAGTTCGATATTGTAATAAAGTATAAAAAAGATGGAAGCCGAATTAGAACTCCTAAGCATATCCATTGGGTAGTTGATGTGCTTATGAAGATGCAAGGGAACGAAGAACTGACGAAACGATTCCTCCATATGATTCATATTTGTTGGAATCGTTGTACTCCTCTCGATAACAACGACTATGATACCCTGAAAGAACTGATAATACGTGGGGAGCGCGTTGTAAGAATTGAAGACTATGAAGAATTAAACGTTTATGGGGAGTATGATGTAGAATTTCTGTATGTGTTGATGGAACTATTAGCGGTGCAGGAAAAAACAAACCGTGCAGATGCATACATGTTCGGAAGTATTATTGAACAGTTATTAGAGGTGGATAGAGATATTTTCAAGATAGTATCCACCGCAGGATTTAGAGGAAGATGATATGAACAAAAGAGATTTTGACAGTTGGCTGAGTAAATTTCGCCTTAGTATTTCAAGATATGACTACTATGTGAATTTTGATAAAGTCGTTGAAAATGTCGAGAAATACAAGATCGAATTAAACATTTTGAATTCATTAATTGGATCTAGGAATATTGAAGATGATTTTGAGAAAATAATTGAAAAGTATCCGGAAACATTAAAATGCATTCCGCTTCTTTTGGCTGTTAGAGGCAATGAAATATATGCACAGGACGAAGCAGGTGCCTTTATTTACAAATTTAATGAGCCAAGTTGTTCGATGGAACAGTATAAGTACTTCATGAGAGAGACAGGCTTGTTTGATCTGCTGGCAAATCATATTGTAAATAATTTGATAGATTATGCTCTTGGGGTTGAAACAGGTCTTGATTCTAATGGACGCAAAAATAGAGGTGGACATCAGATGGAAGACTTGGTGGAAAGCTACATAGTGAAAGCTGGATTTGTGAGAGAAGAAAATTATTTTAAGGAAATGTATCTAGCTGATGTAGAAAAGAAGTGGAACATAGATTTATCTGCATTATCAAACCATGGAAAAGCAAGAAAACGATTTGATTTCGTTGTCAAAACAGACAACATGATATATGCGATCGAGACAAACTTTTACGGTGGAACCGGAGGCGGTTCTAAATTAAATGAAACTGCACGAAGCTACAAAATGCTTTCACAGGAAGCTGATACTGTTGATGGATTTACATTTGTGTGGTTTACAGATGGAACGGCCTGGAGAAGTGCCAGGGGTAACTTAAGAGAAACATTCGATGTAATGGATTATATCTACAGCATTGATGATATGGAAAACGGGATAATGGAAAGGATTTTTATTTAATGGCAAAAAAGAAGATAACGAAGTGGGAACCTGATGATTTTGAATTAGAAATGACAACTGTATGGAGTTTTCCTAACAGAGGAGATTGGGCAACCCATGATGCGAAGTGGAGAGGCAACTGGTCTCCATACATTCCGAGAAACATCATGTTAAGATATTCAAAGGAAAACGATATGGTGCTGGATCAATTCGTTGGGGGCGGTACTACTTTGGTCGAAGCAAAACTTTTGAACAGAAATATTATAGGTGTTGATGTAAATGATGTCGCATTGGAAAGATGCATAGAAAAAATAGATTTTGAGCATGAAGGGGCTAACGGAGAAGTCCAGCTATGTAAAGGTGATGCAAGAAATCTAGACTTTATAGAGGATGAAAGTATCGATTTGATATGCACACATCCACCTTATGCTGACATAATTCAATATAGTGAGGATATAGAAGAAGACTTATCTCATTTAAAGGTAAAAGACTTTTTGGAAGAAATGAAAAAGGTTGCTGCGGAAAGCTATCGTGTCTTGAAAAAGGACAAGTTCTCTGCGGTGCTCATGGGTGATACCCGACAGAAAGGGCATATGATACCTATGTCTTTTGATGTGATGAAAATATTCCAGGATGCCGGTTTCAGACTTAAAGAACTGATTATCAAAGAACAGCATAACTGCCGAGCAACAGGATATTGGAAAACCAATAGTGTTAAATATAATTTTCTGTTAATTGGACATGAGTATTTGTTTGTGTTTAGAAAGTAAAAAGGTAAGAGGTGATTGATATGGGGATAGTACATTTTTTAAATGTAAATGAGGGTGATTGTATCTGGATAAAGCATCCTTTGGAACATAACACAATTATTGATATATCTAATGGAGGAAAAGTGAAGGAGGTATTTGAAAGTTCGTCATTATCAGGAAATCACAATCAAAGAAAGTATCCTGTGAATCCGATAGAGTATTTAAAAGATAGAAATGTAAATACCATTTTTCGTTTTATCTTAACTCATCCAGATATGGATCATATGGATGGTATTAAAAATCTATTTGAAACATATGATGTTTTGAATTTCTGGGATACAGCAAACACAAAGGTTATGGATGAAAAATCTGATTGGGGAAAGTATGATAAAGCAGATTGGGAGTTTTATCAAGAGATTAGAACATCAGTGTCGTCTACCAAGGTTTTGAATTTATATGCAGGCCAGAAAGGAAAGTACTATAACCAAACAGAAGATGGAAAATCTGGTGCAGACGGATTGTATTTGCTTGCACCAACATTAGAACTGGTTAATGAAGCAAATGACACTGGAGAGTATAACGATTGTTCATATGTAATTTTGTATAGAACTGGAGACAACAAGAAAATCATTTTTGCTGGCGATTCAGCAGAAAAAACATGGGATTATATTTTAGAAAACTATAAGGAAGATGTAAGTGATATTGATCTTCTAATAGCACCACATCATGGTCGTAAAACTGGTGGAAATGATGACTACTTAGACACCCTGAATCCTACGTTAACACTATTTGGAAATGCTAAGAGTCAATATCTTGATTATTCTTCATGGAACGATAGAGGCTTAGATCACATTACAAATAATCAGGCCAATTGTGTTATTGTTAATACTAATGGTAGTTCAGGAATGGATGTGTATGTAACTTATGAAACATATGCGAAGAAGCGTAATACAGATGCTTTTTATGATGAAAAGTATTGCGGTTGGTATATAATGACAATCTAACAAGAGGTAATTGTTGTGGAAGAATTAATAAAACCAATAGTAGAAAGAATATCATCCTATAATTTATTCAACAACCTATTTCCAGGCATTTTGTTCTGCTATTTATTAAAAACGATGCTTGGTATTGTTGTTGTGTCGGATAATTGGATTGAAAATTTGGTGATTTATTACTTTGTAGGAATTGTTATAAGTAGAGTTGGTTCGATAGTAATTGAGCCAATAATGAAGAAAATAAAAATCAGAAAAAATCCTTTGCTACAGTTTTCTTCGTATTCGGATTATGGAAGGGCCAGTAAAGAAGAGCCTTTAGTTGCCACCTTGTCAGAAACAAATAATACATATAGAACACTGCTATCGTGTTTTATTTGTATTTTTGTATTAAAAATATGTATTGTAATTAATGAGATTTGCGTAGGAGCCAATGTTACTTTTTTTCAAGATAATATAGAATGGGTTATTTTGCTTTTGTTAATTTTGCTCTTTTCGTTTTCCTATGTTAAACAAACTTCATATGTATCTAAGAGAGTAAAATCTGTTATTAAAAGAATTGAAGCGAAAAAGAGTGAAGCACAGTAACGGTGACGATGGGTTTCAACTATCAAAGATGTAGCTGCATTTTCAAAGGGAAACATGTTGCACCTGACGCACATTTGACGCATCTTTATAAAATGAAATCAAAGAGGCAAAACAGTTCAATAACGAACTGATTTGAAACTTGAAATCATAAGAATTGAGCCTGTTCGAAAAGAAGAAGATTGAGTTTTAATAATCAAAAGTGTGAGACGACATGGGAACTATTCAATTACAAACTCATTACTAACATTGACATTGCGAAACCCGCTAATTTCAACGGTTGCCAGCTATCGAAGCGTTAATCTCGATTACCAAAGAGATAGTGAGACCTATCCCCAACCAAGAAAAATTGGACCCATATTTGGGTCCTTTTTTTGTTGGTTGGATGGAAGGTCCACCGTCAGGAGTGCAGCGCTTTAGCGCGTGGCACTCTACGGCGCGAGACCTATGAAAGGAAGAGAAGGTCCACCGTCAGGAGTGCAGCGCTTTTGCCCTGTAACTCATATTTTATCATCCATAAAAGAGAAACACGGCATAATCGAGGAACCGACTATGCCGTTTTATATTGGATTAAAATGTTAATTCTGTTTTTACATGATCAATGTTATTTGGTGTAAGTTCTGTAATAAACACAGAAGTCAGCTTATTGTTCTCTGTAAGTGCAAATATTAGCTGTCCTGATTTTAAGTATCGTGATGCAAGTTCTGATGAGATCCTTATTTCTAAACCATCCTTATATACGTTGGCGTTAAACAGAGAACACTCGGTGGTAGTTGGCCCAGTAATGTGAAGGATTCCCTCTTCATAAGTTGGAAGCACCATTATGGCATCTACAAAAGAGTAATGATTACATAGAGTAAGTGAAAAACGTTTAATTTCGTAAGTTTCTGGGTTAACAGAGACTTCAAACATATCTGTGTCGGTATAGTTGAACTCTAGGAATTTGTTGTTAAGCTCCTCGCTTGAGAATTCGATAATAACAGGGAAATATTCTTCCTGTATGATTTTTGATGAAGTAGTTTTGGTGTTATCAAAATAGTAATTCATAATACCTTGTATGATGTTTATGGAAGCGAAAACACCATGTTTCCTTTCTTTTAAA
>JAUNFA010000010.1 GCA_030525285.1 Bacillota bacterium | reverse complement strand
CAGCAATCTTGAATGCCATTTCTGATGAGTCAACTTCGTGATATGAACCATCATAAAGTTCAATACCGATGTCAACAACCTGATATCCTGCAACAGGGCCGGTTTCACATGCTTCTCTGAGTCCTTCTTCAATCTTAGGAATGTATTCCTTAGGAATAGCACCACCAACGATTGAATTCTTGAATTCAAATCCTGCACCCGGCTCTCTCGGATAAACCTTAATCTTAACATGACCATACTGACCTGAACCACCAGTCTGCTTCTTGTGCTTGTAATCGATATCTGCAGGAGCTGTGAATGTTTCCTTGTATGAAACCTGAGGCTTACCTACATTGGCTTCGACTTTAAATTCTCTTAATAGTCTATCCACGATAATATCAAGGTGAAGCTCACCCATTCCGGCGATAATAGTCTGTCCAGTATCTGCATTTGTATAAGTCTTGAATGTTGGGTCTTCTTCTGCAAGTTTTGCGAGTGCAACACCCATCTTTTCCTGTCCGGCCTTAGTTTTTGGTTCGATGGCAATCTCGATTACCGGATCAGGGAATTCCATTGACTCTAAAATAATTTCGTGCTTTTCATCACAAAGTGTATCACCTGTTGTAGTGTTCTTAAGTCCTACTGCTGCTGCAATGTCACCAGAGTAAACCGTTTCGATTTCTTCTCTCTTGTTGGCATGCATCTGAAGGATACGACCGATACGTTCCTTCTTGCCCTTTGTAGAATTGTAAACATATGAACCTGAGTCAAGTGTACCTGAATATACTCTGAAGAAGGCAAGCTTACCTACGAATGGGTCAGCCATAATCTTGAACGCTAATGCGGAGAATGGTGCCTTATCGTCTGCAGGTCTTTCGTCTTCTTCTTCTGTGCCCGGAATAACTCCCTTGATTGCAGGAATATCCAGTGGTGACGGCATGTAATCGATAATTGCATCCAGCATCATCTGAACACCCTTATTTCTGTATGCCGATCCACATGTTACAGGAATCATTTCTCCTGCAAGAGTTGCCTTTCTGATTGTTGACTTAAGCTGTTCTTTAGTGATTTCTTCACCTTCAAGATACATCAATGTAAGTTCTTCATCCTGCTCAGCAACTGATTCTACGAGTTTTTCTCTCCATTCTTCAGCTTCATCAGCCATATCTGCCGGAATGTCTATTACGTCGAATTCTTTTCCCAGATCATCCTTGTAGATTTCGGCTTTCATTTCAACCAGGTCGATAATTCCGACAAATGTTTCTTCCTTACCGATTGGAATCTGAATAGGCACTGCATTTGCTTTTAATCTATCCTCAACCATATTAACGACTCTGTAGAAGTCCGCTCCCATGATATCCATCTTGTTAACGAAAATCATACGTGGTACGCCGTATTTTTCTGCCTGTCTCCAAACAGTTTCTGACTGAGGTTCAACTCCACCCTTTGCACAAAGAACTGTTACTGCTCCGTCAAGTACACGGAGTGAACGTTCAACTTCAACAGTAAAGTCTACGTGTCCCGGAGTGTCTATGATATTGATTCTAGTGTCTTTCCACTGGGCTGTAGTAGCAGCAGAGGTGATAGTAATTCCACGTTCCTGCTCCTGTTCCATCCAGTCCATAGTCGCTGAACCGTCATGAGTTTCACCAATTTTGTGAGTTTTTCCTGTGTAGAACAGAATTCTTTCCGTTGTAGTTGTCTTACCGGCATCAATATGAGCCATAATACCAATGTTTCTTGTCTTGGCTAACGGAAATGCTCTCTTGGCCATTTACTTTTCCTCCTTTCTGCCTTAACTAATTGCTAATGTTCTCATACTGCAATTAGAATCTGAAATGTGCAAAAGCCTTGTTTGCTTCTGCCATCTTGTGTGTATCTTCTTTTTTCTTAACTGATGCGCCTGTGTTGTTTGCAGCATCCATCAGTTCGTTTGCCAGTCTTTCTGACATTGTTCTCTCGCCTCTGATTCTTGTGTATTTAGTAAGCCATCTGAGTCCCAGTGTCTGACGTCTCTCAGCTCTTACTTCGATTGGAACCTGATAGTTGGCACCACCGATACGTCTTGCCTTTACTTCGAGAACTGGCATAATGTTATTCATTGCCTTTTCGAATACTTCCATCGCATCTTCACCAGTCTTTTCTTTGATCTGGTCAAATGCATCGTATACGATTTTCTGAGCAACGCCCTTCTTACCATCGAGCATAATGCTGTTGATAAGCTTAGCAACTACTACACTTCCGTATACTGGATCTGGAAGTACTTCACGCTTAGGTACATTTCCTTTTCTTGGCACTTCTCTTCCCTCCTAGTTAATTCTACTGTCGGTACTCGACATGCACTGCTGAAATTTCTTCGGACGATTAAAAATATCGTCTTACATCCGGCAGCGTAAGTCGCGGTGCGCTTTGATCTATATAAAATCAAGGCACTTCCAAATTACCGATTACTACTTCTTCTTAGGCTTCTTAGCTCCATACTTGGATCTAGCCTGCATTCTGTTGGCTACACCTGCTGTATCAAGTGTACCTCTAACGATATGATATCTTACACCTGGCAAGTCCTTAACTCTTCCGCCTCTGATCAGTACAACACTGTGCTCCTGAAGGTTGTGACCGATTCCTGGAATGTAAGCTGTTACTTCAATACCGTTAGTAAGACGAACTCTTGCAACTTTTCTTAAAGCTGAGTTAGGCTTCTTAGGTGTAACTGTCTTAACAGATGTGCACACGCCTCTCTTCTGCGGTGAGTTTACATCTGTAGCAACTCTTTTAAGTGAATTCATTCCCTTGCCGAGTGCTGGTGCAGTTGACTTCTTTTCGCTGCTGGTTCTGCCCTGACGTACTAATTGGTTAATTGTAGGCATCCTCTTTCTCCTTTCTTCACAAAATAATATTGAGGCTATGAGTAAAAAAGCCCATAACCTCAATAATTATACCATATTCAATTGCCGTGTCAACAAATTTCATTAATCAAGCTCAACAATGTCAGCCACTTCAACTTCGCCTTCATAATCCCGAACTACAGATGGATTTTCATTTTCTGCCATTTCAGGTGCGATTTCTGCGATTTCTTCGAAATCCTCTTCCTCTTCAGCCATCATTGCTTCTCTCTGAGCCTCTCTGTAAGCCTCAATAAGAGGTTCATTAACACCGTAGTCAAGGCCTATTGAACGATATCTCTTCATACCGGTTCCTGCAGGAATCAGCTTACCAATGATAACGTTTTCCTTAAGACCTTCAAGCTTATCATTCTTGCCCTTGATTGCTGCATCAGTAAGAACTCTCGTAGTCTCCTGGAATGATGCTGCTGACAGGAATGAGTTTGTTGCCAGTGAAGCCTTGGTAATACCGAGAAGAAGCCTTTCGTACTCTGCCGGTTCACCGCCCTCTGCAAGAACAGCTCTGTTAGCTTCTTCAACTTCCACCTTATCGTACTGACCGCCAGGAAGCAGATCTGTATCTCCAGCAGTGCTTACCTTAACCTTGGAAAGCATCTGGCCCGCAATTACTTCAATGTGCTTATCACTGATATCTACACCCTGGTTTCTGTATACTCTCTGTACTTCCTTAAGAAGATACTGATATACACCTTCAACACCCTTAAGTCTGAGTATATCCTTAGGATCGAGCGGTCCTGCAGTGATATTGTCACCTGCCAGTACATAGTCGCCTTCAGCTACACTGAGTCTTGCACTGAACGGAATATCGTAAACCTTTTCCTCTTCTCCTCTGATTGTAACCTCGTTAGTACCTCTGTCGATTGATACTACAGTACCATCAGCTTCACATATAATTGCAAGTCCCTTTGGCTTTCTTGCCTCAAACAGTTCTTCTACTCTAGGAAGACCCTGAGTGATATCTGAACCTGCTACACCACCGGAGTGGAATGTTCTCATTGTAAGCTGTGTACCTGGTTCACCGATGGACTGAGCTGCAGTAATACCTACAGCTTCACCGATATTAACAGTTTCACCGTTTGCCAGGTTTCTGCCGTAGCACTTAACGCATACGCCAGTCTTGCTGTGACACGTCATTACCGATCTGATTGCAACGCTTTCTATGCCGGCTGCATCGATAATCTTGGCAGTTTCTTCAGTAATTTCTTCATTCTGTTCAACGATTACTTCGCCTGTTGCCGGATTGCAGATATCTGCAAGTGCAGTTCTGCCTATAATTCTTTCAACCAGTGATTCGATCTTTTCACCACCGTCAACGAATGCTGCAACCTCAATACCTTCGTCAGTACCACAGTCTTCTTCTCTAACGATAACGTTGTGTGATACGTCAACCAGTCTTCTTGTCAGATAACCTGAGTCGGCTGTTCTTAAGGCTGTATCTGTCAGACCCTTTCTTGCTCCGTTTGATGAAATGAAGTACTCCAGAATTGACAGACCTTCTCGGAAGTTTGCCTTGATAGGAATTTCTACAGTTTTACCTGTCGCACTACCCATCAGACCACGCATACCACCAATCTGTCTGATCTGGTTTTTACTACCTCTGGCTCCTGAATGTGCCATGATGTACAGGTTGTTAAGTGTATCAAGGTAATCCATAAGAGCATCAGCTACTTTGTCAGTTGTCTTACCCCATATATCTATAACCTTCTCATATCTTTCATCATTTGACATGAGACCTCTTCTGTATGCCTTTTCGTACTTTTCTACGAGTTCTTCGGATTCAGCAATGATTTCTTCCTTTTCAGGCGGGATTTCCATATCAGCAATACTGATTGTAACTGCTGCGATAGTTGAGTAATGGTAACCCATATCCTTGATATTATCCAGCATGATTGCAGTATCCGTATTGCCATGAACCCTGTAGCATCTTCCGATAATGTCACCCAGCTTCTTCTTGTCGCACAGGAAGTCAACTTCCAGTGAATATGGATCGGCTTCTCTGTCTTCCACATAGCCCAAATCCTGTGGAATCTTCTCATTGAAGATGAATCTTCCTACTGTTGATTCAACAAGCTTGCCGCGAGTGTCATTTTCATCTGCAAATCTTCTTACCTTAACCTTGGCATGAAGACCTACAACATGGTTCTGATATGCCATGATCATCTCAGCCATATCAGCGAACACCTTACCGTCACCCTTTTCTGCATCTGAAGTACGCTTGCCTTCTTCCTGTCCCGGATGAGTCAGGTAGTATGAACCGAGAATCATATCCTGTGTAGGAGTTGTTATTGGTGATCCATCCTTAGGTGCCAGAATGTTGTTTGTGGAAAGCATGAGGAATCTTGCTTCTGCCTGTGCTTCTACAGAAAGCGGTACGTGTACGGCCATCTGGTCACCGTCAAAGTCCGCGTTGAATGCTGTACATGCCAGCGGATGAAGCTTAATTGCCTTACCTTCTACAAGCACAGGCTCGAAAGCCTGAATACCCAGTCTGTGAAGGGTAGGGGCACGGTTGAGCATTACAGGATGTTCTTTGATAACCTCTTCAAGAACGTCCCATACCTCAGGTCTTAACTTTTCTACCATTCTCTTGGCATTCTTGATGTTATGAGCATTGCCATTCTCTACAAGCTTCTTCATTATGAAAGGCTTGAAGAGCTCCAGTGCCATCTTCTTAGGAAGTCCACACTGATAGAATCTAAGTTCAGGTCCTACTACAATTACCGAACGGCCTGAGTAGTCAACACGCTTACCGAGCAGGTTCTGTCTGAAACGTCCCTGCTTACCTTTGAGCATGTCTGAAAGGGATTTGAGAGATCTTGATCCCGGACCTGTTACCGGTCTGCCTCTTCTGCCGTTATCAATAAGAGCATCTACGGCTTCCTGAAGCATTCTCTTCTCATTTCTTACAATGATGTCAGGTGCTCCCAGCTCAAGAAGTCTCTTAAGTCTGTTATTTCTGTTTATAACTCTTCTATAAAGGTCGTTAAGGTCTGAAGTAGCGAATCTGCCACCATCAAGCTGAACCATAGGTCTCAGATCAGGTGGAATTACAGGAATCACTTCCATAATCATCCATTCAGGGCGGTTGCCTGACTGTCTGAGTGCTTCAATTACTTCCAGACGTCTTACGATTCTGATTTTTTTCTGACCGGTTGCTGACTTGAGCTTTTCTCTCAACTCAACGCTCAGTTCTTCAAGATCGATATCAGCAAGGAGCTGTCTTACAGCTTCTGCGCCCATACCTGCCTTGAACTTGATTGTAGGGTCTTCCATTGCTTCACGATACTGAGTTTCATTGAGTATCTCCTTGTAAGCGAATGGTGAATTGCCCGGATCTGTTACTACGAAATTTGCAAAGTAGAGAACCTTTTCGAGGGTTCTTGGTGAAATATCAAGGACAAGTCCCATTCTTGAAGGAATGCCCTTGAAGTACCAAATGTGAGAAACAGGTGTAGCCAGCTGAATGTGTCCCATTCTCTCTCTTCTTACCTTGGCTTTGGTAACTTCTACACCGCACTTGTCACAAACAATACCCTTATATCTTATTCTCTTGTATTTACCGCAGTGACACTCCCAGTCCTTAGTAGGTCCGAAAATCCTTTCACAGAAAAGGCCATCTCTTTCAGGTTTGAGAGTTCTGTAGTTTATAGTTTCAGGTTTAGTAACTTCACCGTATGACCATTCCAGAATCTTTTCTGTAGACGCAAGGCCAATCTGCAGTGACTCGAAATTGTTTAACTCATAGTTGTTGTTTTCTGTTTCGTTCATTTGTCACTTCCCCTTTCCTATAATTCTTCATTTTCATCGTTGATTTCAACGGTGTCATCATCTTCAAAATCAACGTCCTGTTTTTCCTCAGCCTGTTCAAAATCCATTTCTACGCCTTCAAAATTTTCGTCAGCATCTGTTGTGGATTTGTCGGTTGTAGGAATCTCTTCGTTATCTTCAGTAAGAACCTTAACATCAAGACCCAGTGACTGCATTTCCTTAATAAGAACCTTGAATGATTCAGGAATGCCAGGTTCCGGAATGTTTTCGCCCTTAACGATTGCTTCATACGTCTTTACACGACCTACAATGTCGTCAGACTTAACTGTAAGTATTTCCTGAAGAGTATATGCTGCACCATAAGCTTCCAGTGCCCATACTTCCATTTCTCCGAATCTCTGTCCACCGAACTGAGCCTTACCACCCAGCGGCTGCTGTGTAACCAGTGAGTAAGGACCGGTACTTCTGGCATGAATCTTATCGTCAACCAGATGGTGCAGTTTGAGCATGTACATGTAACCTACTGTAACCGGATTATCAAAATATTCACCGGTACGACCGTCTCTCATGCGCATTTTACCGCTTTCATCGAAGCCCTGATCCTTGAGCAGTTCGATAATGTCACTTTCATGAGCACCGTCGAATACAGGAGTTGCAATGTACCAGCCCTTGCTCTTAGCTGCAAGACCAAGATGTACTTCAAGAACCTGTCCGACATTCATTCGTGAAGGCACACCCAGCGGGTTAAGCATTACCTGCAGAGGCTGACCATTCTCCATGAACGGCATGTCTTCTTCAGGAAGAATTCTTGAAATTACACCCTTATTACCATGTCTTCCCGCCATCTTGTCACCAACGCTGATTTTTCTTTTTGTTGCAATGTAGCATCTAACCAGCTTGTTTACTCCAGGTGGCAGTTCATCACCGTTTTCTCTTGTAAATATCTTAACATCAACTACGATACCCGTTTCACCGTGAGGCACTCTAAGGGAAGTATCTCTAACTTCTCTTGCCTTCTCTCCGAAGATCGCTCTGAGCAGTCTTTCTTCGGCTGTCAGTTCAGTTTCACCCTTTGGTGTTACCTTACCGACCAGAATATCGTTTGCGTCAACTTCAGCGCCGATTCTAATGATACCTTCCTCATCCAGATCCTTGAGCGCATCCTCACCTACGTTAGGAATATCTCTTGTGATTTCTTCAGGTCCAAGCTTAGTATCGCGTGCTTCTGCTTCATATTTAACTATATGGAGTGATGTAAGTACATCTTCCATGATAAGTCTTTCATTAAGGATGATAGCGTCCTCGTAGTTGTAACCTTCCCATGTCATAAAGCCGATAAGAAGGTTCTTTCCAAGTGCAACCTCACCGTTATCTGTTGATGGCCCATCAGCCAGTACTTCGCCTGCTTCAACGTGTTCACCATGGAACACAATAGGTCTCTGATTGATGCACGTACCCTGGTTTGATCTCTTGAACTTGAGCAGCTTGTATTCGTCAGTACCTTCTCCGTCGTCTCTGAGAACCACAATTTTCTGGGCATCTACGAAGTCAATGGTACCTGCGTGCTTTGCAACCTGAACAACACCTGAGTCCTTGGCTGCTCTGTGTTCCATTCCTGTACCTACTATAGGCGCTTCTGTTACGAGAAGCGGTACTGCCTGACGCTGCATGTTGGATCCCATGAGTGCTCTGTTGGCATCGTCATTTTCGAGGAACGGAATCATTGCTGTAGCAACGGATACTACCTGTTTAGGTGATACGTCCATGTAATCAACTTTTTCTCTTGCAGCCAGAGTGATTTCACCGCCTACTCCTCTTACTGCAACTTTATAGTTAGCGAAATGACCTTCTGAGTCGATAGGCTCATTGGCCTGCGCAATAATCTTATCTTCTTCATCATCGGCAGTCAGATATTGAATTTCATCTGTTACAATGCCGGTCTCTTTATCTACAACTCTGTATGGGGTCTCAATGAAACCATACTGGTTGATGATGCCGTAGATTGTCAGTGAACCGATAAGTCCGATGTTAGGACCTTCTGGAGTCTCGATAGGACACATTCTGCCGTAATGTGAATGGTGAATATCTCTTACCTCAAAGCCTGCTCTCTCTCTTGAAAGTCCGCCAGGTCCCAGAGCTGAAAGTCTTCTCTTATGAGTAAGCTCTGCCAGAGGGTTGTTCTGGTCCATGAACTGTGAAAGCTGCGAACTTCCGAAGAATTCCTTAACAGCAGCAGTTACAGGTCTGATATTCATAAGTCCCTGAGGTGTTACTTCAGTAACATCCTGAGTGGTCATTCTTTCTCTGATGGTTCTCTCCATTCTTGAAAGACCGATTCTGACCTGATTCTGAAGCAGTTCGCCTACAGTTCTGAGTCTTCTGTTGCCCAGATGGTCAATATCATCAACCTTACCGATGCTATACTCAAGGTTAAGCAGATAACTTACTGAAGCAATAATATCTTCAGTAAGAACGTGCTTAGGCGAAAGGTCGTTCTTTCTGCGCTTGAGAGCAGCTCTGATTGACGCCTCATCATCACATTCATCGAGAATTTCCATCAATACCGGATAGAATACTCTTTCTGCAATCTTAAGATCTGAAACATCAAACTCAATGTACTGGTCCAGATCAACGAACTGGTTACCAATAACCTTAGTAACTCTTGAAGAATCGTTAGGGTCCTGAGCCATAATGTACTGAGTACCTGCATTTTCAATCTGCTTAGCCAGTTCACTGTCAATTTTCTGACCTGCTTCTGCAAGGATTTCTCCTGTATTACGGTCAACGATATCTTCATCAGTTATAACACCAACGATTCTGTTGTACAGTCCCAGCTTCTTATTGTATTTATATCTTCCGACTTTTGCCAAATCATAACGTTTAGGATCGAAGAACATTGATGTAAAGAGTGACTGTGCACTTTCTACTGTAGGAGGTTCACCAGGTCTAAGTTTTTTGTAAATTTCCTTGAGACCTTCCTCATAGTTCGTCGTTGTATCTTTTTCTAATGTGTTAATGAGTCTTGGCTCATTACCAAACATATCAATAATCTCTTCATTGCTTCCCATTCCCAGGGCTCTCAGAAGAGTGGTTACCGGCTGTTTTCTTGTTCTGTCAACTCTTACTGAAATAACTTCATTAGAGTCCGTTTCGTATTCAAGCCAAGCACCTCTGTTAGGGATAACCTGAGTTGAGAAGAGCTTCTTGGTTCCCTTAGCGTCCTGACTTATATCATAATAAGGTCCGGGTGAACGAACCAGCTGTGTAACGATAACTCTCTCAGCACCGTTGTACACAAAAGTACCCTTATCTGTCATCAATGGGAAATCACCCATGAATACTTCCTGGTCCTTTACCTCTCCGGTTTCTTTGTTGACCAATCTTACTTTAACTCTGATCGGTGCAGCGAAGGTAGCATCTCTTTCTTTGCACTCCTCTTCATCGTACTTTGATACGTTGCTTACGGAATAATCAAGAAAATCGAGAGTAAGGTTATCTGAGTAATCCTTAATAGGGAAAACATCCTCAAAAACCTCACGAAGACCCTCTTCAACAAACCATTTGTACGATGCCGTCTGGATGTCAATAAGATTTGGCATCTCTGCGACTTCGTTGATTTTTCCGAAGGTCATACGCTCTTTTCTACCTAATTGGATTGGATTTGGCATTATCATCACTCCTTACAAATTTAACAAGTTACATTCGTAGTGCAGTTTAATAATATAACACCGCAAAGTCAATTTGTCAAGTTAAAAAAAGGATTTAGTTTGGAATTTCCTTGACAAAATGTTTATTCCCTTTTCCTGACGTTTCAAAAAACAAAAGAGGGACATCTCAATTGAGATATCCCCCGCTTTGTATCGTCTTCATAAAGATGAATCTAAGATACAGGCTGAACTACTTCAGTTCTACTACAGCGCCAACTTCTTCCAGCTGAGCCTTGATTGCTTCTGCTTCTGCCTTTTCGATTCCTTCCTTAAGTGGTGAAGGAGCTCCGTCTACAACTTCCTTAGCTTCCTTAAGTCCAAGACCAGTTACTTCTCTTACAGCCTTGATAACCTTAATCTTTTCTGCTCCAACTTCCTTAAGAACTACAGTGAATTCTGTCTGTTCTTCTTCAGCTGCACCTGCACCTGCGTCTGCTACTACTGCAACACCTGCTGCTGCTGATACACCAAATTCTTCTTCACATGCCTTAACCAGTTCGTTAAGTTCTAATACGGACATTTCTTTTATAGCTTCAATGATCTGATCCTTATTCATTTCTTTTCTCCTTTTTTAAATTTGTTTATCTAATTTTACGATTAAATCCAGTTCGGAATGCATCTACGCTTCCTTAGCTTCTGCAATCTGCTTAACAACTCTTGCAAAGCTTGAAATAGGTGACTGAATGCTTCCCATGAACTTGGAAATGAGTACGTCTCTTGAAGGAATTGTAGCAATCTGCTGGATTGCATCCTTATCACAGTACTCACCTTCAACGATACCACCCTTGAACTCCATCTTCTTGAATTCCTTGATTGAATCGTTGAGTACTCTTGCAGGTGCAGTTGCGTCATCATAGCTGAATGCGAATGCACTTGGTCCATCGAGAATCTCCCCGAGAGCTTCATTTTCAGTTCCTGCAATTGCTCTCTTAACGAGAGTGTTCTTGTAAACTGTGTAATCTACGTTAGCCTCACGGAGCTTCTTTCTCATTGCGTCAGCCTCAGCTACTGTAATGCCGATATAATCAATAACTACAACTGATTCAGCTCTTTCAAACTTATCTTTAATTTCGTCAATAACTACCTGCTTCTGAATATAAGCTTCTTTCATTATTGTTGCGTTCTCCTTTCTAAAGATTCTTGGTGAAATCTTTCACCCAGGTACGCTATAAAAAGACCTCGCATGTCACAGACATCGAGGTCAATATATTTACATTGTACCTCGGTAGGATTGTCTTTTAAGGATTACTCCTCCTACTGTCTCTGGTTATGAATTTTCTTATTTGTTTCTGATTATCCGATCTTAGCCGGGTTAACCTTAACTCCAGGGCCCATAGTTGCTGTTACAGTAACGCTTCTCAGATACTGTCCCTTTGCAGCTGCCGGTTTAGCCTTGATAATTGCACCGAGAAGAGCATTGAAATTGTCTTCCAGCTTCTCAGGTCCGAATGAAGCCTTACCGATTGGCACGTGGATAATGTTAGTCTTGTCAAGTCTGTACTCAACCTTACCTGCTTTTGTTTCTTCAATAGCCTTGGCAACATCCATAGTAACTGTACCTGACTTAGGGTTTGGCATTAAGCCCTTAGGGCCCAGAACTCTACCCAGTCTACCTACAACACTCATCATGTCTGGTGTAGCGATAACAGCATCAAAGTCGAACCAGTTTTCCTTCTGAATCTTTTCTGCCATATCTTCAGCACCTACATAATCAGCGCCTGCTGCTTCAGCTTCTGCAGCCTTAGGTCCCTTGGCGAATACGAGCACTTTCTTACTTTTGCCGATTCCGTGCGGCAGAACAATTGCACCTCTAACCTGCTGGTCAGCGTGTCTTCCGTCTACACCAAGTCTGATGTGACATTCGATTGTTTCATCGAATTTAGCTTTTGCTGTCTTTGTAACTACGTCCATTGCGTCCGCAACTTCAAGCAGCTCCTGCTTGTCGAAAGCCTTTGCAGCTTCCATGTAATTTTTACCTCTTTTAGGCATTTCTTTTCCTCCTTGTGGTTCAAACGACGTGTCGCAGACAACGTCTCCCACTTAATTAACCTTCGATAACGATTCCCATGCTTCTTGCAGTTCCTTTAATCATCTCTGTAGCAGCTTCAAGGTTTGCTGCGTTCAGGTCAGGCATCTTAATCTTTGCGATTTCTTCAGCCTGTGCATAAGTCAGTGTTGCAACCTTGTTCTTATTAGGTTCACCTGATGCATGATCAAGTCCTGCAGCCTTCTTCAGCAGTACTGCTGCTGGAGGTGTCTTGGTAACGAATGAGAATGAATGGTCTGCGTAAACTGTAATTACTACAGGGATAATCATTCCCGGCTGGTCCTGTGTTCTTGCGTTGAACTGCTTACAGAAGTCCATGATGTTAACACCATGCTGACCAAGAGCAGGTCCAACTGGAGGTGCAGGGTTTGCGTTACCGGCAGGAATCTGAAGTTTGATATAACCTTCAATCTTCTTTGCCATAACAATCTTTCTCCTTTCTTAAAATTCCCTCTGCAGGGTCGTATATGATGGATTATTACTAGACTTTGTCAACCTGAGCAAAATCCAGCTCCACCGGAGTATCTCTTCCGAACATTGAAACTCTGGCTCTCAGTGTCTGTTTTTCCATGTTGACCTCTTCAACTTCACCCATGAAGTTTTCGAAAGGTCCATTGATTACCTTCACTGTATCGCCGACCTTAACGTCCAGATCGATATAAATCTTCTCAATGCCCATTCTCCTTACTTCTTCTACAGTAAGAGGAATAGGATCTGAACCATGTCCAACGAAACCCGTCACACCCTGAGTATTCCTTACCAGATACCAGGACTCGTTGGTGACAATCATCTTAACCAGGACATAGCCCGGAAACATCTTTCGTGTCTTAACTTTGCGCTGTCCACTCTTAACCTCAACGCGGTCTTCCGTAGGTACAACGACATCAAGAATCAAGTCCTGCATGCCTCTGTTTTCGACGATTTTCTCGATATTAACTTTTACTTTATTTTCGTGACCGGAATAAGTATGAACAACATACCATCTTGCTTCGCCGTCACCTCTTAGGCCCTCAAGACCCTCTAAATCCAGTTTCTTGTTTTCGTTTTCTGACATCGTACCTAGGCTCCCATTCTCACATTAGAAACAAACAGCTCTGATTGCAGCCAAAACACCTGAGTCAATCCCCCAAAACAGGAGTGCGAATGCAACACAAGTAACGAGTACAACAACCGTGAAAGAACCAAGTTCCTTGTTGGTAGGCCATACCACTTTTTTCATTTCGAGCTTCACACCTTTGAAGTACTCAATCAGGCCGCCTCGTTTCTTTTTTTCATCTTTTTCACTCTTCTCATTCTTTGAGCCGGAAGGTTCCTGCTTGCTCTTCAGCAGTGCAGATTCCCTCTTTTCCTTTGACTCATTAGCCATGGTTTTCTCCCTTACTTTGTTTCCTTGTGAATTGTATGCTTCTTGCAGAACTTGCAGTACTTCTTCAATTCAATACGATCAGGGTTATTTTTCTTTTCCTTCATTGTGTTATAGTTTCTCTGCTTACACTCTGTGCATGCAAGTATAACTTTTACTCTCATAGTATGTTATCCTCCGTTCAACCTAAAATTAAGAGCATCAAAAAAACTGCTCTTTTTCTCATTTTCATAAAGTCGCTCCATAATTGTATACTAGGGAGCAATCAAAGTCAACAATATATTAACGTCTTTTATTTCTGTGAGCTGTACGTTTTTTCTTTTTGCTGTTTTTATTTCTTTTATTTCTCCTCCTGCGGCGCTGTACATCTCTAAGCTTCAGAGGGCTTCCGGATATACTATTTAGCTTGTCTTCATAAGCCGGAGGCATCTCAATGCCATCCAGAACACTGTCGCTGCCCGGCACTGCCCTGGCACTGAATACATCAATGACAACACTTTTTTCTGGAACAACATATTCCTTTACCATCTTCAGACAGTTTTCGGGACACTCATACACACATTCACCACAGGCAATGCATTTCATTCGGTCAATGAACCAGCTGCCTTCATTTCTTCCGACAGTTATGGCTCCCGCAGGACATCTTCTGCTACAAAGCCCGCAAAGTGTACACATGTCTTCATCTATAACTATCATCCCTCTGGATTTCTCTGTAATATTAGCCTCTCCCTTAGGATAAGTGTTCGTATTAGGCGTGGTAAATAAGCTTTTGACAAGCTGCGTGCCTGTTTTTAACAGTCCCATTCCAAACACCTACCTTTCCTTGAGACAATCATCTATTCCAAGAGTCAGCCTGACAAGAGCCTCATCCTCAGAAGAATAATCTGTAACACGGTACATAATCTTATCATTGGATTCTCCGGCTTTCCTAATACCCGCATCTTCAAGAAATGCAGAGCCTTTACCCTTGACATAATAGGTATCCATTCCATCTGCCTGCTCAATTCTGGCAATCCATTCACCTTCAATTCTGTCAGGCATTTGCGTGCAAATGCTTCCTTCCGGCATCTCGTTTACAGCCGACTTTACCAGCTCCGCTGACTGAATGATTTCCCTCACTTTAACTATGCATCTGGCATAGCAGTCACCGCCCTGTTCTACAACGGGCTTGAAGCCAAGCAGATGATAAATACCATATTCACCCAGAGTTCTTCTGTCTTCAGCAAGCCCTGATCCCTTTGCTCCAGGACCTGTCACGCTTGCGGCTTCGGCCTCTTCTTTTGACAGATAGCCAAGTCCCTTGAGCCTGTTCATAATCTGCTTATCACTCTCGAATATTTCATAAATTTCTTTTGTCTTTAAAATCACATTATCTATCTCATCTATTGACTCAGATATTATGTCCATATCCAAATCGCGCCTTACACCTCCGGGACAGCACATAGAAAGCATCATGCGGTTTCCTGTAAGTTTCTCGAGGATTTCAAGGATATATTCGCGCTCAGTCCAGCACATCATGGAAAGTCTGTCATATCCTATGGTCTCCGCTATAGATGCGAGTCTCAGAAGATTTTCCTGTACCATTGAAAGCTCCATAAGGATTGTGCGTATATATTGTGCCCTCATAGGGACGATTACATTACATGCTCCCTCAATCGCAGTGCAGAATGCAAAGCTGTTGCCGAAACCACCTGTCCCGTACATTCTTTCTGAAGCGTATACAAGCTGCTTGTAATCCTTCTGCCTTGCCAGACTTTGAAATACTGCAGATGATTCAGTTGTTTCAAACATATTACTATTCATCGTCCACAGCCTCCTCCCGGTTCTCGGTCTCACTGACAATTTCATCCTTGGCCATTAATATGGCATCTATCAACGCCTCCGGTCTTGCTGCGCATCCTGCAGCATAAATATCAACCGGAATCAGGCTGTCAACTCCTGCCATTATACCTTCACATTCACTGAACAATCCTCCGGTGCAAGCACATGCACCTGCTGACACCACTTTGCTCCCCTCAGGAAGCTGTTCATAAATCTGGAGCAGTTCATCAGCACTATTTTCGGTTATTAGTCCTGTAACCAACAAGATGTCCGCATAAGCTGGGTTTCCTGTATTTCTTACAGCAAGTCTCTCAATATCCCATGCCGGTGAAAGACAAGCCAGATATTCTGCATTACATCCGTCACATCCGCTTCCATCATAATGAAATACCCATAATGATTCTGGTCTGAAGTTATGAAATGTACGAATTCCTGCTGACGCCACTGATAATCCGGCATTCTTCTTTTTGTCCCTTTTAATTTTGAACGACATACCGGCACCTCCTACATGATTATGTAGACCAATACAAGATTGACTACGCCTATTATCAATGCCGTTACCCATGAAATTTTCAAGGCACGCCTTCTACTGAGTCCCGGCGAAATATTTTCCAAAATCCCCTGAATCCCACATACAATCAGGCAGGCAACTATGCCTACAGGTATCATCCATATTTTACCGTTAGCAAAAAACAGAAATACAAATGCAAACAACACTGTTTTTTCATACCATGATGCGATTTCGCATATTGCCGCATCCCTTTTGTTGAAAGCATCTGAAATACTGTCCATATCACGCTGATACATGGAGTGTGGCATTCTATATTCAAAGCTGGATTTTCTTAATTTACTGCATGGCACTGTGATGAATCCTGCGAATATTCCTATGAGAGGCAGGAAAGCCACCGGTGAATTGAAGGCCACGTCTCTTACATCAAAGCTGCCGCAATACACATAAAAACCTATTGCAACCATAAACATCATTGGTGCTGCCGCAACCATTTCTCCAATCAGCCTCTCTGCACCTATTCCGGCATAGTATGTTCCGGAGGTGTACGCAGCAATAACCATGAATACAATTCCAAGTCCCAGACATGATATTGTAATCAGCATATCGCTTCCTGCGAAAAAGAGTGACCCTGCCAATATGTTAAAAAACAGGCTTACCTTCACATAGTATCCCTGCACTCCGCTGTTTTCATTTCTGCCCTTTTGAAGCAGTGCCACTGTATCTGAAATCGGCTGGAATATGTCAGCTCCGTTTCTTCCCTGAATACGAGCTGATGCTTTATTACAGATTCCCGTCATCATTCCCCCAATGAATGGTCCAAGAATTATGAATGCTGCTACGGAAATAATCATCTTGAAAATCATTACACTACACCTCCCAGCAGCCCTATCAGATTAACTATTATGAAGCCTACACAAATCACAATCATTCCTATGGATACAATTCCACATATCATTCTGATTTTAATTGTTATGGTGCTCTGCATAATCATTTCTCGAACATCGTGCTCCTGATCTTCATCATCCTCAGCAGAAGTCTCTTGCTCCTCAGGCCTGATTCCCTTATAAATAGGGTATGCTGCCAATGCAACTGCAAGTGCTATTACTACAGAACCCAGAATGCTGTCAGTAAGATTTGCTGCTGCTGACATTCCCCCGAATAACCCTTCCATGTATGGAACAACCATATATCTGGATATGACAGGAAAGCCCACAATGAGAAGTATGAGAAGCCATGCATTGGCTTTCATGGGATTGAATTCTTTGAGTTTGATTGGTTCAATTCCATCCGTGATCGCTTCAGCTATAAGTCGACCGAGCCACTTTGTCCAGTAAAATACAGCCATAGCTCCACTGAAGCAAATCATTATAATAAGAATTATATTGCCTGTATCAGCTATTGAACCCATTGACTCCCTTCGCAAAAGAACAATGGCAAAAGGTGCGATCATCATTACAATTACCGCCATTACCATATCCGTTCTAAGCTTAGGGTATTCCGTACCTGCAAGAATTAAAGGCTTGGCAACTGTATGGAATACAAGAAGCATTATTGCAGCCCATATTGATTCTGAAGTTCCAATACCTGCACATACAATAATAAGCCCCATAGTTGCTGCGGTAGATTCAGTAAGCATCTTTCTTACATTAGTTTCAGTCACTGCGTTAAGTGATGAAATAAAGAAGGTTACTGCACCTACAATAATTGCCATAAGTCCGGCGAAATTTGAAATACCCATAGTCGGTGCCATTTTGATAACCACTAGTACACCGCTGTTTACCATGGTAATTGCCTGAATTAATGAACCGACACCCGCACTTGTAAGATACTCAGTCGCAAACCACCCCTGAAAAGGCATCTGCATGGCTCTTATCATGCCAGCTAAAACAATAAAAATTGCAGGTACCGCTACAAGATCACTGTATACAGTCTCAATAAGATTTATTGCACTGATATCCACCGTTTCAAAAACTATGCCGGATACTACTATTCCCACAACAAAACCGAGCCCTGCACAAACATTGTAGCTGAGCATTTTGCCTGCCATCTCTTCGTTATGCTTACCGTCTCTTTTTATCAACGCATAGGAGCTTACCGCCAGAATATTCCAAAACAAATACATTAGCATCAGATCATCTGACAGAACCAGACCGTCCACACCTAAAACGGACACCAATACGGTAATTCCCATTCCCGTTCTCCACATGACTATTGCACCCATAAGTCCTGTTACGGCAATCATAGTCGATGCTAAATGATCAACACTAAGTGTAGCCATGCAGTCAAGTTTTCCACCGCAAAGTACTACAAAACACGCAAAACCTGTCACCTGTACTATTCCGAATACAGCTGACATGTATTTTTTATTTTTTATTGAATTTATAATCAGTACAACACCTGCTAATGCAGCTAATGCCCCGATAGCATATGACACAGCTCCATTGCCCAGTGCAACAGACATGTCACCCTTAATGCCGTGAAAAACTGCCAGGGCAACTGATGCCAGCGCAAGCAGTGCTGACAGAGCTGACAGAGATGTTGATTTATTATCACTGCGCTCGGCAATATTAACGCTTTCCATTGTTCCCTCCTGCGTTCACGCCAAATTGATATTTATCCGGTTGAAGTAAGTTACAGCTGTCTTCTCCCCTCAACGGCCTTAAGAAGAGTTACCTCATCAGCATATTCCAAATCTCCGCCTACAGGTATGCCGTGTGCGATTCTCGACACTTTAATTCCTGAAGCTTTAATCAATCTGGCTATATACATTGCTGTCGCTTCACCTTCAACTGTTGGATTTGTTGCTATAATCAGTTCCTTAACCCTCTCATCCTGAAGTCTCGTAATCAGGCTTTTCAAATTAATATCTTCCGGACCGACACCATCCATAGGGGAAATTGTTCCGTGAAGGACATGATAATATCCTTTGAACTCCTTGATTTTTTCCATGGCAACAACATCTCTCGGACTTTCAACTACGCATATTATGCCTGGGTCTCTGGATTCGTCACTGCATATTGCGCAAGGATCCACATCAGTGAGATTGCCACATATAGAACAGTATCTCATCTGCTCTTTGGCCTCTCTGATTGAATCAGACAATCTGAAAGCGTCTCCGTCACTCATTGAGAGAATATGAAAAGCAAGTCTCTGTGCAGTCTTACCGCCGATACCGGGTAATCTGGAGAGTTCGTTTACTAATTTGTTAAGAGGTTTAGGATATTGTCTCATGGCTTAAAGTCCCGGAATTCCTAATCCTGCTGTGAATTTTCCCATTTCGTTCTGAGCGATTTCCTCCATCTGTCTGAGGGCTTCATTGGCAGCCACCAGAATCAGATCCTGTAACATTTCAACGTCATCAGGATCCACTACTTCAGGTTTAATCTGAATATCCTTGATTTCCTTTGTTCCAGCTACAGTTACAGTTACTGCTCCACCGCCCGATGAGGCACTTGTCTCCATTTCGTCAATCTGTGACTGAATTTCTTCCATCTGCTTCTGAACAGCCTGCATCTGTGCCATCTGTTTCTGCATGTTGCCGCCACCTTGCTTAGGTCTCTTGCCGGCTCTCATTCCTTTTCCCATTTTATTTCCTCCTGGATTAACTATTCTTAAATTATTTCTACATCAATGCCCAGCATCTCACTTGCCATGCGGGCCGTATCATTAACCTTGGTTCCATCCTCCTGATGATTTGAGGATTCTGCTGAAGACAATATCTTCATGTGACGCTTCCTGCCGTCCGTGTGTTGTGCCACAAGTCGCTCAATTAGTTCGCGATTGTTTTCTGCCATTTTTGACTGAAAAGGCTTGTCTACAACAAGGCTGAACTCGTTGTTCTTTATCTCTGTAATGCGACCGTCACTTGCCAGAACATAGAAACTGCCCTTGCCCGCTTCAACATCATCAAAGACCGCTTTCCAGACACTATTGCAATCAAACCCCGTCGTTCTTTCTTCGGGAGCAGTTTTATCAGCTTCAGGCATTTTATCCTTAACCTGCACATTGCTATTCATCACTTTCGCTGTGCCGGTTTTCACGCTGCTCTTTGCAATTGACGGTTTCTGTACAGTCGGAGTTACTGTCGTTTCTCCCGTAGAAAGTCTGACGATTGCAAGTTCCAGAAGAATTCTCGGCTGCGATGAATATCTTGCTTCGTTGTTCAGCCGACTCAGCTCCATAAGTGCATTATTTATGTCCATAAGCTCAAGCACCTGACTCTGCCGGCGAATTCGTTCAATGTTCTCAACAGACATATTAATAACATCCTGTGGATTATCAATATACTTCGTCATGAGCAGATTGCGGAAATGATTAATCCAGTCCTTGATAAACTGTTTTACATCCTTGCCGTCTGCCAGAATATGTGCCACATACACAAGGGCGTCTGCCGTTTTACCCTTGCGAACCATATCCGTAAGTTCCACAAAAGCTTCTTCACCCGATGCTCCCAGAAAATCCAGCACATCCTTTGCTGAAACTTCTGCATCTCCTCCGGCAATGCACTGGTCCAGAATGCTTAATCCATCTCTTACCGATCCATCTGCATTGGCCGCAATTATTCTGAGCGCGTCCTCGGATACCTCAATGCCCTTTCGGGAGCATATATCCGCCAGACCGCTTACCAGAATATTCTCAGGTACTCTTTTGAAATCAAGTCTCATACACCTTGAAAGAATTGTAGCCGGTAATTTATCCGGTTCTGTAGTCGCCAGAATGAATGTTACATATTCAGGCGGCTCTTCTAGAGTCTTGAGTAATGCATTGAATGCTCCCGCAGAAAGCATGTGCACCTCGTCTATTATGTAGACCTTCCTTCGCCCTACCGCCGGTGGGTATTTAACACTTTCTCTGAGTTCCCTTATATTATCGACACCATTGTTTGATGCCGCGTCAATTTCGATTACATCAAGGAAGTTTCCCTCTCTTATAGCATTACATGCGTCACATTGTCCGCACGGTCTTGCACCTTCAGAGGTACAGTTAAGCCCCTTGGCCAGCAACCTCGCTGTAGTCGTCTTGCCGGTACCTCTGGTACCGCAAAAGAGATATGCGTGGCTGGTGCTGTCTGTTTCCAGCTGGTGTCTGAGTATCCTTACTATATGCTTCTGTCCCAGCATTTCGCTGAACACTTCTGGCCTGTATTCTCTGTAAAGAGCTCTGTACATTTATTACCTCCACATACAAATTGCCCTTTGAAAGCTCCGCAGGCGTTGGAGAAGGCGAATCTGCGGCACATAAGAGCTTCCACTTATTGCTGCTTCCTTCCGGACCTGACAAGGTTCGCGGCGTCCTATTGCGCAGGACCCAAACCATGCAAGCAGAGCCATCAAAGGGCAAATTTATACCCTATGATTATAGTCGCCGTGGCTCTCTCAGTCAAGAGCCCAACGGCTTTATTTATTATAACACAATAAAATCACAGTAGTGGCAAAAGTACTGTAATTATTGCTGACGAATTCTAATTCTAATGTTCTTTACATATGACTTTGTACAATTCGTCCGTATCTGGTGGTTGAACAGTTCGAATATTACCGCCTACCTTCATCATAATTCCGAAATCCCTATTTCTTATAATGCCTATAGGCGATATATCCACATTAATCTCCGACATGGCTGATTTCATGGCCTCAACCTTTCCCTCAGGCACCATTATTACCATTGAACCGCTTGAGATCAGTCTCAGCGGATCTATCCCGAAATGCCTGCATACCTTATCGGTTTCCTTTTCCATCGGTATCGCATCACAATCTATTTCTGCTCCGACACCTGCAATCTGGCACATTTCCCAAACTGCTCCCAAAATGCCTCCTTCGGTAATGTCGTGCATCCCGTGGGTACCTACTTTACCTGCACAGACACCCTCTTTTACAACACTAACCTTATCAAAAAAAGAAAGGGCATTGTCCATTTCTTCACGGCTAAGAACTCCCTCAAGCTCCTCAGCATAGTCTCCTGCTATGATTCCTGTGCCTTCAAGGCCCACCGACTTGGTAATCATTATAACATCACCCTCTGCAAGCGAATCTCCTGTCTGAGACGTATCTGCCAAGGCTTTGCCAATTGCTGTGGATACTATTACAGGTTGATTAACAGCAGGCGTTATCTCCGTATGTCCTCCTATTATTTCAACTCCCACCTCGGTCGCTGTATCTGCTGCCTGACTCATAATTTCAGCCACATCTTCTTCTGTTGTACCCTCCGGCAGCATCACCGCCAAAAGAATGCCCAGCGGCTGTACACCGTTTGATGCAATATCGTTGCATGTAATGTGAATTGCCAGTCTGCCAACCTCACTTGCCGCTGCGGTAATAGGATCTGTTGACATTATACAGTCATAATCACCGTAGGATACAACCGCACAATCCTCTCCAATGCCAGGTCGAACCTTAACATCTTCATTCCTGTATTTTATCTTTTCAAAGACGAGTGATTTAAGCAAATCGCTGTCAAGTTTTCCTGTCTTCAGCATAATTTATCCTCTCAGAAGTTCAAGAAACTGCTCCTCTGTAATAATAGGAATGCCCAGTTCCTTTGCTTTTTTGTTCTTGCCTGAATTTGAATTAATATCATTATTAATAAGGTAACCTGTTTTGGCAGATACACTTCCTGCCGTCTTGCCACCTGCTTTTTCGATAGTTTCCTTAAGCTTATCTCTATTATCAAAATGATTCAGTTTGCCAGTAATGACAAAGATAATTCCCGTAAGTGTTCCATCCAGATTATCGGCAAAATCCTCATTAATCCGGAGCACCTGTTCAAGGTGATCCACCCTCTCCCTGTTGACAGAATCTGCGAAATATGCCACATATCCCCTAGCCAGAACTTCACCTACGCCGTCTATGCTCATCAGCTCTGTCTCAGTAATGTTTCTTATCCTGCTCCACTTGTTCTCACAGGCATGAGCAATTACCTTGGCATTGGCAGCACCTATTCCCGGAATGCCCAGACTGTTCAGCACCCTGTCAGGAGTTGTATCTGCGGCCTTTTCTGCCGCTGAAACAAGCTTCTCATATGACTTTCTTCCGAAGCCTTCCATGGCTACGATTTCGTTTTCATATCTTTCCAGTTTGAAAAGGTCTGCAGGTTCATGTACCATACCTGCGTCTACGAGTTTTTCTAAAGTTGCCTCGGAAAGTCCGTCTATATTCATTGCATTTCGACTTACAAAATGTGCAAAACTTTTGATTTTTTTTGCCGGACACTCTTCATTAATGCAGACAAGAGTCTCAATTCCGTTGTCATTGCGGAGTACCGCTTCACCACCGCACACAGGACATCTGTCCGGAATATTAATATTCCCACTGGCGGTAAGATTTTCTGCAATCTGCGGAATAATCATATTCGCCTTATAAACTGTAATCCTGTCACCTGCACCCAGCTTCATCTGCTTGAGAATGCTCACATTGTGAACAGACGCCCTGCTCACCGTAGTTCCTTCCAGCTCAACAGGTTCAAATACAGCTATAGGATTTATCAGCCCTGTCCTGGATGGACTCCATATGATTTCTGTAAGTGTCGTTTCCTTAAGTTCGTCACGCCACTTGAAAGCTATAGAGTCCCTCGGGAACTTAGCTGTCTGTCCCAAAGATTTACCGTATTCAATATCGTCATACAGAAGAACCAGACCATCAGAAGGCAGGTAATAATCCTGCACCTTATCTTCATAACGCCTGATTTCATCCAGTATGTTATCTCTTGTTACTCTGACATATTCTACAGTTTCAAAGCCCAGAGAATTAATATATTCCAGTTGCTCATGCCGATAATGTTCATCCTCTGCTCCTGCTGCCACAGAGAATCCATAAAACCTCACATGTCTTTCTGCGGTAATTTCATTGTTAAGCTGTCTTACTGTACCGGAACAAAGGTTTCGCGGATTCTTGTATTTTGCCTCAGCTTCAGGAACAGTCTCGTTGATTCTTTTGAAATCATCATAAGTAATAACTGCTTCCCCTCGCACTACGAGGGTCTCTTTTGATGGTATTGTCAGTGGGATGTTCTCAAAAACTCTGGCATTGTTGGTAATAACCTCACCTGTAATGCCATCACCTCTTGTTACTGCCTTGACAAGCTCACCATCTTCATAAGTGAGTACAATGGTAAGACCATCCAGCTTCCAGGACAAAAGGCCCTCCTTATCTCTCAGCCATTCCCTTAGAGCTTCAGGCTCCTTGGTCTTATCAAGAGACAGCATAGGTGATGGATGATTCTCCTTGGGAAGGTTGCTTATAACCTGATATCCCACATTAACTGTAGGACTGCCGGACAGTATTACACCAGATTCCTTCTCCCACTGAACCAGTTCATCATAAAGCCTGTCATATTCCTGATTGGATATTATTTCTCCCTCTTCCTGATAATACACCTTGGCAGCCTCGTTCAAAAGAGCCACCCTTTCTGCCATCAGTTTGCGAACATCTTTCATCTTTTTCCTCTCTAAAGCTTGTGCATTGGAGCAAATCCAAGTGCCAGCTTCTTACGGTCTCCATCAAAATCAACGGTTACCGTTTTATCTGTAGTTTCAAGTACGATTCCACGTCCGAACTTATCATGGCTTACCGCATCACCCGGTTTAAACACGCCCTTCATACTGTCCACCTTGTTTTGGGTACTTCGCTGGGCCGCTTTAAACCTGTCATACATCTGGAAAGGTTTTGGCGGCGGTACCGGTGAAGAAGCTCCGTCTCTGAAAAGAGCATTGTTCTTTTCAGCCTTTTTCTCGTATACACCGTCTCCGTCAAGAAGCTTCTTGTCTATCTCACGCATAAACATGCTTTCTCTGGTGAAATCCGTTTTACCGAACATAGTACGCACCTGTGCACTCGTAAGCCATAGACGTTCCTTAGCCCTCGTGATTCCTACATAGCACAGTCTTCGCTCTTCTTCCACACCGTCCGGTGTATCAAGGGACCTCCATCCCGGGAAGAGACCATCCTCCATGCCAGGCATGAATACGAAAGGAAATTCCAGCCCCTTAGCACTGTGCAGTGTCATGAGAACTACCGCGTCTTCGTCCGGATTGTGATTATCCACCTCTGCAAGAAGTGCTACGCTCTCCAGAAATTCAGCCAAAGTAATATTCGGATTATCTTTTTCATAATCGTATATTACCGATTTGAATTCCATAAGGTTTTCAAGTCGTGACTCCGCTTCAATAGTATTCTGATCTGACAATGCTGCCATATATCCCGATTTTATCAGAACCGCATCATAAATGTCAGATACCTTCATCTTGTCCTTCTCGTTATGGATATCTGATATGAACTCCGTGAATTCTTTAATGCTCCGAGCCACCTTACCCGAAAATGATCCCGAAACATCACTATCCGCAAGTGTGTTGAAAATGCTGTCGTTTCTAACCATTGCAAGGGTAGCCATCTTCTCTACAGTCTTGCTTCCAATGCCGCGCTTAGGCTCATTGATGATTCTCACAAGAGCCAGATCATCTGCCTTATTTTGCACCAGCCTCATGTAGCAGAGCATATCCTTGATTTCTTTTCTATCATAATATCTGAGTCCACCCAGCACTCTATAAGGAATGTCCCTTCTCGACAATGCCTCTTCAAAGGTTCTTGACTGTGCATTTGTTCTGTATAGAATTGCAAAATCACTGTACCTTCTGCCCGGACCCTTAAGTCTGTTTATTTCCGAAGCTATAAAAGCTGCTTCATCTCTCTCATCATCCGCTCTTCTATAGACAATTTTGTTTCCGGCTTCCCGTCCTGTCCAAAGCTTCTTGCTCTTTCTTCCCGAATTGTTCCTAATTATTGAGTGTGCCGCATCAAGAATATTCGCCGTCGACCTATAATTCTGCTCAAGCTTCACCACCTTGGCGCCAGGGTAATCCTTCTCGAAATCGAGAATATTTCTGATATCTGCTCCTCGCCACTGATAGATGCACTGATCATCATCACCTACTACGCACAGATTTTTATGTTCCATGGAAAGCATGTGCACCAGTTCATATTGCAGGCGATTGGTATCCTGATACTCGTCTACCATTATGTAGCGGAATCTATTCTGATAGTATTCACGAACTCTTGGTTCCTGTTCCAGAAGTCTGACGCCATTCCACAAAAGATCATCAAAATCCATAGCATTGTTCTTGACGAGTTCATGCTGATATTTCTCATATACCTTAGCTATGTGTTCCGTCTTGTAATCCGACCCGTATTCAAGTAGATAGGCCCGCGGGCTCAGCTTCTGTTCTTTACATTTGCTGATTGCACCCAGAAACATATTTACCGGAAATTTCTTAGTATCTATATTCAGCTCCTTGAGAATGTTTTTTATCAATGTCTTCTGATCAGAAGGATCATATACGGTAAAATCTTTGCCGTACCCGATATATTCAGCGTCTCTCCTTAGTATTCTCAGACATGCCGAGTGAAAAGTAAGAATCCACGAATTAAGGCCCTCTCCTACAAGGGCCTCAACTCGATCGCGCATTTCTCCGGCAGCTTTATTGGTAAATGTAACTGCCAGAATATTATATGGGTTAATTCCTTTCTCCTGTATCATATAGGCAATGCGATGTGTCATTGTGCTGGTTTTGCCGCTTCCCGCTCCTGCAAGGATTAGCAGCGGGCCCTCAATGCACATTGCCGCCTCACGCTGTTTATCATTTAATTTATTCAGTAGTTCTGTCATTTTCACCCCTAACAGATAATCACGTTAGTAATAAGCGTCATCAATGCATTGACACATGGGCTGATTATCATGTCCGTAATGTTAAAAATAATCAATGCGAAAAGAATCAGGTTGCCGTAATTGTACACATTCCAGTAAAGATCGGTGGTCTTCAGATTGAAAATTTCTCCGATTATTGAAAAGCCGTCAAGAGGCGGTACCGGAATCAGGTTAAATATCATAAGAACCAGATTTATTGTTATAACGCCCATTACCATCTGCCACAAAATACTTCCCAATCCTTCAGCAATACCTGTCACTCCCACGACACTGAGAATTACTCTGGCAATTACAGCGAAAATCAGAGCAACAATCAGATTCATGGTCACTCCGGCTATTGACACAATAAATTCGTCACGTCTTCTTTTTCTGAAATTATTCGGATTGATTTCAACGGGCTGTCCCCATCCGAATCCGCAAAACAGTAGTGCAGCGAATCCAAGCCAGTCGACATGGGCGATAGGGTTTATCGTTACCCTTCCCTGCATCTTGGGAGTCGGATCATGAAGCTTCCACGCTGTCCATGCATGAGCAAATTCATGAAAAGAAAGTCCGATGATAATTCCTGGCAACACAAGTATCTTGTACAGTAGCCAGTCATGAGGGCTTGAATATGCTCCCGCTCTGTAGGAACTGAAAACAAGCACCACAATCATCAGCAAAAATATCGGATTGATCTGTGATTTGTTTCTCAACTGATAACCTCCTGAATATGCTGATTATTCCTCAACAATTGTAACTGACTTCATCACCTGTGGAGTCTTAGGTTTATCCTGGAATCCTGTAGGAGTTTCTGCGATTTTGTCCACTACATCCAGACCCTCTGTAATTCTTCCGAAAGCAGCGTAGTCCCCATCAAGGTACGGATAATCAGCGTGCATAATGAAAAACTGTGATCCACCTGAATTAGGACTCATTGCTCTTGCCATTGAAAGCACACCTCTTTCGTGCTTCAGATTGTTCTCGAATCCGTTCTTTGTAAATTCGCCTTCAATAGTCCATCCCGGACCGCCTGTTCCGTTTCCCTTAGGACATCCGCCCTGAATCATAAATCCCGGAATTACTCTGTGGAAGATGAGACCATCATAAAATCCGTCTTTTGCAAGCTTTACGAAGTTTTCTACTGTCTTAGGTGCGATTTCAGGATAGAGTTCTCCTTTCATTACATCGCCGTTTTCCATTTCGATAATTACTTTAATCATGTTTATTTCACCGTCCTCCTACTTATTAAAAAAATGTCTGCCGTCTTTCTCTGCGTTGACTTTGTTTATTGCAGCTTCTATTGCCTCTGCAACACCGAGTTCTGCCTTGTCGCTTTCTGCTCTGAGTTTGTATTCAACCTTGCCTTCTGCAGCACCTCTTCCTACTGTTATTGCAACAGGAATACCGATAAGGTCTGCATCCTTGAACTTAACGCCCGGTCTTTCCTTACGATCGTCGACAAGAACCTCAACACCTGCCTTTTCGAGAGCTTTCGCAATTTCATCTGCAACTCTTTCCTGAACCTCATCGCCGGCCTTTACTATTGTGATAATGACGTGATAAGGTGCTACTGACATAGGCCAGATAATACCGTTATCGTCATGATTCTGAGGCATATCTATAATGGCCTGGAAAGTTCTTGAAATTCCAATACCGTAGCAGCCCATTACAATCGGATGATCCTTCTGATTCTCATCCTTGTAAGTGCATCCCATAGGTTCTGAATATTTTGTTCCCAGCTTGAAAATCTGCCCTACTTCAACACCTCTCGCCTGTCTCACAGTACCTCCGCAAACAGGACACTTGTCGCCTTCTTTGAGAGTTTTGATATCAACGACCATATCACCTTCATAATCTCTGCCGTAGTTCATATTGATGTAGTGATAATCTTCATCGCATGCTCCAGCACAAAGATTCTTAAGTCCAGGCAATTCACTGTCCACTACAATCCTGCAGTCGTGAAGTCCCATAGGTCCTGTGAATCCTCCGACACATCCTGTTACAGCTGACATTTTTTCCTCGTCTGCAAATTCAATGGCATATTCGTGTACATCCAGAGCATTTACAAGCTTAGTCATGTTAAGTTCTCTGTCACCTCTTACAAATGCTGCAACGTAGCCGTCTTCGTTGCCTTCTTCATCATAAGTAACGAAAAGAAGTGCCTTGATTGTCTGTTCCTTAGGTATTTGGAGGAACGTCGCAACATCTTCAATAGTCTTTGTTCCCGGAGTATTAACCTTCTCAAGTGGGAGCATCTCTACATCATCCTGAGCCGGAGCATCTACGCACTCGGCCTTTTCAACTGTTGCGGCCAGGTCACAGTCATCACAATATACTATTTCACTTTCACCGTACTCGCAAAGGGCTGTGAATTCGTGGGAATTACTGCCTCCGATTGCACCTGTATCAGCCTCAACCGGTCTGAATGTGAGTCCGCATCTTGTGAATACATTAGTATAAGCATCATACATTTCATCGTAGCTCTCATCGAGACCTGCTTCATCTCTGTCAAAAGAATAGTTGTCCTTCATGATGAAGTCTCTTGATCTCATCATACCGAAACGAGGTCTTGCTTCATCGCGGAACTTGTTTGAGATCTGATATATGCTGAGAGGAAGCTGTTTATATGAAGTAACATCACCTCTTATAATATCGGTGAACACTTCCTCTGCTGTAGGTCCCAGACAGAATTCTCTGCTGTTTCTGTCGTTGATTCTCCACATTTCAGGACCGTATGCACTCCATCTGCCCGATTCTTCCCACAGTTCTCCCGGCTGGAGCACTGAAGTTCTGATTTCCTGACAGCCTTTGGCATCCATTTCTTCTCTTACAATGTTCTCGATTTTTCTTACTGTTCTCCATCCGAAGGGCATATAGCTGTAGATTCCTGCTGCTGTTTTCTTAATCATTCCCGATCTTAACAGAAGAATGTGACTTGGAATCTCAGCTTCCTTAGGCACTTCTCTGAGAGTTTTAAAATGCATTTTTGATAATTTCATTTAACTGCTTCTCCTTACCTGTATATAGAGCACACAGCCTGAGCTGCTATGCCTTCCTCTCTACCCGTGAACCCCAATTTTTCTGTGGTTGTTCCCTTTATGTTTATTCTTGATTCTTCCATCTCAAGAATCGTCGCCAAATTTTGAATCATCTCGTCAATAAAAGGTGCGATTTTGGGTTTCTGAGCAATGACTGTTGCATCGATATTTGCTATTTTGAAGAGACCTTCATCTAGCATTCCTTTTACCTTCGCGAGCAGTACAATGGAGCTTATTCCCTTGTAGGATTCATCAGTATCCGGGAAATGTCTTCCGATATCTCCCTTGCCGGCGGCGCCAATAAGTGCATCCATTATCGCATGCACCAACACGTCCGCATCGGAGTGACCCTCAAGCCCTCTGTCAAAAGGTATTTCTACTCCTCCCAGTATAAGCTTTCTTCCACTTGCAAAAGCATGTACGTCGTATCCTGTTCCTACTCGATTCTCCATTGGCAAATCTTCCTTTGTTGTTATTTTGATGTTCTGGTAATCACCCTGAACAAGCTCTATGTTATATCCTGCCCTTTCTACAAGTTCAGCATCATCGGTACCATAGTAACCGGATTCCATTGCCGCTTCGTATGACCTGATGAGTTCAGCTTTCTTGAATCCCTGCGGCGTCTGAACTGAAACGAACTCGGACCTTTTCATGCTTGAACTGCCCTCAATGCCGTTTCTCCTTATACTGTTCTTAAGTGCAACACATGCGACTGCGGCACCCTTTGATGCTGTGGCTTCAATAACATTATGAATTACTTCCTCACTAACGTAAGGTCTTGCGCCATCATGTATAAGCACGTATTCCACACCCGGATGTCTGAGATTCACTTCCATTAGTGCATTATATACTGAATCCTGACGTTTTTTACCTCCGGCGACAATGGAAGAAATTTTCTTAATTCCCGCCTTCTTTGTAATTTCACTACAGTGCTCCATGTATTCCTCGTTTGTTACAACGAAAATGTAATCGACCTCGTCCATATTATCAAAGACCTGCAAAGTTTTGACCAATATGGGAACACCGCCGATTTCGAGGAACTGTTTAGGTAACTGGCTGCCCATTCGTTTTCCTTTACCTGCTGCTGCCAGAATCACAGCTACACGTTTGTTCTTATACATGCATGACCTCCTTAAATTCTCCTATCTGTTTCCTGTTTCTGCAGGTTTAGCAAATATCATCCTTCCCGCAGAGGTCTGAAGTACACTTGTTACTGAAACTTTAATTGTAGTGCCAATAAACCTGACACCGTTTTCTACTACTATCATTGTTCCGTCATCCAGATATGCTACTGCCTGACCTTTATCCTTACCTTCTTTGATAAGTGCAACAATCATGTTTTCACCGGGCAGTACAACAGGCTTTAAGGTATTGGCCAGCTCATTTATATTGAGCACATCTACGCCCTTGATAACAGCAACCTTGTTAAGATTGAAATCATTTGTCACAACTTTACCGCCTGTCATCTGTGCAAGTTTGAGAAGTTTGATATCGACTTCCGGAATATCAAGCAATGCCTGATTTTCTTCCGTTGGGTATACTTCTATGCCATATTCCGCCTGCATTTTTTTGACGATATCCAATCCTCTTCTCCCTCTCTGTCTCTTGAGAGAATCGGAAGAATCAGCGATATGCTGCAGTTCAAGGATTACAAATTCTGGTACTATTATGTGTCCTTCAATAAAACCTGTTCTGATAATGTCAGAAATACGGCCGTCAATTATGACACTCGTATCCAGTATCTTCGGTGATATTTCTGCTTTCTGTCTACCCTTGCTTCCTGAAGCACTTCTTCGGGCACTAATGAAATTTCTTATGTCGATATTTTTTCTTGTTGCAACAATAATACCTATGTAGCCCAGTACCATATATGTAACAATATTAAGAATTACATCTATGTACGGAATATTGATGCCGACATATATTTCGCTGATTAAATAGGCAATAATAAGACCTGTTATCAGCCCTACTGTACCTGTCAGAAGTTCATTGGTCGATATCTTGGATAAATCGGACTCTATGCCCTTGGCGACTACGTCACTCCTTTTCTGAAGCAGTGGTGTCAGTCTGAAAAAAATTAAACTGAAAATAATTACGAATAAAGCTGCAATGCAGACTTCCTGCACTGAAGAAAACTGAATCCACTCTTCATGTCCGGTTTTGGTAACCACAAATTGTGACAGTGTGAAAACACCGTATCCAATGATAGCACCTGCAACAGTTATAAATGCTCTTACTACTTTTCTAAGCACTTGTTTCCCTCCTTTCTTCACAATATTCTGCTGTCAGGTCATACCTATTTGTTAGTATATCATAATTCCTACACCTATCCAATTAATTGTGTTACAATTATTACTATAACCAAGGAGGTAAATCATGGCAAAAATACTCGTTGTAGATGACGAACAGAAAATAAGAGAAGTAATACGCGAATACTCGGAATTCAACGGTCACGAAGTTACTGAAGCCGCAGACGGCATGAGTGCCGTAGGGCTCTGCAAACTTAACGATTACGACCTTATAGTTATGGATATAATGATGCCTAAGCTTGATGGCTATTCCGCCTGCAAGGAAATCCGAAAGATTAAGGATATTCCGATTATCATGCTTAGTGCAAGAAGTGAAGAATATGATAAGCTCTTCGGTTTTGAGTTGGGAATCGATGACTACGTTGTCAAACCTTTCAGTCCCAAGGAGCTCATGGCAAGAATCAATGCGGTTCTGGCAAGAAAATCAGGCATGACGGCACCTGTTTCTGACATAATGTCCTTTGACGGCCTCGAAATAAACATACCCGCAAGAACCGTTACAGTAGACGGTAAAAAAGTGGAGCTCACCCCCAAAGAATACGACCTCCTCTTCTACCTTGTGGAGAACAAGAACATCGCACTTTCCAGAGATAAGCTGCTTTCGGACATCTGGGGATACGATTTCTTCGGAGACGACAGAACAATCGATACTCACATCAAAAACCTCAGAAACAACCTGGGACCTTATCGTGATTTCATAGTAACATTGAGAGGAGTTGGCTACAAATTTGAAGCATAACCTGAAACTGGACAGTCACAGTATAAAATTCAAAACCTGGATGTACTTTGTATTGTTCACAACCTGTCTGATACTCATTTTGTGGTCCCTGCAGGTCTTTTTTCTGAACACATTTTATGAGTCCATGAAAAGTCAGCAGACATCCAGAATAATAAATTCAATTAACGAGGCCTATGATAATAATTCGACTGCACGTTTCCTTCGCAAGGTCGAAACCATCGCAGATTCTAACGATTTGTATATCTATCTGGTCAATGAAAACGGTGTCATAACATCTTATCAACCCTCAGAAGAGGTTGCGGGTGCAGGCTTTTATTACCAGCAGATCGGTACAATCGGAGAATATCTCAAAAACAGCAAGAATAACGATGTTACTCTCAAGATCAAAGGTGTCGATAACACTAAGGAAGTTCTGGCATATGGTGCAGTACTTAGCAGCAAGGACAAAACATCCTTTAATATGTACCTATTCTCGCCGCTCTGGCCTGTTAAATCAACCATTAACATTCTCACAAGTCAGCTGTTTTATGTTACTTTCATAGCCCTTACGCTGGCCTGTATAATATCTCTTTATCTGTCCACACGAATTACACGGCCTATTCGTGAAATTGTACGTTCAGCAGAACGTCTGGCATCAGGAGAATACGGCATAGTGTTTAAGGGCAGTCATTATACTGAGATAAACAATCTGGCAGATACGCTTACAACCACTTCCATCGAACTTGAGAAATCATACGCACTTCAGAAGGATCTGGTTGCCAATGTCTCTCACGATCTGAGAACACCTCTTACTATGATCAAATCCTATGCGGAGATGATCCGCGATCTTTCCGGTGACGATCCTGTCAAGAGAGAAAAGCACCTTAATGTGATTATTAACGAGACTGACAGACTGAACACGCTAGTTGAAGACCTGCTTACAGTATCAAAAATGCAATCGGGTAAAATGACACTTAATGTAACAGAATTCAATCTTTCTGAGGCTGCAAGAACCATTGTCAACACCTATGAAATCAAAAATGAAGAAGGCTACAGCATTACCCTTGACTGTCCTTCAGAGTTCTATGTGAGCGCCGATGAAGAGAAGATAAAGCAGGTAATTTCAAACCTTATTACCAATGCCGTGAAGTTCTGTGGAGAAGACAAGACTGTCAAGGTCTCACTGTCACGAAGCCGCGCCCACTCTTCTGTAATATGCCACGTTGAAGACCATGGCATAGGCATTGCCAGTAACGAACTTGAACATGTGTGGGAGCGCTATTACAAAACAAGTTCCAATATGGTCAGAACAACAGAAGGCTCTGGACTTGGTCTTTCCATTGTTAAAGAAATCATGGTTCTTCACCGGGCGGAATACGGTGTTAACAGCACTCTGGGAAAAGGCACCACATTCTGGTTTGAACTTCCTCTCTCACGAATAGACCAGACTGCCGTTAAGCCTGAATTCACATTAAGTGACGGTAGTAAACTTAAGGAGAAATAAATTATGAGCAAATGTTTAATAGATTGTGATTTTCATACTCATACCGGATTCAGTGACGATTGTTACGTTGATTTTGACCAAATGATTGAAGGAGCAGTCGCCGCAGGGATAAAGACACTCGCCATTACAGACCATTATGATCCCGGCTATCCCGATCCGGAATTTCCCTTCACCCTTGAATTTGACGATTACCACAAAACTCTTAACGAGGCCCTTGCAAAATATGCGGGAATTATCGATATTCGCAAAGGTATGGAAATCGGCATCTGGGGTGGAATGTTCAATGACAAAATAACTAATCTGGAAGAAGCTGACAGAGCTGTCAATGCCTTTGACCACGATTTTATCATCGGTTCTTTTCACTGCATGAGACATGACGATCTTTACAGATATGACTTTTCCAAAACCGACAGAAGTGTTGAGCTTGAAGACTTCTACAAGTTTGTTTATGAAAGTCTCAAAACTTTTACAAACTTTGATGTTATGGGGCATTTCAGCATAATCGACAGATATATTGGTCAGATTCTCGACTATGCTCCCGTTGAAGATATCATCGACGAGATTCTCAAGCTTCTCATTGATAATGGCAAAGGAATCGAAATCAATACCTCAAGTTTCAAATATGGCACTGGAATATGGCTGCCGCGTGAATCCATTCTGCGAAGATACCTGCAGCTTGGTGGCGAAATTCTTACCTTCGGTTCAGATGCACACGAGCCTTCATATTATCAGTATCATTTCAACGATGCCGTTGGTCTCGCTCAAAGTCTTGGATTTAAGTATTATTGCACATTCAAGAAGAGAAAACCTGAATTTCACAAGCTTCCTTAATCCATCACAAATCCGTTCAATTTGAATTAGAATACAAAAGGGTCTGTCACACAGCGGCTTTAACCGCCGGTGACAGACCCTTTAATTAGTTTGCTTTACTTGATTATGCAAGTACTTCCTTCATAACGTCGAGGAATACTCTGCAGTCATCAGGATAAATTTCTCCCATGTTTGCAACCTGGAACATTCCCATGGCTTCGAACTTGCCCTTACCTGGATAAATTGTATATCCCTTCTTATCGAGAGCATCTATGAATTCGTGCAGATCCTTTCCTTCAGGCAGGAATACTGAAGTTACTGTGCTTGACATGAGTTCTTCATCGATAAGCATCTTCAGTCCCATTTCCTTAAGTCCTTCTCTGAGAATGCCTGCACATTCTCTGTATCTTGCATTTCTTGCTTCGATGCCACCATCTGCCAGTGCATTGTCAAGAGCTACATCAAGAGCCCAGAAAAGGTTTACATTTGGAGTGTTAGGAGTCTGGTTGCAAGCCTCTGCCTTAATGTAGTGCTTAGCCAGGTTAAGATAAACGTTCTTTCCCATTTCAGGTGTCAGTGTATCCATTGCTTCCTTCTTACCGCAGATATAAGCTGAACCAGGATATGCTCCCAGACACTTTCCGCCTACTGAAGTTGCGAAAGTGATGTGCATGTCGTTAACATCGATAATTTCGCCTGCTGCAGCTGATACACAGTCAACGTGATACCACTTGCCATACTTTGCAGCAAGCTCACCAACAGCCTTTACAGGGTTAATCATGCATGTTGATGTTTCGTGGAATACCATTGAAATTACCTTGATTTCAGGGTTAGCCTTGATTGCTTCTTCAATCTTTGCCAGATCAGGAACCTCTGCCCATTCGAATGAACAGTCAACAAGCGGAATGTTATACTTTTCGATAATCTCAAGAAGTCTGTTACCGAACTCACCGTTTCTGATAAGAAGAACCTTTTCTCCTTCGTTGAAAATTGATGAAAGAACTGTTTCGTTTGCTGCTGTACCTGAACCTGAAATCAGAAGTGATCTGTATGATTCGTCAGCCTTGAACAGCTTGTTGATTTTCGCAGTAGTTCTTGCGAAAAGATCCTCGAATTCAGGACTTCTGTGGCAGATATCATAATGTGTAAGAGCCTGTCTTACGTTTTCCTTTACCATAATTGGACCTGGGCTGAATAATTTTGGTGCACTCATTTTTTAATTCCTTTCTCATCCATTATGAAATGCATAATGGATTATAACGTAATATATGTGAAAAATTTAAAATATAATGTGAACTGTATTAATCCTCCGACCAGTTCTTAGCTCTCTCAACGGCTCTGTGCCAGTTGTAAAGCAATGTTTCACGCTCGTCGACACTCATCTTAGGTTCATATCTTCTCGCCAGCTTCCAGTTTCTTTCAAGATCGTTTATGGAATCAAATTCTCCGATTCCAAGTGCTGCAAGCTGTGCTGCTCCCAATGCTGTCGTATCCTTGATAACAGGTACATCAACCGGTATCCCGATAAGGTCTGCCTGGAACTGCATAAGGAACCGGTTGGCCGATGCTCCACCGTCAACTCTCATTATGCTGATAGGCATTCCCGAGTCTGTTTTCATGACATCAAGGTTGTCTTTAATCTGATAGGCAGTGGATTCAAGAGTTGCTCTTACAATATGCTCTCTTGTTGTACCACCTGTAATTCCTACAATTGTACCTCTGGCATATGAATCCCAATGAGGTGCCGCAAGTCCGGTAAATGCCGGTACGAAGTAGACTCCGTCATTTGAACCTACTGCAAATGCCATTTCTTCTGTCTGTGCGGCATTGTCAATAATCTTTAATCCATCTCTCAGCCACTGAGTTGCCGCACCTGTAATATATACACCGCCGTCAAGGGCGAATGTCATTTCATTTTTTAATCTCCATCCTACAGTAGTAAGAAGTCCATTCTGAGAATAAACCGCGTTGCTGCCGGTATTCATCAGCATGAATCCGCCTGTTCCGTACGTACATTTAATTGAGCCAGGTTTGAAGCATGCCTGACCGAACAGTGCTGCCTGCTGGTCAACTACTGAACCTGAAATCGGTATGCGCGCTCCACAGAAATCCAATGGGTCTGTCAGACCATACACCTGTGAACTGTCACATATCTCAGGAAGAATTGATTTGTCAATTCCCAGAATATCAAGTATATCTTCATCCCACTTACCTGTGTGAATGTTGAGCATCATTGTTCTTGATGCAGTAGATGCATCTGTAACATGAACACGTCCGTGAGTCATTTTCCAGATAAGCCATGAATCGAGAGTTCCTGCGAACACCCTTCCTTCGGCAATCTTTTCCTTAACACCTTCAACATTGTCAATTATCCACTTGATTTTTAGTCCACTGAAATAGGAGTCAGCCATCAGACCTGTCTTCTCTCTGATAAGCTCTCCATACTCGGCAGTAAGTTCATCGGCATATCTTGCCATTCTTCTGTCCTGCCACACAATGGCATTGTAAAGGGGCTGTCCTGTCTTCTTGTCCCACAGCATTACAGTTTCGCCCTGGTTGTCAATTCCTATGCATGCAATACTGGATTCGTCCACTCCGCCCAGTTTGATGGCCATGTTCATTGACTCCATAACCCTCTGCCACAGTTCCATCGGGTCGTGTTCAACCCATCCCGGTTTAGGGTAGTACTGCTTATGCTCCTTGTATCCTCTTGCAACAATATTCCAGTCTTCATCAAGAAGCAATGTGGTAGTACCTGTCGTTCCCTGGTCTAAACCGATATAGTACTTCTTTTTCATGTTTTTCCTTTCCGCCTATTAGGCCGGCGTTAAAGCGATGCTTATTTTGAATTTGAAATAAAGCAATCCATCTTGCTGTAATCCAAATTATTGAACATGTTTTTTCTGTATTCTCCCGACGAACAATGTATAAGTTTCTTATACACCCTGTTCATGTGGGCGTGGTCGAAGAAGCCACTGTCCATTGCTATATTTACCAGCAACGAATCATCATCTTCAAGGATTCTCGTCATTGATATCTGCAGTCTTACTATCTGCGAGAAAAGCTTGGGCGGTATGCCTACACACCTTTCGAACATTTTGCCTATGTGTCTGGATGTGAACCCTGTCTCACTGGCAAGAGCATCTATTTTGATATTTCCTTTGGAATTAATTATCCTGTCAACGCAATACTTAACAAGATAATTGGGATCCTTACCGTTCTGATGTACACGTATTACCTTGGAAACAAATCCGATTCTTTCGTTCAGCGGAATGTCCCTACCCAGTATTCCGATAACCTGCTTGCCCCATTCAACGGCGTTCTCAAGATGAACGCTCTGATTCGTATACTTTCCTATGCTTTCTCCGGCAATCATATCTCCCGATCCGGGCATAAATCTCATTACTATATACTCTGAATTCGGGTTTACCGTAAATTTCTTTATTTCATCTATTACACCGCACAAATACCCGTTGATTTCATCTCCTTCTCTAGTAAAGACAATCGACATACATCCGTCAGGAATAGCAGCTACATTAAAGGTTTCCCGGGAATCGGATTTGAAATATACAATGTCGTTCAAAACCATGTACAACGGGTGTCCAAAATATATTTTTATGTTCTCTATATCTATATTAGCATCATCTATAAATCTGGAATCGTAACAGCTTCTCTGTCCTGAAGTGGCTAAATATTGCTGTTTACTTATAATAAATGACATGTTCCACCTCTTGATGGTATAAATCAGAACCTAATTATTTTCAAAATAATCCTAACACCCTATATAATTCACGTCAATATCCGTTTTTTCCTATTCCCATTTTTTACTTTTGTATTATAATTTTTTTGTTGATCATAGATGTATAAAAATGACTTAAAATGTATTTAAGTCTTTGATTATTTCAGTTATTTAGAAAGGAGCCGACGATTGTGAGTGTACTACAGGGAATGTCTGTTGACAGAATGATAATAATACTTCCTTCTGCACTGATAGCCATGTACATAATCATCAGTTTCCAGAAGTCTTTATGTTCCAAAGACAGTCCTTATCCCGGTCTCATCATCCCTATACTCTGCTTCCTGGTATCAACTGTATTGGCAGTTCGTCCTATGATTATTTCAGAAGCAGGTGTTTACGCCGGCCTCGGGGTTTACTGTCTTAGAATGTGGCTCACCTTTAACATTGCTACCGTTGTATTCCTATTCCCTTATTTCGTTCAACGCAAAAGATTGCGGGAAATGAAGGAATATTACGAAGCTCATCCGGAAGAATTGATTCAACCTGACAGGGACGACTCTGAATCACAGAGTCAAAAATGATTTAATTTTGCAATTTGGTGAGTCTTATGGTCGGTCTATCCACATAAATTAATTTCAGACTGTAATATATTTTTATATTTACTTATTTATTACCATTATTTATTATTTTTTATTTTTAGGAGGCGTTATTACTATGGAAAAGAATAATGTACAATCCCAGTCTCTAAACAGAACGCTGGGACTTGCAGAATGCGTCACCATTACAGCCGGTGCTGTAATAGGCGTAGGTCTGTTTACTGTAGGTTCACAGATCGTTGGACTTATGGGTGGTACAGTAATAGTTGCATCACTGATTGCATTTGTTATGATCCTCTTCCCATGCGCAATGTATGGTGAACTGGGTGCTGCACTCCCACTTGCCGGCGGTACTTATTCCTACGCAAAGAGAGCCATTAACTATCCAACTGCCGTATTCGAAAGCTGGAACTACACTCTGGCTCAGATCGGTATTGGTGCATCAGAATCAATGGCATTCTCAAACTACTTCGTTAGATTGCTCAACGCACTCGGCATGAATGTGCCTACTGACGATAACGACTATTCATTCATAGACTTCATCAACGGAAGTTGCGACGTTTCAATCTTCTTATGGAAAGCACTCCCAGCTATCGGTCTTTTCATTCTCTTCACAGTAATCTCATACAGAGGTGCTGAAATGAATGGTAAGACTCAGAACTTCTTCATGTTCTTCTTCTGGGCATGCTCACTGGTATGGTTCGCAACAGTAATCGCAAGAGCTGATTTCTCAGGTGTTACTGAAATGGTAGCCGGCGTTGGTATCCCTCACGGTGTTAACGCATTCGCACAGGCTGTACTTCTCGTACTGTGGTGCTTCTTTGGATTTGAAACAATCGTTGGTATGGGTTCTGAGGTTAAGTTCCCTCAGATTACTCTCCCAAGAGCTCTGCTGATCACTCCATTCTGTGTACTGGCAGTAAACCTCTTATTCCAGTGGTTCCTCTGCGCACTCACACCAGCAGAACACGTTCCTGATTTGTACACTTCAGCAGCTCCATATGCATCTGCAATGGAATATGCGGGAATTGTTGGACTTCCACTTATCATACTCTGTCTGGGTATTACTTTGGGCGGTGATTTCTCAACAATGAACCCTTGTATTGCAGGACCTGCACGTTATATCTACATCATGGCTGAAGACGGTAACTTCCCTAGATGGTTCGGCAAGGTACACCCTAAGTACAAGAGCCCACACCGTGCAGTTATACTTTGTGCAGTACTCGGTGTCTTCTTTATCCTTTCAGGATCAATCAAAATCGTAGCAATGATGTGTTCATACAACCAGATTCAGTGCTACATCATCGGATACCTTTCATTCTACATGCTCAGAAAGAAGGAACCGGATCTTAACAGACCGTTCGTATGTCCTGCAGGTACATTCGCAACTGTATTCTCATGCCTGACATTCGGCATCCTGCTGATTCTCGCATACGATCCTGTTGCTATCTGGTACAATGTTATATGGGACATTCTGGCAATTGCTTACTACTTCTTCTTCGTTCGTAAGAGACCTATCCCACAGGAAGCTCTCGATATCGAAGCACTGGCTCTCGTTACTAAGGAACCAACTGCAGAAGAAAAGGCTAAGCTTGACAAACAGTACAAGATGTGGAGAATCGGTGCATACTGCTTCGCAGCAGTTGGTGTACTCCTCTTCGTTCTTTCATGGCTGTTCTAGTCTGAATCAATTGTATTGACAGGGAGAAAAATATGAGAAAATTCATAGGTACAGTGTTGTTCATATTTCTTATGATTCTGGCTACTGCCGGTCTCGCTGCATATGTAATGCAGACCGCACTCGGCGAAGATATCACATTTGTTGAATTCTTCCACAGATTCATTCTGAAGGATGCATAGTACCCTTACTCATTGATTTACAATATGATAGTTACAAAAACGGAGATGGTGATTTCACCATCTCCGTTTATCATATCCAGTCTTAAAACAGCTTCCGTATGCCACTTATGTTCTTCATTGAAAGTAACTGCATTATAGGAAGTTCCCTCTGTTTTCTCTCATCGTTAATTGTCGATAAAACGTTCTTTAGTTTTTCTGCATTTCTCACTGGCAGTACAAGCTTCTCAAATCCCAGATGTGCAGCTTCTCTCATGATTTTTTCGCTGTTCTGAATTGCTCTCAAATCGCCGGTAAGGCCTATTTCTCCCACCACAAGAGTTGTACTGCTCAACGTCTTTCCTGTACACGATGAATAAATTGCCATAGCGACTGCCAGATCCGTATATGTTCCCTCTGGCTTAATACCACCTACAATATTCACGTAAATATCCTGATTGGTGAGATTTATGCCAGCCTTTTTTTCGAGAACCGCTACAATCATATTTAATCTTGTGTTGTCAATCCCCAGAGATGTTCTCCTCGGAAATCCTGCGCCCGCTGTCGTTGTAAGTGCCTGTACCTCGAGAACTAAAGGTCTTGTCCCCTCATATACAGCCGTAGCTACGGCTCCTTCACTGCCTGCATCCATTTCGGCCATAAGGGTTCCTGACAGATTTTCAATCTCGGCCAAGCCCCCTTCACCCATTTCAAAAGCTCCGATTTCACTGGTAGTTCCAAACCTGTTTTTCTGTGCCCTCAATATTCTGAGTTCATGAGTCCTGTCCCCTGTAAATGAAAGTACGCAATCCACCATATGTTCTACAATTCTCGGACCTGCAAGTTCTCCGCTCTTTGTAACGTGAGCAACTATGAAAATGGGAATATTATTCATCTTGCCTATGCGCATAAGTTCATTACCACATGCTCTTACCTGAGAAACACTTCCCGGTGCCGAATCCAAATCTGATGTATACATTGTCTGTATAGAGTCTATAATAAGGAACTTAGGTTTAATCTGTTCGCATACCTGCGCAATGTTTTCCATGTTGGTTTCTGCCAGTATATACAGTTCTTCAGAGAATGACGGACATACCCTGTCCGCTCTCATCTTAATCTGCTCTTCAGATTCCTCTCCTGATACATAAAGTACTGTTCCCCTGGTAGCTGCTATATGTGCTGCCGCCTGTATTATAATTGTGGATTTGCCTATTCCCGGTTCACCTGAAATAAGAGTAAGAGACCCCTGTACAAGACCTCCGCCAAGAACTCTGTTTAATTCTCCAATGCCTGTATCGATTCGTTCCGTTTCTCCTGAGACCACGCGTGAAAGTCTCCTCGGTCTGCCCTTCTTTCCGGTGTCCTTTTCATCTGAATTGCCGGAGGTTCTCCTTCTTTTATCGTCAGCGTCAAAATCAATGACCTTTTCTTCAACCATAGAATTCCAAGCTCCACAGATACATCTGCCCATCCATTTAGGACTTTCGTTACCGCATTCCTGACATACAAATACCGTTTTTCCTGTCTTTTTCGCCATGTTTCTCCTCTTAAAAAACAAAGGGCTGCCAAGCGACAGCCCCCGTAATTATCAAATTGTTATTTCTCCTGTGATGCCGCATAATCAGCAATAATCTTCTGAGCCATCTGTGCAGGAACTTCTTCGTATCTTTCGAATTCCATTTCGAAGCTTCCTCTGGCCTGAGTCATTGATCTGAGAACGATCGCATAGTCAAAAAGTTCAGCCTGTGGTGCTTCAGCCATAAGCTTCTGTCCACCGCCTGCTTCAGGTTCCATGCCGAGAATCTTACCTCGTCTCTTATTCATATCACCCATTACATCTCCCATGTATTCGTCCGGAACGTAGATTTCCATCTTCATTACCGGTTCAAGCAGGCAAGGTTTAGCTTCTGCGATACCCTTCTTGAATGCCAGTGAAGCAGCAATCTTGAATGCCATTTCGTTGGAGTCAACATCATGATATGAACCATCATAGAGAATAGCCTTAACATTTACTACCTTACAGCCTGCAAGAGGACCCTTTTCCATGCATTCTCTAAGTCCCTTTTCTACTGCTGGCCAGTAGTTCCTAGGTACTGATCCGCCGAAGATTTCTTCACCGAATTCAAACTCTTCCTGTGATGGTGAGAACTTAATCCATACATCACCGTACTGACCTGCACCACCTGACTGCTTCTTGTGCTTACCCTGTACATCTGAAGTTCCCTTGATAGTTTCTCTGTAAGCTATCTTCTGTGGCACTTCAACTACATCCACACCAAACTTGTCCTTCAACTTGGCAGTTATGATTCCTAGCTGGATATCACCCTGACCTCCCAGAAGAGTCTGGTGAGTTTCTGTATTGTTCTGAAGTACAAATGAAGGGTCTTCTTCCATGAGTTTCTTCAGACCTGAACCCATCTTCTCGTCATCACCTGTCTTGGCAGGTTCTACTGCCTTGAAGAGTGATGGTGATGGGAATGCGATTCCTGGAAGTTTAATAACATTGTCCTTAAGACAAAGTGTATCACCTGTAATTGTATACTGCAGCTTACCAAGTGCCACAATATCACCTGCTACTGCTTCAGGAGCGTCTTCCTGAGTTTTACCTCTCATGAAGAACATTGAACCCAGCTTTTCTGATTTGCCGGATCTGCTGTTATATACTTCCTGACCAGCCTTGATAGTCCCTGAAATAACCTTGGCAAGTGAAATCTTACCGAGGAACGGATCTGCAATAGTCTTGAAAACGAGAGCAGCTGTAGGACCTGCAGGATCCACTGTCAGCTGAATATCTTCATCATCATCGTTCTTGGCATCGTATGCTTCAACTGATGTTGGCTTCGGTGTAAGATCGATGAATTTCTGAAGAGCATCTTCAATGCCTTCGCCGGTAATAGATGAAACTACGAGAATCGGAGCGATATCACCAGTAGCGATACCCTTGGAAAGTCCTCTGTTAAATTCTTCATCAGTGAATTCCTCACCTTCAAAGAACTTATCCATAAGTTCCTCATCTGTCTCTGCGATTGCTTCAGTAAGAGAGTCTCTGTCATCAAGAGTAACTACTGAAGTTCCGAACTTGTCCTGAAGTTCTGCGATAACTTCGTCCACGTCTACGTTCTCTTTATCTATCTTGTTAATCAGGAAGAACTTAGGAACTGAGAACTGCTTACATGAATTCCATGCCTTCTCTGTACCAACCTGTACGCCTGATGATGCATCAACGAGAATGGCTGCAGCTTCTACTGCTCTAAGTGCTGAATTTACTTCTCCTACGAAGTCGAAGAATCCTGGAGTATCAACGAAGTTCAGCTTAACCTTATTGTATTCTACAGGTACTACTGAAGTTCCGATGGAATAACCCTTTTCGATTTCCATCTTGTCGTAGTCAGATACTGTATTACCATCTTCTACTCTGCCCAGTCTGCTGATAACCTTTGTTGCCAGCAGAGCTGCCTCAAGGAAAGTAGTTTTACCTGCACCACCATGTCCAAGCAGTGCAATATTCCTGATGTTTTCGTTTTTATAGCCCTTCATTTGTTAGACCTCCTATTTTAATCGCGTATAAGGAGATTATATCATTCATAAATGCAGATTACAATTAAATAAGAATGAGTTGTCTGAATTTTATGTTGTTTTTAAAAATTCTACATTCCGTATTTATATTTGACACGATTTATTCCAGATAGCATAGGTTTTGCCAGAATGAACAGAAAAACCGCTGTCGCCAGTCCATGAACAATATTAAAATAAACCGCTGCTCCATAAACGCCGACAATTGTAGCTATCGTTGGTTCTTCTGAAATCACCAAAATAGTCCATATATCAACTATTCCTCCGTACAATACCATCGCTGCAATTGCTCCGAAAACAATCAGCGAAATACGGCTGACTTTATCGGAATTCTTATAAAAAAGAAGTCCTGCAAGGTATCCTACAACCGCCGCTGCAATCATCTGCCACGGAGTCCATGGCCCCTGTCCGAAAAGGAAATTGGAAACAAAACTCGCCATAGCACCAGCAAGAAAACCATCCTCTCTCCCCATCGCAACTCCTGCGATAATGACTATTGCCAGCATAGGTTTAAAGTTCGGAATCGCAAAAAATGCCCCACGACCCACAACTGCTGCAGTCACAAGCACAACCAGGATTACAATTTCTCTAGCTTTCGGATTTCTCTTTTCAAACCGCCAAAAGAAAGGAACCATGGCATAAAAAATAACCAGCAAGCATACCCCTATATAATATTGATTATCCAGTGCAAAATATCCTATAAGAATTGTTGCCACTGCAAGCCCGAATACTATGGTCTCAACACACCATATCGGACATTTGCCACTGCACTTTTCTCTGTTTTCAGACGAGCACTCTTCAATTTTCTTCATATGTATGCTTTTTTCTTCGTTATGATTAACTTCTCCCCCACTGTCATTTTCTCCATTACCCCCTCCAGAACCAAGATTCGAATCATTCATATTAAGTTCAATTAGCTTTATTACATGTTCTGCAGTAACCGCTTTGTCAAACACATGCCTTGACATTCTGTTTGCTGCAGTCGTGTAAAAACTGTTTCCCGCAAAAAAATCCTCAGGAATTCCTTCTGCAACTGTGATTCCGTCAAAGAGCATGACACATCTATCAACGTTTGAGCTGCAAAATTCAATGTCATGAGAAACCATAACTATCGTCATCCCATCATCCTGCAGTTTTCTTAATATTGCTCCCAGTTTCAATTTGAAGCTGTTGTCCATTCCTTTTGTAGGTTCATCAAGAATCAGAAGTTGTGGATTGGTAAGCAACACCTTTGCAAGAGCTGCACGCTGCTGCTCTCCTCCCGAAAGGTCATAGGGATGAGATTCCAGCAGATGGCTTATCTCAACAAGCTCAGCCACTCTCACAATTTCATCCTCTGTAATTGTTACATCAGTCCCCTTGCATTTCATCACTTCAAGTTCTCTATATACAGTCTCCTCCGTAAAAAGTGCCTGCGGATTCTGGGGCAACATTGAAGTCTTCAGAGAATTGACTATTTTTCCTCGCTGTGGTTTCCTGATACCGCTCAGCATACGCATAAGTGTGGTTTTCCCCGTACCATTGCCACCCAAAACCGCTAGAATCTCACCTGAATATACCCTCAAATCAAGGCCACGAATTACATCCTCTCCTCTCTCATATGCGAACCATATATTTTTCATTTCTACCGCCATTCGACGATTAATAGGTTCAGGCCGCGGCAGGCTTTTTTTCTTTATCTTTTTTGATTGCAAAACATTATTAATCCATTTCCGACCATCTCTCACATTAAGAGGGTTTTCATTCCCACCAGAATTGTATTCTTCACATGTAACTGCAATCTGTGCAGGAACTGGCATCGACTTGAACATAGGATGATTGATTTTATGAAGATCACAACATACCTTACTAGGATCATTACATGTAATTATGCTGCCCCCATCCATTACAACAACTCTGTCTGCCGCTGCAACCACTTCATCCAGGCGATGTTCTGTAATTATTATAGTTGTTCCAAACTCGCGATTTATCCTTATCACTGTATCTATGAAATCACTCGCAGCAATGGGGTCAAGTTGCGATACAGGTTCATCAAGAATCAAAACCTGTGGTTGCATTACCATTACCGCTGCTAAATTAAGCAGCTGTTTCTGTCCCCCCGAAAGAGTGCTTATCTCTCTGTGAAACCATTTTTCAATTCCAAAAAAACTTGCCATTTCCGCAACTCTGAGTCTGATTGTCTCCTGATCGACTCCCAGAGACTCAAGACCGAATGCTAATTCATGCCACACTTTATCGGTTACAATCTGATTGTCCGGATTCTGAAGAACATAACCGATCAGTGCTGCCTGTTCCCTATGATTTAGATTATCCAGTTCCCTTCCATCATATTGGATACTGCCTGACCTGCTTCCATATGGTGTTAACATCGGTTTGAGGTTTCTTAGAAGAGTTGTTTTGCCCGAACCAGACTGTCCGCACACAACCAAAAATTCTCCCTTTGAAATTTCTAGATTTATATTGTTCAGAGCCGGTTCACGTCTACCCGGATATGTGAATGTCAGTTCGCTAATTGTGAATGCCGCCATATTACCGCCTCCTTTATCTGAATTAGTGCAGGCATAAAGCAGAGAATGCCGTATGCCACATAAACTATACAACTCATTAATGTCACAGGTGGCATAATGATATCCGGATAGAATTCAATACTGCAGCTTCCCCTTGCTACCCCTATGAAAACAAGCACGCATGCAACACACATCACCACAAGAACCGCTATATCACGATTTTCCATTTTGAATATGCTAAAAGACGTGCGATTTTTCAATCCATATCCGCGAGCCTTCATTGAGTCAGCAGTATCAATTGAATTTTCGAGAGACCAGGTAAACATGGCCGACATTATCCTTGCTCCTTTTCGCACCTTCTGTTTTATCTTTTTACTTTCATCATTAAACCCAACACAGGTCTGCGCCTCTGTAATCCTGCTTATCTGCGTTCTAAAATTGGGAATAAACCTCAGAACCATAGAAAAAACCAATGATGTTGCAGGTATTATCCTTCCAAAAAGATATATGAATTTATCGCTCGTCATCACCCTGTTATAACAAAAGAACCACAACATTACAGCTGCCAGCATGATTCCCGTCAAAAGTCCATATATCGCAGCCTCAAGCGTTATATGACTGTATTTCGTATAAAACAGAATTGTGCTGCCTCTGTGATTTACAAGTGGATTTATTACTGTAACTGCAATAATTACAGGAAACAGAAAGCACAGCGAGAATTTCGCCGTGCTTTTTCCTCCCAATATTATTCCATATGTCAGTGCACCCAAAAGACCGAGTATTTGAAATACAGGATGAACCACAAAAATTCCAATTCCTATAGCCATACAGAAAAAAGCAAAATTTACTACAGGATGGTATGTTGCAAAAGCATTTCTCATTACACATTAATCTCCTGATTATCTCACCTTAACTGACTTGGAAGCACTCCATGAAGAATAGTATTTCGTACCGTTAACTGTCTTATAAGTTCTAATCTGAACGTACTTTTTTCCCTTGCCGACCTTCCATATCCTCTTCCATGTTGTACTGTTCTTTTTAACAGTAACGTATTTGCTTTTGCTCATGCTTTTGTGGGCACTATATCTTATCTGATAACCCGTGGTCTGCTTCTTCTGCTTTTTCCAGCTTACCTTAATCTTCTTTCCGCCGAGGGCCTTAACTTTAACAAGCTTTGCTTTTGGTGGATTGATTTTGAATTTCAGTGTCTGCGAGAAGTTATAAATGCCTGTTCCTTTAACTGTTACCGTTGCTGTTCCCACCTTGGTATTGTTCTTATATGAAACCGTATAGTCATTCCCTTTGATAAGAGCATGCCCCTCTTTATCCTTAACAACTACTGAAGGCTTCTTAGCCTTGCCACTGTATGTATATGACTTCGTGCCAAGCGTTGCTTTACCAAAACTCGATGTCACTGTAATCTTCTGTGGATTCATCAAAACCGGAATATTATCATTGTCCGAGTATGGTGTGATATAATAAGTGCCTGTCTTTTCTGGTGTTGTGAAAGTAATGTTACCCTTTTCATCAGACACTGTGTCACCGATTACATTTACTGCACCATTTGATATATCAACGTATGCAATTTTCACATCCTTTAATGCTTCTGCCGCAGCTTTCATGGAAGCCGGATCCTTGTAACGGTATCCATTCATAACAGAAACACCCTTGAGAGTTACATTAATGCGTGAGCCTGCCGTCACCTTCTGTGCCATATCCACATAACTGTATTTATCGCTGTATTTTGATTCATCGTTATAAACGAAGAAATCAACAACATCACCATTTACTACTTTCTGTGTAGATACGGTTGTTCCGTTGTAACCACCATATGAGCTCTCACTTCCATCATTAGGAAAGCCCTGATTAACCAAAAATCCGCTGGCATATGTTTCATGTCCGTAAAGCTTGGAAATATATCCCTTTCCATCAACTTTCAAATACTCATCTGCTGTTTCAGCTCTGAAATCATTACCGAATGACATTATATGCGATTTTACCATTACATCCAGGGCTGATACATTCTCTGCCTGTGGCACATTATCCTTGAATCCATATGACTCCGCAAGGTCTGAGGACACATTCACACTTTTCAGGTCATGTACATAGGCATTGGCCATCTGAGTTCTTACAGTCACATCTGCATCAACTTTCTGTTCATCCGCAAAAGTCACCGCTGTGCTTCCTGCAAGCATTGTTACCGCAACGGTTACCGATGTTATTAATGCTAAAATTCTCTTTTTCATCAATTATCTTCCTTTCGTAACATATATTACTTTATCTTGTATTACCTTATCTTGGCTTTCCTTACTGACGAATATGAACCATAGTATTTAGTGCCACCTACAGTCTTGTAAGCCCTCACCTTAACATAGTAATACTTTTTCTTTGTCAACTTCTTTATAGTCTTACTAACTGTCGAATATTTCGTCACATACGCATATTTGTTGCCGCTTGCAAATTTGGCATTTCTTGAGTAGGCGATTTGATATCCTGTGATACCTGACATCTTGGACCATTTCACTGTCATCTTTTTCTTGCCGGATTTGACCTTGACTCCTGTCACAGTCTTAGGCACTACTGTCATTGTCACCTTAAATGTACCCGGGAGGTAATTGTCCGTTTCCCCGGCTTTGATGGTTATCGTACTCTTTCCCATACCTTTGACAGTTACCTTACCATTCTCAGATACCTTCACAACACTAGGCGATGATGATGTGAAAGTCATTTTGCCATCCGCCGATGCTCCCAAATCAAAAGCAGATGCTCCGTATGCTTTCTGAATTGATGTCTTACATTTTATCTGGCTTCTGCCCTTGGCTATGTTAATATTTCTTGCCTGGTTAAAGGAATAATTCCCTTTGCCGCTAACCGTAAGTATTCTGTTACCAGCACCATTCAAATCACTTGTATCTATCTCGTAGTCCTGTCCATCGGCAAGCTTCTTTCCCTTGTACATTACTGAAATGTCCGGTTCTACCACCTTGCCATCATATTCATAAACTTTATTGCATACTACATTTACAGGCGCCGTTTCAACTGCCATTATGTATCCGCTGTCGTTTTTGTAATACACCGTGCTCCCATTTGTGGCAATATCCGAAATGCAATATCCTTTCATTCCTGCGTCAGGTGTGAAATATTCATATCCTCTTATAGGATCATATATGCCGCCATTACTCTGATTGTATGTACAAAGCATCCTGTCCCCTACAACTGCAATATGTTTCACATCTGCAGGTGCTGTATAGTTTGTAGCAGTCCAGTCGTTCAGATTAGCCGCAACGATTCCGGTCTTACATCCTGCATATATCTTGTTGTCTCGAATAATAAGGTTACCAGTTCCTGCACTTCCAAGTTTAAGTTTCTCTGTAGCTATTATTCCTTCATCACTTACAGCCGCTTCATAAAGCTTTCCTGCTTTAGTTGTAAAATAGAATTTACCATTGTGCTCTATTACTGTTGAGCAAACTGAACCCTCAACATCGCAGGATACAGTTTCTTTTGTTTCGCTATTATAGCAGTACAGCTTAGCTATCCCTTCACATGGAGCATTGTCATCACTGCCATTTGCGTTGGAACCAAAAACAACGAACTTTCCCTTGATGCAGGCACCCGTCCAGTAAAATCCGGTGTCACTTTGCTGAATAACGGTTGTTTCTCCCGTTGCCACATCAATTGCTGCATATGAACCGCTGATAACCCTCTTCCCGTTATCGCGTTCCACCATCCACGACCCGGTGTATGCACAATCCTTTGCAGCATCGTAGATAATAGGACTTATTGTCTGAGACTTGTTTTCATTTTCTGCATATTTTATAGTTCTTGAGGTCATATCATTTTTATTTATTATTGCTACTTTTGATGCATCAAGAGCTACAAAAATCCAATTACCACCTATTGTAACTGGAATTGTTGCATGTCCTACATTGCCGTCAAATGGCACTTTGTCAGCAACTTCTCCTGAGTCCGCATTTATCTTGTAAAGGATGCTGCCTGATGCTGTATAGATAAATCCATCATCATATGCAGGTGGTGTCACTCTGCCGTTCTTTGCGTCTAAACACATACTCCATTTAAGATTCCCGTTATCCTGCAGCTGTGAATCATCTGCATGTATTGAAGCTGAACCTGCAACAAGAAACAAAACTGCCACAATGGCTGCCATTATCGGTTTAAGAGATTTTCTTAATAGCTTGTTGTATAATACCATTTAACTTTATCCCCCTTCTTAATCGAATACTTGCCTGCGCTTTTTTTCGGTTTGACACCGTTAACAGAATACATCCATCCGCTGTCCGGACCTTCGTCAAATTCAAATTTGCCATTAATCCCTTCGACATATATCCCGTATTCAGAATTTCTGGCACTGACCGATACTCCCGTTTTTTTGAGAACAGAATATGCTGTATCATTAGATGAAACACTTACCTTATATGTTTTGCCACTTACTTCCACCCTGCACGTATTTTCTTTTGTTGCTTTGGTCTGAGTCGGCTTTTTCTTTGCTTTTGTAGGTTTTTCTGTTGTTTTTTCTGTTGCCTTTTCACCTCCACAGGTTCTTTCGTTGTCTGTTCTGTTGTCTTTTCTGTTTCTTTTTCTACTGGTACGCTTTTTTCTTCATTCTTGGCTTCTTCCGAAACTTCAGCTTCCTGCGTAATCTGAGTATCCGCATCATTACTACCGCTACTCGTTCCATCCTTTCCGCATGAAGTCATTGCGAAGGCCATACACAGCACTGTCAATAATGCAATTATTATATTTCTTAATTCGTTTTTCCTCATTTCATCAATTCTCCCTCTCTATTTGTCAGCTTATGATATTTGAACTATTTCTTTCAACTTGTCTGCCATATATATGACCGCATCCGGTCTGTGAGGAATGTTGCAATTTGAACAATCTTTAATTCCGCTTTCTGTGAAACTTAAATTACCACCGCACTTGTCTCCCAGTGCATATAGCGGGCAATAGCAAAACAAACAGTTGAATTCTTCCTCATTTTCAACCTTGTGACATGGATAATATTCACAATCTTTATTTGCGAAAAAGCTGCTACTGTTCTTCATCATTCTTATCCTCCTCCACGATAATAACATGAGATGTAAAATCTCCCTCTTACCTTGGATACTATAAAAGGCACCTCTTCTGAGATGCCTGATATTCAAAACATGCCAACATTCCCACGCAAAATACAGGCGGCGCACCACCTTATTTCAAAATAAACGCAGCATATCTTCGTCCTACCTCAGAAGACTACCAACTGACATGACAGGTCTCCCGACTTATCCTTCAAACCTCCGGAACGCCTTCCCCGGGATTTATCCTCAGTGGCTTGCCTTCTTTAATACACGGCCAGTTCCTTTGTAGGAAATACGGTTGCTGAGACACAGTGCCGGACTCTCACCGGCTTCCATTATATCGATGTCACTATATTAATTTCACACATATGTTACCACAGGGTTACAATTGCTTCAATACTTTTAACTAATTAAACATCAGTACCTTCCCGTACCGATATATCGATATATTTTGCTTGTTCTTTTCCACTGTCTGCTGCTTATATCCTCGTGAACAATGGAACTGTCCCAATAGGAATCACGCTTGCCGTTATCATGATGTGCTGCATGCACTACCTTACCGTCTCCGGTATAAAGCATGCAATGTGTCGGGGTAAGCAATATGTCGCCTTCACAAAGTGCCCTTATATTACCCGGTTTTGATATGCGCTTAAATGCTTTCTTGTTCTTCAAAGCTTTATTTTTATCATTAGCAAGGTTTATTCTCTTGCTTTTCACTTTGCAATTCACTTCTGATGCACCTGCACCATGATAATATGCCGCCGTAACGAAAGGGTTGCAGCAATATGTTTTGGCACATTCTGCAAGAGAAGCTCCCCCTCTTCTTTTGCTGCTTCCGGCCCGCTGATTAGTACCACAATAATAACAGCCTGCCTTGTGTGCCCACTTGGATTTACCATAATGGAACTCATTATTATCCGCTATGGATATTGCCCATGAAACGGCTGCTTTTCTTGCCTTGACCGTCCTCTCCTGAGCTGTGCATGGCTTGCTTGAAGCTGCCTCACTTGTTTCTTTGGCCGAATCAATATTTGCATTGTTCACCTTGGGCTTTTGAGCAGCCTTCGGTGTCTGCTTTTCTGTCTGTTTATCCCCGCGTTTTGATGTCTGTCTCACCGAACTCGCACTTTTATCGTGCCTTTGAGTTTTGGCTGTTGCCTTCCCGGATTTACTGTTTCCTGACTTAGTTGAAGTCTTTGCCTTTTTCTTTGTATAATTCTTGGCGGGAAGTCGGGATATTGTCTCCGTATAACAGTCACCGCACCTTTTGCAGGTATACTTCATAATTCCACCGGACTTTGTTGTTGCCCGTTTGCTTACCTTCTTTTCATAAGAATGCTCCAAGCCATTCAATTCTTCCCGGTAAGAATATCCGCACCCATTACATGAATATTCGACAGTTCCCTGTTTGTTACATGCAGCGGGCTCTATGACGTGTGAGCTGAATTCATGCTCATGTGTTGTAATCTGTACAGCACTGCTCCACCCGCTGTAATACTTCTTGCCCTTGTGTTGCTTAATTGCTCTTACCCTAAAATAATAAACAGCTCCTTTATTGAGACCTGTAAATGTTCTGGTAACTGCTGACGCACTCTTCGTTGACCATGTGCCGGCACCGCTAAACCCTGCCGACATTGAATATTGCAACTGATAGCCATTAGCCGATATCTTTTTCCATTTAACAGTTACTTCTCCCTCCTGTTTCGTCGTTCCGCTTGTTATGGAAATTATTGCAGGTACTGCAGGTTTTGATACAGCAAAAACAGGTGCTCCCCTTATACCTGTTGTCACTAGCAACATAGTCCATATCAGCAGAGCAGATACTATCCTCTTCATCCATTCCCCTTTCTGATACCCTTAGGGGAATTATATCACAAAAGAGAATTCGTTGGTAGTTTTTTCCATTTGCAGTTTGTTCTAATCTGCCGAAAAAAACCTCAGCACATCTTTGTATATATCTTCTCGTCCTATTTCATTAAGCAATTCATGTCTTTTATGCCCGTATAGCTTGCTGGTAATATTTTCATACCCAACAGTCCTTAAAAATTTTTCTAAATCAATAAACTTCTGTTTACTTTGAATTACCGGGTCATTATCTCCTGCAATCAAAAGAACAGGCAAGTCCTTCTTTGGAGATTTCCAGTCTTTGCTGTTAAAAGCGGATTTTAACAGCTTATAGAGATTGGTAAATCCGTTTGTTGTAAATGTAAATCCGCATAAAGGGTCTGCATTATATGCATCTACCACACCAGAATCGGAACAAAGCCAGCTGTTTTGGGTTGTGTGCTCCTTGTTGTACGGTCCTAACGATAATCTGCCTAAAAATTTATTAGGAGCGAACTTATCATGAAAGAGTCCCGTTACTTTCGCCAAAATCAGTGCAACATTTACAAGACCGTTCTTTGTAGGCGGTCCGCACAATACGATTCTGCTGATTCCGTCTCCATATTTCTTCAGATAATTTCTGGCTACTAAAGTCCCCATGCTGTGACTGAAAATCGAAATGTTCAAAGCTCCATATTTATCTTGTAGGTACTCTGTCACCTGAAATACATCGTCAACGATTACAGAAGTATCTTCTGTATAAAAATACCCCAAATGGCCGGATTCTCTTACACTGGCTCCATGTCCCCTGTGGTCATGAATAGCGCAAATATACCCATTCGTGGCCAAGTAATTCATGAAATCGTAATAACGTTCCTTATGCTCCGCCATGCCATGCACAAATTGGACAATACCCACAGGTTTTCCTTCCGGTTCGATAATAGCTAATTCAAGGGGTAACTGATCTCTTCGAGATTCAATTCTTTCAATTATCATAATTATTTACCTCTTTCTAGAATTTTAACACCTTCATTTAGAATCCCATCATCAAGTACTGCATAAGAAGCTTATGGATGTTCCTTGATATCTATTATTTCCCACACGCCATTTTTATTTTTCTCAAATAACCACAGTGCGGGAATTTTATTGCTTCCTTGAACGACTTCATTCTTATCATTTTTCACTTCATTAGAGTAGTAAACCCATACGTATCCGTAGCTGTCTGTTGCACTATCACCAAAATGTGCTGACCATAGTTTAAGTGAATGTGTTTCGCTAAAGCCTCCTGCTTCAGCACCGGGAGCATATCTGGAAAACAGCCCGTACTTCTTCTCAATCTGTTTTTCTGGAGTATCCAAATCTGAGAAAGCTTTATCCGCTTGGGCAACGAATAACCTTGCGCGATTCAGGTCCTCATGTTTACCAACATATGCCAGTTTGGATATTTCTCCGGTCGTAAAATATGAAGGAGACCAAGCTTGGAATATATGGTAAATTGGAAAAAAATGCACGCCTAAACACAAAATCAAAACAAGTATAAGCAAAATAAAACTCTTACATATCTTATGCTTATTCTGCGACTCTGCGATACTTATCGTATCAACCAATACCCCCTCAAATTCTTTCATCGGTGCATCCCCGAGCTTACACTGCATCACCTCAATTAGATTAAGCTCAAGTACCTTGGCAATATCCTCAAACCTTGAAACTTCCGGCAGGCACAATCCCCGTTCCCATTTGCTAACTGCCGCAGTGGATACACCTATTAATTTTGCGAATTACCTTTGTGTTAATCCTTTTTTCTTTCGCTGTTCAATTAAGAACTGTGCAAATTGCTCCGGCACCATTTTAGCCACCTCCTTGATTAGATAATATCATTGTCAGCTAAAAATGCCTAACGACCTCTGGTTTACTTGGGCTAATAGAAGGGTTGTAAAGGATGCGGTGTCGTACAGATTGCCTCCTCTTCTCAGGAGACAGACAGCTTCAGCAGTAAGCCGCATCCAATCACACTGCACCTATGGCTTGTGTTATTGGGCATCCCTTGCATGAATTCATACGAACTATCATTCAACCTTCTTTCAAATTCCCGATTTCATTCATCTATAACCGATATCAGAACTCTAAACTATCTGCATTCAAAAGGAAATACTTCATTCCCATGATGACAAATCCCTCATCATTTCTCCAAGG
>JAUNFA010000027.1 GCA_030525285.1 Bacillota bacterium | reverse complement strand
TAAACGGACAGATCAGAACTAACGGAAGTTCCAGCCATACCTCCTCATACAACGGCATTATGTGCTGGCCGGCACCAAGCTATACCAGAATATCGTGTCCTTTCGGATGGAGAAAGCATCCGATTACAAAACGAAAGAACTACCATGGCGGAGTGGATCTTGCCTCACCGGGGGGTTCTCCAATTCTTGCAGCTGATAGTGGAACTGTTATCATAGCTCAATATCATTACAGCTACGGTAATTATGTAGTAATAGACCATGGCGGCGGTATCGCAACATTATACGGACACAGCAGAAAACTACTCGTAAAGAGAGGCCAGAAGGTAAGCAAAGGCCAGAAAATAGCACTGGTAGGCACAACGGGAAGTTCAACGGGTAATCATCTGCACTTCGAAGTGAGAAAGAATGGTGCCAGAATCAATCCTATGCCATATATCAAATAATCGGGTAAACATAATGAGACAACCTAAAGAAATAGTTGAACAATTGCTTGAACTGCGAGGAATCACAGGTGAAGAGCAGATTGCAGAATTTTTGTCCGCAAAACCGCAGACGGCACACGATCCATTCCTTCTTCTCAATATGAAAGAAGGAGTGGATTTGATTTTATCGGAAATAGAGAAGGGAACGAAAATCTGTATCTATGGTGACTATGATGCAGATGGAGTTACATCAATATGCGTTCTTGAAGGATTTATAAAGAAGCTTACAGATAATGTGACTCATTATATTCCTTCAAGATTTACAGACGGTTACGGGCTTAATATTGATGCAATCAGGCGCATCAAGGAAGATGGCACGGGACTTGTCATTACCGTTGACTGCGGTAGCGTGTCAAAGGATGAGGTGGCATTCGCCAAAAGTCAGGGACTTAAGATTGTTGTCACAGACCATCATACGGTGGACAAAGTTAAGGCTGACTGCATTCTCATTAATCCTAAGCAGAAGGAGTGTAAATATCCATTTAAAGAGCTTGCAGGATGTGGTGTAGCATTTAAACTGGCTCAGGCAATAAGAATAAGAAAAAATATGCCCAGAGAATTTCTTAACAGTTTTCTTGATCTTGTTGCGATAGGAACAATAGCTGATATAGTTCCACTCAAAGATGAGAACAGAACTATGGTCAAATACGGACTGAGTATGATTAACCGCAGGAACAGAATGTCCATAAATAAACTTGCAGAAGGAATTTCGTTAAATCATATATATTCTGAAAACGTATCCTTTGGCATTGCACCACATATTAATGCTGTAGGCAGAATGGGAAGTGCTGAAGAGGCCGTCAGGCTGTTTATGGCTGAAGATGAGGATACGGCCGTTTCACAGACTGAAATTCTCAAAGAGAGTAATAGACTGCGAAAGGAAGAACAGAATAAGGCCTATGACAACTGCACTGCTATGCTGACAGGAGATGAGGATTTCATAGTAATTGTCAGAAATGACATACACGAGGGTATAGGTGGTATAGTTGCAGGCAAAATTAAAGAACAGTATAATAGACCGTGCATTATCATTACACCTGCAAGTGACGGGCGTCTCAAAGGCACGGGAAGAAGCATAGAAAAGATAGACCTGCACAGTTTTCTTAAAGAGTATGACTATATCTTCGATACTTTCGGAGGTCACAAAGGAGCCTGTGGGTTCACAATGGGTCAGGACAAGCTGAATGCATTCATAGAATTGACGGAGTCCAAAATAAAGAGAATGAAAATGGAAAATCCGGATATTTTCAAAATTGACAGGCGCTTTGATATGGAAATAGTTCCTGAAGAAGTAAGTCTTGAACTGTATGATTCAATTAAAAGCATGGAGCCCTTCGGAAATGAAAATGAACAGCCCAAGTTTGCTATAACTAATATTATGTTAACAAATTGCAGAAAGCTGGGATCTGAAGGCCAACATCTTAAATGCAGTATTATCGATAGAAACGGCAGAAGCATTTACTGCATAATGTTTAATAGAGCTGATGAATTCATGGAGGTTATAGATTCAGGAGAGCCTTTGTCGGTGATTGCAACTGTAGGGGCAAATACGTGGAACGGTGCTACTAACGTTCAATTGAGATTGGAGGATATTTATGCCTGCTAATAACAAAAAACGATGTATATTAATCGGAATCATCGCATTTTTTGGCGGTGTTGTAATCACAGTAGGTGTTGGAGCAGCCATGATGCTCGGCATGGGCAACTTCATTTTTGCCAACAAAAGTGATTATAAAGTAATGGAGGAATTTTACAAAGAATATCAGGATCTGAGCGCTGTAGATACTGCCATTGATAATTATTATTACAAAGACACTTCGGATGTGGACAGAAGTGAGGCAGCCTGCAAGGCTATTGTATCTCAGTTAGGAGACAAATATTCAAGCTATATGACAGCCAAGGAATATGAGAATTTCAAGGCGTCGGCAACTGGTGATTATTCCGGTGTCGGAGTTACCTTTGCCCAGGATGAAGATGGCAATTTCGTAATTCTTTCAATTACGGAAGGAAGTCCGGCAGCTAAATCCGAACTTGAAATAGGTGATTATATTCTCAAGGTTGATGGCAAATCATACAAGGATCAGGATGTTATTGCAACAAAAATCAGAGGCAGCAAGGGAACAAAAGTCGAAATAACATATCAGCACAAGTCAAAGGTGAAGAAGGTAACCCTTACTCGCGAAAATATTAAGATAAAGAGTGTTAAATCAAAGAAACTTGATGATAATACAGGCTATATTTCAATTGACCAGTTTATTTCCGAGACAGCGTCGGATTTTGAAAAAGCACTCGACAAATTAGTGAGCAAAGGTTGCGACAGTGTTGTTGTTGATTTGAGAGACAATGGAGGCGGTCTGGTCAGTGAAGCTGTGGACATTGCGGATCTGTTTATTGATTCAGGCGTAATAACATATACTGAAGACAGGAATGGTCAGAGACAGGAATATAAGGCGAACAATAGCAAGAGAGATATTAAGTTAGTGGTTCTTGTTAATGAAAATTCAGCAAGTTCATCAGAAATTCTTGCAGGAGCATTAAAGGACAACGGATACAAAGTCGTAGGAGAGAAGACTTTTGGTAAGGGAATCATTCAGCAGACTATGGAGCTTGATGACGGCTCGGCTATTAAGCTGACAGTAGCACAGTATTTCTCACCAAAGGGAAATAAGGTTCATAAAAAGGGAATTACACCTGATTATGTGGTTAAAAATTCAACCTCTACGGATAAGCAGCTTAATAAAGCTCTAAGTATTCTTAATTAGTATTGATATTGAGTCAGGATGATGTTACAATTTAACGTATTAAAGTGCTAGTGAGGTAGAATATGAGCTATACATCAAAATTTGAAAGTAAAGAAATGGACAAATTGTTCGAAGCTATATTGAGCCTTGAAACCAAAGAGGAATGCTACAGATTTTTTGAGGATCTGTGTACAATCAATGAAATGCATGCCATGGCACTGCGTTTTCATGTAGCGCGACTCTTGTCCATGAAGAAAACATATTCTGATATTGAGGACGAGACTATGGCATCTACTGCAACAATAAGCAGAATTAACAAGTGCCTTGTATATGGTTCAGAAGGATACAGAATGGTACTTGATAGATTAAGTGAGGAAGAAAAATAGGAGTATGCGGGTCACTTTTGGCCCGCTTTTATCATTATGAAAACTTATTGCTATGAAAACTACAAGACAATTTATCCCCAGCTGAGCGGTTCTGAACTTACAGACGCTTTAATTATCAGGGCTGTAAACGAGTACGGTATATGTGATGATGAACTTCATGTTATCAGAGATCATCGCAACAAGCCATACATAGCGCCGAGAAGTGAATACAAGCTGAATGTATCGGTAAGCCATTGCCGTGACACTTTTGCATGTATTATTTGCGAAACAGATTGCGGTATTGACATACAGATGCCGGGAGATGTTGCTATTCATAAAATCGCACAAAGGTTTTTTAGCGAAAGAGAGCAAATCATGATTGAAGAGGACGGGGAAGACATGTTCTACCGTCTGTGGACAAGAAAAGAAGCCTACGCTAAGTATACGGGAAAAGGCTTTGGTCTTGTGTTGGCGAAAACAGAGGTTACGGAGCTGAAAGATGTAATGTTCATTGAATCAATGCTTGAAAACGGTATGTACTGCACCGTGTGTCTTCCAAAGGAGAGCGAATAATGACACCACTTGAACGAGCTGTATCATATCTTACAGTTAGACCGCGCACGCGAAAACAGGTAAGTGAATATCTGTCAGAAAAAGGTTGCAGCGAGGAAGAAGTAAGAGAGGTCATTAAACAGCTGGAGGAATACAATTATATAGATGATGAAGAATATACCAGAATGTATTTTGCCAGAGGATTCGCTAAAGGTCATGGTGAATTCAGAATCAAAAGGGAACTGTCACAAAAGGGTGTTGATGGTAATATCATAGAAGATGTGATTTTTGATCTCAGGGAGAAGGACGAGGTACCGGATCAGTTTCAAATAGCGATGCAGATAGGCCTTGACATGCTTGGAAGGGAGAACCTTGCGGATATGGAATACAAAGAACGCAAGAAGGTTGAGGCGCGTATAGGCAGAAGACTGATGTCAAGAGGATTTGATTCATCTACAGTTTATGGGGTGTTAAGAGCCCTTGAAGATAGACACTGAATTTACTACTGTAAATGATGAATTAATTCACTATTTATTGTATAATAAAAGCATAATTTTAATAAAGGGAGACCAAAATGACTGCTAAAGAAACAGATAGAAAACTTGTTGAACTTATCGAAAAATTCTATGTTGATATTGTTGACGATTTCAAGGAAGCTGAGCTCGTAATCATTAATGAATCTAAATTTTCGAGCATGTTCAAGCATAAAGATTATGACAGAAACATAAAAAAGCTCCGCTCATGCAAAAAAAAGTGCATAGTTATGTCTACTGACGATATCAAGGTTGCAGAGGGGGATAAGCTCAAAGCAAACCTTCTGAATAACTTTGAAAGGACAAGATTCGCATTCAATAATCTTTGTGATGCTTATATTCAGCTTCAGCTCAGCCTTAAGAACAAAGCAGAGGGAACCAAGAAGGTCAGCTACAAAGAATACAGAGAAATCTACGATCGCGTTAGAACTGCCAAAGAGAATCTTAATATACAGCTGAAGGATCTGGACATTGACTACACCGATTATACTGTAGATGATGACCCATATAATTTCCTGTAATTTAGGGTATTGTATCAATGAATAGTAGTTTACTGATTTTAATAGTCGGAATACCAACTTTAGTCCTGATAATTTTTGGAATTGCAATAATAGTCAAGTTATCGGGACTTTCTTTTAATAAGAATAATCATCGTTTGGAAGAGGATCTTCGCAACGAAATTGACAGATCGAGGCAGGAAACAATCGCTGTGATACAGAATTCTATGAAAAACATGGCAGGTGTCATTTCGCGAAACCAGAAGGACAATGCAGACCTTCAGAACAGACGGCTGGCTGAAATGAACAGAAATCTCAGCGAAAGTCTCGAACAGGTTAATAGGGGTCTTGGTGAAATGCAGTCGCTGGCAATGAGTGTAGGAGACCTTAAGAAAATATTGGGAAATGTGAAGACACGTGGTATTGTAGGAGAGATACAGCTGGGAGCCATACTTGAGCAGATCCTTTCACCACAGCAATATGATGAAAACGTTGCTGTTACGGGTACAAGTGAGAGGGTTGAATTTGCTGTGAAGTTTCCTGGGGAAGGGAAGGACACGGTATATCTGCCTATTGATTCCAAATTTCCTGCAGACGTGTATTTTGCATTGCAAAAGGCATACGAAAAAGGTGATCGAGGAATTGTCAGAGCAGCCTCAGACAATTTAAAAAACGCCATTCTCAAGTCAGCAAAGGACATTAGAAACAAGTACATAATGCCGCCATATACTACGGAATTTGCTGTAATGTTTCTCCCCTTTGAGGGTCTTTATGCCGAAGTTCTCAGACTGGGCATGGTAGAAAGACTTCAGCAGGATTATCATGTTGCCATTGCAGGTCCAACGACTATGGCAGCCATGCTTAACAGCTTCAATATGGGATTCAGGTCTTTAGCTCTTCAGAAACAGTCAGGACAGGTATGGGATACCCTAAGCAAAGTACGCACCGAATTCGATAAATTCGCAGAAGTGCTTGAAAAAACTCAAAAGAGATTGGAGCAGACCCAGAGTGAACTGGAAAAAATGGTAGGCGTGAGAACAAGGAGCATTCAGCACTCTTTGGAAACATTGGATACTTTACAACATAACAATAATGATAATGATGAGGAGTAAGGATGAGCTTATATGCCATAGGAGATTTGCATCTTTCAAGGTCTCCGGATATTACAAAGCCAATGGACATTTATGGTCCCCGGTGGGCAAACCACATGGAAAGACTTGAAGAAGGCTGGCTCAGGACAATTAAAACAGAAGATACTGTAATTATCCCCGGTGACGTTTCATGGGGGCTTAAATTCAGTGAAGCGGAGCCTGATTTGAGCTGGATAGACAGTCTTCCCGGGCGTAAACTTATTTTTAAGGGGAATCACGACTTGTGGTGGAACGGGATCACCAAAATGAACAAGATGTATGATTCCATTACATTCGTTCAAAACGACGCTGTAAGCTGCGAGGGAGCATATGTCTGCGGTACCAGAGGATGGGTAACACCAGACAATGAAGATTATACAGATGCAGATGATAAAGTATACAAACGTGAATGCCTGCGACTGGAGCTTTCACTTCAGTCAGCTGCCAGAATGCAGAAGGAGAAAGACGGTGAGATAATAGGGGTTCTTCATTACCCACCTGTTTCCAGATTCAGCAGCTTTTCAGGATTCCAGCAGCTGTTCGCAGACTATGGAGTTAAAAAGGTTGTCTACGGACATATTCACGGAGAAGAAGGATTCAGAAACACAATTATGGGCAATTACCATGGTGTAGAATACAGCCTGGTATCATACGATTACCTTATGGGCGAACCGCTTAAACTTCGTTAACAGGGAGAGGATCACATGAATACTGTAGATTTAATAATCAAAAAGAGAAACGGTAATGTGTTAAGTCAGGAAGAAATCGAATTTCTGGTAAATGGATATACTAATGGTACCATTCCGGATTATCAGATGTCGGCATTTCTGATGGCTGTATATTTCAAAGGCATGAATCACGATGAAACCGTAGCGCTTACCAAAATAATGAGAGATTCAGGTGATGTAGTGAATCTTGGTAATATAGACGGTATTAAGGTGGACAAACATAGTACAGGAGGAGTTGGTGACAAAACAACACTGATAGTTGCACCAATTGCAGCTGCATGTGGAGTACCCATTGCCAAAATGAGCGGTCGTGGTCTGGGATTCACCGGAGGCACTGTAGATAAGCTTGAATCAATACCGGGCTATCACACAGCTATTGAAGAAAGCGATTTCATAAATCAGGTTAATGAAACCGGAATTGCATTAATAGGGCAGACGGGGCATATTGCTCTAGCGGATAAAAAGATATATGCTTTGAGAGATGTAACAGGAACTGTTGAAAATCTGAGCCTTATTACATCGAGCATAATGAGCAAAAAACTGGCGGCAGGGTCGGATGCAATCGTTCTTGATGTAAAATGCGGTACAGGTGCCTTTATGAAAAAGGAAGATGATGCCTGCCAGCTTGCTTCTCTTATGGTTGAAATAGGCAATGCAAGCGGTAAGCGCACAATGGCCGTAATAACAGATATGAACCAGCCTCTGGGAAATGCCGTAGGCAATACTCTGGAAGTAATTGAAGCCATCGAAACACTCAAGGGTAAAGGTCCTGATGATATTACCCGACTAAGCGTTAAACTGTCCGCACTTATGATATATGCAGGCGGTAAGGCTGAAACGATAGAAGAAGGTCAGGTTATGGCAGAGGATGCAATAAATTCAGGACACGCCCTGGACAAATTGAGACAGCTGATTGCTGCACAAAAGGGAAATCCACAGGTGATAGACGACTATTCGTTAATGCCGTCAACAAATAACTGCTACAAGGTTATCGCTTCTACTGACGGTTACATCAGTTCCATTGATGCGATGAAAATAGGAGTAGCATCACAGCATACGGGAGCGGGACGTGCAACGAAAGAAGATGTCATAGATCTTGGTGCGGGCATATATCTTTGCAAAAAAACGGGAGATCATGTTTCCTCGGGCGATACAATTGCAATTATTCATACCGACAAGGAGAATTACAGAGAAATTATCAGTGAAGTTGAGGCGGCTGTTTCAATTTGTGATAAAAGTGTAGTTCCGCCAGAGCTTATCAAAAGATATTTCATATAAAACAGATTAAGATTATTAAGACGACATGAGAATTGCCGTCAATTAGGAAAAGGGTGTTAGATATGTGTAATGTGACTAAATGCGTAATTGGTTACAAGACAAAACAGACACAGATTCAAAGATTCCTGCCGAAGATGTTTCATTCCTGCACAGGAGTTCTGAGGTTAACAATGGAGATAATTGAAGATGCTCCGTGGCTTGAGGGTCAAAACTGTATTCGGGTAGAATTAAACACACCTGTAAGCCACGACGATATTAGAGGCTGGTACAATTTCGCAACCTGGGAAAACAGCTGGGTGGTACCTTCCGAAAAGAGGGATACTCCTATAATAACTACATCACATACAGACATCAGTTTGATAAAATCCGTCGAAGGTTATATATTCACAATGTGGCCAGATAAAGGGAATATGCCATTTCTGAATATTGAAATCAAGCATACGGGAAATATGGCTGGACCGCCAAATGAAGACGACAATGAGGGAACTTTCTATTACAGTCACGAAAAAGATAAGGAAATCTGCTATTTCAAGCCGGCAGAATCAATTAATGTATCAAGAGAGCGATGCACAGCTTCTTTTAACTGGGATTATGCACACCTGGAAAATATGCCGCGCAAGTATCACAATCTGCCAATGGTATGTGAAATGAAATGTGATAGAATTCTTGGCGCATATATGGTGAAATTCCAAAGAGAGTTTGAGAAAGATAACAAGATGCAAATAATAAAATGATAATCATTAGGACACTGCAATAAAATGTAGTGTCTTTTGCATTTATTATATATGTATAAAACGCTGTAAACATTGACGTTTCAACGTTTTTGAAGTATAATAAGCAGATGATTACTGATGAAATCACATTTGTAATCAAGGTGAAAAGAAGTTAACGAGGAATATATTATGTCAACAAAGCATATGGATACTTTGAATAGAACAATCGGACACATTCTCATAATAATCTTGTTTGCAACAGCATTCACTTCCGTTTATTTGACAAGTGTTCCGGAAGCAATGGGATACAGCAAAGTGTGTCGTGTTAAGGCGTCATCACTTAATGTACGAAAGAATGCAGGGGACTCATATAAGAAGGTTGGTAAGCTGAAAAAAGGCACACACAAGGTTATTATCAGTTCAAAAAAAGACAAGAAAGGAACGACCTGGTACAAGGTGAAATATTCCGGAAGCAAAACAGGATATGTAAGTTCAAAGTATGTTAACATAATATCGTTACCGTACACATCAATAACAAAGAGAACCGGAACCGTTAAATGTTCTAGTGGTAGGGTGACTTTCAGGTCTGGTCCGGGAACCCTTTACAGTACCCGTGGAAACATTGCAAAAGGAAAGAAAATCACAATAACAGGAAAGGCTAAGGATATTAACGGCAAACACTGGTATCGTTTCAGTCATCAGGGAAAGGAATCCTATATACATTCCGACTACATTAAACTGGCATCATTAGGCAATTCATCGAGTTCATCAAGTTCATCATCATCCGCTTCATCGAGCAGTTCAAGTACGGGAGGTTCAAGTTCAAGCTCATCAGGAAACGGTAATGCTTCCTATAACTATACGGTAGGTATAATTACTACGTTATCATCGTCACTTAATGTCAGAAGCGGACCGGGAACAAGCTACAGTAAACTCGGAACAATAGCCAAAGGAACAGCAATTACCATAACAGGTTCAACCAAAGCAACAGACGGTATCAAATGGTACAAATACAAATATTCAGCAACAAAGACAGGATATATTTCATCTCAGTACGTTACACTTAAGAATGTAAAATCCGACGAAAATTTCGAAAAATACATGAACAATCAGGGATTCCCTGAAAGCTATAAGGGAGGACTTAGAATCCTTCATGCTACTCACCCTAACTGGAAATTCAAGGCCAATAATGTAGGATGCACATGGTCGAAGGCTTTGAATGCAGAAACCAAGAGATTGAGCACAAATGTTGTAAGCAAATCGGTGCCTGTTTCGTATAGATCCAAAGAAAGCGGTTCCTATAACGCCAAAAAAAAGACATGGACCAAGTTCGACGGAAGCTGGTATGCTGCCAGCAAAACGGTGGTAGCTTACTATATGGATCCGAGAAATTTTCTCAATGAAAGGGGCATATACCAGTTTATGACCCATCAATATGACGCATCATCACAGAACGAAGCTACGGTAAAGGCTGTAATAAAGGGCACTTTCATGGAAAGTCGCAAAACAGGAAACAGCACATACAAGAATTTTGCAAGTCTCATCAATGCTGCCGGCAAGAACGCTCGGGTAAATCCTAATGTAATTGCGGCTATGATAATACAAGAGCAGGGCAGCAAAGGTAAAAGCGGACTGATTTCGGGTAAAAGCGGTTATTATAATTTCTTTAACATAGGCGCATTTACGACTTCCAAAATGTCAGCTGTCAAGCGTGGGTTGTGGTATGCCAAGCAGTCAGGCAGCTATGGCAGACCATGGAACAGCATTTACAAGTCCATCAAAGGGGGCGCACTGTTCTACGGAGCGAATTACGTGAAGAAAAATCAGGATACGTACTATTACAAGAAATTCAATGTTAAGAACGGTGTTTCCAAGATAGGCTCAAATCAGTACATGACCCATGTCAGCGCAGCCGCTTCAGAGGGGAACCTCTTAAGAAATGCATTCAGTGCAAATTCAAACTATTCGGCACTAATAGAAATACCTGTATATAACAGTATGCCTCAAAAGGCGTGTCCACTACCTGATTAAGAAGGAGAATTCAAATGAAAGACCATGCTTTTATCAGACCTAAGCATATGCTTATAGCGATACTTATTGTATTACTTACAGCATTTTTTACAGTGCCATCTGCAGCCGGATCGTCCACTATTACCATAAGTGGTGGCAAGCAGGTTAAACAGGGTGAGACTTTTATAGTAACTGTAACTTTTAAGGGTTCGGATATAGGTCGTGTTGACGGACAGATGACCTATAATGATTCTGTGCTCAGCTATGTGTCGGGAGGTTCAAGTAAAGGAGATAACGGATACATAGAACTTGAAGATGCGGGAACAGGGGAGAATCTTACATTCAAAATTAAGTTCAAGGCGGTTTCCGGAGGAACGTCAGCTTTGAATGTAACTACTCAGGGAGTTTACAATCTGGAAGAAGAATATGTGGATGCTCCGTCAGCGTCAGCTAAGATTAAAGTGGCAGAAAGCGAGACAGCAGCATCAGAAACGGAGTCCGTTGTATCTGAAACAGATGAATCAATGCCAGCGGAAGACTCAGAAGATGATGGTAACGGTTCGATGCATTTTGTTATAGTATCAGCTATAGGCATAGCCGCATTAATTGCAGTAATACTAATTGTGGTCATTTGGAACAGGAGAAGGTATAGAGGCAGGCATTAGTCTCGGATAATTAGGTGAATTATCATCATTTGAGAACTGATTGACAGTTCTTAGAAACGAACAAACGGGAGAACATTACAGGATTTGAGAAACTGTTCAATATCCGAATGTATCTCCCGCTATTTTTGTTATTTTACTATTTTATTTGAGGTTTTCCGGATTAAGACCCTTAAGTTCATCAATTACAAACAGACCGTCTTTGCGAATAAGAACATCATCAAAATATATTTCTCCGCCGCCGTATTCAGGTCTTTGAATGTTTACAAGATCCCAATGAACTGCTGACTTATTTCCGTTGGGAGCATCTTCGTATGAGGCTCCGGGAGTAAGGTGGAAGCTTCCTGCAATCTTTTCGTCAAACAATGTGTCTTTCATTGGATTGAGAATATATGGGTTAACGCCCAAGGCGAATTCTCCGAAGAATCGTGATCCTTCGTCTGTATCGAGGAGTTTGTTAATCCTTTCGGTATCGTTAGCCGAGGCATTGATAATCTTGCCATTTTTGATTTCAAATACGATGTTCTCAAAGGTGAAGCCCTGCTCTTCGGACGGAGTGTTATAGCTTATAAAACCGTTCATTGAATCTTTCACAGGTGCAGTATAAACCTCACCGTCAGGAATATTGCATTCACCGGCGCATTTTACTGATGGAATGTCCTTGATTGAGAAAGTAAGGTCGGTTCCGGGACCGGTAATGTGAACTTTGTCAGTTCTGTCCATCAGATCAACCAGGGCATCCATTGCTTTGCTCATTTTGCTGTAGTCCAGTGTGCATACGTCGTAATAGAAGTCCTCGAAACTTTCAAGACTTGTGTTTGCCAGTTGCGCCATTGAACTGTTAGGGTATCGGAGAACGACCCATTTGGTCTCGCTAACTCTTCTGTCCAGAGTCGGATTAGTAAGTCTGTAATACATATTCAGATTCTCTGACGGTACATCTGCAAGCTCCGATACATTGCCACCAGCACTTATGCCAATATAGGCCTGCATTCCCTTCATCTTTATGAGGGAACATTCATTGAGAAATTCAATCTGACTTTCACTGCATCCCAGCAGAATTTCTCTGGAAATGGAGCTGTCGCTTATTTCAACATAGGGGAAACCGCCGGCAGCATATACATTCTTAACAAGCTGTCTGGCCAAATTCCTGCACGAATCACCTTCATAGTGAATGAGCACCTTTTCACCCGGCTTGACCCTGCATGAATAATTTACGAGCAGGTCAGCAAGCCTTTTTATTCTTTCATCCATAATTTCACCAACTTTCAGTTATTTATGGATATTATATACCACGTATGCTATTTTTAGAAGAGGAGGCTATACAGCATATGGAGTATTATTTTATTTATAATCCTGTGTCAGGAACTGCTAAAGTGAGACAGGAGTTTCTCGAAAACATAGATAAATCAGGTCTGGAATACAAGCTTATTGAAACATCTGAATCAGGTGATGCACAGAAAATTGTGCGTGATATATGCATGAATCGTTCGGACTCTCAGCAAAGCATCCGCATATTTGCCTGCGGTGGGGATGGAACAGTAAGTCAGGTTATAAACGGAGCATATGGATTTAACAACGTAGAAATCGGAGCAATTCCGCTTGGAACAGGTAATGATTTTATTCGAAACTTCGGTGATGTAAGCAGTTATATGGATATAAAAAAGTATGCAAGGTCTTCTTCCAGAGAATGTGATCTTATTAAGTACAGAGCGATTACAGACGGACAGGTAAGGGATGGATTTTGCGTGAACATGTTCAACATAGGACTGGACTGCAATATCGTTGAAATGACGGGATCAGTCAAGAAATTTCCTCTTATCAGCGGATCTTTGGCCTATCTGATTTCTGTTTTCGTAATTCTGATTAAGAGAGAGGGAGCCAATCTTAAGGTTATCTATGATAACGGTGATGTATATAATGGCCGTCTGATGCTCATTTCAATTGCTAACGGATGCTATTGCGGTGGCGGGATTAAAGGACTTCCAAGAGCCGTAACAGATGATGGTTTTTTTGATGTAAGCCTTATTAAATATGTAACCAGAAGAGAATTCCTGCAGCTGTTTCCACTGTATTCTAAGGGTGTTCATCTTGAAAATTCCAAGGTGATTGCAAAGGATATAATAGATTACAGACATGAGAAATCACTTAAAATAGAAGCTATGGATTCGTTCTTTAAACTATGTGTTGACGGTGAAATATTCAGGTGTCAGTCGGCTGAATTTGCAATAGATGAGAGAGCCTTTAGATTTATTGTTCCGGACTGATTAATGCCTTGATATTGTGATTGCTTTGTTATATACTTGATGTTGTCATTTTGATATGGAGAGTTGTCAGAGTGGTCGATCGTGCGGCACTCGAAATGCCGTGCCCGTCAAAGGGCCCAGGGTTCGAATCCCTGACTCTCCGCCAACTTAAAGGGACTATCCCATTAACGGTTAATTTCTGTTAATAGGACAGTCCCTTTCGTGTAATACAACTGTTCCATATCGTAAGGAAATGTGGCAGAAAAGTCGTTATTTACATTCTGCTCTCTTTGCCAGTTGTTAATATTGGGTTCAACACCGAGAAGTCGGCTCTCGGCTTCTCCCACACGATAAAAATCGTGGAAAATACAAAGTCTTTCGTCTGTTTCCAGTTTCACGCACTTACTTCCAAGCCTGCCGAAGTAAGTAATCAAATCTGCACCGACACGGGCAAAATAAGTTCTTGCGTCGAATATTTATCTCTGCCGACTCTGAAAATACCGTCATCATAGATAGCGTAAATGGGAATACAATCCTGCACTCCCTTTGGCACTACAAACTTTTCTTTATCCTGCTTGAACAGGTTTGAAAGTGTTTTAATCATTGTGTTTCATTACCTCCTTTTAGGTATAAAAAAATCGTCACTTAATTAAGTGACGATATAAAAGAATGTTAAATTTTATTTCCAATGTCCTCTTGAATTATAGACATTGTTTACTGCTTCAATGTAGCAGATAAAGGAAGAATGGTTATAGTCATTTGATGTTAAATACTTATTTTTAATTTTCTTGTATTGCTCTCTGACTAATGCCCATTTTCCGTTACTCTTGATATAATCAGCTTTTTCTTTAAGGCGTCTCGAATGAAGAGCTTGATTCCAAAAATACCTATCATAACAAGTAAAGCCCGTTTTTTCGTGAATTAAACGATAATAGTTTCCATTAACATCTTCGCAAACAATACAAATATCCATTGAAAATTCTGTACTATTTCCCTTATTAAAGTGTCGCTTTTTCGTTGTCAAAGATGAGGTGAAATCTTGGCAGTCGCTCCACCCATATTCTCTAAGAGCTGTATTAAAAGCCTTTCTAACACATTCTTTGATGTTTCGACAATTTTCCCAGTCATCAATTCTTGTGATTTCAAGGTTATAATCCAAGTCGATGGGTTGATTAGAGTTTTGAAGTATCAGGTTTTTTGCTCCGCTACCCACAAGATAAAACGAAGAGCCTATGTCATATTCTTCTTTTAAGGTATGGCAAAGGTCTTGCATTATATCTCCGCAAAGAGAACGCATACGGCTCAGAAATCGTTTGTCATCTACATACTCATACATAATAACATACTCCTTTCATCTTTCATCCCAAGCCGCCCATTCAGCTTATGCTAAATCATATTATCATAATCAAATAGTATTTAATTGTCAATCCCTGAAAACCACTTAGTCTTTCTTCTTCGGCTTTTGGTTTTGCTCTATCACCGGTCTTGCAAAAGAAAAACATCAACCATTTCTGATTGATGTTTCCACTCAAAGCATATTCAGT
>JAUNFA010000026.1 GCA_030525285.1 Bacillota bacterium | reverse complement strand
AGGGGAAAATGAATTTTCGCTTATTCTATACTTGACTTTTCATAGCTGGTCTCCTGAGATTATTCCCTCTATTACTGTTCTGTCAAGTGATTTAAACCTCCGCTTGAATCAGATTGTGTTTCCTTCTGCATTTCACCAGTTTCCTGATTAGCTTTGTTTTCTGTAGGTTCAACGGTACTTGGCTCTGTCGGTGAAGTTGAAGGTTCAGTCTGCACAGGTTTCGCAGGCGCATTGTATGGATAGGATTTTACCTTCTTCAAATGTTTGGTTTTGATCCAGTATCCGTTTGAGGCCTGACTCCAGCTGCCGTATGTTCTGATAATATAAACACTCTTTCCTCGTTTGAGAGTTCCTTTATTTTTGTATTTCTTGCCAGGTCCTTTTTTGAATTTTGTCTTGTATTTCGCCTTGGAAATATTAAGGTAGGCCTTACCGTTTGACATCAATTTGTAAACTTTACCATTAAGTTCATGAGTGCCGCCGCCAAAGCGCTTACCATCTGCCGCGAAGAGGTAATAGTAGTTGCTAACCTTCTTAAGGGAATTATTATAAAGCACCCCTGTAGATGAGGCGAAGTATGAGCCCCCTTCATAATTTATCCAGCCACTCTTTTTCATAATACCGGAGCCAGAAAAGTAATATCGCTTATTGTCTATGTATTGCAGTCCCTTATACTTATGACCGTCTTCACCTACATAATAATAATATCCGCCTGTTCTAACGAAGCATGATACAGCCATTATCATTGGCTGTTCGGTATCATAGGTTCCGTCTTCATTCTCAACGTATGTCATGAAAATGGGTTCTCCATTTTCATCAGTGGTCCACTCACCTGGTGTCTGATAAAAATCCTTATATGCGAAATCCAAATCCACTCTGGCTTTTTTACCATTTTTTTCGTATATGCCGTCAACACTTCTGTAATTGCTTGTGCATTGCCACATACTGTATCCCTTTGTGTACGTGCAGCCGCCGGCTCTCCACTGGGCAACCCATCTCTCATAGGCATTGTAGCTGCTTGATGTAAGATATCTATCCCACCAGTTTTTGCTTGCATATACTCCAGATTTGTAACCTGCACTTTTAATTGACTTACAGAAGCTTAGTCCCGCCTTGCTTATAAATGCCTTTCCCTGTTTTTGTAACCTCTTAGGATCTTCAAGGTCATAATATACAGGGTAATCAGGATGGTGACCCTTAAGCAGCGTCTTAACCTTGTTTATTTCTTCCTTAACCTGTTTGTCGGATTTAGCTGTTGAATAAAAATAAACACCATAAGGAATTTTATACTTCTCACATGCCGCTACATTAACATTCCATTTTTCATCAGTATGAAGTTTACCTTTACTGTCTCTGTATCCGCATCTGAGAATAACATAGTCGATTCCTGACCCCTTAACCTTATTCCACTTTATGTTTCCCTGATGTTTGCTTACATCAATACCCTTCGCAACGGCGCCTTTAAGAAGCACACCATTACCATTGTTGTATGTGCCGTTTGAATTTTTTGACCATGGTGCAGCTGCCATCAGCCGCATTCCTCCATCATCCGCATCCTGTTCTTCCTTCATGCTGCTTCCTGCTGTATAATCCTCCGTGCCTGCAAAACAAGGCATAGTAAGACAAATTGTCATTACAACAGCCGCAGCAATAATAAACATTATCCTTTTTCTGCTAATCCCAACGCTCATGATTACAAATCCTTTCTCATAACTTCAGGATGACAGTCCACTCCGTATTGAGGGCATGTCAGACACTCGAAAAATTCAGGAGCATCTTCTCTCGGTACCGGTACGAATCCAAACTTTGCAAAGAATCCCGGTGCCCTTGCCACAAGAAACATCCTGCTTCCTCCAAGTGACTTTACTTCTTCGAGGCCTCTTTTTAGAAGTTCTTCTCCATATCCGAACATTCTGTATTCCGGATCTATTGCAACACCGTCACAAATGTATTCGCCCTGACGCTTTGCAAGTACGAACCCACCGATAATTCTCGAACCTGCCGGTGTTCCATCCTCTTCAAAAGATTCTTCATCTATTTTCCAGCAACTGATTATCTCCTCTGTAACCGGAGGCTCATCCTCTGAAAACTCCAGCTCATTCTCAATGAAAAACGGCACAAGTCCATCATAGTCATCAGTTAATGCAATTTTAATCATGCTCGTCATTATTATTCTCCCTTTACAAAAATATTAAGTCTTTCATGTAATATTGAAAAATGCAGTGGGAGTTTTTCGCCGTGCTCGCCGTCAATATCAGTGCCTATATCCGTATCAGACTCAATTGTAAGCTCATCAGTCTGGAAATATATCACATGTTTATTGTTAGGATGTCTGCCCCTTAGAACTTCAATGAGAAGTGGTGCGAATTCAACAATTGGCATTTTGCAGAATGCAATCACGTCAAGTTTGCCATCGTTAATTGACGAATCCGGATTTAATCTTCTGAATCCACCGGCTGACTCGCCGTTCATTACAACCATAAAATATATATCTTCTTCATATACATGTTCAGGTGTTCTCAACGTAACTGTAAATGACTTTACCTGACGAAGTTCTGACATGGCTGTAAGATAGTAAGCCGCAACTCCTATGGAATTCTTCAGGTTCGGGTCTGTTCTCTGACTGACATCTATTAAGCCTCCCAAAGCAGCTACATTGACAAAGACCTTGTCATTGACTTTACCCACATCTGCAGTACTTGTCACATCTCCCAGAGCAATATCCATCAGTTCCTTGATTTCTGATGGAAGTCCGAGATAGTAAGCAAGGTCATTTGCCGTACCAGATGGAAGGATTGCAATAGGAAGCTTAATGTTATGCCTGACCATGGCATTAACGCACATATTAACAGTACCGTCTCCTCCACCGATAATGATTCTGCTGTATTCATCCTGATTAATCTCAGCGAAAGTTTCGTCGATCACTTTACCCTTGGCTGTTCGAATGGGTACCGCCTGATATCCTGCTTCCTGGCATCTTTCAATTATATAGTCCAGATTATTCTTGAACATACCGCTGCCCGAATATGGATTATAGTAAACGAGAATTTTTTTCTTCATACTTTCTGTCATTTGATTAACCCCCTTATGGCGCCTATCAGATATAACGATCCTGCGAATAATATTACATCGTAATCCTTTTCGATTTCGTGAACCTTGTTAATGCATTGGTGAATGTCCGCTTCCACCATCGGTTTAATTCCCATCTTTTCAAGCTTTCCTGCCAGTTCTGCTGCATTCATCTTCCTTGGATTATCCGGTTCAGTCACAAGAACATCCTCTGTAATATTAATGAAATGCTTGAGAATTTTATCGGTTTCTTTATCAGCCAGAATTCCAGTTACGAGAAGAACCTTCCCGTCAAAGCATTCATTCATGGTATTCTCAAGTGCTGCTGCTCCAGCTTCATTATGAGCTCCATCAATTACTATGGTCGGTAAATTCTCCGAAGCAATTCGAAGTACTTCAAATCTGCCCGGCTGCCCAGCCTTTCTCAAGCCGCTGTACAAAGCTTCCTTATCCAGTTTTATCTTGCCCTGCGACCTGAGTATTTCAAGTGTTGCCAGGGCAGTTTTGAGATTCTGAGCCTGATGTTTTCCTATCATTGGAATTTCTACATCAGAATAGCTCTTATCAAAAAGCTGCATGCTTACAGTCTGACTCTCTATGGTTTCATCTGTAACAGCTGCACGAATTCCCGAAATGTCATAAAGTCGCGCACCAGTGTGATATGCCTTGCCTGCAATTACAACAGCAGCCTCTCTTTCGGATACATTTGAAATCACCGGACAACCTTTTTTGATAATCCCTGCTTTATTTGCCGCAATTTCACCCAAAGTAGTTCCAAGCCTGTCCATATGATCCATCGAGATTGAAGTTATTACACTGGCCATAGGAGACTTAACAACATTCGTAGAATCTCCTATGCCTCCGAGTCCTACCTCCAGTATGGCAATATCAACATTCATACGGCTAAAAAATTCAAAGGCTATAGCTGTGACAACTTCAAACTCCGTCGGCGAATCAAAACCATCTGCAACCATTGCTTCTGCATGTTTTATGACCATCCATGCCGTTTCTTCCAGTTGCTCATCGGTAATGTCACTGCCGTTACATCTTATCCTCTCATTGAATTTCTCAATATACGGTGATGTGTAAAGTCCTACCTTGTATCCACAGGCCTCAAGTCCCATTTCCATGAATTTGCACACGGAACCTTTGCCGTTGGTACCGGCCACATGGATGACCTGCAGCCGGTCGTGAGGGTTTCCGAGTCTTCTGAGCAGTTCTTCCATTCTTTCCAGACCCAGAACAATTCCAAACTTATCAAATTGATGTATTCTCTCTATTGCTGTCATTATTTCACTTTTGATTCCACCAGCTTCAGTCGTTCAACAACCTTTGCCAGCATTTCCTCGTACTTAACCTGCTTCTCACGTTCTTCGTTAACTTTTTTCTCAGGAGCCTTGTTTACGAAGTTCGGATTGCTCAACATGCCCTTAACTCTCTTGACTTCGCCTTCCAGTCGCTTCTGCTCCCTGCTCAGTCTCTCAAGCTCAGCCTCATAATCCATAATATCGTCAAGAGGTATGAAGATTTCAGCTCCATCAACAACTGCTGACATTACATCCTCAGGTACATCACCCTTAGTTTCAGGGAATGTGATTTCTGTAATGTTTGCAATTTTTTTGATGTATCTTTCACCAGCTCTGACAACATCCCCTCTGCCTTCTCCGCAGAGAATCATTGCTGTAAGTTTCTTACCCGGTGATGCATCCGCTTCAGCTCTGATGTTTCTTATGCTTCTGATAATGTTCATTGCCATTTCAAGCTTATCGGTTTCATCAGGATAAACCGCATCTTCAGAAAATACCGGCCACTCTTCCTTAATGAGGAAGTTGTCAGGGTTTTCTGCTGACGGTTCTCCCTTAGGCAGGAAGGCCCAGATTTCTTCTGTGATATAAGGCATGAACGGATGCAGCAGTCTGAGCATATCCTTGAGAACCTTTATGAGTACTGCTCTTGCTACCTTCTTGTCCTCTTCATCATCGCCGTAAAGTCTTCCTTTGACGATTTCGATGTACCAGTCACAGAACTCGTTCCAAATCAGGTCATAAGCTCTTTCTCCAGCCAGAGCCAGGTCGAACTTCTCCATTGTATCTGTAATGTATTTTACCGCGTCATTTACTCTTGAAATTATCCACTTATCTTCGTCCTGAAGCATTGCAGTTTTAATGTCCGCAACCTCCTTGAAGGTTCCGTCATCATTCTGCAGATTCATTATTACAAATCTCGATGCATTCCAAAGCTTGTTAGCAAAATTTCTGCATGATTCAAGTCTGTCTTCCTTGAATCTCATGTCATTACCCGGTGTAATTCCCGTTGTCAGCATGAATCTGAGCGCGTCTGCTCCATACTTGTCTATGATTTCCAGAGGATCAATACCATTGCCCAGTGACTTGGACATTTTTCGACCCTGAGCGTCTCTTACAAGACCATGAACATAAACATATTTGAATGGTGATTTACCTGTTGTTTCCAGTGCTGAGAATACCATTCTTACTACCCAGAAGAAAATAATGTCGTACCCTGTCACGAGCACATCTGTAGGATAGAAATACTTTAATTCTTCTGTTTCTTCCGGCCAACCCAGGGTTGAGAATGGCCAGAGTGCTGATGAGAACCATGTATCCAGAACATCCTCGTCCTGCTTCAGATTCTCGCTGCCGCACTTAGTGCATGCATGCGGCGTTTCCTCTGCAACAATGATTTCACCACAATCCTGACAATACCATGCAGGAATTCTGTGGCCCCACCAGAGCTGTCTTGAAATGCACCAGTCTCTGATTTCCTCCAACCAGTGAAGATATGTCTTCTCGAATCTTTCCGGAACGTGCTGAAGTTCTCCGCTCTTTGCTGCTTCAATGGCAGGCTTTGCCAAATCTTCCATCTTAACAAACCACTGGTCTGAAAGCATCGGTTCAACTACTGTATGACATCTGTAACACTCACCTACAGGAATAACCTTTTCTTCTGTCTTAACCAGATATCCTGCCTCTTCAAGATCTTTGACCCATGCCTTACGACACTCGTATCTGTCCATACCTTCATATTTTCCTGCCAGAGATGTCATTTTAGCTTCTTCATCTATACATGACATTATTTCCAGATTGTGCCTCTGTCCAACCTCAAAGTCGTTAGGGTCGTGTGCAGGTGTAATCTTAACAGCGCCGGTTCCCTTTTCAGGATCTGGATACAGATCGGCAATTACTTCTATTTCTCTGCCTACCAGCGGAAGGATTACCTTCTTTCCTACCATGTCCTTGTATCTTTCATCTGACGGATGTACTGCAATTGCAATATCACCGAACATAGTTTCAGGTCTTGATGTTGCAACAATCATGTCCTGACCGCCTTCTTCGGCAGCCGGATATCTGAAGTACCAGTAAAGTCCGTTTTTATCTTCGTGTTCAACCTCTGCATCGCTCAGCGATGTTCCGCAATCAGGACACCAGTTGATGAGTCTGTTTCCTTTGTAAATCAGACCCTTGTTATAAAGCTTTACGAAGAAGTGATTTACTGCCTTGTTGCAGCCTTCATCCATTGTAAATCTTTCTCTTGACCAGTCACACGAATCGCCCAGCTTACGGCACTGTTTTGTAATTTTACCTCCGAACTCCCTTTTCCAATCCCATGCTCTTTTGAGGAATTCCTCTCTACCCAGGTCTTCCTTCTCAAGACCTTCTTCATCTCTGATTCTGTTTACCACCTTAACTTCCGTGGCAATACTTGCATGGTCTGAACCGGGCAGCCAAAGTGCTGAATATCCCTGCATTCTCTTGAATCTGGTAAGCACATCCTGAAGTGTCTGATCCAGTGCATGACCCATGTGAAGCTGTCCTGTGATATTTGGGGGCGGCATAACAATTGTGAAAGGTCTTTTGTCATGATTCACTTCCGCTCTGAAAGCACCGCTTTCTTCCCACATATCATAAATTCTATCTTCAAACTCCTTCGGATTATATGTTTTTGCCAGATTTTTCTCCATAGCTGTTATTTCTCCTTTTCTTTGTCTTCTTTTTCCATTTCTGCTGACATTTTGGCAATCATGTCCGCACTGAAAATCATATTGTCACTTTTGGGATTAATTACAAATCCTGCGATCTGATTGTTTTGAACTTTTATCATTGCAGCCAAATCATTGAAGCTGACTATGAGCACTCTCTGATCCTGCTCAATGTTAAACTTCTTCATTTCGGCTCCATCGGTAAATACCGGATAATAAAGTTCTCCTCGGTTATTCGAAATAATTTCAAACCTTATTTCGGTATCCTTATCAATTATGACCTCTCCCGTTTTTTTATCGATTTCGGGTTCTCTGTCCATCGACACCGGTGCAAGCAGCCCTGCACTGACGACTTCATTGAGAACAACGATATTGTTTTCTCGTGTAGGATCATTTCTAAGCTGATCCATTGCCTCCTTCAGCTTATCGTTTCTGACAGGCTTAGGGACTGTTGTCTTGTCAATATTCTGTTTCATCTTTTTATCCTTAGCTAATTTAGTATATACACAATTATATTACAACGTTCAGTGTCCTAATTCAAGAAAATATGCCCTGAGGCGAGTGTTCTTCCTCTAACCCTCCGCAAGGTGGAATTATTGAAAAACAGCTGTTTCGTATGGTAACCGAAACAGCAAAGCATCAAACACAACAAAATTGATACCAATGGCACCCATGTCATGTTATAATGTCCGTTAATCATATGAAGAAGGAGACTAATATTTTATGTTTAGCAAAATGATCGATAATTTAAGAAAAACACGCCGTACCTTAGTGTTCACTGAAGGTACAGATTCAAGAATTTTAACTGCCGCAGGCAGACTTATTGGGGAAGATCTCATCGATGTTATTCTCATCGGAAATCCGACTGAAGTTTCAGAGTCCGCAGCAGCATGCAGCTCAGACATTTCCAAAGCCCGCATAATTGATCCTGCTGACTACAGCGATATGGACAAAATGATTGATACTACGTATGAACTTCGCAAGGGCAAAATGACTAAAGAAGAATGCCATGCATCTCTCCTTCAGGGTAACTATTTTGGCACAATGCTGGTTAAAATGGGTGAGGCTGATGCACTTCTCGGTGGTGCGACATATTCAACAGCAGACACAATAAGACCTGCACTTCAGCTTGTCAAAACAAAGCCCGGTGCTAACCTTGTAAGTTCATGCTTCCTTCTCCAGCGAGAGGTTGACGGGAATGTCGAAAAGTATGTAATGGGTGATTGCGCTGTAAACATCGACTACAAGGACAAGCTTGACAAGGAAGGAAATGTAGTCCTCACAGGCGCACAGCAGCTGGCAGAAGTTGCTGTGGAATCTGCAAAAACTGCGGAGTGCTGGGGAATGGATCCTAAAGTGGCAGTTCTCAGTTTCTCAACATACGGCTCCGGTAAAGGCGGCACTGTGCAGCTCAGCCACGATGCTGTAATTGAGGCACGCAAAATAAATCCAAAACTGGTTATCGACGGAGAATTCCAGTTTGATGCCGCTATAAGTCCTACAGTTGCAGCAACAAAATGTCCTGATTCAGCAGTTGCCGGCAAAGCGAACACGTTCATTTTCCCTACAATTGAATCTGGTAACATAGGCTACAAAATCGCACAAAGACTTGGCGGATTTGCCGCATACGGCCCTATTCTTCAAGGTCTGAATGCACCTATAAATGACCTTTCCAGAGGCTGTGATGCCGATGAAGTATACATTATGGCAATCATTACCGCCGGCATGATTCAATAGTCCAGCCAAAGAATAATATCAATGTATAAGCAAAGAGAGCGTTTGCTGTACCGACCCCCAAAAGTTAGACCTAAAAATCTAACATTTGAGGGCGGTACAATCTGCAAATCGCTCTCTTTTCCTATATTGCAATTCTCTATGTTGCAATTTTTTAATTCACGTCTGTTCTACTCAGTATAGCTGCAGGTCTTTTGCGCATCGTTCTCATAACAGGTATAAGTCCAAAAATCAGATTTATGGCATATATCAATCCGAGACAGATGCTAGCCACCGCCGGTGTAGTAATAAACAGAGAACTGAAATAGCTTACTTTGCCCAGTCTGCCTATGACGTAAAACATAAAGGCAAATCCCGGAAGCGATGTTATAGTCGTAATCGCAAGTATTTCTCCCATGAACATTCTGTAAATATCACCCTTCTTGACTCCGATAGCTCTGTATACGCCCACCTCTTTCACTCTTGACAGGAAGGATGCCCTCATAATAATGAAAATCTCAATGCATGATATGGCAAGTATTACAAATGCCACCATCAGACTTGCATTGTTATATGCCTTATTCTGACTGATATACTCTTTGCGGCTCTGATTATATGAGTCCACTATATTGATACCGTCATCTCTAAGCTGTGAAAGGACCTCATCCTTATCATTCGGACACACTGTAATACCTTCGGTTGTTTTGATCAGCTTGTATTTTACAGTTGCATTATTGACAAGAAGAATATCGCTGTCGTTTCCGTCCTTGAAGTAGCCCGATACTTTCAATTTTTGACCGTTAACCTTTGTGTCTATGGTTTTGCCTATTTTCATTTCATCCTTGTTTATCTCATTAACCATAACCTGATAAGGTTTTGTCGGCCAGCTTCCCTTGACTTTCTTCACTTTGGATTTCATTAATCCATAGTCCACAAGTCCCGTATCATCACTTTCCTCTGAACTATTCGCGATTATGTTCACAAACTGACTTCTCGGAGCATATATGCATGGACTTTCCATATCTGTTATGCCGACAATTTTAAAGGTTCCCATGTTTGGAATCTCCACTTTGCAGCCCAGATAATCGCGCACCTTGCCAAGACCACATTCTTTGGTACTGTACTCCTTTATTGAATTCTTTACAGCAAGTCTGTCTACAACAATTTCTCTGTTTTTTTCAGGCAGTCTACCGTACAGCAAACTTCCCTGACTTATCTTGTCTTTATCAGAAAGGGATCCCGAAAGGCATACATAGGCCTCAACAGTCTGAAGATATGCATCATACTTCAGATTCAGATTGATAATTGAATCCCCCGGCATTACATATGCTATGTCACGATTTTTTTCAAGCTCCTCATAATCATTAACATCATTGTGTTTACTTACAATATTAAGATATGACTTGTCCTTTGTTACAAACATATCATCTGTAAGGTTAATCGTTCCGAAAATGCTTGAAACTGCATACGTCATGAACATGGCCGATATGAAAAATCCAACCAGAAGTATTTTCTTAATGACACTGTAATCCATAACACGACTAAACCCTGTTTTTATCATCTTAACAGGACCCACAACTGCTCTATACCGTTTTTTTGTCCCGGTTTCAAGTCTGCCTGGGTCAAAGCCACTGCCGATATCATCGCCTTCTTCGATTTTTCTGTAATGGTCATTTATAAGTTCAATCGGCGAATCCTCGTCAACCACCTCAAGTCTCGTTTCAGGATTATTGTTTCGTATTAAAATATTGCCCTTTCTTATTACAATGTCCAGGTTGAGTCTGTCCTGAGAATCATTGTAAAAATTAAGTTCGTATTTGTCATTTCTTAATCGTTTATGATCTTTGATATCCTTGAGGTACACCTTATAATCCAGACTGTAATCTAAGCCATCTGTCCCCTCATTCTCATTATCAGAAATCACCTTGCCATCTCGGATTTTTACTATTCTCGTAGTATAAAATTCAGCAAGTTCCTCTTCATGTGTTACCAGAATCACAAGCTTTTCCCTGGATATCGTCTTGATAATATTCATTATCTCAAGAGTGTTCCTGCTGTCCAGATTTCCCGTCGGTTCATCTGCAATGATAATGGACGGATTCTTGACTATGGCACGGGCAATGCCTACACGCTGTCTTTCACCACCGGAAAGCATCTCCGCAGTTCTGTTGCGATATCGGTACATTCCCGTCTTTTCAAGAACATACTTTACTTTTTCTTCAATTACAGCTTCATTTCGGACCCCCGACATTCTGAGAGCTATGGCAACATTTTCAAAGACCGTCAGATTTTCCACCAAATTGTAGTTTTGAAAAATGTACCCGATTTTGAGTGTTCGAATTGAATCCGTCTTTCCTGACCTTCTTCGTGTAAGACGCTGCCCATCAATGACAACATCACCCTTATCCGGAGCATCAAGACCTCCTATTACATTGAGAAGAGTCGTTTTACCACATCCACTCGGTCCAAGAAGTGCAACAAGTCCTGTATCCCCCATCTCCAGAGATGTATTGTTAACAGCATGTATTTTATTCTTTTTTCGTTTGTTAAATGTTTTATCGAGATTTTGCAGTTTTAACATTTCTATTCCTCCTCTCTGAAAGTGCCAAGAGAGCTCCTTTTGAAGAGGCTTCTGGAAAATTTACCTGAAATCAGATAACTCATTGCCACAAGAACCGCCAGAAGTATAGCGTAATTCTCATAATTCATGTACTTCACCATGTCATTAATGAACTTAACTGATATGTAGCCCATACTTGTGAGAACTGCTGCCCCTATAAACACTCCGTAGGCTATCAACATAATTGTAATAAGCTCAATGTCCATAATTCTCTTTATAGATTTCTCATTAAGTCCCAGCATTTTGAGAATGCTGAAATAACCGGTTCTCGTTCTTAGAATCAGTTTTATTACAAAGTATGATATGAAGAACAATGCCAACAGTATTATGATCATAACAGGAAGCATAATCAGCTGAAGAAGGTTGCTGATATTCTGAACAATTACATCTCTGAGCGGCAACGGGTCATAACCAACATTGGCAAGAGCCTTCTTTGTCTCATTCACTTTATCCTTGTCCTTAACCAGCACCGTAACCTGATAATTATCATTAGTAAACAGTCTGTTGTAATCCGCAGGATTTATAAATATCAATCCACCATTCATGTCATAGTCAGATATTCCCGTAATTCTCTTGAAATTCTTTTCTGAATATTTTTCGCTGATTTTAAACTTTTTAGCTGACTTGTAATATATGTTGGATACAGTTACTTTGATTTCTTTGCCTTTGCACTGTCCATTATTGTAAAAATTATCAAATTCATTGGAAACAACGGCATTGCCCGGACTTACATGCTTGTTTGGTTTAAGGTTATAAACGACATCTCCTGTTTCTACCGTCTGAACCTTTCCGTTAATATCCACTGCAATCTTGCTGCTATCATGATACGTCTCCGTCAGAATTCCATTAAGCATTTTGTCTGACATATACATATCACAGCAATTTGTGAACTCATAATCAGACTTGCTGTATGCAATACCGGTAACTTTAACCTTTGCATAGTCTCCGCCACTGCCCAGATCTATCTTGAAAACCCGGTCTATAAGCTTCTTCTGATACTTTTTGCTGAAATAATAATTATCTTCATTGGCTGTAAGTATTATTTCATTCGGTTTGGACGGCATTCTTCCCCCAATCAGTTTGCCACTGAATTCTGTAACACTTCGTGCTCTTGCCGTATAGTAAAAGTCGCCGCTTTCCAGATATATTTCTTTGTCCAGAAGTACATCGTACTCAGAAATTTCAGCTACATTGTCCACCTCGCTTATTGTTGCGAAATCATCTGCTGTGAATTTTGATTTGTCATCTTTCTTGAGAACCACTCTGTCCGGTCGCAGATTCGTAAAGTAGGAGTTGTATCCCAGATTCTCCGCTGTTTCTTTCTGAGAAAGATATGACGTGTATTCTGATGTTACAGCTACAAGCATGAAGGCAAATACGATAAACAGCAGCACAAACTTTGGAATCACGTTAAACGTGTTCCTTATGCCCAATCTCAGCTTGTTAAATGCCGACATGCTCCCGCTCCCGTTATTCCTGCGGGAATCTGTTCGGGATTTCTGTCTTAGCCCTACTTCACCAGCTCTATTCGTCTTTTCATCCGGTGCTTCTTCAAGCACAAGTTCATCAGTCTTTTTAAGCTGTACATTTTCTACAATTTTGCCATCGTGCATTTTAATTCTGCGCGTTGCATAGTCCTTAAACTGTTCATAATTGTGAGTTACCACGATTACCAGCTTATCCTGTGCTATTTCACTGAGAAGCTTCACAATCTCCGCCGCACTTTTGCTGTCCAGATTTCCGGTAGGCTCATCTGCAACGATTATGTCCGTCTCCTTTGCCAGGGCTCTGGCTATGGCCACACGCTGCTTCTGTCCTCCGCTCAATTTGCTGACCTTGCTTCTGGCGAAATCCTTAAGTCCAACCTTACCGAGAATATCGTTTACTCTTGATTTTATCTGGGATTTTTTGAAACCGTTTATTAATAATACAAGCTCCACATTCTGGTAAACAGTATAACTGTTTACCAGGTTGAAGCTCTGAAAAATATTTCCTATATATTTTTTTCTGTACTCAACGAAATCCTTCTCCGTGAAATGGCTTGTCTCACGTCCCCTTATATACATTTCGCCTTCTTCGTAGGTATCCATACCCGAAATCACGTTAAGCAACGTACTCTTGCCGCTGCCCGATTCACCTGTAATCACTACAAACTCGCCCAGGTCAAAGTGAAGATTCACTTTAGTCATGCCTGTGGCGATAATCCCCTTCTTGTAATAAAATTTGGAGACATTTTTAAGACTTATCATAGTATAGAAGTTCCTTTCTCCATTTTACGTCTGCCTGCATATATATCATCTACAATTTCCCAAATGACCTCGTGCTCCGAAAAATGATGACGAACCCCCTCGATTTCGATGTATGTTTCGTGGCCCTTGCCCAGCATTACTATCATATCGCCCGGCTCCGCGTTTGTTATTGCATATGCAATAGCTTCCTTACGGTCATCGATTTCAATATACTTACCGTCATAAATCGCCAGGCCCTCTTTGATGTCCTCATTAATTGCCTTAAGACTTTCATACCTTGGATTATCCATTGTCAGTATGCAAAGGTCTGCAAGTTTGCCGGCAACTTCGCCGATGTCGTATCTCCTCACCTTTGATCTGTTTCCTCCACACCCAAAGACTGCCACAAGTCTATGTGGATTGTATTCTTTAAGAGTTTTCAAAACGCTTCTGGTGCTAAGGGCATTGTGCGCATAATCTATAATTACGCAAAACTCATCGGATACGGGAACAATTTCTACTCTTCCCTTTACCTGTGCATCAGAGAGACCGCTAATAATAGCCTCCTCATTAACGCCCAGCAGCTTGCATATTGCAATAGTTGTAAGTGCGTTATACACGCTGAATTTACCGGGTATATGTGTCGTTGCCGGTCCTTCCATCATTCCGTGAACGTTAAATGTCATCCCCAGCTTTCCTCCCTCGCTCAGAAACTGAATGTTGGAAGCAGTAAGATCCGCTTCTTTTTCGAGAGAGATTGAAACAATGTTGCAGGTACACCCTTCCATTATTGCTTCAGCGTGACTGTCATCAATATTAAAAATTCCCGTTCTACACTGCTTAAACAGCATTTTTTTGCATCTGAGATAATCATCAAAATCCGGATGTTCTGTCGGACCTATGTGATCCGGTGAAAGATTCGTGAAAACGCCGTAGTCAAACTCGATGCCTGCAGTTCTGTCAAATTTAAGCCCCTGGGAGCTTACCTCCATTACCAGATGTGTGCATCCCGCTTTCACCATCTTAGCCATGGCCTTATGTATCTCATAAGATTCTGGAGTTGTGTTTTTGGCCGGTGTAGACTCCTCACCTATTACCGTAGCTATGGTTCCTATAAGACCCGATTTGATACCCGCCTTCGTCAAAACATCCTGAATAATAAATGTTGTCGTCGTCTTTCCCTTAGTCCCTGTAAGTCCGATAGTTGTAAGTTTGCGGGCCGGATAGTCAAAAAATGCCGCTGACATGTATGCCAGCGCACTTCTTGTATTTTCCACAAGGATTATTGTGATTCCTTCAAGGTCGACACCTTCTCCGTATTGAGCCAGAGCTTCTCTGCTCTGCATAACTATAACGGAAGCCCCCTTGGCAGCCACATCCGGGATATATTTATGTCCATCGGTAACTGCACCAACCATACATACGAACATTGTTCCTTCTTCAGCTTTACGCGAATCATAAATAATGTCCGTAACCTCAGCCTTCACATCACCCTGAATAAGCTCAAATTCTATATCACTGCAAATCTTGTTTAATTCCATGGTCACCTCTGTTTTATTTGATCTTTACTCGTTTACTTTTACTCCATGAGGAATAATATGTAGTTCCGTTTACTTTCTTATATGTTCTTACCCTAACGTAATAATTTTTTTTGGATTTAAGTTTCTTAAGCTTCTTTGAAGAATACTTTTTACTGCTGTATTTTGACGAACTGTTTTTAAAACTGCTGTATCTCGAATACTGAATCTGGTATCCGTCAGTCTGTGTAGTCTGTTTCTTCCAGAACACCTTCAGACCTCTTTTAACTCTACTGGTTTTCCTGATATTCGTTCCCTTTGGATTGATTTTGAAAGTCTTCTTAACTGTACCTGTATAATCTCCCATGCCGATTATGGTAACCGTACCGGTTCCCACCTTCACGTTGCTTGAATATGATACTTTGAAATCCTTACCCTCTGTCAAATCACCAATCTTTACAGCAGGTCTTTTAGCAGCCCCGCTGTAGGTACATGTTTTGTATCCCAGACTTATATTGTAATCAGCAATTTCCTCTGGCAGCAGTACACCATCATATGTACCCATGGCATAGCGATATGCTTTCTCACAATCAACTGCACCCACACTTCCCGTCAGATTACCTCTGTCGTTGGCACTGCGGTTTACCGGATTTGCAGTTCTTTTGATACTCCTGATTGCCTGATCTACAGTAATATCCGGATCACCTGCCCACAGCATCGCCATTGCACCGGACACCACAGGCGCAGCCATTGAAGTCCCTGACATTCTTGCATAATTATTGCCCGGATAAGTAGATATTATATTGGTTCCCGGCGCACTAATGTCCTTGCTCCTGTTGTAATCCGAATATTCTGCATTGGTACCATTTTCATCCAATGCAGTCACCGCTACAGATGCATTGTAATCCGCCGGATACAGGTTCTTTTGTATGCCCTTGTTTCCTCCGGCACATACAGTAACGATGTTGTATTTATCCCTCATTCTTTTGATGGATTCTTCAAGGCTTTGGTCGTATGCATACTGACCGCTGC
>JAUNFA010000001.1 GCA_030525285.1 Bacillota bacterium | reverse complement strand
TTGATGATAAGTCACGCTATACCGATTGGTCTGCCCGTGATGATATTAAGGCAAACTTGCAAGTGGATTTGATATTGCTACTTGATGAGTTCGGTTATCCGCCAGTAACCATTGATGATGTTTACAAGGAAGTTCTTGAACAGGCAGAGAATTTCAAGAAGTATGCAAAATAATTCATAGATTTAGGAGATAAGAAAATGGAATTAGGTTGGATTGACTTTTCAAAATCAGAACGAAGCAAAGTGTTGAGCGTTTTAGACCTGCTTTCTGAAAGCGGGACTTTAGATGAGCTGGGCATTGCTGCTGTTAGAGATGGTTTTTCCAACAGATTTTTTCCAGGGACTTCCACCATCCAAACAAGGGCAAAATATTTCTTTGCTGTTCCGTATGCCTTGAAACAACTGGAGAAAAGCAATGAAACCAATCCGAACAAGGTCTTAAAGACATTGGATACGATTGAAAGAACTTGTGGCGAGATTTTATTTAGTCAGAACAGAAATGAAAGTGGACTTATTGGTAAGAACTCGCTTCAAAATGGGAATTGGGTAAAACGAACACCAGCAAGTATTTATTGGGCTGGACTCAGACGATATGGGATATTTACCGGAGGAAGTCTTTCTCTCTCCGAATATGTGCGTGTTTCGTGTGCATTAAAATCACAGAAAGCCACATTGAAAAAACTTGGAAATAGAAATGACAATGCAGAAGAAAATGAGTGTGATGATAAAAATGCTGGTGATTTGTTCGGTATGCAATTTTGGAAAATGCCCCTTTATAGAGATAATTGGATTGAAGGTTTCTCAATGAAGTTAAGTAGTGAAGAAGCTGCATTTTTGAAAGAGCAAATTATCACATCTTGCAAAGGCTCAATGCTTGCGTATGTACTTGAAAATGATATTGCAGAGTTCCTTGATTGCACATCTTTTCAAGATGTTAGCAGCATTATTGATATGTTCCCTGAAGATATTAAGGAAACATATTGGCTTGCGTATGCGTTTTCAGATTATATATATACTATTCGTACAGTGTATAACATTGTCATATCGGATAGTAAAAATGATGAAGCCAACAGAGAATTGGAAAGATTGCAACCAATCTTTTCTGAGTTGGCGGATATTGATATAGATTACATTTTAGAAAAATTAGAAGTGTTCAACAATCCGCTGCTCCGAAAATTTTTGAAACAATGTCAGGAATATATGATTGCCGGAAATGTGGAAGCCTTGAAAAAATGTATTACTTCACGAGAAGTACAGTTAAAAGGTACTAACAGAGCAAAAACGAAACATCCATGCGAGTTTAATCCGAATGAATGGCAGGGAGGAAAAGAACTGGATTATCGTTTTTACAATGCAAGAACAATAGTCAGAGATATTATGGAAAGTGAGGACAAGACCAATGCTTAATCCCAATAATGACCGATTAGATTATGGTCAGGTTCTTGCACCACCTGACGGTTATATACTTGATTTTGCAATAGGTACAACCTATTCATTAGATTTAGATGCACTTGTAGGTGCTTGTATTGCTCTTGGTCTTTCGGAAGAAACCGATAGTGATTTGATGAAGAATCCTATTTGTTTGTTGGAAGCATTACGAGCAACAGGAGATAAAGTTGCCCTATTTTGTGAAGGTGGGCAGATACATACCCCTAATAACATAACTTCGCTTTATATTCTGCTTGAAAAAATGGTATTTCAGGTAAGTACAGCAAAGCGAAAAGGAATTGCTAAGTATCCGTCATTCCACCCCAAATTTTGGCTTATCAGATATGTTGATGAGAATGGAACACCACTATACCGAGTTGTTGTTTTAAGTAGAAATCTGACTTTTGATAGAAGTTGGGATGTGACTTTCACTATGGAAGGTAAAGTAAATGGTCGTAAGACACTTAAAACAGCTCCGGTAAGCGACTTCCTCTCCTACATCACAAACACTCTGCCTTCTGATGAAAATGCAAAGGCAAAGTCAAAAAAAATCAGAACGATTATTCGAGAGTTGCCTTATGTTCATTTTGAATTGAACTCTAAGGAATTTGATGATTTCGAGTTCTTGCCAACTGGAATAAAAAATGGCGACGGTGGTTTTCATACAACCGAAGATAAATCGTTTGCACCGTTGTTCGAGGACAGTTTTCACGAGATATTGATAATTTCCCCATTCTTAACGAACTCGGTAATCAAAGCTTTTATTGATAGAAACAAATACATAAACCATACGGATTATATGCTTTTCACAAGAGCGATGTCACTTGGAAAACTTAATCCTACCGATTGTGCTGATTTTAGAATATTTACAATGAAAGATGCTGTGGTTGATGGAGAGTCAACGATTTCTGAAGAAGAAACGCAGCAAATTCAAAAGCAAGATATTCACGCAAAATTATATATGGTTCGCAAATACTCAGATACATATTTGTATTTAGGTTCGTTGAATGCTTCTCACAATGCGATTAAAGGCAATGTGGAATTTACGATGATGCTTAAATCTAAAAATCGTTATTTGAATATGAGAAAACTATCAGAATCACTATTTAATGGTTCTGAAGATAATCCGTCTAACCCATTTCAGGAGGTAAAACTGACGGACAATATTACTGCTGATGAAGAACAAGAAAAACAGAATATTCTTGATAGCTATATCAAGGAAATCAATAGAATGAAACCATCTGCTAAGGTGGTTTGTAATGGCGATAATTACGATATAAATGTCAATTTTGCAAGATTTGAAAACAGTGAATATGTTGTTACCGTATCTCCGCTTCTTTCCAACAAGACGGAAGCGATAAGTGAAAACATATTATTCAAATCATTGTCATTAACACAGCTTTCTGAGTTTTATAAGATTTCTGTTAGTGACGGAACAAGTACCGTACAAAGGGTAATCATTGTTCCTACGGAGGGAATGCCGGAAGATAGAGAAAAAGTTGTTATTTCTAATATTGTGAAAGATAAAGAATGTTTTTATCGTTATATTGCATTTTTGCTTGGAGACAATTACGTGCTGAGTGCATTGGAAGTAGCAAGTGAAGCAGAAATTGTGGGAGGAAATCATACTCATAGAACAATTCAAATACCTGCTCTTTATGAAAAAATGCTTCAAACAGCAGCGACAGCACCGGAACGTTTCAAGGAAATAGATTATTTGATAAAAGCAATATCGGCAGATGGAGTAATTCCTGAACAGTTCGAGGAATTATATAACGTGTTTAAGAAGGTGGTGAAACTTTAATGGCTGATGTTAATGTAATAAATCAGATTGAAAAAATTGAAAATACAGTAATATCAGGATTAAAGGACTTCCAAAAAGCAACCGTTACTCGCATTGATCAGCTTTATAGAGCTGGCCAAATGCGAGTGTTGGTTTCCGATGAAGTAGGACTTGGAAAGACATTGATTGCACGTGGCACGATTGCAAAACTCGCAAAACTGCAAAAAGAAGTTGGAGATAATCTTGTAAAAGTGGTTTATATCTGTTCCAATGCTTCTATTGCAGAACAGAATCTTAATAAGCTCAGAATAACAAGTGAGTTGCGAACGGAACGTACGGGTTCATCTCGTCTTTCTATGCAACATTTGAATATTTTCAAGCAAGAGAATGATGCTGATTTACTAAGCAGATACATTCAACTTATACCTCTTACACCAGATACTTCTTTTAGAATGACAAATGGTGCAGGAACTTATCCTGAACGAGCATTGATGTTTGCGATTCTTAAAAGATTACCGGAACTATCCCAATATACAAAGGCGTTAGAGTTTGCAATGAAAGACGGTGCAAGTAGTGGTTGGGACGGATGGGCAAAAAATTGGTATGAAACAGAAGTTTTAGAGTGTGACAAGCTTTCCGGTGGAAAGTATTTATCCTATATGTTGGATAAGTTGTCTGAAGAATTGAAAGAACCGGCAGAGGAAAATGTTACATACTTAGACCTTGTAGTTGGTATGTGCAAAACCATTGAAAAGTACGGTTATAAAAAGCAGAACAACAATTATGTTATAGGCAAACTGAGAGTTCTGTTCGCAAAAATCAGTTTAGATAAACTTGAACCTGACCTTGTTATTATGGACGAGTTTCAACGTTTCAAATATCTAATTAACTCTGACCCTGAGTCGGAAACGGGAATGTTGGCAAACAAGTTTTTTAATTCAGATAAAGTAAGAATGTTATTGTTATCGGCAACTCCATATAAAATGTACTCTACCCTTGAAGAAATTGATGAAACACAGGTAGACGAGCATTATTCTGAGTTTTTTGATGTAATGAATTTTCTTAATATCACAGAAAAGGAAAAAAACGAGTTTAAGTCGGTGTGGAGTAATTATTCCGTTCACTTAAAAGAATTGACAGACGGAGATACAACTATTCTTTCTGCAAAAAAGGCAGCAGAAGATGCAATGTATCAACATATATGCCGAACAGAAAGAGTGTCTGCAACAGAAAATGCAGATATTATTGATGATAAAGATGTTAATGTTCCACTAAGTGTAATGGAACAAGATATAAAATCCTATTTGCAGGCACAGAAACTTCTTGAAGAAGTTGGAGCTTCTTTTAATGTTCCGGTAGACTATATTAAATCGACTCCTTATCTTATGTCATTTATGCGAGATTACCAACTTAAAAGATACTTGGAGAAATATTTCAAAGAGCGACCTGAAGAAATAAATAGAATCAATAAAGATAGCTTTTGGCTAAAGAGAAGAACCATTGATAAGTATGACAAAATTCCTAATAACAACGCACGACTTGATAGGGTTATGGCTCATACATTCAAGGATAATGCTGAATTGTTACTATGGGTTCCTCCTTCAAAGCCTTATTATGCTCCACAAGGTGTTTTCAAAAATGTTCCTGCTTTTTCAAAGACACTTATCTTCTCGTCTTGGGAGATGGTTCCTCGAATGATAGCCGGATTGCTGTCTTATGAAGCAGAACGAAAAACTGTGGGTAAATTAGCAAAAGCCAATGAAGCAAAAGAAGCTCATTACTTTTATACCGGAGAAAGGCGTTATCCATCAGCGAGACTTAATTTTTCAGTAAGTAATGGAACACCAAATGCAATGACTTTATTTTGCTTAATGTATCCATCGCAGTTTTTAACAAGATGTTATGACCCTATTGAATATCTTAATGCAGGTGCGAGTTTAAAAGAAATAGAAAAAGATATAAAGAGCAAGATTGCTGAGAAATTAGATAAATATACTGCTCCGACATCGGGAACGCAGGATAAACGATGGTATTATCTAGCACCTTTGTTATTGGACGGTGCGGGATATGTTACAACTTGGCTGAATAGTGGTGAAGCTCTTGCTTCGTTTGATGAAGAAGAGAAATCCAAGCGACAAAAGGGATTTTTAACCCATCTTCAGACATTACGGGAGTTGTATTTGGAAACAAACTACGGAAAGATTTGTACGCTTGGGAAAAAACCTGATGATTTGTTAGATGTTCTTGCAGATATGGCAATAGCTTCTCCTGCAATAACTATAAACAGAACCTATCAATCTTACTGCAAACGAGGAACTACTTTTCCAAGTTATTTGCCAAGTCAGATTGCAAAAATCTTTATAAACCGTATGAATACAGCCGAGTCTACAGCCACAGTCGAGCTTGCTTGTGGTAAAAAAAGCGAGGACGCACATTGGGAAAATCTGCTTACCTATTGCAAGCAGGGAAACATTCAGGCTATGTTTGATGAATATGCTCATTTAATTACAAACAGTTTAGACGCAGACAATAATTTGGTTGATAACTTACACTATACAATAGCAAGTTCTATGGATGTAAGAACCACAATTTACACTATTGATACATTCAATGCGTTTAAGGCAAGAGCAAATGGAACAAAAGAAAAACCAACTGCTATTCGTTCTCACTTTGCAGTTGCCTTTACTAAGGGAGATGGAAAAGAAAAGGACGCAGACAGAAAAAAGAGCGTTAGAAATTCTTTCAATTCTCCATTTAGACCATTTGTTTTAGCATCTACTTCCATAGGACAAGAAGGATTGGATTTCCACAATTATTGCCGAAGAATCGTGCATTGGAATTTGCCATCAAATCCGATTGATTTGGAACAGCGAGAAGGTCGTATCAATCGCTTTGAGTGTTTGGCTATTCGTCAGAACATCTCTAAACGATATGGAGATATTAAATTTAAGGAAAATGTATGGAAAGAAATGTTTGATGTTGCAGCCAAAGAGGAAAACGGAGGAAACGGCTCTGACCTAATTCCATTTTGGGGATTAACCAAACGTGATGATATGGTAAAGATAGAACGAATTGTACCGATGTACCCGTTTAGTCGTGATGAATTGGCATACGAGCGACTTATAAAAATACTTTCTTTATATCGTTTGACTTTGGGACAAGCACGACAAGAAGAATTACTCGAATACATATTCCAAAACTGTGCAGATGTGGATGAAATGAAAAAGCTGTTTATAAATTTGAGTCCATATTATAAAAATGCGGATAAAGAAGGACAAGGTGAACGGAATGATTGAATTATTAGGTGTTAATATAAAACATAAGAGTTTTGGCGTCGGCAAGGTCATTGAACAAACAGACACATATCTTAAAATCGAATTTCCGGTAGGAACAAAGCAGTTTCAGTTTCCTGAAGCTTTTGAAAAGTTCTTACAATGCGAAAATTCAAATATACAGAATATAGTGCTTGAAGAATTGGCGATAAAAAAGGAAAAAGAAGCGGAAATCAAAAGACAAAAGCAAGAAGAACAAGCTCGTTTAATAAAAACTCAAACGATTGTTAAACCATCTGGAACAAGACAGAAAACATATCCGAAAGAAAACATTGCTTTTAAGTGTAACTATTGTAATGGTGGCTTGGCTGAAAACGGAATCGGATATATATGTGCTTGTAGTGATGAAATGATAGATTATAACATTGAGATTGCTCAGCATAATTGGTGCTGTGATGATGACTCTCCTTGTAAGCAGTATTATGACGGAATTATTACAAGAAAAGAATTGGATAGCATTTCAGAAGAAGATGGATTCGTTTGCTATGAAAGTCAAATGCTTAGAAACTGGACAGCGTTTGCCGGATTTGCATTGACAAAAGAAAATCATCAAAGACCTATGAAGTTGAATAAGGTTCAGGTAAACAGTTTAGCTATTCTTACGACAAGAGAACCTCACGATTCTGAAAAAGATAGATTTGTATTTGGGGTATTCCTTGTTGATGAAGCCTATGAAGGCGACAATCGTGATGAGGGTTATGTAACAACCTCATCAAAATACAAATTAAGTCTTACAAAAGATGAAGCAAAAAAGGTGTTGTTTTGGAATTACTATCATAATGAAAATGCTCCTGAAAAGGTAGCTTGGGGTCAAGGATTGCACAGATACATAACCGATGAACAAGCAGCAAGCATTTTGAAAGATATTGTATCTGTTAAAAAAGGAAAAAAAGATGAAGCTCTTGCTCAGGAATTTTTGGAACGTTTCTGTGAAATAAACAGTATAGATATTTCTGACTTTCCGATTATGGAGGGTGCATTGCAGAGAAAGTAAGGTGTGTGCTGAATGAAGGATATTGATAAATTTAGAGGTTGCCTAATAGGTGGTGCTGTTGGAGATGCATTGGGATATGCTGTTGAATTTCTTGATGAAGAAACCATCTTTAGTCGTTATGGAGAAAATGGAATAACTGGATACGACCTTGTTAATGGAGTTGCAGAGATTTCAGACGATACACAAATGACTTTGTTTACTGCTAATGGGTTATTACTTGGTACAACAAGAGGAATGACACGTGGAATAATGGGGTCATATCCGAGTTATATTGCCTTCTGTTATAAGGATTGGCTTCGTACTCAGTGTGAAAAATATCCCTTAAATGAAGAATACCCTTACTCTTGGTTAATCAATATTCCTGAATTATATAATCGCAGAGCGCCTGGAAACACTTGTCTGACCGCTATTGAAAACGGTGCAAACGGAACAATAGACGAGCCAATAAACCGAAGTAAAGGTTGTGGTGGCGTTATGAGGGTTGCACCTATTGGTTTGTATTTTGAAACCAAAAGGCGAACCATTGATGAAATTGATATGATTGGTGCTGAAACAGCAGCTATAACACACGGTCACGAATTGGGCTATATACCAGCAGCCGGATTGGTACATATCGTTCAGTCGCTTTCTCATAATGAAGATATTTCATTGTTGGATGCTGTGTTAGATATGAAAGAAGCACTTCGTAGACAATTTACTAACAGAAAACACTTATCGGAACAAATTGATTTAATAGACAAAGCTATTGCATTATCAAAAGAGAACATTGATGATTTGGAAGCAATCAGAGAACTTGGGAAAGGTTGGGTTGCTGAAGAAACGCTTGCGATTGCTATTTATTGTTCCTTAAAATACTCCGATGATTTTGATAAAGCAATTATCGCTTCTGTTAACCATAGTGGTGATAGTGATTCTACAGGAGCTGTAACTGGAAATATATTAGGTGCATACCTTGGGCTGAAAAGTATCCCCAAAAAATACTTAGATAATCTTGAATTGAAAGATGTTATTTTGGAGATTGCCGATGACCTTTACAATGATTGCAAGATTTCAGAGTACGGGTCATATCACGATGAGATATGGGAACAAAAATATATTTACAAGACATATAAGCGAACAAAATGAGATGTGTTTTTGCAAAAAAGATGCTATATCATAATAGCCAAGGAAAATTGAACAAACAAGTAACCGTTTAGAAAGGTTGCTATTGGAAATTATATTTTCAAGAGGTAGACTATGGAAACAAAACCAAGAATATTATACTTAAAGAAAATATTAGAGGAACGAACGGACGAGGAACATCCTCTTTCCACAACACAGTTAATCAATATATTGAATGATGAATACGGAATATCTGCACATAGAACTACTGTTACGAAAGACATTGCTGCACTTCAGGAGTTTGGCATGGACATTGTTACTATCCATTCTACGCAGAGCAAATACTTTGTAGCCAGTCGTAAGTTTGAATTGCCGGAACTGAAACTGCTGATAGATGCAGTAGAATCATCGAAGTTTATTACAAAGAAGAAAAGCAAAACGCTGATTGAGAAGATACATACGATGACCAGTCCGGGGCAGGTGGCAAAGTTGAAGCGTAATAACTATGTGGTCAATCGAATTAAGCCGGATAATGAGCAGATATATTACATCATCGACGCTATAAATGACGCCATCAACGCAGGTAAACAGATTTCTTTCCAGTATTACGATTATACCGGATTAAAGAAAAAGGTTCTGAAGAATAAGGGCGAGATTTATAAACTCAGTCCGTATAAACTTCTTTGGTGTGGGGACTATTATTATGTTCTCGGATATTCTGAGAAGAAAAGCAAGGTTATCAATTTCAGGGTAGACCGTATTGCTTCCAAGCCGGAGATATTGGATAAAGATATTATTCCTATGTCTGATGATTTTGATATTGAGAATTACACAAAGGAAGTTTTCTTTATGTTCTCAGGCGAGAAAGTCCTTGTGGATTTACGGTGTGATAACAGCCTGATGAAAACAATGGTTGACCGTTTCGGAGAAGATGTGACAACCCTTGCGTATGATATGACGTCTTTCAGAGTACAGACCGAAGTATCAGCCAGTCCGACTTTTTTCGGTTGGGTGTTTGGCTTTAATGGCAAGGTACAGATACTTGCACCGGAAAGCTTGAAAGAGCAATACAAACAAATGCTTACAAAAGCTACTGAAGATATGAAAGAGAATGAATAGTGCAGATTTGAATTTGTGCAGACGGTCTGCATAAAGCGTAAAGTCAATATTAAAGAATGGAGAGGTGTTAGCAAATTGCGACACCTCTTTTCTTTTGCGAAAAACCTACTTGAAAAAATTTTCGTATCGGGTATAATAAAACTATCGAAAGCAAACTGCTTCCGATAGAAAAGAAAGCGAGGTGCAGGTATGAGAAGCAAGAGTCCTGAACTTATGAGTGAGATAAAAAAATATATCGAGGATTATTACCTGCAAAACAGACAATCCCCATCGACTACAAAGATTGCTGAAGCTGTTGGTATTGCCAGAGGTACAGCATACAAATACTTGGTAGAAATGGCTGAGAAGAATATGATTGAGTACGACGGGCAGGAGATTAGTACCAATGTGACCCGTAAGTACAGTGGCGAACAGACACAGACACCGATTGTAGGTTCTATTCCTTGTGGTAGTCCTCAGTATGAGGAAGAAAATATTGAAGAATATGTATCACTTCCTACTGCTATTTTCGGCAAAGGAGATTTCTTTATATTAAGAGCAAGCGGTCAGTCTATGATTGAAGCAGGGATTGATGACGGCGACCTTGTGGTTGTCAAAAAGCAGGTAGAAGCCAATGAGGGCGATATAGTAGTTGCCCTTGTGGATAATCAGAATACATTGAAACGGTACTTCCGAGATGATGAGAATAAGAAAATCATTCTCCATCCGGAAAATAAGAAGATGAAAGACATCATTGTAGATGAGTGCTGCATTCAGGGTGTGGCTTGTCACATCATCAAAGAACTATAACAGAGGACAGACGAATGAGAACACTTGAAGGAATTCGCTATCTAATCAATTTGGATAGTGCGGAAATACAACAGAACTTTGCCGGAGGAGTTGCACCGCCGGACAAGGTGGAGTCGGAGGTGGACACAACTTGAGTATTTATATGTCAAGAGCCGAGTTGGAAGAAATCAGCGAAGGCTTGATAACAGCTTATGCTAATAAGTTTAGCAATCGAGTGATTCAATCCATCGACATAGAACATTTCATTACAGAATTTCTTATGTTACGAATTGAATACGCTTCTTTCGCAGAAGATGATGCAGGCAGGATTGGCTTTCTGGCAGATGGAGCAACACCACTGCTGGTACATCAGGACGGAAAAATTATTCCCTTTGTTTTCCCGAAAGATACCATCGTACTTGATAAATTTCTTCTTGCCGAAAAGGAGCAGGGACGTCGCAGGTTTACAATGGCACACGAAGCGTCACATCATATCTTGAGTAAGATGTATGCAATGCCGAGTGAAGGACGCTTTCATGCAGAGTATGACAGTGAGCGTAGTTATTCCAAAGAGGAACTGGCTCAGATGTTTGCGTCTGTTGAGTGGCAGGCAGATACAATGGGAGCTTCGCTTCTTATGCCGAGAAGAATTATTGAAAATGCCTTGGCGAAATATAATCAGTCAAATCCGATAAGAGTTTATGGCGATAATACCATTACTTCAAAGGATAAAGCAGTTATCCGCAGAATGGCAGCTTATATCGGAGTATCTTATACAGCCTTGGTTATCAGATTGAGAGATATGGGGCTATTTGAGTATCACAATATCCTTGAGTACATTTCCAATGAGTTAAATCTGGGAGGTGTTTCACAATGAGGTTACAGACTCAGGTAGCACCTGAAATACAAAAGAGATTGCTTCTGTCAAGAGTAGAAGCAGAAAGTCTGAAAGAGCGTGATATTCTCTGTCCGACTTGCGGGTTCAGGATACAGAGAGTTTTTTCAGACGCAACCGGACATTTGAGTGTGAAGTGTCAAAAATGCAAGAATGTCCATATCTTAAATCTCGCTTACTTCCGAAGAATCCGTAGGAACGGATATGGCAGGAATTGCAGGCGATGAAGATTACAAGTAAATATCGAAACGATTTCTAATCGAGTAAGCGGAGATAAGCAATTTATTTGCTAAACTACCAAGCACCGTACGAAGCCGGATAAGTGAAGAATAGAAGTATTCTTTGCTGTCCAGATTCGACGGTGCTTTTTTTGTTGCTGTTTTATTCGATTATGCTTCGTGCAGTATTAGGTCTTTTCCCTTACTTGGGAAAGGACTTTTATGTTTTATAACGCATGGCAGTGCCAGATAGCTAAATACCCGTAATCTCCGAATTTTTGATTTCAAACCAATTCAAAAATTCAAATTCAAGGAGATTACGGAAATGACAAAGAACAACAAATTAAATAATCAGGAAGAACTTTTTGCAAGAGATTGTAAACTTATGAACCTCAAATATGAGTATGACGGATATACCGGCACAGAGAAATGGGCGATTATAACCGAACTTACTGAAGAAGAACTGTGGGATAAATATCCTGATGTTATCGGCAGATACATCCCTTTTGTTTTGCTTTCTATCGCACAGGGAAAAGTGATTATTGACGATAACAGAGAAACTCATAGATGTGAAATGCGAGATGCAAGACATTTAGATGCTTTTTGTTATGAAGATGATTTATTTGAGCAATTCCATAATGAAGCATTCTTAGATTTTGTTGACCCATTTGAACTCAGAGAAGCAGAAGAAATTGCAGAGAGGAAAGAATTACAGCGTCTGCGTGAAATTGAGAAAGTTAGAATAGTGCTTTCAATGATGAAACCAGCTCAGGAACGAAGATTGTATAAGTTTGTCATTGAGGGTAAAAGTTGTCGTGAAATAGCAGCAGAAGAAGGAACTTATCACAGTTCTGTCAGCAAATCTATTGAAGCGGCAAAGAAAAATTTTAAGAAATTTTATGAGAACCTCTGATTTTGGGTGTCCAAAATGAACCATTTTGTGCAATGAGTGAAGGGGTTATTTCATTCCGGATACGAATGACACTTCAAAATATTTAGAAATGTGAGGTTTAACATATGAAAGAAAAAACAATTTGCCGTGGGGATTTATTCTACTACGACTTCGGAACACGAACAGGTTCGGTACAAAGCGGAACACGACCGGTGCTTGTAATTCAGGCAGATGATTATAACAGAAACGCACCAACAATTATTGTGGCTGCTGTAACAGGCGTTATCAAGAAAAGATACCTGCCGTCACATATCCTGCTCGGTCAGGAGTTTGGACTCAAGAAGCCGTCAATGGTTCTACTGGAGCAACTTCAGACAGTAAACAAAGATGAACTCAGAGATTACATCGGAACGATTGAAGATGAGCAGCTTTTAAGGCGAATAAATATAACGCTTAAAAAGACTTTTGGACTTTGGATTTATAAGGAAGAAAAGAAAGAAAATATCCGTTGCCTTTGCCCAAAGTGCCTGAAAGATTATATTCACAATCCCGATTATATCGTGCGTCGTCTTGACCCCTTTGCAAAGGTCAAAGACCACTGCGATAAATGCAATCAAAACGGTTGGGATTATGTGATTGCCGAAAGACAGCACAACGCAAGAGAAAAGGGGTGTCAGAATGTCTAAGAAAAGATATGAAATTGTAAGTTATGACATCCCGCTTTGGTTAAAACCTGTTTTATCGGTAACGGAAACTTCAATTTACACGGGGATAAGTGCCAATAAGATATATGAGATGTCAGAATCGGAGGACTGTCCGTTTGTGATATGGATAGGAAGTCGCAGGGTAATCAAGAGAAAATCCTTTGAGGAATACCTCGAAAGGCAGTATTCAATATAGTAAAAAGTCAAATCTGCGATGAGTCCGATTGCATGATGGGCTTATCGCAGAAAAATGAATATACTGATGCCATCAATACAAGGAGGACGAAATGCAAAGCAAAAAAGAAATGCCATTAGAGCATAAGCCTATATTAACCATAAGAGAAGCGTCTTTTTATACAGGAATCAGTGAGAAAAAACTGATTGAAATAACAAATCTATATGCCTGCCCATTTGTATTGTGGATGGGTAATCGCAGATTTATCAAGAGAAAAGCATTCGAGAAATTTATTCAGACATCGGAATTTAAGGGAGGTGCAGATGATGAACAGATTGAATGATGAGTGGTTTTCCAGTAAAAGCGAGAGCGTTCCGTTGTGGCATAAGATAGCACTTTCTATTGATGAAATGTATGTATATACGGGCATTGGTAGAGAAACAATACGAGAACTTACAAAGCAACCGGAAGCAAAACAATTTACATTGAAAATTGGGAAAAGAACTCTAATTAAACGCAAACAATTTGAAGAATATTTAGACCAGATGTGTTCTATTTGAGGGGAGGAATGTAGATGTACAAAATAGATGGTTCTGAACTTTATGAATATCAGCAACAGCTATTGCAACCACCGGAGGATATACCGATTTGGGAAAAGAAATGTCTTACGGTCGAGGAAGCGGCTGCTTATTCAGGTATTGGAGAGCGAAGATTAAAGGCACTATTGATGGATAAGGATTGCAGTTTCAGAATTGCAAGAAGCGACAGGCTTTTAATTATACGAGAGAAGTTAGAGGAGTTTATTGACTCAAGCACAGAATTGTAGGAGGTAACACAATGGCAAATACTAAAAGAAAAGATAAATCAAGAAAGGTTCTCCGCAAGGGGGAATCGCAACGTCCGGACGGTACTTATCAATTCCGATGGACAGATGAGAACCGTAAAAGACATTGTATTTATGCAAGAAACTTGGATGATTTAAGATATAAGGAAGATGAAATTGACAAGGACAAGAAAGACGGTATCAAGGCAGAAGCTCGCTATACATCACTTAACGATATGTATGAACTTTGGAGAGATTTGAAACGTGGAATAAAGAATAATACTTTTGAGAATTACAAATATATGTACGAGACATTCGTGCGTAATCAGATTGGTTCTCAATTCATAATGTCTATAAAAAAGACGGATATAAAAAGATATTACAACAGTCTTGTTGATGAAAGACATCTGAAACCCGCAACGATTGATAGCATACATACCGTTCTACATCAGGTCTTTGAAATGGCAGTAGATGATGATTATATCAGAAGCAATCCAACGGACAATGTTTTGCGTGAATTGAAAAAATCACATTGTTTTAAGACTGAAAAACGCAGGGCATTAACCAAACCGGAGCAGGAACTTTTTCTTAACTATCTGAAGAACACACCGGAAGCACAGTATTGGTATCCAATATTTGCGGTTATGGTCGGAACTGGATTGCGTGTGGGCGAATTGACCGGACTTAGGTGGTGTGACATAGATTTAGAGGAAGGGATTATAGATGTGAATCATACACTGGTTTATTATGACCACAGAACTGAAGGAAGCAAGAAAGGCTGCTATTTTAATGTGAATACAACCAAAACTCCGGCAGGTATGCGACAAGTTCCTATGCTTGAATTTGTGAAAGAAGCATTTTTAATGGAAAAAGAAAGGCAGGAACTTCTCGGACTGCATTGTGAAGCTACGGTTGACGGATACACTGATTTTGTTTTTGTAAATCGTTTTGGTCAGCCGCAACATCAAGCAACCCTCAATAAAGCAATCCGTCGTATCATAAGAAATTGTAATGATAAGCAGTTTCTGGAAAGTGAAAATCCAGAGGTTTTACTTCCTCACTTTAGCTGTCATTCTCTCAGACATACATTTACCACAAGAATGTGTGAAGCCGGAGTGAATGTGAAAGTCATTCAGGACGCACTCGGACACAAAGATGTATCTACTACATTGAACATCTATACAGATGTAACAAAGGAATTAAGAAAGTCAGAGTTTGAGGGGTTGGAATTACAATTTAATCAGTAAATAGTCAGAGAATCAGAAAGAGAGCATATGCCGTAGAGATGCGGGGTGTGCTTTCTTTACTTTATGACGAGAAAGTGGTAGAATAAAGCACAGGACTTATAGTAATGCTATAAAACCCAAAACTAAATAAGGATATACACCATTTACACCAATTTTTACACCAAACCTCATTTTTACCTTCACGAAACAAGTGGGAATGGTGTAAAGAGGTTGAATAAAAGCCCATTCATAGGCGATAAAATTTACAAAATGGAATTAAGTCGTGGGTGGACGATTTCGTCCCGACAATGAAGTCACAGGGTACAGCTAAGAACGAAGCAAATAATGTAGCTCAGACAGCTGCAGTTGCTCCTGCAGAGACAGCAAAAGTTGATTTCTCCAATGTGAAGATTGAGCCAATCTTTGAAGAAATGGTTGATTTCGAGACATTCAGCAAATCAGATTTCCGTGCAGTTAAGGTCCTGGCTTGTGAAGCAGTTCCGAAATCAAAGAAGCTTCTGAAGTTTACATTAGATGACGGAGAACGTAAGGATCGCGTGATTTTAAGTGGTATTCACGACTATTACGAGCCGGAAGAACTGGTTGGTAAGACAGCAATCGCTATCGTGAACCTGCCACCGAGAAAGATGATGGGAATTGATTCCGAAGGTATGCTGATTTCAGCAGTACACGAGGAAGACGGTCACGAGGGACTGAACCTTCTGATGGTTGATGACAGAATCCCGGCAGGTGCAAAGCTGTATTAAGAAGATGTAAATATGTACCATTTTACCAAATAAACGGGACGTACTTTATTTGGTGCAGAAATCGGTGCATGCAAGAAAAAATCACATAATTAGTGCAATGAATGGGCAATTCCAATCGGAGTTGCCCATTTTTAAAACAAACAGAAATACAAATCTAAATTTGTAGGAGGAGTAAATCTATTAACATGAAAGACATAAAAAGCATTTGCAAAATCGCATTGGTACAGGAAGAACCTGTCATGTTTAATAAAAAAGCCTCACTTAATAAGGCACTTCAATGTATTAACAATGTATTGCTTTTGTCCGCACATTGACTTATAATATGGGTAAAAGAAAGGGGCGTGATGATATGGCAGCTAAATCAGCAAATCTTTATGCAAGAATAGAGCCGGATGTTAAAGAACAGGCTGAGGGAATTCTGGCTACTTTGGGGATCCCGGCATCTAATGCTATCAATATGTTTTATAAGCAGATCATTCTAAATAGGGGGCTTCCATTTGAGGTAAAGATTCCAACTGCGAGACCTGTTGATATTTCGAGAATGAACGCAGAGACTTTGGACATGGAACTTGAGAAAGGATATGCGGATATGCAGGCAGGGCGTATCAAATCTGCAGCTCAGGTTTTTGCGGATATCCGAAGGGATTATAATGTATGAAATATGATGTTACCTTTACGGAGCAGGCTGAGAACGATCTTCGCGGTATCTTTGAGTATATAGCATTTGATCTTCTTTCGCCTGAGAATGCAGCCGGACAGCTTGACCGGATCGAAGAAAAAATCCTTTCCTTGGGAGAGTATCCGGAGAAGTTCCGGCAATATGAAAGAGAGCCCTGGAAGAGTCGAAATACACGAGTTGTGCCTGTTGATAATTATGTTATTTTCTATATCCCCGATAAGACAAAGAAATTGGTTACAGTGATTGGGGTTATGTATTCCGGAAGAGATGTAGATAAGCAGCTTGATGAATTTACAAAGTTATAATCATAAATCCTATGAGGCGTATGAGACATTTGGTTTCATACGTCTTTTCTTTTTTACTTTTTTGAGTTGACTACCGGTCAACAGAAGTTGACCGTTTGACGAACGATTTATTCCGTGGAGTTCCGTAGAATTGCATGTGTAAGCAAGAGGTAACGCAAGCCGGCAAGCCTAACCTCCAAGAAAGAAAATGGAGGTGCGAACATGTGCATTACAGAAGATAAGTTAGTGGAAAGCTACGGGAAAGCAACTCCCCGCGAACGCTTCCGACTGATCTACAAGAACTACAGTATATTTCCACAGCTGTTGGACTGCTACGAAACCGGACTGTTTAACCGGATCCTCTTCGAGGTTGAATACAACAGACGGAAGAAGAATGATGACGACCTGGGTGTGAGGATCCAGACCAGTCATCGCAGCGATCCGACAGCTGCAAAAGCAATCGAGCATATCATGATCCGCGATGCCATTGAGGAATGTAATTTTTACGGGAAGATCTTAAAGGAAACCGATGATCCCGAGAAGCATAAGCGGGACATCTTGACAATCCATATGATGCGCAGGGAATACGAGGTCTTTGATACTAGCCTCAAAGCACTTCCCCTGGCGGAATTCAAGATCACCTACAGTCATCTGCATGACGGGAGAAAGCTCGTAGAGATCGCGGAGGAAGAAGACAAGGCGTATCAGACGATCCTGAATATCGTATCGAAAACAAGAAAAAAGCTGGAAGGCAAAACGATTGCTTTCTTCAGGGAAACCATACAGGAGGGTTAAATCATGGGATATAAAAGAAAAGAATATGAGAATATGGAAAGTCTTTTTACGAACGGCAAGAAGAAGTTCGTAAAGTATGAAGAAGGCGCAGCGATGTACTCCATGGGGATCCATGCATTTACCGAACTTGCCAAGGAAGCGAAAGCAATCTATCGCATCAGGAGGATCGTTCTGGTAAATACGGAGATCATCGACGAGTATATCGAGAACTTCAGAGTCACCGAGGCAGAACGTGACAGGCTTTTTGCTTACTGTAAAAAGATGAATCTCACCCAAGCACAGGTCTTTAAGGAAGCGCTTGAGCTGCTTTACAAGACCAAACCCTAAGAAAGCTGTGCCTCTCCCAAAAGGAGGTAAACAGATTGGCACAGAGCAGGAAGGACTCCCGCGGCTATGCGCTCAGAAGCGGTGAGTGTCAAAGAGCAGACGGACGCTATTCGTATTCATACACTGACAGAAACAGGAAACGTCACATCGTCTACGGAAAAGATCTCGTGGAACTTCGAAAGAAGGAACAGCAGATCAGACGCGATCTGGAGGATGGGCTGGATCCCCAGATAGCAGAGCGTGTTACAGTCAACGAGGTATTTGATTCGTACATCAAACAGAAATACGACCTGAAACCTACGACCAGGACGAATTACGTTTATACCTATGACCACTATGTCAGGGAGACTTTCGGAAAGCGGCGGTTGATACAGATTCGTTATACGGATGTAAGGGAATACTACTATTCTCTTTTATTAGAAGAGAAACTTTCCCCGGCAACAGTCGATAACGTTCATACCGTGCTTCATCCGGCGTTCCAGATGGCAGTTCGTGACGGACTCATCCGTGTAAATCCGGCAGCCGGAGTTCTCGGAGAGATCAAGAAGAGTCATGTATGGGTTAAGACCAAGCGTAAGTCGCTCACGGTACCTGAGCAGAAAGCATTCATGAACTACCTTTATTCCAACCATCAGTATCAGGGATGGAAACCGGTCATAACAGTTTTGATCGGAAGCGGGATGAGAATCGGAGAGTGCCTTGGCCTCAGATGGGAGGACCTGGATTTCGAGAACAGGATCATCGATATCAATCACAGCCTTGTACACCGCAAGGTGGATGATTCGGGAACCAACTTCCACATCAACACTCCGAAGACGGAGGCAGGATGTCGCAGGATCCCGATGATCGGGGAAGTGTATGATGCATTCCTGGAGGAATATCAGATCCAACAGATCACCGGCTTTTGCACGCAGGAGATCGATGGTTACTCAGGGTTTGTATTTGCCAGTTCAGGAGGAACGATAGCGATACCTTCAGAAGTGAATCATGCGATCCACAACATCACGGCAGATTATAATAAAGAAGAGACTGCCAATGCGAAGAGAGAAAAGAGAGAGCCTCTGCTCCTTCCGGACTTCTCCGCACATCACTTGAGACACACCTTCTGCACCAGGCTTTGCGAGAACGAAAGCAACATCAAGGTGATCCAGTCGGTCATGGGCCATAAGGATGTTCAGACTACTTTGGATATCTACGCTGACTGCACCGAGGACAAGAAGAAGGAAGTCATCAAGAACATGGAAGATAAGATTTTTGTATTGTAAAAGTGCCTGTGAAAACAGTGCATATTTTTCACACAAAATACCATATGTCTTAGTCCATAGAGCAACCGTATTTTTAGGTTTGACGCACCCGGTACCACACGTTAAGACATCACCACGGAACGGGATGTAAAGAGTCGGTAAACGCTGGATGGATTAAGGAGGAATGTAGAGGAGCAGGGTGGAACGGAGTGTATAAAACCCCAAAATCCGTCCCGACAATGAAATCACAGGGGACAGCTAAGAACGAAGCAAATAATGTAGCTCAGACAGCTGCAGTTGCTCCTGCAGAGACAGCAAAAGTTGATTTCTCCAATGTGAAGATTGAGCCAATCTTTGAAGAAATGGTTGATTTCGAGACATTCAGCAAATCAGATTTCCGTGCAGTTAAGGTCCTGGCTTGTGAAGCAGTTCCGAAATCAAAGAAGCTTCTGAAGTTTACATTAGATGACGGAGAACGTAAGGATCGCGTGATTTTAAGTGGTATTCACGACTATTACGAGCCGGAAGAACTGGTTGGTAAGACAGCAATCGCTATCGTGAACCTGCCACCGAGAAAGATGATGGGAATTGATTCCGAAGGTATGCTGATTTCAGCAGTACACGAGGAAGATGGTCATGAAGGACTGAATCTTCTGATGGTTGATGATAAAACAAACAGAAATACAAATCGGAATTTTACGGAGTGGACAGAAATGAACATAGACCAATCCTTAAATGGTAAAGGTTCAGTAGCATATAAAGCTGTGTTGGATGGAGAAACTGTTGGTGGTGTGATTGTTGCAATCGACACCGAAACGCAACATCCACTTTTATGTGAATATTGGGGATAGCAATGAGGTAATTGAACAGAGTCAGGAGAGAAAAAACGTATGAATCAAATTGTTTCGTTGTTTATGTTTAGTTGTGGTGATTATGAGAAAGTAAAACAGGATGTATGGGAAGGAAACTGGAAAGCCATGCGGCTGTATTCTGTTGTGGCGCTTGTTGCCTTTGGAGTCATGACGCCGGTGATAAATTCATTGTGCAGACCGCACAGACGCTGAAATCTGTGTTCGGAAAGCGTCATGTGTATCGGCTTGGCGGAGATGAGTTCATTGCGGTTCTGCCAAACATCACACATCCGGCGTTTCAGAAACTACTGGAAACGGCAAAAAGCCAACTGGGTGCTACCGCGTCCCTCGGTACGACGATAAGCGGCACAAAGGACACGGATTTTGAGTCGCTTCTGAAAGCCGCAGATGCGGAAATGTATGAAAACAAGAAGCAATGCTACATCGTGACAGGAAAAGAGCGGAGAAAGCACAGCTTGTGAGAGGGAAAGACCGTGAACATGATAATTGAATTATAAAAAAGGAAGAGATACTGACCCTGGCGCGTTGATATCTCTTTTTTCGTGAAAGAAAAGACTACGCAGGATTTAATGACCTTGCAACGCTTCTGCCGGATCTAATGATTTGGCGACAACAGACAGTCAGCTTCTCAGCGAATGGGATTATGAACAGAATAAACTGAAACCTACAGAGGTATCACGAACTTCGGCAAAGAGAGCGTGGTGGAAATGCAGACACGGTTATTCGTGGAGTATGAAGATATAAGTGGACTTTTGGACGAAGAGAAAGTGGACATTGAGAATGGAAAAGTGGACATTCAAGACAAAAAAGTGGATATTGAAAGTGTACTTTCCGAAAAAAGTAGTGATTTCTCGGTAAAAACGACGATTCATATCCATAGACTTTTTGAGAAGTTTGGCTTTGGTGAGGTGTTTGGAAGAAGTGCAGTTATGGAACTTCTTGAACTGAAAGGTTCAGGTGCTTCAAAACTTCTTTCCAATTTGGTAAAGGCGGAGATTATTGAACCGGTATCCGGTCATGGAAAAGGGAAATATAAATTCAAGAAGTAATGTATATCTTGTTTGGAGTTTTATAAGTTTTTTCTTGAAATTATCGACACAGCGTGTAGACTATTCCATATTTAATCTTCAGTAGCAGGATAGCGAAGATAAGGAAGCAAAATAGAAACTGTGCAGACGGTCTGCACAATTTGCAAGATTAAAGTTCATTGAACAAAAAAGCCTTTATGGGCTATAATTTTCAATGAGAACTTGAAAACCAAAAGAAAAACATATATAATATTGATTGAAAAAGCCTAAATAGGCAGAAATTTTCAATGAAATGGAGTGGGCTTTATGGAAATTAAGCGTGATAGTTACCTTGAACAGTTGATTTCATATCGTTTTGACAGCTTAGTGAAAGTAATTACAGGTATCAGGAGATGTGGCAAGTCCTATCTTCTTAAAAATATATATCGAGATTATCTGATTGATAACGGTGTAAAAGAGGAGCAGATTATTACGATTGAGCTTGACCTTGCGAAAGATATTAAATATCGTAATCCGCTTATTCTTTCATCGTATGTAAGAGAGAAAGTGGAAAAAAGCAAAGACGAGTATTATCTTTTCGTTGATGAAATTCAAATGTCTGATGAAGTGGCTAATCCATATAATCCGGACGGTAAGAAAATTACTTTTTACGACGCTCTTAATGATTTGAGAGGTTTATCGAATTTAGATGTTTATGTAACAGGAAGCAATTCAAAAATGCTTTCCAGTGACATTCTTACTGAGTTTAGAGGACGAAGTGATGAAATAAGAGTACACCCACTTAGTTTTGCAGAATATTACTCTGCTGTTGGTGGAGATAAAAACGAAGCATTTGATGAATATGCGTTCTATGGAGGTATGCCGCTTATCTTGTCGAGACCTAATGATACAGCTAAGATGAATTATCTGAAATCGCTTTTCTCAGAAGTGTATATTAAAGATATTGTTGAACGTAAGAGAATTGAAAGACAAGATGTTCTGGAGCAGATATTAGATTTGCTCTGTTCATCGGTAGGTTCATTAACAAATCCGACTAAAATTGCGAACACTCTGAAATCTAAACAAGGGGGCGGTGTGTCTGCCAACACGATCCGGGCATATATCAGACATTTGGAAGATGCGTTCCTATTTTCAGAAAGTAAGCGATATGATGTAAAAGGAAAATCCTATTTTGACTCGCCAAATAAATATTACTGCGAGGATATTGGACTTAGAAATGCAAGAATTGGATTTCGTCAGCAGGAAATGACGCATATAATGGAGAACATCATATATAATGAGTTAAATATCAGGCAGTTTTCCGTTGATGTTGGTGTTGTTTATGCAAGGACGCTCAGTGAAAAAGGTAATTCAATTCGTACTCCAAGGGAAATTGACTTTGTCGTAAATTCAGGAGGAAAACGAACCTATATCCAGTCAGCGTATGCGATGCCGACTGATGAAAAAGCTGAAGTAGAACTAAGACCATTTACACTTACAGGAGATTCTTTTCCTAAAATTGTGGTAAGGAAAGATATTGGAAAGCGTTGGTATGATGATAACGGTATTTTGAATATCAATGTGATTGATTTCCTTTTGGATAAGGAGCTTATATAAAAAAGAGCATATAGCGATTGTTAGAGGAAGATAAGTGAGTACAAGATATATGAAAGAAGAATTGGAAGAATACTTCTTTGAAGCCTTAGCTATGTTTAACTTAGGTCGTAGTGTTACAAAAAAGCTTGACCACAACATATCCAGTAGGCGTACGCGATGCCTAATGCTTATAATACAATGAAAAAGTCAAATTTTCCGAAATTATAAAATTTACCGGACATAGAAAAATATTTCGGTAATATATTCATTTTCATCCCCTGAGGAAATATAGTCATTAATGCAGAATTCGTAAGAGTCAGAGATGATTTCAAGTTGCTGCTCCTTACAAAATGCCAGCAGCTTTTTGTACGAACGGTCTACAGACTGCTAGGTGCCATAATGATAAATACATGCTACATTTCCCTTGGGGAGTAGTTTGATGTTCTTTGCCTTTTTTGTCTTTTCGATAGGCAGGAAGGCAACGGTTGCTTCTGTATACCTTCCGGACAGAATATGCTCATAAGGAACAATAACCCCTGTCTGATAAAAAATAGGAAGGTTATCTCTTAGTGCCTGCGAGAAGCATTTTTTCGTTGCAATGCTGATTTCCCCAAAGGATTGGGGAGCATCTACTTCAGCACACAAAAGATATTTTTGTGGCACTTCTTTTACAGTTACCTCATGATTTCGTTCATTAAACTCTTTCACATTTTCCATCTGAGCACATCTGTGAGCCAGGCGGTTTTTTATCATTTGCAGATGTGCAATCTGGTCTTCGAGTACAGTTAGCTGTTTTCTCAAAGTAATCAAAGATGTATCAATTGTGTAATTTTTCATGTGGTTTTGAATTTCGCCAAGAGAAAATCCCATCTCTTTCATAATTAAAATAGTATCCAGATAATCAATTTGTTGAGCAGTATAATAACGGTATTTATTATTCGGGTCCACGTATGCCGGTTTGAACAGACCGATTTTGTCATAAAAAATCAGAGTTTGTTTTGAGATGTTCTGGTATCCGGCCAGTTCGCCGATTGAAAACATATCTTTCATAAAAATCCACCTTGACACTATAGTTACTATATCCTTTATTGTATAGCAATAAAAAGAAATTAGAAAGCAGTAGGATTAAAAAAATGAGATGTTTTGAAACCAGAATGACGTATTTGCAATTTTTAAAGTATCTTGTGCCGTCTGTATTGACGATGATTTTTTTGTCATTTTATACAACAATTGACGGATTTTTCGTATCAAGATATGCAGGATCCGACGCCCTTGCCGGAATTAACATAGTTATCCCAATTACCTGTGTTATATTTGGGGTTGCAGTTATGCTGGCAACCGGAGCAGGTGCAATAATAGGAGAACGTCTTGGTCGGAAGAAGGAACGTGAGGCAAATGAAATTTTCACGTTTATCACCATTACGCTGATTGTGTTTTCGGTGATATTCACAATTGTTGGCATTGTTTTTCTGAAAGAAATCTGCATACTTTTGGGAAGTAGTAATCGCCTGCTGATTCATGTTATGCCATATGCCTTTGTCATATTTCTGGGTACTCTTCCAATGACATTCAAACTGTTTTTTGAATACCTTGTCAGAACCGATGGCAGACCCGGTGTGGGAATGGTAATGTCTCTGGCAGGATTAATTCTGAATGTTGTCTTTGACTACATTTTCGTTGCATTGTGGGATATGGGTACTTATGGAGCTGCATGGGGAACCTTTTTATCAATTACTGTAAGCATGCTTATTGGACTGGTTTACTTCTTGAAATTCAGTCATATAAGGTTTTGCAAACCTAAAGTAAACGGAGAGGTTCTCCTTAAATCGTGCACAAACGGAAGCAGTGAAATGCTGACGGAAATGTCTACAGGAATTACTACTTTTCTGTTTAATATAATAATAATGAATTATTTTGGTGAGGATGGAGTAGCTGCAGTAACTATCATAATGTACATCTATTATTTCTTTATCGCTATCTACATGGGAATTGCAGTGGCGACTGCGCCGGTTGTAAGCTATAACTTGGGATCCGGAAATTATGAAAAAATCAAAGAAACAATCAGATACAGCTTTATTACCATTGGGATAAGTTCGGTGATGATTCTGACAATATCTTTAATATTCGGGAAGCAGATCATCCATTTGTTTGTGGGTGGCGGAAATGTCTTCTCATTAACCTGGGACGGGTTAAAACTGTTCAGCACGGTATTTCTTTTTATAGGATTGAATGTGTTCCTGTCGGGATACTTTACGGCGCTGGGAAAGGGATTTATATCGGCACTTATCTCATCTCTGCGCTCACTGATTCTCGTAGTAACATTTATACTGATTCTTCCGAGACTCATAGGTGTATCGGGGATATGGATAACCATGCCGCTCGCGGAAGCGGTGACTATTTTTGTGGCAGTTTATCTGTATAGAACATATGGCAGAGTATATATTAGCTCACAATTGTCATTTAACGTCTGATTTCATACTGAAGAATTTTTTCTTAAAGCATTGTCCGACAATAAAATCATTGCGCGAGGTTGCAAATATTCGGATATGCTATAAAATGGAATAAGACACTTTTTTACTTCGTAATAGGAGAAATATACGACATGTTGAAAGAACAAAAAAATCTTTTAAAACTGATAAAGGAAATTGACGCTCTTTGCAGGGCGAATGACATTACTTATTATGCGGCAGGGGGAACTGTTATAGGTGCGGTTCGTCATAAAGGATTCATTCCGTGGGATGATGATATTGATATATATATGACTCGTGCCAACTGGAACAAATTCAGAGAATGCATGGAAACCCAGATTCCAGAGGGCAGAATTCTTGAATGCTGGGAGAATAATAGAGGATACCAGAATCTGCTTGGAAGATATATGGACAAAAACACAACAGCTATTTTTAAGTATCAGCTCTATGGTGATGCTAATATGGGGCAGCTTATTGATGTGTTTGTTCTTGATCCTGTAATAGACGATCCTGAAGCGCTTAAAGCTTATGAGCGTGATGTTATGCTTGCTTCAGATCTGGTAGGTGACTGCATTTCTTATTCAGATCGTCTGACTTATTGCGACGAATATGAGAAACTTCGCAATGAAATGGAAACACGGGGACGAGATGTTGTTGTAAATGAGGTCGTTGATAGACTTGAACAATATACCGAAGAGGAATCAGGATGCTATATGCTCAGATGGGGCGGAATACCGCATATTTTTCCTAAGGAAATGTTCCAGGAACCTGTATATCTTCAATTTGAAGACATGCAGATGGCAATGCCTACAAAAATAAGCGATTATCTGTGTCAGCTTTATGGTATGGATTGGATGTATATTCCACCTGCTGAGGGACAGATTGTGCACAGTTACATTATTGCCGATAATAACATGCCATATGACAGAATGAAGAAGCTGGTTTATCCTAGAGTTGATACATCAGCGGCGGATCGTTTTGTGGAGAAAAAGAAAAAGGTTTTCGCAAATCTTGAAATGCTGCATGACGCTGATTCGGCAGAGCTTAATCTACAGGGAGATTATGTAGTAAGCAGAATTATGAGCAGCATTAAAAGACAGAACATAGATGTCATGGAGACATATCAGAAGGGTGAATTTGAAGCTCTGTGGAAGCTATTTGCGGACTATATTAATATGCAGTCACACAAATATTTCATTGGAAACGGCACATTTGAAGGATATTACCGAAAGTGGAATCCTGTATATGTAGACATAGGTGACAGAAATCTTTATGTAATTTTGCAGATAATGCTGGAAAAGAATATGATTTCAAGAGCAAACAAAATTCTTACCGTTCGTGAAATGAAAGCAGGACCTCTGGATGAGGGACTTGCAGAAATTAAAGAACTTATGGAAGTTATTCGCAGAGCTGCTGATATGTATGAGAATGGCAGATATGCTGAAACAGAGCAGCTTGTTGATGAATACTATGGTAAAACAGGCAATCTGCAATTGCTTAAATTCAAACTTTTTCTCATAGAAGAAAGGATGGGAGAAAATCCCGATGAAAAAGTGCTGGCAGAGCTGAAACAATGGGTAAAAACAGGTACGGAACGCGCGCCGGAAGATGGGGATTTTAATAAGTTTGCAGGGGATATTCTCTGGTTTGAAGGTAAGCATACAGCGTCAATCGAAGAATATACAGCATCAATTGTTAATACAAGAAATGGTGTAATCAGAAGACTCATAAGCGAGCGACTGGCTGACAATATAGACGCTATTGATGCCTACGTTTCCAAAACTGAGGATCAGAATCTTTTCAGAGCTCAGATAGATGCATGGGTTGAGGTGTATCCTGACAACATGCAACTTCTCGTAAAGAAACTCAAGAATCTTGATGATGAATTTGATGTTTTGTGGAATGATGATAATCTCAGAGAACTCATGTGCGATGAGAAGCCGGAACTACTGATAAAAGCCGTAGCAGAGCGCATGAATTGGACAACCCAAAATGTTCTGGCAGAAATAGCTGTTCGTCAGAGTGATATTAGTAGCCTTGAACCTGCAACCTTTGACATAAACAAAGTAAGAGATGTTGTTGATGTTACTTCCGAAAGGGCTATTGATTTGTGGCAGCAGGCCGAACTTCTGCGTCTGGAGGGTGAGAGAAAGAAAGCCTATCAGATGTATGTCAAACTTGGTGAATGCAGTGATGATTACGTTGTCAAAATGGTGACGGAACGAATGAAGGAAGACTTCGCGAATTTCATAAGCATAGCCGAGAAAGACAATGGTAAGTGGATAGAGGCTGACGTAGAGATTAAGCTAAGTTCATTTACAGTTGTGGAATATATAAAATTCATGAAAAATCTGGGTATTATCGGGGAGGAATATTCTTTTGAATTCGATAATGCATCAGTAACTCAGATGTTCCTTATGGATTACAAGAGACTTTCGGAATATCTACAAAGTGGCAATACTGTTCTTCTGGAGGAGATGGACAAGGATGAAGAATAATATTTTTTGGAGACTGCTCCTTGAACTTAAGGAGCTTTGTGAAAATAATGGAATTGAATATTGGCTTGGTGGTGGAATTCTGAGATATACAGATGCCGTTTCCAAGGAAATGAGGGATATGGCTCCTCCTATGAGTGATGATTTTGGTGAAATGGAAATTATCGTGGATGGGGCAAATGCAAGGAAGCTGTTAGCTCTTGAGGATAAACTTCCGAATGGCAGAATGTTTGAACATGTTAACAGGAATCCCCGTTTTCGAAATCTTGACATTTATTACATAGATACAGAATCAACGTGTGTTGATTTCAAATGCCTGGACAGAAGAGAATCCCTGGGGGCATTTATTCCAATCAGGATACTGCAGCCAAATTTCAAAAGCGGCGTAAAGCAGAGCTTTAATGTTAAAATAGAGAAAATGTGGCGCCTTTGCTATAGCTACCATCATTATGTTACATCGGTAACACCTCGTGAAGAGAAGATGTTTAAGCCTGTGCAGAAATTCAGCAAGGGCAGAAGACTTACATATTTCGCCTTCAATCACATTTTGGCAACATCCTTCAAACCTGAATATAAGTCAGTGAATATTTACAAGCGAAGAAGCCGTGTTAAGGTGAATTCAATTCACTTCGCTACTAAACGACTTCTTGTTATTGATGGTGTCAGCTTTACGACTGTACATGATGCAGAAGGATATCTAAAAAAAATGTACGGTAAAGAATGGGCTACGGTTAATCTGATAGAACCGAGCAGATATGTTGAGGAAAATGTCAGTCACAAAGGTCTTGAGAAGAAGCTTTATGAAAATGATGAATACTGGAACAGACGTGCGGCTGCCAGAATGCTTTATCAGAGCAACAGAAGCAAAAATACCGTTTACGAAAGCAATTGGAGCATGGCCAAGGGAATATTTGCAGGCATTAAACTGGAAGACAAATTACAGGAGTACAAGCCACTTCTGCTGAAGCTGGAAAAATCCGCTGACTATCCGGGAATTTTGGAAATTATGAACGCTTATCCCAAAAGAGTTCTCAAAATGAACGCAGAATATGGCATAGAAATTGATGATGAACTTAAACAGATTTATGAAAGAGCTGCAAATGTGCTTGAGGTGAACAGATGATAAGAAAAATTAAAGAATCCGAATTAGACAGAGTTCTTGAGTACCTCGGGCAGGATTTACAGTTGTGTCTCTATGCATACATAGATATAGAGAAGTATGGATTAAAAAATGAAAATTTATCCGTGTACGCTCAGTTTGACGATAATAACGAAATTCAGTGCGTGATAATGAAGTATTATGCTGGACTTCAGATTTATACGGCGGATGAAGATTATAATGCAGGAGAACTTGTGGCATTTCTCGATAATATAGAATATAATATGATTAATGGTGCAGCATATCTGGTTGAAGCGATACTGGCGGCATCCGGTGATTCGCGCCATTATGAAAGAGAATGCGGATATGTTGTGGAACTTAAGGATATTAAGTGGAACAAAAATGAAGAGATTGTCAATAAAATTGTAAGAGCCGAAAGTCCGGAAGATTTTTATGCATCGGCACAGCTTATCTGCTCCGATGAAGGACTTGGCGGTCATTACGAGGTTCAGGAACTGAGCAATCAACTTCAGGAACGCAAAGAAGAAAATTTTGGAAGGAATCTTATGCTTTGGCAAAATGGTAAGCTTGTTTGCCATGTTGCCACTTATGCAGAGGTCGGCGCGGCAGGTGTGATTTCGGGTGTAATCACCGATGCTGCTGCAAGAGGACAGGGACTTGCTTATCAGCTTGTAGGAACTCTGGGAGAGGAGCTTCTTCGTGAAGGTAAAAGAGTTTTTCTGTTCTATTACACAGAGGCTGCGGGAAGCCTCTACAAAAGGCTGGGATTTTCAAATGAAAAAAACTGGCAGAAGCTGATTTTAAAGTAATAACTTCATCCAGGAGGAATTAGAGATGAAAAAAATTGGATTATCGGTAGCGGTATGCAGTTGCCTGCTGCTGATTATGGGGGTATGCATGCTCATAGTCCCGGAAAAGTCAAGTGCGGCTACGATTTCATCAGTTACAGGCTCTGAAAGCAATGTATCAGTAAGCTGGAAAGGGCAAAAGAAAGCAAAGAAATATATCGTTTATCGTAAAGAAGACGGCGGAAGTTTTGCGAAGATAGCAACAGTCTCCAGTAAAAAGAGATCATTTAAGGATAGTAATGTTGCAATGGATAAGAAATATTCCTATCGTGTTGCAGGTGTTGTAAGGGGTAAGGAAAAACTTGGGGATACACAGTCTGTAACAATTACAAAGGCTGGGGAGCCAGCTAAGATAAAGTCTCTTATAAGAAACAGTGCATCAGCTACACTTGAATGGCAAAAGACATCTGATGCGAATTACTATATGGTATTTCGTAAAACACCAGGAGGTTCTTACAGTAAAATAGGAACAGTACCGGCTTCAAAAACATCATTTACTGACAAGAAAATCAAGGGTAGTGTCGACTATGTATACACTGTACGTGCAGTTAAGAAGCTTTCTAATAAGGTTTACTACAAGGGAAGCTATGATAATGAAGGAATAACTCTAATTTCTTCAAAGCCGTCAGTTAATTGTGACTTTACGACTCTTCATACTGAAGTGAAGTGGAAGGGTATAGATGATGACAGTCTTACGGGATATCAGGTAAGAAGAAAGCTGGTTAAAGGCGGAACATTCAAGACTATCAAGACCATTAATGACGCAACGGCGAGATCATATAAGGATGTTTATTATGATTCCATGAATGATAAAGAACGTGCGTTGAATCTGACTGCGTCTAATTTTGAGGATCCTTCAATGAATTCTCTAGTATATACCGTGCGTGCTTACAGAATTAAGGACGACAAGGTAAGTTATGGTAATTACAATATGCAGGGCGTAATGCATACAGAACCGCCTACAATAACCGGTGTAAAGCTTCACAAAAAGAAAAAGAAACTTTATGCAGATGTATCATTCAGTTTACTTAAGAATGCAGAAGTATATAAGGTTTATGGTGGATATGTTGACAGCAACAAGAATAAGCACTGGAAACTGCTTGGAACCTGCAAGCCAAAGTGGAAGTTTGGTGATTATAAGAAAACTGTCAAGACATTAGATAAATATAAATATTATACAGTTAAGGCCGGATTTGCAATGAACGGCACCACAGTGTACAGCAAATATGACACAGGCTTTACTGTTTCCAACAGGAAATACAGCAATAATAATATCCTTTTCTTGGGCGACAGTATAAGTTTCGGGTCTCCATATAAAGGAAAGACTACTGTAGAACGGTTCAGCTATCCGTGGAGAGTGGGGCAGCTTACAGGATGCAAATACTTCAATCCTTCAATTCCGGGAGCTACCTATACGGTTAAATATAAAAATGGCGTGGACGGTGCTCATGATCCGGGACGTTCAAGAATTGTTACCGACGTAGCTGAAAAGATAAAAAACGGTGAGACACCTAAATACAATACGGATGCTCCTATAAGTGATGCATCAGGTAAGCCTGTAAAGGCGAATGTACCGAGGTATGTACAATATAAGAATAAGCAGCATTTCTATGATTTTGATGTAATCATAATGGCTGCAGGAACTAATGACTGGCAGGATAATGCAGCGATGGGAGATATTGACAGTACAGATAATACTCAGTTCTATGGTGCCCTTAACATCATGATGGACTGGATTACTGAAGCGAGTCAGTACAGAGTGAAGCATAACAAGAAACCTATAAAGGTTATTTTCACTGACCTTTATTATTCTGACAGAGTAATCGGGCAATATTCAAAGAGAATCAACAGATTTGTAACCGAAAACGACAAGGGTTACACCTTAAAGGATTACCAGAAGGCCATTGACGATATAGCTGGCAAGTATGAAGCTTACGGAATGGAAATCTGGCAGATGCCGACAGATAAGTACTGTAACCATGAGAATGCACCATATACAATGAGTGACAATTTGCACATGTCACGATACACATATGGTCAGATTGGTAATGGTCTTACAAATTATATGATTGGAAACGGAATACTTGATAAGAAAAAGAGCAAAGCTGATATAAGCAAGCTCATGGCCTATGTTCCTTTATCAAAGTTATTAGGTATGCAGATTGTTGAGGAAGTTGAAGAGATAACATCTGAGACTATGAATAATACAGATAAAAATACTTCAGAGTCCAGCACAATTCCAACCGACAACAACAATGAGAACAATGGCGGGGTGGGAACAGAAACTTCACCAGGTTCAGAAGAGCCATTGGAATAAATAGTTATGATAAGGGGGGTTGCATGGTTGCAATACCCCCTTTAAACAGAGGTGAAAGAAATGACAAACCAGGTTAAAGATAGCGAGGCAAAATGGAAATTGTATATTGTGGCATTTGCCTTTACATTTTCAATAGGATTTTCATTTTTTGGTATAAAAAAATGTGTACCATATGCTGATACACTGACAATACTTGCGTACAGATATGTAGCGGCGCTTATAGGTGTAATTTTGTGGATAGGAATAAGCAAAATCATGGGTGTATATCCCAAAAGCGACGTTAAAAGACCTAAGGGACGTCTTTATCAGACGGCGGCTTTCTATATCCTGTTTATGATCTTTCAGATTTTATCAATGTTCTTTGCTACTTCTGTAGAAGGAGCCATAGTCTATGCAATGGCTCCGATATTTGCAAAGATTATCGGTCGTATTGTGCTTGGAGAAAAGTCAACAAGACTACAGATGATATTTGTTGTGTTGACAGTAACCGCACTGATTATTCTTATCATACTGAATGCAACGAATATCAGCTTTAACTTCAAGGGACTGATATTTATGGTTATCGGAACCTTCTTTATGGGTTGTCAGAACGTTTCTGCCAGATACATAAGAGGAGTTTTCAAACCGATTGAAATCACAGCAGCAATTGCAATCGGCGGATCTGTTATATTCATAGGAACGTCTGTGATTAAGGCAATCGTTACGGGAACTTTTGACAAACTTATCGAACCAATTCATCATGCAGATTTTGTATTATGGGCTTCATTCCTGGGCATATTCTGTATTTTGCTTTCGGCACAGTTTATGGCATACATGTTGGCTCACATGGAAATTATTCAGTCTACGATTTTTAATAGTGCATCAACATTGGTTTCAGTCATAGCAGGAGCACTTGTATTGGGAGAACCACTCTCATGGTATCATTATGTATGTGGTGCACTTATACTTACAGGCGTTGTAGGACTTACACTGGCACCTGTAGATAGCAACAATGCGGGAAAATCCCTTTCAGATGAACTGGGAAAGAAATAGGTTTCAAGATTCAGAGGGAGCATCAAAGGAGGTTGTGGATGAAAGAAAATAAGGGTGGTAAAATAATCGAAGCATCCTTTGGGAAGGCAGAAAGCCCGTATACTACAGGATGCAGAGCTCTTGAAGACGCACTTCATGCTTGGCATGCTGACGGAGTTGAAAAGGAGCCTACGGAAGTTGTGGACGTTCTTTTTGACGAGTTAATGAACGGGCTTGAAGTGATTGTCCCCGTTGCTTACGAAGACGGGGAGATGATGATGCAGATAATAAGTTCTGAAGATGATAGCAACTGGATGTCATGCTTCACTAATAACGAAGAAAAGAACAAAGGCGAAACGACCTCAAGTGGCGTAATGGAAATGACGGAGGTTATGGAGAGAGCACTGAGCATTGAAATATGCAACGGCATAGCTATTAATCCATGGGGAGAAGGTGTGTTTGTTCCGAAAGAACTTATTATGTCCATGCTCAAAGAAATTGAGGCAAATTCTCAGGACTCAAAAGACGTTCAATCCGGTATTGAAGCATATATCAGAGGCGATTACGAAGAGGCATTGAATTTCTTTCAAAAGGCGGAGGAAAATGACAGTGTTATGGCAACGGGCAGAATAGGACTTTGTTATTATCTGGGTCGTGGTGTCCAAAAGGATGTTAATAGAGCAAGAAGCTGCTGGGAAAAGGCAGCTATATATGGGGATGCGCTGTCGATTTGCAGGTTGGCTGATATGTGCATGAAGGGTGAAATTCAAGGAGATGATGATTATGCTGAGAAGCTGTATCACAAAGCTTTTCAGATTGCTTGCGATAATCCAGACATCTGGTCATTCCCGGACATTGCCTTAAGGATGCTGAGATATTACAGAGATGATTTAGGCAAGGATGTTCTCATTAATCTGGTCAATGATGTTGTAGGATGTTATGATGAGAGGATTCAAATGGGCGATATAACATGTGCCATGGAGCTTTATGAGGCTGAGCAGATTTTAAAAGAACTGGAATAACAAAATTCAAAAATGCACTTGACATTACCCATAGGGGAATGTTTTACAATAATTCTAATAAATCTCCAACACAAATACTTTAAGGGAAGCCCGTTTCATCGAAGGCATAAAAAGGAAATGCTCTCGATGGAGCGGTCTTTTTCTTTATGCGATTAAGATGAGCGTATAATGGTTGGACGATAGTTGTTAATTGTGATATTATATTGTGTAGCGTTGTGCAAAACAATAATATTTTTTATAGGAGATAAGCGAGACATGAGTGTGGTAGAGATTAGACAGCTGTTTAGAAACAGTGCGGAATATGCCGACAAAGAAATACAGATAGAGGGCTGGGTAAGGACTAATCGAGGTTCAAACAAATTTGGGTTTATTGAACTTAATGATGGTACTTTTTTCAAGTCAATTCAGGTTGTGTATGAGAAGGAGTTTATTGATAATTTTGATGAGATTTCCAAGGCACCGATATCAGCAGGGCTTACAGTAACAGGAAAGTTTGTGCTTACTCCGGATGCTAAGCAGCCTTTTGAGATTAAGGCAACAAAGATTGTTATTGAAGCTGGTTCTGATGCTGATTATCCACTTCAGAAGAAGAGACACAGCATGGAATTCCTTAGAGAAATCGCTCACTTAAGACCAAGATCCAACACATTTTCAGCAGTATTCAGAGTACGTTCTCTGGTAGCATATGCTATCCATCAATTTTTCCAGGAAAATGACTTTGTGTATGTGCATACACCGATAATAACAGCAAGTGATGCAGAAGGTGCAGGAGAAATGTTCCAGATTACAACTCTGGACATGGATAATGTGCCAAGGTTAGAAGATGGCGAAATTGATTATTCTCAGGACTTTTTTGGCAAGAAGGCAAGCCTTACAGTAAGCGGACAGCTTGAAGCAGAAATATTTGCTCTGGCATTTAAGAATGTGTATACCTTCGGACCTACCTTCAGAGCAGAGAATTCCAATACTGCACGACATGCTTCTGAGTTCTGGATGATTGAACCTGAAATGGCATTCTGCGATTTGAAGCAGGATATGAATGTTGCTGAAGATATGATTAAATACATTATCAATTACGTTCTTGAAAATGCTCCTGAAGAAATGGAGTTCTTTGATAAATTCATCAACAAGGGAATAATTGATAGAATGAAGAATATTGTTGAGTCTGATTTCGCCAGAATTACATATACAGAAGCTGTTGAGATTCTTCAGAAGTCAGGAGAAGAGTTCCAGTATCCGGTTGAATGGGGAATAGACCTTCAGACAGAGCACGAAAGATACATTACAGAGAAGGTTTACGGTAAGCCGGTATTCGTTACAGATTATCCAGCAGCAATTAAGGCGTTTTATATGCGTCTTAACGATGATGGCAAGACAGTGGCTGCAGCTGACCTGCTTGTGCCTGGAGTTGGAGAAATCATCGGCGGTTCACAGAGAGAAGAACGATATGATCTTCTTAAGGAGAGAATTGAAGCTGACGGCATGAATATCGATAACTACTGGTGGTATATGGAACTTCGCAAGTACGGTGGAGTTAAGCATTCCGGATTCGGACTGGGATTTGAGAGAATCATCATGTACATTACAGGCATGAACAACATCAGAGACGTGCTGCCTTTCCCAAGAACACCTAAAACTGCTGAATTTTAATAAAAAATATCAGATAATCAAAGCGACTCGCGTGTGGGTCGCTTTTGTAATTCAGGGATATAGAATCATGGCATAAGATACATTGAAGAGAACACTGCGAAACTAATCAGAGCGGTAATTATTTCTTCTGACAGCGCAAGAGTATTTCGCCATGTTGGAGTACACTTACCTTAATCGAAATTCGGATTATCGAGGAGGATGTGGTACTCATGAAAAGTGAACTGGATATGTTTGAAATGGGAATGCGAATACGCACTGCCAGAGAAAGTGTGGGAATGAGCAGAGAACAGTTCGCTGCGAAGGTGCCGATGTCCGCATCTTTTCTGGCGGATGTTGAGGGAGGGACAAAGGGACTGTCCCTTGAAAAATTTTACCGGATTGCAAAGGTGCTTGATGTAAGTGCAGATTATCTGCTGTGTAGAAGCTTTAACCAGGATAATGCACAGCTTGAACGAAGCATTATTTTGGAGAAAATCAATGAATCCATCATCGATTGCGATACAGAGAATCTGAGGATTATCGCAGATATTGTAAGACAGACAGCTTATATTGCCAAAGGAAAGAAGGAAGAATTGACACGGAGCCGCTGATTACTCATACTTATCCACTAAGTCAAATAGAAGAGGTATATGAATTATTTGAGACTCAAAGTGACGATGTTATCAAAGTTGCAATAAGTATGGACTAAAACACTTGCAAGAAATCACATCATGTGAAATACTTAACATATGGAGTTGCATATTATGGAAAGGTAGCGAGTTATGAGTAGGGAAAAAATTCTTATCGTTGACGATGAAAGAGAAATGTGCTTTCTGATTAAATCGTTTCTTGATAACGAAAATTATGAAATTGAAATCAGGAACGATGCTGAGTCAGCCCTTCAGGATATTGACGCGATAAGACCGGATCTGATTCTACTTGATGTTATGTTGCCTGAAATGAATGGTATAGACTTGTGCCTCAAAATTCGCAACAGTGTGGATTGTCCCATATTGTTCATGAGCTGCAAATCTGAAAATATCGACAAAATCGTAGCTCTGTCGGCCGGTGGAGACGATTACATTACGAAACCATTCAATTCAGGGGAGCTTATAGCAAGAATCAACGCACATTTGAGAAGAGAGCGCCGTCACTATGAAAAATATAAAGAAGACCTTGACGTAGTGGCATATGAATGCAACGGGCTGATTCTTAACGAATCCAACAGAACTGTAACTCTGGATAATGAAAGTGTGTTGCTGACATCAAAGGAGTTTGATATTCTGAATCTGTTTATGAAAAAGCCCAAGAGGGTTTACAGTAAGGAACAGATTTATGAGTCGGTATGGCAGGACGGTGTTATGGCAATGAGTGACACCAAAACCGTACAGGTGCATATCAGTAGTTTAAGAAAGAAAATCGAACCTGATGGCAGGATGATAAAATATATTTATAATATACGCGGAATGGGGTACAAATTCAGTGAAGATGTAAAAATCGTGAACGATTAGATGAAAAACGGGAGTGTGTCCTGAATTTTACAGAGAGGCGACTTTAACTTTCTTTAATTTTCTTATAATTAATTGAATAAGGATTAACTGTGATTTAAAACAAGCTTATTACTATATAACTATGGTATAAGCTTATTTTATTATACGAGGAGGGAAAAAATGAAAAATCGTCTTTTGACTGTTATTATCGGGCTGATTGTGCCAATCTGCGCAATTACAGTATGCTTCCCGATATACAACAGAATCGAACCATTCGTGTTTGGTTTATCTTTTAACTATGCATGGTTGTTCGCATGGCTCTTCATTACTTCATTTTGTCTGTTCATCTGTAACAAAATCGATCCATTAAACAGACAGGACGCTTTGGAGTTAGAAGCAAAGAAGGTTGAAGAAGCAAAGGCGCTTATCGCTAAAGAAGAAGGAGGTGCTAAATAATGGCAATGGCAATTTTTTGTCTCTTACTGGCACTTTCACTTGTAATAGCAATCATGTCAAGAAGAGGCGCAGTAAGCTCAGATATGAATGACGTAATGACAGCAGGAGGATCATTTGGAGCATTCCTGGTATTCTTCATTTCAGTAGGAGAAATTTACTCAATCGGTACAATGATCGGAACACCGGGAGCAATATATGCGAATGGTGCAACGTATGGTATGTGGTTTGTTGGCTATATTCTTCTCGCTTATTGTATCGGATATTTCCTGAACCCTGCAATTCACAGAATGGGTCAGATTTCAGGAGCATCAACAATCGGAGACGTAATCGGATGGAGATATAATTCAAAGGCAATCGAAATAATCGTTGCACTTGTAGCAATCATATTCCTTACTCCATGGATTCAGAACCAGTTCTCCGGTATGGCAATCCTCTTTAACTATCTGAATATCGGTATTGGATTTATCGGTGCTGTAGTTGTAGCAACAGTACTGGCATTCATATACATTGCAGTAGCAGGAATCAGAGCCCCAGCTTGGGTATCTGTAATGAAGGATATACTTCTGGTTGTATCCATTGTAGTAGTTGGAATTGCAGCAGCTGTTCACTTTAACGGTGGTGTAAGTGGAATCTTCCACAGTGTTGCAGAAACCAGCCCAGAAAAACTGTTAATTCCTACAGGTGCAGGCACAACTAATGTTGCATACACTATGTCAACAATTCTCTTCCAGATGTGCGGATTCTACATGCTGCCTATTTCATTCCAGGCACTGCTTACCTCGAAGTCAGGAAGAACACTTAGAAAGAATGCAACTCTCATGCCTCTGTACATGATCATGTTCCCATTCCTGATTATTGCAGCTTACTATGCTGTAGCAGAACTTCCTGGACTGGAATCAAGTGACTATGCATTACTTGCAATCGCTGTAGACACTCTTCCTAACTGGATGATCGGTGTTATTGCAGGCGGTGGTGCACTTACAGCAATTCTCGTAATGGCAATGTCAGCTCTTTGCGTAGGTGGTCTGTTCTCAAAGAATATTCTGGGTGTTATCAAGCCAGACATGTCAAGTGCATCAATGGCAACATGGGTTAGAATCATCACTGCAGTATTCCTTATTGCAGGCGCTATAGTAGCACTGTTCTTCCCTGCACTTATGGCAAATGTAATTTCAATCGCTTACGGTGGCCTTTCACAGACATTCTGGGCAGTAGTACTGGGAATCCTTTGGAAAAAGGCAAACAAGTACGGTGCAATTGCAGGTATACTGGGCGGAGTAGTATCATATGCAATAATGCAGCTTGGAATGGGTGGAGCAGCAGCTATGCCACTGGGAATTAACCCAGGCTTCATCGCAATGCTGATTAACCTGATTCTCATCGTAGTAGTATCACTGGCAACAAAGCCGGATGCAGTTGGCGCAAGAAGATACGAATACTATGAAATGACCAAGGTTGTTAGGGGTATGAATCTTATTGAAAAATAGATTAAAGAATAAGTGATAACATAAAGATGATGGTTCTGATATTCAGAACCATCATTTGTTAAATTCAGAATTATATGTCCTTGTCTCCCCACTTCTGAAGATATGCTATAAGACAAAGAATGCAGAGAAGCAGCCACAAGGATATGGTATATACGGAAATGGCCGGATATCCCAATATAGTTTTGTTCAGTTCACTCAGAACAAGAACGACAGGACTTCCCATTAACAGAAACACTGAGATGATAAGACCCCATGTTACTTTCATTGAGCTACTCAGTTCAGAGAGTGAAAAGCGCAAAGATTTCAGAAGAGCATGTTTTTTCTTCGGATTTCTCACTCTGTTGACAATGAGAAAAACTGCCAGATTTGCAATAAGTCCTATTATGCTCGGATGGACTGGATATATACAGAAATTGCCAATTGCCAATAGGAGTGTAATAGCAATCCCGGTTACGATTCCGGAGATTGCAGGAAGGCTGTCATGAACGTTAGCATATAGGGCAGCGGTAACAGGGACGATAAACTGTGCAACGCAGCCGAAGGCGAGAAGGGTAATGCCGAAAATGGTAGTAAGGTCATAAAGTATCAGAAGCATATAAGTAATTATAGCGATTAACAATATAATTACCTTGGCTACTGTAACAGTATGCCTTTCTGTAGCATTAGGATTGATTCGAGCCTTGTAGAAATTCAGCGTAATAATCTGCGAAAGTGCATGAAGCTGTGAGTTGACCGTTGATAAAGCTGCGGCAGCAATACAGCACATGATTATGCCCATTACTGCTGTAGATGTGTGATTCATAAGTACCGTTGGCAGCAGGTTATCTGATTTGCCTACATAGTTCGGTATCAGAACCTTTGAAGCGCTGCCTGCAAGGGCAGAACCTATGTAGGCAACAGTGGCGAAACTTAGCATAACCGGCATGACATTAAAAGTCGAACGATGTTTTACTGCAAAGATTCGCGTCCAGATCTGAGGGGTCATGATTTCACCGGCTGGCATCAGAATAAGTAGAGATATCCAGAAGCCATAACCCTTGATACCGTTAATAGTATCAGGCAGCTTGAATGCGTCAGTATCGGTTTCCATTAATGTTGCGAATATGTTTGCAGGGCCGCCGGCAATTTTGGTAAGAATATATCCTGTTCCCAGCATACCCAGAAGAATCATTACAGCATACAATGTGTCAGTCCATACAACGGAGCGAAGACCGCCTGACCACAGGTAGATTATCATGATGATAAAGAATATCAGTACGTTAAGTCTCCATGGAAAAAGTGAGCCAGTTGCGAGTTCAATGGCAATTCCTCCGCCGACGAACTGAATCATCATATATGGAATTGTAATAGCAGTCATTGCAATTAAGGAAAGAGTATTAAGAGATTTGGATTGATATGAATCATCCAGATAGTCTATGATTGTACGGTAATTAAATTCGCGGCAGGCACTCCACAATCTTTTGCCGTAAACGAGGAGGAGAACACCGAACAGTGCGTTCCAGCCAAGGGCGATGAGATATATTGTGCCATGATAATAAAAGGAAGATGTTGAGCTGATAAATGCGAAGGTGCTCCACCATGTAGCGTAGGTCGTGAAAAATAGCGGTAGTGTACCAAGGGAACGATTGCACAGAAAATAATCGTTAATGGTATTAACAGAATGAGTGGAAGCTGCCGAGCCGATATACAGAGGAATAACGGCAAAGAGCAGAATTATTACGATATTTATGTTTCCTGATAGTACATCAAATAGATTTGATAGTGTCATAGTGATAAAATGTCAGTAGAGTTATTGAATAGACGAATATAGTCATTATAACATAGGTAAACTGATGAAGAGATACTTTTGGACAAGTTCATTTAGCATAGTTTCATATATTGCAGGAATTCTCATAAGCGGGATTGCAAGTCAGTACGGTATAGATTCATACATGTACATGACAGGCGAACTGCTTCAGCTTCTGGCATTGACATTAATAATAAGCAGTGTGATTATTATCAACAATGTCAAGGCAACCGGGTTTTTCATGAGATACGGAATAATAATGCTTCTGTTCATTCTGATTTACAGAGTCGGGCATGGACTGGATGAGAATATTTACATTATCCTATTTGTGTACAAAATCATTCTCACATCGGTAATAGCCTATTCCATAGCCATTAAGTGGACTTTGGATGTGAAGATAAAGGCTGTATGTATGACAATTTATGTGGCAAGCGGTATATATATTTCTCTGTATGACTTTATGGTTTACGGCATCAAAGGTTATACGCGCATGCTGATTATCATATCAACAGGATTTATTCTGACGTTCATTATGATATTGACCTCAGTAAAATTAAAAGAACTTCAGACACGCAGCAACGAAGAAATAAACAGAGATTATCTCACATCCTTTGCAGAGAACTCTGCGGACATAATATTTTATTACAAAATCAGACCTTATCCCAGATTTTCATTCATAAGTCCGGCCTGTGAACGAATACTGGGATATTCGCCGACAGCTTTTTACAATGACAATAAGCTGCATGTTGAGATAACATCAGAAGATGACAGAGAACTGATGAACGAGATGCTTTCTGAAGAGGGAAAGGATTCCTATGATGAAATTGTCGAGGCTGAATCAAAGGGAAACGAGCGAATTTTCCTGCAATGTATTGTAAACAAAATCAAGGAAGGCAATAAGGTCGTTGCGTGTGAAGGCATATTCAGAGATGTTACACAGAGAATCGAAAGTGACCGTCAGATGGAAGAAAACAACAAGAGCAGAAATCTTATGCTTTCTTACATATCTCACGACCTGCGAACCCCGATAACCTATATAATAGGATATGCAGAGGCTTTACAGCAAGATGTTATAAAAGACAAAGAGGAACGAAACAAAGCGCTGGAATCGATTTACAGGAATGGCAATACTTTGCGCAAGATGGTAAATGATATTTCAATGCTGAGTAGATTGGAATCGGGCCGATTTGAATATGAATTCGAGGTAATAACATGTTTTGAATTCTTTCAGCTTGTTAAAGACATGTGCCTTTATGAATTTGAAACGAAAAAGTACGGTGCCTCAGGAAATGATGAAGAGAGACAGTTTAGGTATCGTATGGAAATTGAACCGGAGGAGTGCGAATTAAGAATGCTTGCGGATGTTGACCGATGCAAGCAGGTAATAAGCAATCTGGTAAGTAATGCTGTTAAGGCTACGGACAGCAACGGCAGTATTGATATTGTAATGAGCATTGACCGTAGGAAAAGCATGGCTGTACTGGAGGTTAAAGATGATGGTATCGGAATGAGTGATGAAGATCTCAGGAATATATTTGAGAACTTTTATAGAAGTCCGATAATGAAAAAGAGGCGTAACGGAACCGGACTTGGACTAAGCATCGCCTACCAGATCGTACGAGGTCACAGGGGTAAGATAGAGGTAGAGTCTGAACCAGGTGAAGGAAGCAGTTTTATCGTTAAATTTCCGTTGTTTGACAGAATGGGAGAAATGAAATGAATTCAAGTAGATGGAATGTGTTTTTTATTGTAATGTCAGTGATAATGGTAATCGTAGGCCTGGGATGCATGTTTGTATTTGTATATAATCTGTACATGATTTCCACAGGCAATCCTAAGTCTGATCTTCCTACGCACACATTTGTTATAGGTCTTATCAGTTATCTGGTGTTCAAAGTGTGCCCGGGACTGATTGGTATCGTGGCATATATTAAGAACAGCTTCAGACTTAGACAGGTGTGCATAATAATATGTGCCATATCGCTAATAGCATCAGGTATAGGCAACTATGTTCTTGATGGTCTGTCAACAGGAATGATTCTCGGAACTATATTCATGATTGTTTCGTTCCTGTCTGCCAGAGAAATGAGAAATGAAGCGGGTGAATAATACAAGGAGAATTAAATGAGAGCGACAGTACTGGTTGATAACGTATCATGTCCCGGTATTGAGGGCGAATGGGGACTTAGCATTTATATTGAATATGGTGATATGACAATTCTGCTGGATACAGGTGGTTCGGACCTGTTTCTTGAGAATGCCGATAAGCTCGGACTGGATATAGGCAGGGTTGACATCGGGGTGCTGTCCCATGCTCATTACGACCATTCTATCGGAATGAAACCCTTCTTCGAAAACAATAAGACAGCAAGCTTTTATATGCAGGAAGGAACCAAAGAAAACTGCTATAAGAGAGTGAAACTAAGGCGCCGGTATATTGGTCTTCCGCGAGATATTCTGACAGAATACAGCGACAGAATACGTTATGTGAAGGGTGACATGATGCTGATGCCGGGAGCATACATTATTTCTCACAAGATGCCGGACAGGCAGAAGATAGGTAAACGTGAGAAAATGTTTGTGCGAGAAAATGGTAAATGGAAGTATGACAGCTTTGACCATGAACAGAGTCTTGTATTTGATACTGACAAGGGTCTTGTGATTTTTAACAGCTGCTCACATGCAGGTGCAGCGGCAATTATCACAGAAGTGGGTGAAGCATTCCCAGACAAGAAGGTTTATGGAATCATAGGAGGATTCCATCTCTACAACAAGACTGATGAGGAAGTGCGAACTCTCGCAGCCAAAATCAGGGAAACAGGAATTGAATTTGCGTGTACGGGTCATTGTACCGGCGATAGAGCATATGACATTCTTGAGAAGGAACTGGGGAGCATCATTTGCAGACTTCATGTGAATAAGACAATGGAATTCTAAGGGGTTAAGTCAATCTTTAGTCAATGAGTGAGAAAACGGGTATTTTTTGTACTTGCGACCCTTTTGCACTTTACTTTGAATGGCAAAACCAATAGAATATTAGTGAGTTAAAATAACAAAGTCAAGATTCAGGAGGATACTACACAATGGACAAGGAAGGCAGACATACGTATACAGGCGCAGTAGCCGGCAAGCTGGGGATTATAGTTCATCCTAGCTGTGAAGAACTTGGTAAGAAAATCGATGGTTACATTAAGGGATGGAGAGGAGAAGAAGAAGCTACCACCTTTATTGTAGAAAGCAAATGCTCAAGATTCGGTTCAGGTGAAGCTAAGGCACAGCTTTTTGAAACTGTAAGAGGTAAGGATGTTTATATTATCGCAGACGTTCTCAATTACAGCCTGGAATACAATATGTACGGTCGCAACAACAGAATGTCACCAGATGATATTTATGCTGATATTAAGAGACTCATCATGGCGGCAGCAGGTAAGGCATCAAGGGTTACAGTAGTAATGCCATTCCTTTATGAGAGCAGACAGCACAGAAGAAACGGCAGAGAATCACTGGATTCAGCTTATGCTCTGCAGGAACTGGTTCAGATGGGTGTGGACGACATCATTACATTCGATGCTCACGATCCTAAAATACAGAATGCAATTCCTATTGTCGGTTTTGACAATATAATGCCGACATACCAGACTACTAAGGCGCTGTTGGATTCGACTCCTGATCTTGTTATCGATAACGACCACCTTATGGCAATAAGCCCGGACGAGGGTGCAATGCAGAGAGCTATTTATTTTGCAAGCACCTTAGGTGTAGATGTTGGAATGTTCTACAAGAGAAGAGATTACTCAAAGGTGGTTGACGGAAGAAATCCTATAGTAGCTCACGAATTCCTGGGTGCCGATGTTAAGGGCAAGGATGTGATTATCATAGATGACATGATTGCTTCAGGCGAAAGCGTTATTGATATTGCCAGAGAGCTTAAGTCAAGACAGGCTAACAGAATTTTCTGTGTTGCAACATTTGGCCTTTTCACAAAGGGTCTGAGTGTATTTGACAAGGCATATGAGGATGGCCTCATCCAGAAGGTAATTACAACAAACGGCATTTATCAGATGCCTGAACTTTTCGACAAACCTTGGTATGTAGGTTGCGATCTTTCTAAATATATCGCATTGATTATTGATTCACTTAACCACGATATGCCCATAAGCGACATTATCGGTCACTATGAAAAAATTCAGGGAAAGGTTAAGGAATATATCGAAGGCAGATAAATTAACATAAGATAAGGACAGCGCTCTTAGGGGCGCTGTTTTGTGTGCAGAGTGTCAAGAAGTAATGCAATTTGAGGGCACTGTATAAAACAAGAAGTATATGATATAATCATCTGTGGACGTTACAAGCTGGCTCTAATGCCGGAGCTTATCATATGGAGAGAGGATTTTGAAATGACAGAGACAAGACCTTATATTGAATGGGATTTAATAAACAATTTTATGATAGATGTGTTCGTTAAATATGGTGTGCCTGAAGAAGATGCGAAAATATGTGCAGATGTTCTTCTGGAGAGTGACCGTCGCGGCATTGAAAGTCACGGCTGCAACAGATTCAAGCCAATCTATCTCGACCGTATCAAGAAGGGAACTCTTCTGCCAAAGACCAATGTGGAAGTTGTCAAAGAAACACCTACAACGGTTGTTATAGACGCTCATGACGGCATTGGCATGGTAGCCAGCTACAAAATGATGGAAATGCTCATAGAGAAGGCCAAAATATACGGGCTGGCAGGCGGAACCATATACAATTCAACTCATTACGGTATTGCAGGCTATTGGACTACAATGGCAGAAAAGGCAGGAATGATAGGCATTTCCGGTACCAATGCAAGACCTTCGGTAGCACCGACCTTTGGCGTTGAGCCTATGATGGGAACAAATCCTCTCACATTTACAATGCCTACTGATGAGGAATTTCCGTTCAATTTTGACTGTGCCACATGCATAGTTCAGAACGGCAAGATAGAGTTTTATGAAAGACAGGGTAAGCCTACACCTGAAGGTTGTGTAGTTAACAGCCAGGGTGAAACCATGACAGATTCCGGCAAGATTCTCAAGGATATGAGACAGGGTAATGCGGCACTGCTGCCACTGGGAGGAATCGGCGAAGATACAGCAGGATTCAAAGGATACGGATTCACAACAATAGTTGAAATCCTTTCATCAGCACTTGCAGGCGGTCCTAATACTAAGGATCTGAGCGGAGTCGATGAAAACGGTAATCCGAGAATGTACAAACTGGGACATTTTTTCTTCGTAATAAATCCTGAATTTTTCATGGGATTGGATACTTTCAAGGCATCTGCAGGAGATATTCTGAGGAAACTCAGAAATTCAAAAAAATCACCTAAGGAAGACAGAATTTATACTGCCGGTGAGAAGGAATACGAAGCATGGCTTGATAGGAAGGACAAGGGAGTTCCTGTAGGAGAGTCCATTCAGAAGGAACTTATTGAGCTTAGAGACGAGCTGGGATTGACACAGTACAGATTCCCATTTGAATAAATAAGACCTCACCCCTCAAACTTCATTGAGGGGTGTTATGATTTTAGTCCAAGACCACTGCAGCACCGGAGGAGGAAGAGGAGCATGGATTTATTGAAACAACAGGTTATAGATGCAGGCAGGGAACTTTGTCGAAGCGGGCTAATAGCAAGAACCTGGGGAAATGTAAGTGTGCGAACTGACGATAATCACTTTGCTGTAACGGCAAGTGGCAAAGCCTATGATACTCTGACAGAAGATGAAATTATAACCCTGAATCTAAAAGATCTGAGCTATGAGGGAGATGTTAAACCATCGGGTGAAAAGAAGGTCCACAGGGTAATTTATAAGATGAGAGCTGACGCAGGATTTATTATACATACACATCAGACCAATGCATCAGCAGTGGCGGCTATGGGTCTTAAGGAGATAAAATTTGCGAAGAAATATCCGGGAATCGAATTTGGTGTGCCATGTGCTGAATATGGACTTCCTGGATCAAAGGCGGTGGCATCGGGAGTTGCTAAAGTGCTCAAAAGGCATGAAACGCGTGCAATTCTGATGAGCAACCACGGCGCTGTATGCTTTGGCAGAGATCGTGATGAGGCCTTTGAAGCGGCATATGCTCTTGAAGAAGCATGCGGAGATTTTCTGCAAAATACAGGTGTAGTCATGAATTCGTCAGGAGACTGGAAAGAAGATAGAATAGGGGTTTACCTTGATGATTTTGCTCAAATGTTCGGTACACATCTGAGCATGAAAAATTACGATCCCCAGACAGTCGCCGCACAATACGGTGAAGATGTGGAAGCAGTACGCATGGTAGTGGATAAGAATTGTCTTGCAGGACTTGCGGCGAAAATGACAGGAAGCAAACCTATACGAACCTGGGAGTGTCTGTATATGAGAATGATATACAAGAAAAAATATTCTCTGCTCAAGGGTGTTGACCGATAACTATATAATGGTTTATTATTAACAACAAGGAATAATTATGTAAGGAGAACAATAGATGAGCGATTACAAAATCAATACAAAGTGTGTACAGGGCGGATATGCTCCAGGCAATGGAGAACCGAGGCAGATTCCCATTGTACAGTCTACAACGTTTAAATATGCAACAAGTGAAGATATGGGAGCACTCTTTGATTTAGAGGCTGAAGGTTATTTTTATACAAGACTGGCAAACCCTACTAATGACTACGTTGCAGCTAAACTGGCTGAACTTGAAGGAGGAACAGCTGCAATGCTGACATCTTCAGGTCAGGCTGCTAACTTCTTCGCACTTTTTAACATATGTGAATGCGGAAGCCATATTGTAGCCTCATCATCTATTTATGGAGGTACATTCAATCTGATTTATGCGACAATGGCCAAGATGGGAATTGACGTGACATTCGTATCGCCGGAAGCTACAGAGGAAGAACTGAATGCAGCTTTCCGTGACAACACAAAGGTAATGTTCGGAGAAACAATTGCCAATCCTGCACTGACGGTTCTCGACATTGAACTTTTCGCAAAGGTTGCGCATGAACACGGTGTTCCGCTTGTTGTAGACAATACATTCCCTACACCGGTAAACTGCAGACCAATTGAATGGGGCGCAGATATTGTGACTCATTCAACTACAAAATATATGGACGGTCACGGTGTAGCTGTAGGGGGAGCTATTATTGACAGCGGTAAATTCGACTGGATGGCACATGCCGATAAATATCCGGGACTTTGTACGCCTGACGAATCATATCATGGCATTACTTATGCCGAAAAGTTTGGCAAAGAAGGTGCATTTATTACGAAAGCAACGGCTCAGTTAATGAGAGATTTGGGTTCAATTCAGTCACCTCAGCATGCTTTCTATCTGAATATGGGTCTTGAGTCACTTCATGTGAGAATGGCAAGACACGTTGAGAATGGTCAGGCTGTTGCTGAATTCCTTGAAAGTCATCCAATGGTTGAGAAGGTGAACTATTCAGGACTCAAGTCGGATCCATATTATGAAACTGCTCAGAAATATCTGCCAAAGGGTGGATGCGGTGTAGTTTCCTTTGTTGTTAAGGGTGGAAGGCAGGCTGCCGAAAAGTTCATGAAAGCACTTAAACTGGCTGCAATAGAAACTCACGTTGCTGATGCCAGAACATGCTGTCTGAATCCTGCAACTTCAACTCACAGACAGATGTCGGACGCTCAGCTCGAAGAAGCAGGAATCCCTGCAGGCCTTGTAAGAATGTCCTGCGGTCTTGAAGATAAAGAAGATCTGATTTACGATCTTAAGCAGGCGCTGGATATACTTTAAATTTCAAAACAAAAAATGTTGCATTAAACTTATACTTAATGCAACATTTTTGTTTGCTGATTAAATTGTTTATGCGTTCCATTCCTGACCGCCGTTTTGCTGGATAGCAATAGCTTCCTCAAGAGAAATGGGATCGTCTACAGGCTGGAAAAGGTAATCTCTCAATTCCTGTATGCCGCGTCCGGTAACTGAATCAACTTCAAATATTCGGGAGACACCTGCATTCTCAAGCCATAGCCTTGCCATGGGAACGTTGGCCTTAGGCGAGTCACACTTGGTTACTATTCCAATCAGTGGTCTGTTTATTGCTGTAGGAAGTCCATAACCTAGAATACTCCATGGTTCGTCAGCTCCGGCAAGAATTCCCACAAGATCACTTTCGAAAGAGAAACAGCAAAGCGCTACGGAAGATGATGAATATTTGGATTCGTAATATTCACCGGGTGTATCGATAAAAATGTCCCAGCTGTTAATGTACTGAGTCTTGTCGTAATTGATGTCGTCACCCTTGAGAGCCTGGATAAGCGTAGTCTTACCAGCTTCGGAACGACCAGCTAGAAACAGCTTACGGACTCGTTTACCATCTATCAGAAGCTCGGTAGAGTCATGTTTCGCCTGTTGATATTCCAGATCATTTAATTCTGAAGCACTTAGTGCCATGGGACCCTGCCTCCTTTCTTAATGTTGCGCCGTTAAACTGTAGCAGGTCTATAACTGTGAAATTTCGCATACGCGATATTTGAGAACCTTTTCAAAATAATCGAGATTGTCTCTCATGGCTTCATTTACATCAGCGCGAGGTCCTGTAATAATCAGAGTACCGCTGAATCTGTCCATGAATCCGACATCAATGTCGCCTGCCTTAACAGCAATATCAGCTGCAATAATAGAGGATTCAGGCGGGGTGATGTTTATGATGCCCATGGCTCCGTGATGCTTGAAACCTTCGTGAAATCCTATTTCGAGGGCAAGGTTTTCGTAAACCTCGTGTTCCGGAGAGCCGATAACGTGAGCCAAAGTAATCTCCTTACCGGGAGTGGTTACCTGAACTGAACGTATCTGCCCCGAACCGGTCTTCGCCCGTTCGATTGCTCTGCCATATATTCTGTAAAGAACACTGTCTCGGTCCATACGTTCGGTCATGATTTTACCTCTTGGTTATAGGACATGATACATATCCTAAATCGTCACGGAAATATCTGACTACTTCCTGAATTGCATTTTCGACAGCGGCCAGTTCGCCGGTAATAATCAGAGTGCCTGAAAATCTGTCAGCGAAACCCAGATAAATATCACCGCTTTTGACTGCGATATCAGAAGCGATTACTACTGACTCCATAGGTGTCATGTTCATTATGCCTATGGCTGAAGTGCTGTAGTCAATCTGTGGATTAAGTCCCAGCTTGGTATATACAATGGGAGCAGGACCGCCGATAACGTGGGCAAGAGTAATCTCTTTACCTGCAACGGTTTCCTGTACTATTCTTACTTGTTCGTTACGGTTATTCATATCTGCCATAATCAAAATACTCCTTGCTGTCATTATCTGCACAGGATAATAACTAATACAACAATTATAACATGGAGCAATTAAAAAACAACTATTGCCCTTTAGGGGAGAGTTGGATAAAGTCTGCAAAATCCGGTGTGCATAACAAAGGGAGTCGTTGAAATGGTTCAGTGCTTATGATATTATGAACTAATATATCATGAAAAGGAGAATAGTTATGAGCAATTTAAACGTCATATGCCTTGATATGGAAGGCGTACTGGTACCGGAGATCTGGATTGCCTTCGCAGAGGAAACAGGCATTGAAGAACTTAAGAGAACCACAAGAGATGAGCCTGATTACGATAAGCTCATGAGATACAGAATTGACATTCTTAGAGAGCATGGACTTGGACTTAAGGAGATTCAGGAAACAATCAGCAGGATTGATCCTATTCCAGGAGCTAAGGAATTTCTGGATGAGCTTAGACAGATTACAGAGGTAATCGTTCTCAGCGATACATTCACACAGTTCGGACAGCCTCTCATGAAGAAACTGGGATGGCCTACACTCTTTTGCAATACTCTTGATGTTGCAGAGGATGGCACAATTACAGGCCACAGAATGAGATGTGCCCATTCCAAGCTGACTACAGTCAAAGCTCTTCAGTCATGTGGATTTGAAACAATCGCAAGTGGTGACAGCCATAATGACCTGGAGATGATTCAGGCAAGCAAGGCAGGATTCCTTTTCAAGTCAACAGACGCAATCAAAGCTGAATATCCGGACATTCCTGCATATGAAGAATACGACGAACTGCTTGAAGCGATTAAGGCAGCTCTGTAAAAACATGAATCGTTAAATAACAATACCGGGAGATGAAGATTAAACCGCAATCATTCTCCCGGTAGTTTATTTTTTGCATTATAATCATAAAATCCTGAATAACCCTGATTTTGGCGTTGCATTAGGGGAAATTCGGGATTATTTCATTATAAAGCTTTTGATGCTTCTGTTAAAATCCCCGTTTCTATCGACGTGAATACCATGACCACAGTGAAAATGTTCTGCTTCGACACGAGGTATGCACTCAAGTACATGCTCCAGCTCTTCATCAGTCAGAGCTCCCTGGAAAATACCATCTTCTCCCCTTTTGCAGGTTGCTTTCATGAACAGGGTACGACACTTTATTCCTCCAAGAAGTTTCTCGTAGTCTATACCTTCGTTAAATGAATCAGTATAGAAAGCTTCACCGAATCTGGGATCGTAATCATTCATGCCGATAAAAGCCTCACCAGGCCAGAACATTACCTTAAGATCCTTTGATGGATGCTTTGCTCTGCTCTTACGAGCGCTGGCGATGAATTTTTTTCGGGTTTTCTCACGTGTCTTTTCAGGGAAAAAGTTCCACGCGTACTGATTTTCAAAATAGTACAGGACGAAGTCATCGTCACTTCCTGATGCCAGATAATTGTGGCACACTGTGGAAAGATCTACATAATTATACATCTGCTTTCGTCTTTCGCCGACGCAGGAAAACAGTGGAGCATCTTCAAGTATAAGTCGCGCGCACAGAACGGATTTGGAAGCGATGTAAGCAGCTATAAGACCTCCGGATGAGTGTCCCAGAAGAGCAATAGGACCGCCTATCTCATTAGTGATAAGTTCCAGAATAGCGTCTCCGCATCCTGCAAGGGTATAGAGGGAAGGGTCCTTACTGCTTCCTCCGTGACCAGGACAGTCGATTAAGTATACCTGCATTCCTCTTGACAGAACATCTGCCACATCTTCAAAGGATTTTGAGGATGTGCCCTGAGCATGAAGCATTACAAGCTTAGGTCCTGCAGAACCTTTGCAGTAGTATTGAAGAGTTGTTCCGTTTGATGTAGTATATTTTTTCGGATTCATAATGAAAACTCCTTAATATTGGGTAGTGTAATTTACAATAAAAGTATATCATACAATGTATGACAGCAGTACAGATTATATTCTTTGTTAGAAACAGTAAAGAAGTGGTATAATAGTACGATATGGAGGTATGTGGAATGACGAAATTCAACGAAAACAATTTGTACGGACTCATATATAACATGTGCAAGAACATGAGCGAAAATGCAACCATTAAGCTTACTGAGAAAAAACCTGAAATGGTATATTTCAAGTACATGTATGACTGTCTCAATATGGGATATCTGACGGTTAGCATGGCGAATACTTTAATGATAAACAACCCGGGCAAGGAAGACATAATCAGAGAAGCTAAGACAAGAGCTCAGGCAATGCTGGTGAGAGTATTTCTTGATGAGCAGGCAGCAACACGCAAGATGGGTGAATATGATGACAATGCCACATATGATTTGGAGGGCAAATCGGCGAAGGATTCACCATATCTGGACAAATTCGACAACGAAGTCATAGCAGAGGTAATCTGCTTTAACGGCGAATACACAGAAGAAGAGATTGTAGCTGCAATGGGGCAGGTGCTCCGTGAACTTGCGGAGGAAATCGACAGTGCCATTGCAGGGGTAGTGGTTGAATAACATTCACTGCCAGTTGACATAAATGAAATTAAGAAAGAGGAACAGAATAATGACAGATTTAAAAGTAGTACCTAATCCGGAAGAATCAGCGAACTCCGAATCACTTCAGTGGAAGGTGAATGAGACCATAATGACAGATATTATCGGCAGATTATATGAGGCTAAGGTTATCAAAGAACCGCAGATGAAATTTATTTATGACGATAGAGGAATTCTGGCAACCCTTTATGATTCACACATGAATGAGGAACAGATTACGGTTCTTCGCCAGGCTCAGCCGGACACATTCCTTATGGTTATGGGTGTACACGCTATGGGTGCGGGTATGATGACAATCTTCACTCAGAAGCAGAAAGGGAAGACTCTGGGACATTTTACAGATGATGAAGTAAATGATCTTAACGGACTCTTCAAGGCATACGACGCGTATCAGATGGCATGTGAAAACGTAGATGCTAAACCGGGTTCAGATAAGAAAAAGTATCTGGATACAGTAGCAAGTCAGGGCGTTTTTCTTGCTAAGCGAACCGCGGGTGAGAGAGTTCTGGAAGAAGAAATCCTTCACGGCTTCGTTCAGGCCATGTTTAATATTGGCGTGACTATTGCACTGGGATAAGGTGATAACATGGAATACTGGGATATCTACGATAAGAACAAGAAGCTGACGGGACGCACCATGAAAAAGAATGACTGGAATCTGGCAGATGACGAGTATCATCTTACCGTGCTGGGAGTAATATCACGCAGAGATGGACGATATCTGATTACCAGACGTGTTATGAACAAGGCATGGGCACCAGGCTGGTGGGAAGTATCAGGTGGTGCTGTAATGGCAGGCGAAAAGTCATCGGAAGCTGTAAGAAGAGAAGTCCTTGAGGAGACGGGCCTTGATGTAAGCGGGGCTGAGGGAGGATATGTATTCACATACCATCGCGAGAATCCGGGAGAGGGTGACAACTATTTCGTCGATATTTATAAGTTCATCATGGATTTTGACGAAAGCGACGTGAAACTTCAGGAGAAAGAGGCTGATGATTTCATGCTGGCAGATGCCGGACAGATAAAAAAGCTGGCGAAGGAGGGGATTTTCCTCCATTATGACAGTATCAGACAAGTTTTTGAGTAAGTAACGGGAGAACATATATGAGATTTGTTTGGATAGAAACAGAAAATATTGAGCGTGAACACGGCATTGCGAACATGGGTCAGGTAATGCTGGAGATGGATGACAAAAGCGAGAAATATATTGCCGCTGTCAGAAACAATGATGAGGATGACACATGGACGTACACAGTTCATAACAGAAGTCTTATTGATAAGAATCCCAAGGTGGAGCTTGAAACTTATGAAGAATACTCTGATTTTGAGGCCACACATAACAGTGTTTACGGAATATATTTCCTTATGTGCAGACTCTTTGTCATTGCAGAGACCGACGGACTCGATGAATATAACGATGAAATAGTAGATGATATCTGCAACCTTTACAAAAACGCATCAGACGGGAAGCTGGTAGCTCTTCTCAAAAAGGTTCCTAACGGCAAAGTGGCCGTAATGCGCGCTGCAGTAAAAATGGATGATGTGATTTATGTGCAGAATTATGTGAGCGAGTTTAAGAATGATGAGAAGGGTCCGGGAAGGTTCCTTGAATTCAACCCATCGGAAAAGATAGCCAAAATTCTTCAGGACAACGGCGGTATCAGCGAGGTAACTGACTGGGATATCAAAGAGGTCAGGGATAAAATCAGAGAATTTAACAAGGAACGTGACTGGGACAAGTTTCATACCCCTGAAAATCTGGCGAAATCCATTACCATTGAGTCCGGGGAACTGCTTGAATGTTTCCAGTGGGGTGATAAATTTGACAGACAGAGAGTCAGCGAAGAACTTTCGGATGTTATGATGTATTGTATCATGCTGGCAGACAGAGCGAATATCAATATTAAGGAGGAGATGCTCCGCAAGATGGCGATTAATGCTGCTAAATATCCAGCCCAAAAAGCCAGGGGCAACAGCCTGAAATATACAGAACTTTAATGTAGATGCAAAATAACGCAGGGATTATCGGATTCTCCGACTTCTCCCTGCGTTTTTTACATGGCGGATACGTGTCAGTTAGCTTCGATAATTCTGAAGTCGTCACCTTCGGAGGAAAGCTGAACCATGAGCTTGCGAGCCTCGTCTTCATTGAGATTACATTGAATGGTAAGCCGGAACTCTGCGGAACCTTTATCTTCGGAATGATTCAGAAGGCTGAGGTCGGACAGGTTGTAGCCGTAGTCACCAATCATGCTTAAAATTGATGCAATCCCATTGGGAATGTCCGGTATTGAGAGCGCGATGACAACTTTCTTGCAGTCAGAAGAAATGTGGATTCCCTCTGCAAGAGGAAGGAAAAGCTCATTCATTCTATCGTAGAGAATGCCGTATTGATACATTCTGCTGGTTTCGGTGATTTTGCGAACAACTGCCAGATAGCCGTCTTTGCGGTCTTCAGGGATTCCATTCCCCAGTCTTTTGAGTATCGCAGCTTCTCTGTCAGGCCGATGTATTACATAATTGCCATCTTCAATTTTGGATTGGACGACACGCTTCGAACAGTCAAGCCTTTTCATGATAAGTTCTCTAATCTGCGAATCTATGGCATCAATGTCTTTTCTTATGTTATCAAGACTCATATGTTTTCCCTCCGTTCATATCTTCTGGTGATATTATAACAGATTGAGCTTACAGGACAGTATTCTTTCGCTGACAATGTGGAAAGGAACAATCTGAATTATTTCAAGGAGAGCGATTCCCAGTATTACCAGATGGAAACTATTAAGGTCACTAAGCGGCTCCATCATGAAGTATAGCTTCTCAACAATTCCCAGTCCGGATAAAAGAGAGAAGAGAACAGATGCGATAATTGTAAGGGCAATGCTGATTCCGATGTATGATCCGATTGAAGAAAGTACACGGTGTCTGTTAACCAGCTGTCCGATTGCAATTGACGCATAGATCTGATAGACCGACTTAATAACTCCGAGAACGCATACGAATATTATTTCGATAACAATCAGTATGATCATCGGATCTTTTGAAATCATTTCTGCAAGTTCCTTGAATACGTTAAACATGCTGGCGTGAGCCATTATCATTATGGATATGATACCGACAATGAAGGACATGATTACCAGACACGTTGCAGCAATACCCTTGGACGTGATAATCTGCCACATTTTTACGGGAAGCGTATTGATCAGATATCCCTCGTCGCCCAGAAGACTGTTGTAGAATCTTTGAATTATTATTAATACTGTGATTACTACGATGGCACAGGCTATAAGTGAATAAAGCATTATGGTTGTTGTTGTGAGAATATCGTAAAGACCGAACCTGCTTGTTTCTACTACGTCAGCGGTTGTTGACAGTGTGCGGGCATTAGTTATGCCTTCAGTAATGGCGAAAAGTATTGAAACTACTATCAGTGCGCCCCAGATCATTGACATAAGCTTGATGCTGGAACGGAATTCATATTTGGTAAGTTTAGCGATCATATCTGTATTCCCCCTCATAATTAAGTGTGAGTCTGAATGTATCCTTGAATACATCTTCTACAGACTTACCCTCGATTTCTCTTATCTCTTCTACATTCTGATGTCTTACGATTTTGCCATTTCTGATAAAGATGATCTCGTCGAGAACCTTCTCTATATCGGCAATAAGGTGTGTCGATATTATTACGGTACCTTCCTCGTTATAGTTGTTGATTATAGTATTGAGAATGTAATCCCTTGCAGCAGGGTCAACACCACCGATAGGTTCGTCCAGCAGATAGAGCTGGGCCTTGCGGCTCATTACCAGAATCAGTTCAACCTTTTCTTTAGTGCCCTTGGACATTTCCTTAATATGCATATCCTCAGTTATTCCGAGAAGCTGGCACATTTCGGTTGCCTTTTTTCTGTCAAAATCTGCATAGAAATCACTGAAAAAATCAAATGCATCCTTTACCTTCATCCATTTAGCAAAGTATTCGCGATCCGGAAGGTAGCTTACGATTGATTTGGTGTAGACACCGGGCTCATAGCCGTCGATAGTAACGTGACCGTTTGTAGGTCTGATAAGCCCGTTGAGGACTTTGATAAGTGTGGTTTTGCCGCTTCCGTTAGGACCGAGAAGACCTACGATTTTGCCTCTTCCTACATGAAGATTGACATCGTCAAGAGCAATCTTGCCGGGAAAAACTTTTGTCAGTTGCTGACATTCAATAATGTTTGGTGTGTTCATGTTAATATTCCCCTACTCTTTGTTATTTTCTTTCATCATAGCGATGACTTCGTCGAGAGTGAATCCAAGCTGAGCCATTTCGCTCTTAAAAGTTTCAATGCTTTGCCCTGCGATGCTTTTCCTGATATCACTCAGCAATTTTTCATCTGTTGTTACCGTTCTACCGGCAGTTCTGTTTGATATAATGATTCCGTCGTTTTCGAGTTCACTAAGAGCACGCTGCATTGTGTTTCTGTTAACCTGTGCGGTCTCAGCCAAATCTCTTACCGTTGGGAAATGACCGCCCATTTCATATTTGCCAGATAAGATGTCTCTAGTGAGAATATCTTTAATCTGAGGCCATATCGGGCGGCTGTCGTCTAAATTCCAAGCCATGGAGCTCCCCCTTTCTTTATGCTTTAACTTATAATTTCTAATCCCACCCCTCCAGTGAACTATTGTCCTAAGCACTTAAGACAACCATACATTAACACTAATGACGGGAACTGTCAACAGTATTTAAAAAAATGATTGACCGTTATTTGAGTGTGGTATAATACATACATATATTGTTGTTGAGGTATGTTATACAGAAAGGTGTAGAATTATGGATGTAAATGATTTAAAAGAAGCTGTAAGACATATTAACAATGTGTATGATCTGCTCAGCGATGAATACAAGCATACTATGGACATTTCAATTGTCGCCCTTAAGAGGCAGATGCCCAAGGCTCCGGTAGTAGTTGAAGAACTGGAGATTGACGGCCTTACTGAGGTGCTTTGTCCTACCTGCGGACATTTCCTGCATTATGCAGATGGAGAAAACAATGCATGTTTCTGTGCTGCATGCGGACAGGCTATTGAATTTGACGAAAAGTAGTGATGTTGAAGTCGGTCATTGCATTTGACTAGAAGTATGTAGATGACAAAGCTATGTAAGTATAATATAATGAGAGGCACGAATTATAGTGATGTATATACATCACTATTTGTGCTGTCTGCATGACTGCACATTTGTGTTTAAACCACCCTTGAGGGTGGTCGTAATTTGTAAGGAAAAATATGAATTAAATGACAGAAGTAAAGGGAAACAATTTTATGAGCAAAAGATTCGTACTGGTTATGGTACTGTATCTTTTGGGACTGTTCATGGGAGCACTTGATACGGGTATTGTTACCCCAGCACGAACAGTAATTCAGGCGGACCTAGGTGTTGACGCATCCACAGGTATATGGATGATAACCATCTATACCTTGTTTTATGCGGCAAGTATCCCTGTAATGGGTAAGTTTGCGGACATGTATGGCCGTAAATATATATACATAGCGAGCATCAGTTTGTTCGGGCTGGGATCATTGTTTTGCGGACTTGCCAGCAACTTCGACAGCTTTACAATACTGGTAATTGCAAGAGCGGTTCAAGCTGTAGGCGGCGGTGGAATAATGCCTATAGCAACTGCAGAGTTCGGCACCAGTTTTCCTCCTGAGAAGAGAGGAATGGCGCTGGGACTTGTAGGTGGTGTCTATGGCATAGCCAACGTGTTCGGAGCATCAGTAGGAAGTCTGATCATGGACATGTTCGGTACTGAGAACTGGGCGTACATATTTTATCTTAATGTTCCCATCACGATTTTCATCGTAATAGGGGGACTTGTGTATCTGAGTAACAACAGGGAAGAAGACTCGGGCAAGCTTGATGTTCTCGGGATTATGATTGTTGTAGTCATGATATTTGCTCTTATGTATGGATTGAAAAAACTGGATTTCTTTGACTTCAAAGCGAGCATTACGGATTCACAGGTTTATGTATTCCTGCTGATTTTCGCCATGTTGCTACCTGTGTTCATACTGGTTGAGAAGAGGGCAGCAAATCCTGTAATTAATCTGTCATATTTCACTGATAGAAATATTGCTATAGCACTTGTAGTGTCAGTAATAAGTGGATTTACCCTGATGGGTGTAATCTTCGTGCCTCAGCTGTCAGAAAACGCACTGCTGATGAGTACAGGAAGTGGTGGATACCTGGTAATTTTCCTCGGTATTTTCATGGGAGGAGCAGCGCCGATTTCAGGAAAATTCGTGGACAAATACGGAGCACGCGTTGTGCTTCTCTTCGGGTTTCTGGTTACAGCCATAGGAGCATTGTTCTTGGTATTCGTGACATGCAACAAGCCGAATATGCTGACGGTACTTGTGGGACTTGGCATTATCGGTCTAGGTATGGGATTCACAGTAGGAACGCCGCTTAATTACATAATGCTGGCAAATACTGATGATAAGGATTCCAACTCGGCTCTTGCTACCATGTCACTGATAAGATCCATAGGAACGGCAATAGCACCAGCAATAATGGTAGGTTTCATTTCACATGCGGGTATGATGGTTCAGGACAATATAATGGGTGTGCTCCCGCAGGAAATCAAGATACCTAAGCTTCCTTACTATCAGGAAATTCAGAAGGAATTTGACAGCCTTAAGTCGGATCCTGATATAGCGGAGCAAATGGGAGACATGGATATGGATCTGCCAGATATGGGGTCAATAAATATTGGAGATATGTCGGACTCCGATTATGAAATACCTGAGGATATGCTGACTATGCTCCAAAGCAGTGATGTAACTACAATTGCAACGGATATGAAGACCTTTGCGTGTGCAATGTTTGATGATATGGTACCGGATATTCTCAAAGATATAGATTCGGGAATCGGCGAAGGAATGGACGGCATTAATAAGGGTAAGGATGAAATCCTGAATGCAGTAGGTGAAATGCAAAAGGGATATGACGGCATAGACAAGGGTATTGCAGGCATTAATTCAGGTATGGATTCAATAGAAAAAGCGAAGAAGCAGCTGAAAAATTCGGGGAAAATGCTGAAGTCCTTTGGCAATGACACATTCCCGAACAATATGTCCTGTGCAGATTTCATTCCGGCCAAGGCACAGGCATCAATGCCACCATCAGTGCTTGATACTATGAAGAGTATTAAATCCAGGAAGCAGCTTAAGGGCCAAATCGGAACCCTTAGCGGTATTACATCGAGTCTTAAGTCATCGGCAGGAACTCTGAATAAGTACAAAAACAGTTTCGATGCATACGAAGACGGCATAATACCTGAGGGCAAAACATTAAAGGATATTATGTCCGATGAGGATTACGGAAGTCTGCCGGGAAGCGTTAAGGGCAGGGCAGCTGCTGTAACAAGTGCAGCTGAACTTGAAGCATTTATTGGCAGTATACAACAGGAAGCTGGCGGAATGCAGGGAGCATTGAATCAGATGAATCAGATGGATAGTATGCTGGGAGAGTTTGGTGCAGGCAGAATTCCTTCGGGAATGTCACTTCTTGATTTCATGCCACCTAAGATTAGCAATTCGCTCCCTGCTAAAGTAAAGAAAACCATGAAAGGTATTCACAGCACATCAGACATAAATAAGTCTGTCAGTGAAATGGATAAGGCTGAGGCTGAAATGCAGGAATCAATCAAGAAGATGGAAGCGTCTCAGAAGGAAATGGTTCAGGCTATGAGCAAGATGAAGTTTACAGCTGTAAGACTGGACAAGCTTAATTTCAAACTGGGCAAGCTTAAGGAGGCACTTCCGGGTGCTTTTGATGAGGCTGAGAAACAATATCTGGTGAGTATTGACGAGCGTGAAACTGCCATAGAAAAAATATTCCAGAACACGCTGAATACGGGATTCAAAAAAATATTCCTTATGGTAGTGGTGCTGTCTCTGCTGGCAATGATTCTGCTTGCAGGATATTCTGAGAAAAGAGAAAGCAATATGACTCAAGACGTTTAACTTAGTATGGAGAGGAAGGAACACATGACAGAATTATTGGCTCCGGCAGGTAATATGGATGCCTTAATGGCTGCAGTGGCAAACGGATGCAATGCAGTATATCTCGGCATGTCAAAATTCGGAGCGCGGGCATATTCTTCAAATTTTGACGAAGAAACTCTCAGAGAGGCAATCGAGTATTGTCATCTGAGAGATGTTAAAGTGTACGTGACTATGAATACGATAGTATTCGAGGATGAAACAGAAGAAATGCAAAGGCAGCTCCAGCTGATAAACCAGCTAGGTGCAGATGCGGTCATAGTTCAGGATCTGGCGGTTCTGGACTATATAGTGAACAACTTCGAGGATATGGATGTCCATTGTTCCACGCAGATGGGAATCGATGATCTGGAGGGAACACTTCTGCTTAAGGAACTCGGTGCCAAACGTGTTGTCCTTGCCAGAGAAACCGATATTGACAAGGCTAAATATATAAGAAAAAAATCGGGAATACCCATTGAGGTGTTTGTTCACGGAGCACTCTGTGTGTCATATTCGGGTAACTGTCTCATGTCGGGACTTATCGGATACAGAAGCGGCAATAGAGGAAGATGTGTGGGATCATGCCGCAAGCTATATGAACTTAGTAACAGCAGAACAGGCAAACCTTACGGCAAAAGCTACATCCTTTCCATGAAAGACCTTAACACTCTGGAACATGTGGAAGAACTCAAAGCACTTGATTCTCTGAAGATAGAAGGAAGAATGAAGGAGCCCGCCTATGTTGCCAACGTGGTGAAAACATATCGGGAAGCCCTCGACGGCAGTCACCCGGACGGGAACAATCTGAACAGAACCTTCAACAGAACATATACCGAAGGATACATTTTCGGTGCAGATCGCGGGGACGTGGTTAACGTGAAACGCCCTAACAATTACGGATATCCCATAGGCAAAATCAGCGGATTTTACAGAGGAAAATACGAAATTACTCTCAGTGACATCCTCAACCAGAACGACATAATAAGAATTGATACGGGGAGTGAAGATGTGAATCTTTCGGTAGTCAAGCTTTATGGACGTGATGGCAAGCTGATAAACAGTGCGGATGATAAGTGCTACATTTCCCTCAAGGAAAAGCTAAGTGTGGGAGATATTGTCTACAAGACTAAGGACTATCACTATTATAAGGAACTTGAGAATAACCTGAAGGGGGAATTCAGACGATTCCCTCTGGATATGAGAGTATACGCTTATCCGGGAGCGAAGCTTGTAATTGAAGCCGATGGACTGGGCTGCACATATCTTTATGAGAGCGATGAAATCCTGGGAGAAGCAATTAATGTGCCGACTTCAAAGGACCAGATAATAAAGCAGATGGCAAGGCTTAGCGATACCGTTTTCACATTAGGGAATGTGGAATATGAGGAATATAATGCCTTTATACCTGTGAAACTTCTTAACAGTGCCAGAAGACAGATTGTTGATGAGCTTTGCAAGGCCAAAATCAACAGCAAGAAGAAAAATATTAGAACGCCTGAGAAAAAAACGGGAATTACTTTTGAAAGCGGCAAATCATATATTACGGCATCAGTAACGACCCGTGAGCAGTATGACGCATGCCGTCAGATGGGGATAGAAGTAATATATTACGATAATATCATAAGAAGAAATGAGAACAATTATGAAGATATGGAGGGTGAGCTGTTAATAGGCGGATATGGCGGCATTTATCGATATAGGGATAGCAATCCTTTCGTAACGGACTATTCGTTAAATGTGGTTAATGCTGACAGCTGTCATATGCTTCACAGTCTGGGTGCCAAGCGTGTTACGCTGTCATATGAGCTTAACAGGAAACAGCTGCATCGTTTAATTGAAGGGTATTGCGAGGCTAATGGCGGATATCCTGCACTGGAAATGATAGTTTATGGACGGGCACCGCTGCTTGTTACCAGATATTGTCCGCTTAAAGTTTCGGGGCTTTGCGGCGAATGTAGGAAGAATGATTATGAAATAAGGGATGAATACGGCAGCTTCCCGATTCTTAACCATGAGGACTGTACGACGACAGTTCTCAATGGCAAGGTGCTCAATCTTCTGGATGAAATGCCGTCAATCGAGGGAGTCGAAGCGTTCAGACTGAGTTTCACAACCGAGACAGCAAAAGAGGTGCGCGACGTTGTAAGGATGGCAACGGGAAAGCTTTCAGGCAAGATTACAGAATCGGTGTTTAATCCGGACAAGGATACAAGAGGACATTATAACAGGGAGATAATATGATTTCAGACTTGTACACAGCCTCAATCATGTGATAAAATACGAAGGCTGACGAGAACAGCGAATTATGGTGAGTTCGAGACCTTCCTCACCTAAAACAAAACTAAAGGAGAATAGAATATGAGAAACAAAAAGGTAATGAATCTTACGCAGGGGGCAATGATTGCAGCATGCTATGTTGTGCTCTGTCTGGTTTTCGAACCAATCAGTTACGGTGGAGTGCAGGTGCGAATTGCAGAGGCTTTGACGATTTTGCCGATTTTTACTTCGGCAGCCATACCAGGGCTTTTCGTAGGATGCATCATAGCGAACATTATAGGTGGCGGAATAGTGCTGGACATTGTATTCGGAAGCATTGCGACACTTATTGGAGCAATAGGAACTTATATGCTTCGTAACAGAAGCAGATGGCTGGCTCCTGTAGCACCGATTCTGGCTAACACATTTATAGTACCGTTTGTTATTTATTACGGATATGGGACACCGATTCCGATTCCACTTCTCATGCTGACAATAGGAGCAGGGGAAATCATAGGATGTGGAGTTCTGGGCCTTCTGCTTGCCAAAGCTCTTGAGAAAACCCATGCAGGATTGTTCAGAATACAGACGAGATAAGGACCCGAGAAGAAAAATTGTTAAAATCAAATGAAACAGGGACTGCAACAATGATATAGGTTGCGGTCCCTGATGTCTTTTTGCTACATAGCTCTGCTTTTGCAAAGAGGGCATATTCTGCAATTGCAGAATATGCCCTCTTTTGATCGTTAATGACTATCTGTTGTGCTTCCTTACAGCAAACTGGAATATATTCTTTACACCGGTAAATACGAATGTAACTACTCCGGCGAAGAAAAATGCATAAGTGGCATCAACGAAGAAGTTTTCTCTGTGAACAGGTCCAAGCAGTCCGCAAATGAATGCGAGAATTCCCAGTGCGAAAAGGATGAGTCCCATTCTTACCAGCTTAACGTTAAGTGATGCACGTCTTGTTTCGCTTCCGTCTTTTATAAGTTTTTCTGTCATGTTATTCATTGTATGTCCTCCTAATATCAATTCATCTAATGAAACTTCAAATGTAAGAGCGATATTAATGAGCATTTCTATGTCGGGCAGATTCCTGTCATTTTCCCAGTTGGATACAGCCTGTCTGGATACCAGCAGTTTGTCAGCCATCTGTTGTTGTGTCATGTTTCTTTCTGTCCTGACTTTTTTTATGTTTTCTCCGAAATTCATTATATGCTCCTTTCTTATGTCTCAATGATACCGAAGATGACAAAATATATAAAGAAAGCGTCGCTTACATTGGCATTTTGACAATGACAGTGTGGCTTGCGCCATCAATTGTGTATATATTATCAGAAACTGCAGAACTTTTGCACCTAAATGTAAAAACGCATTCAGATAATCGTGACTATCTGAATGCGTTTATGATTATTCGATTTTGAGATATCCGTAAAATCTGCGGAAATCAATAAAATCTCTTAGAAGAATAAGTGCATCGCAAGTGCTGCTAGCGGAATTGCAACCAGCGTTCTTTCCAGGAAGCATACGAGAAGTTCCCAGAATTTGATAGGTGACTTGGTTGCCAGCATTACAGTTGCAGTTTCTGAGAAGAAGATAATCTGAACCATGGATACCAGACATACGAATACTCTGGCCTGAAGACAGATTTCAACTGTTGCGGCCGTGCCGTTCATTACCAGTACAGGCAGGAACATTTCGGCAAGACCTACAGGCATTGATGGAGCAATTGCTGCTGCATCAGGAACCTGACAAACCATGAGGAGTGGCTGGAAAATGTAGCCAAGCCATGTGAATATCGGTGTGTATTCAGCGATAATCATTGCAGATACACCGACACCTGAAATCATTGTCAGAACCTGTGGCATGATTACAATACTGTCCTTGAGGGAGAAACCGATATCCTTGTGAACACCTCTTGCGATGGCAGCTCTCTTAACGGCTCTTGAACATCCTCTTGGAATAGTCTGAGAGGTGAAGCGGATTTCGCCTTTTCTTTCTTCAGGTGTCTGAAGACGACCATTGTAATATAAGTCAGATTTCAAGCTTACAGGAGGTATTCTTACCATGATAATTTCGATGAGAAATACCATAATGAAGCTAATGCCGTACACTTTGACAAACATGCTACCGCATCCGGCTGTTTCGATAACCAGACCTGCGAAGCCGATACTTACTGCAGAGAAGCCGGTCATAATTGCGACCATTTCTTTTTCTGTATATACGTTGTTTTTCCAAAGTCTGTTAGTGATAAGAACGCCAAGTGAGGACGAACTTACGAAGGAGGCTGTAGCATCCAGTGCCGCTTTGCCCGGCACCTTGAAAAGAGGTCTCATGAGAGGCTCCAGTATTGCACCGATAATTTCAAGTACACCATAGTTGAGCAGAAACGGCATGAATACAGCTCCAACCAGAATGATACCGAATACACCCTTGCATATTGGAGGAATTACGTTGCCCCCGGTCAAATCACTGACTATAAATTCAGGTGCGTTAATACCGAGAGTAAGCCATAATGTGTAGACTACAACGTACAGAATGCCCAGTGCGAAAAGCACTGTATGTACTACGGTATCATTGGAATATACATCCAGAAGGATGTTGGAACGCTTGCCCTTATTAATGTATTTGCAGTATACATGCAGGCAGAAGTTACCAACAATAATTACCGAAAGAATCCAGTAAATTGCATTGCCAAACAAGTCCAGGAATCCATTGTAGATAACACTAAAAAGTGTTTCTGAGCTTCCGTCAGCATGTGTAACCGATCCGAAAAAAACGGCGACTCCGATAACTGTACAGATCAGGAACAGAATCGTACCTTTTGTTTTGGTCGAACCGCTCAAGGTAAGATCATCCAGTTCGGCTGATTGCATGTCCGGATCCAGATTGGTCTTAAGTTTAATATCTTCCATATTTGTTTTGTTCTCCTATTTTTCTGACTGAATATATCGTATTTAGCAGAGCTATTTCTGCTTCTTGGCAGCCAGAATTGACAGATATTCAAAGACAATGTTTGCCGCCAGGTAAGCTGTTGTTTCGCCTGCAGTATCGTAAGCAGGAAGTACTTCAACGATATCAAATCCGATGAAGTTCAAATCCTTGATGCTTCTTACCAGATTGAGTGATTCATATGAAGTGAATCCACCAACCTCAGGAGTTCCTGTACCAGGTGCATATGCAGGGTCTACGAAGTCGATATCGAATGTCAGGAAGCAAGGAGTGTCGCCGACTCTTTCAAGAATTTCCTTGATGAGTGCGTCGAATCCCATTTCTCTGACTTTATGTGCAGGAATCAGTTCCATTCCCAGCTCTGCAGCCAGCTTGTGTTCATCAGGATCGTAGAGTGAACCTCTCATACCAATCTGAATTGAATGTGCAGGATCGATAAGGCCTTCCTCAATGGCACGACGGAAAGGTGTGCCGTGATTGTATTTCTGTCCGAAAACTTCATCACAAAGGTCTGAGTGTGAGTCGAAGTGAACGAGAGCTACCTTGCCGTATTTCTTGGCAACAGATCTCAGTTCTGCCAGTGTAATTGAGTGGTCACCTCCGAGAATGATAGGAACTGCACCCTTTTCAACGATAGCGTCAACACCAGCTTCAATAGCATCATATGTAGGGTGAATGTAGCCTGGAGTTACGTTAAAGTCTCCCAGATCTCCGCCCTTAAGGCTGTCCATAATGTTAACCTGAAGAATTACGTTATTAGGCTTCATCATTGCAGAGATGCTTCTTATTGCAGCAGGACCGAAACGTGATCCTGATCTGAATGAACTTGCAGTGTCGAATGGTGCTCCTGCGATAGCGAAGTCAAGACCTTCTGCTGAATCGAGTCTTGGCATTCTCATGAAAGTTCCCATGTTGCAGAAACGAGGTGATGATAATGCGCTTGCCGGCTGTTTAACGTCCATAATTAGTCCTCCAAAAAACGAATAGTAAATAATAATTAATCTGTAAATAAAAAATACTTGAGAAATAATGTGTACGAATTGTCATCTCAAGTATTAAGATGATATCAATATACCACGATGTGGCGGATTGCGGTTATACATGTATGACGAGGGGTATATGAATAACAATATAACGGAATATATTGATTGCAGGTAAATTATGTGCCACAATTAAAGTATAAGTTTTTATGAAAGAATAGATGAGAACATTATTGGGGGACCGGTAAGATAAATGAATTTAAGTGCTTTTTACTATGTCACAGAAGTGGCCAGATGCGGCTCAATTAACAAGGCTGCGCAGAACCTTTTTACGTCACAGTCGAATATGAGTGCGTCAATCAAAATGCTTGAAAAAAACCTGGGATACAAGCTGTTTGAACGTACTTCACGGGGAGTTACGCCAACGCCGGAGGGACATTTATTCATCCAATCAGCAAATGCAATTCTGGCAGAAATGAAAAAAATTAAAGAAATTCCCGCACGAGTGGATGCAGAGGAAACTATTTCAATTTCCTGTAACTGGTCGGCACAGATTCTTCAGGCTCTTATGAATTTCAAAGCCAAAGATTCCAGGGAAATTAATGACGCGTACAGAGAAACAAGTATCCTGCAGAATTTTGAATGCCTATATGAAAACAAGTATAGGATAGCAATAATCGACTGCTTCTCATCCTTTACGGACATGGAGATTCAGAATGCCAGAAACACTAATCTGGACGTGGAAATTTTGCAAAAAAATGTTCCGGCTGTGGCACTGGTGTCAAAGAATCACCCTCTGGCTCAAAAGGAAAAGGTGACCGTAAATGATGTTTACAAATATCCGCTGGTTCTGTTTGAAGATTACAGAGATGTGAAGAGGCATCAGATTATGGGAATTACGTCAAGGACACCGATGCTGTATCTTTATGACAGAGGCGGCATAATTGACGCTCTCGACAGCACAGACAGGGTGGCAATTCTCAAAAGGGGAACATTCGTTGAAAACGAAAAACACGCCCTTGCAGAGTTTGAAATTGCAGGATTTCCGGTGACCTATGATGTGCTGTTCATGAAACGCAGTTACTATAAGCTGAACAGCAGGGAAGAGGCATTTCTCAGATATCTGAAGAAAAATATTTACAGTAAGTAAGAGAAGCGGGTAATATGTAGACAGACATACTTTGAACGGACTTTTGAGGGAGAATATATTAATGAAAAATCAGATGGTTTCAAAAGAAAAAATGAAGAAGTTGATAGATGTTGCTGCTGGTAGAATTCCGGCGGATCTTGTCATAAAAAATTGTCGCACGATCAACGTGTTTTCGGGAAAAATCAGTGAGGGCGACATTGCCTTCGCAGGGGGGCTGATTGCGGGAATAGGAGATTATGAAGGTATTGAAGAGGTGGATGCAGAGGGAAGATATGCAGCACCGGGTTTCATTGACAGTCATATTCATATTGAATCATCATATGTGAGTCCGGAAGAAATCGGACGATTGCTGGTGCCTCACGGCACCACTACAATAATGGCGGATCCTCACGAAATCGTTAACGTATGCGGGATATCGGGACTGGAATACATGATCAAAGCTGCGGAAAATACTGCTCTGGATGTGAAATATGAACTTCCAAGCTGTGTACCCGCGACACCTTTCGAACATTCCGGAGCGATAATAGATGCAGGAATCATAGAGAAACTTGTAGGAAATGATAATATTGCAGGGCTGGGAGAATTTATGGATTTTCCTGGTGTAATTAATGGTACAGATGAAGCTCTGGCTAAGATTGCAGCTGCAAAGGCTGTAGGCAAATTTGTTGACGGACATATTCCTGGGGTAACCGGAAAGGCATTGAGCGCATATGCGGCTGCAGGAATTGCGGCGGATCATGAATGCTCCACTGTGGAGGAAATGAATGAACGACTGGAAAGAGGTATGTATATTCTGCTTCGTCAAGGCTCTGCATGTCACGATTTGAGGACTTTGCTTCAGGGAGTAACCGGCGAGAACAGCAGACGCTGCCTCCTTTGCTCTGACGATCGTCAGCCAAGGACAATTATTCATGAGGGACACATTGACAATCATCTTCGCATCTGTGTGGAGGAAGGTCTGGATCCAGTGACAGCAATAAGGATGGCAACTCTCAATGCGGCTGAATGCTTTGATATGAAAGATAGGGGTGCTGTTGCGCCAGGTTACAGAGGTGATGTGGTACTTCTTGATGAGCTTAAGGACTTTAATGTGAATCGTGTATTCATTGAAGGCAAACTTGCAGCTGAGGAGGGCAGATATCTTCCGGCTGTTTCAAAGTGTGACATAAATGCAGTCAAAGGTAGTGTGACTCTTAAAGATTTCTCGAAGGATAAATTTAAGATGAATCTTTCATCAAACAGGGTTAATGTCATAAAAATTCTGCCGGGAGGGGTTGTAACCGCCAAGGAGATTGAAGAAATTCAGCTTGATGAAGAGGGAGAATTCATTCGAAATCCTCAAGTTGATATAGTAAAAACAGCAGTGGTGGAACGTCACAAGGAAACTGGCAATGTGGCCTGCGGCTTTCTCAAGGGATACGGGATCAAAGATGGGGCAATAGCACTTTCGATAGCTCATGATTCACATAACATTATTGTAGTAGGCGTTGACGACAGCGAGATGGAGTTTGCCGTAAAAACCCTGGCAGATCAGGGTGGTGGAATCGTACTGACAAGAGAAGGCGAAGTAATTGAAAATATGCCACTGCCGATTGCAGGACTTATGAGTGACAGAAGCGGAGAATGGGTTGAGCAGAAGCTTACGGATATTCATTTTAAGGCTAAGGAACAACTGGGAATCAGCGGCGATGTGGAGCCGGTAATGACATTGTGCTTCATGTCTCTGGCAGTAATACCGGAAATAAAGCTGACTGATATGGGGTTGTTTGATGTAACTCAAATGAGCTTCATACCTGTTGAAGCGGAGTAAGCTGATGAAGCGGAGAATAGACGAGGCAAAACAGGAGACAAAATAAAAGGAAAGGAGCCGGAAAGGGGAATGCGAATCAAAGCAGATAAGATTGATTTAAGGGAAGAGGATTTCACCAAAATTCAGATGTCAGAAACAATACTGATTGGAGTCGTTCTGGCCGTTGCCGGTGGATTCCTGGATGCGTATACATATATATGCAGAGGGGGAGTGTTCGCCAATGCGCAGACGGGTAACATAGTGCTGTTCAGCGTACATCTGATGCAGATGGAATGGCGACGAGCAATAGCTTCAGCCATACCGGTCATAGCTTTTGCTGTGGGCATAATTGTAACAGAAACTGTCAAACGCAGGAGGGCAATCACAGGAACTGTCCACTGGCGACAGGGCATGCTCATACTTGAGATACTTATACTGATAATCGCAGTGTTTATTCCCGAAAATCATTTAAATACGCTGGTTAATATAATGATTTCATTCGTGTGCTCCCTGCAGGTTCACACTTTCAGAAAGGTTCACGGACATGGTATAGCTTCTACAATGTGCACAGGTAACCTGCGAAGTGGTACTGAGGCACTATACAACTACTGGGAAACAAAAAATCCATATTACAGACACAGATACCGCTGTTATTATGGCATAATAGGTGCTTTCATAGCAGGCGCAGTAGCGGGAACGGCAGCTTCGAATTTCTTCCCGGACTATGCATTGGCATGTCCTATAATCGTTTATGTCATAGCATTCTGCATAATGATGAGGGAAGACGGCGGATTCATGAAGAATTACGACAATAAGTAAACGATAGGCGGTTTAGTCTACCCGGCTTAAACCTAATTAAACTTCAATTAATATCAATTAGCCCTCCGTGAAAGGAAACTTGAGGGGAAAATTTGGGACTCAGCTGATGGTATTATTGGGGAAAGTAATAAAAATAAGTGTATCGAACTATATCATGACCACAGTTATAAGATTATATGTTATTTAATTCAGGAAAATGGTCCGATGTCCAAAGAAGAAATAAACAAATCAATGGTTCATATGTTTGGCTATAACAGATCAAGCAAAAAATAGAAGACGGTGCCACAGCAGCAATTAAAGCAGCGCGCGAATTAAAGACCATTGAACAGAACGGCAAAAGGTTTAAGCTTGTACAGGACTGCATTTAATTAAGGGAATGAATGAATAAATATGAATAAAATTTCACCACAATTCAACAATCAGAATGCGGCCATTGTGCTGGCGTTTAACGAAGATTTTTCCAAGTATGCGGCGGTTCTCATTGAATCCATGTTGCAGAATGCATCCGCGGATCAATGCTATGACGTGATTGTTTTGCACAGCAATATCTCCGATGGGAACAGAAACAAATTGACATCAATGACGGAGTTGCATGACAATGTCAGCTTGAGATTCTTGCATATTGATAGCAGCAATTGGGATGATTTGTATGTTGAAAGAGGGAATTCGCCTTTGTCGGTAGAAACATATTACAGACTGCTTATAGGTGATCTTCTTAGTGAAGAATATCAAAGAGTGATTTATCTGGACGCGGATATGGTGTTGACAGATGATATTGCGAAACTTTTCGAAATCGAACTAGATGATGTTATTCTCGGTGCATGCAGGGATATAACAGGCATTTGTATTAACTATGGTCCTGATGGCGAAAAACGTGTGGAATATCAGAAAAGTGTTCTGGGAATAGATGATACGGACGATTATTTTATTGCAGGAACTATGGTGTACAATCTGGATGTGTTGAGGAATGAAATATCATCCAGTCAGCTTATGGAAATGGCTTGTACAAGAAATTGGAATCAGCACGATCAGGATATAATGAACCGGGTATGTAGGGGAGGAAAGGCCAGGATAATAGATGCATCATGGAATGTTATGGCGGATTACGGCAGCAATAAATATTTGCCGGATTCGTTGTTTGATGAGTGGATCAGGTCGGAGAAAAATCCGAAGATAATTCATTATGGAGGTTCATGGAAACCGTGGAGAATGGATACATATCGTGATGAATTCTTCTGGAAATATGCAGCGAAGACTCCTTTCTGGAAAGAAATCCTATATGAGCTTACTGGAAAGGACTTGTTGGCTATTGATGTGAATAGTAATAAGTTTTCCAAGGACGCCGATGAACTTGCCCGTGAAATAATAGATGGTCATATCAGGCAGAGATACAGTTCGATTGTAGAGAGCATGCTGACAAAACCCTGTTTCGCAGTGTTTGATTCTTCGGAGGATGCGGTCAAAAAGGAATTGATAAGAAGCCGGGCGATAGAGTCAAGATATGCGTTTGCTTTCCGTCGGGAGAGAAAGAAATACAACGATTTGCTTAGAGCTGATAAGCGATTGAAGTTGGAAAATAAGAAACTTTCCGGTAAGTTAAAGGCAGTGAGAGAGAGTAGAAGTTACAAAATCGGAAGAACGATTACTGCAGTTCCTAGAAGACTTGTGAAAGCTGTTAAAAACAGTGATAATAAATAATTTGTAATAGGAGAATAAATTAGTCAAATGAATCTGACCCCAGGAGCGAGCCGCTTATGGGGTCATTAGTTTAGTATGCAATGGTTAGTTGACACTAACACAGCCTCGTGGTAATATGGGTTAGTCAAGACTAACAAGTGCAAATTAATTAACCTTATTTAGGCTAATAACAATTGCATTGGCTTGGCAAACGTTAATACTTTAGAAAATTATTATGTAGGGAGAACAGAACAATTGAAGGATAAAAGAAAAGGATTCACCGCATTCCTGCTTTCAGCCATGATGCTGGTTACAGGTATTGCGTTCAACACTACTTCTGCATTGGCAGAAGAAAAAACACCGCCGACAAATATAGTGAAATGTGAGAAATATGGATTGAGCAAAGGATTCGCAATCACATTTAATACAGACGATGAAAGCTGGTTTGACGCTGTGTCTTCGGTTAAAGTGGCAGGTGCTACATATAAGAAGGCTGCTTATTCTTGGGATTTTGAGGATGGAGGAAGCAATTACCGCCTGCTGGCAACGGACAGACAGGTAATTATCGGGGAAGCTTTTTCTGAAGGGACCGCAACCTGCGTTATTTCGGCTAAGGGATATAAGGATCTCAAAATAACACTAAACAGGTCAAAGCATACAGCAACTATTGTAACTGAAGAAATTGAACAAACTTATAAAATTACAACAACAGCAATGGAACACGGAACGGTTAATGTGAATAAATATACTGCGAAAGAAGGTGATGTGATAACTGTAACAACTGTACCCGATGAGAATTACATATTTAAATCACTTACGGTGAAAACTGCTGATGGTAAAGAAATTGCTGTAACGAATTCAGAATTTAAGATGCCTGCCGCCGATGTTTCGGTGATGGTTTTGTTTGAGAAGAAACTTGAAGAAACAGGAAAGGCAATTGACCTTAAAGACATTTCTGTGAGTGTTGACTCATTTAACGGCTTATGGAAGTTTGACTTTGGTGATTTGAATTATCCTAATTCCATTAACAAGGTTGCTGTTAACGACACAGAATGGGAGGCATATAGCTTCACTCCTTCTATGGGAGGGAAATACAGAGTTAGTGATGGTATATTGGAATTCGCACAGAAGAGTTATGGGCAGACTGCGGCGCTGAAGAGCGGTGATGTAATTTCAATTGATGCCACTGGATACAAAAATCTCACATTCAAGGTTTCTATTGCAGATGGAAAACTTACCATCTCAGATGAGTCGGAGCCGGGTGATAATATGCAGCTTCATGTCAGACTGGTTGGCAGTTTTGAATCTGCACTGGTAAATCAGAAAGGATACGATGCCATAAGCGGAGCATCAACTAATATAACCCAAAACAAGAACAGCGATGCCAGCGTGGAGGTGGCGTTAATAAAAAAAGGTGAAGAACCGGAAGAAGGGGACTGGAAACTTCTTAGTGAAAGTGGTATTCGAATAAATTCTAAAGGGTCGTCTGTGAATATTGTGAATGACGAAGAACCTGCAATAGGTAATGATTCCGGTATGGCTGGGGTGTATTCTGTTCATGACGGATCAGTAACATTGGCCGGAACGCCGGCCCAGTCGGGAATATATAATATAAGTGTAACTATTACAGACGAACTGGGACGTACAGCTTCCAGCAACACACTGCCATTCCGAATTTTTAGCGGGGAGGAGACTCTTAAGAAACAACTGATTATTGACAACTGTACCAAAACCGCAGATGGTAAATACATGTATGATATGGAACCGTGGGCTATTAAAAAATTCACACTTGATACCAGTAACCAGACAGTAATTGTTCCGGAAGGTTTAAAGGCGTGGTATGGTTCGCACACTAGCGGAACTTATGGAGAATTGGGATATGCTGTGCCAGAGGGTGCAACACAGACGCAGACATTAATTTTACCGAAGGACTGCAATCTTACATTAGTTAATATGGATATTCTCAGTAGCGTGAAAATTGTCGTACAGGATGGTGCGAAACTGATCCTTAGAGACTCCGTGGTTCAGGGAACTGTGGAAGTTGAAAAAGGCGGAGCATTTTCAATGAATTACAATGATTATGGAGAAGGTGAATTCCTGAACGGAGCATCAATTAACGGTAAACTTATTCTGAAGGACGGATCCACACTGGAAAATGCCAAGATCTATTCGAATACCAACAATATTGCTAACGGATCAGAAGCACGGCACAATACGAATCCAGTCGTTATAATTGAAGGCAACGTTACTTTGAAAGGACAAGTGTTCCTGCGCGGTGACGAAGCACCGACAGGCACAGATTCATCTACAGGTAAAAGTTACACCGGACAGATAGGTCTGCAGGTCAACGGGACATTGAATCTGGCAAAAGACGCTGTTCTTGCAGTTTTCGGTGGCGGTAAGGATGCAACAACAACTAACGGCGGAGACGCGATTATTCTTAACGGTGGTACAATAACAGGAGAGGGCAAATTGATTGCCGTAGGTGGAGACGGATATTTCGGAGAAGGTGGGAATGCTGTAAGTGGAAATGGCACTATTTCAGTGGCAGACGCATATCTGGAAGGTGGTGCTTCAATTTCAAAATCCGGCACTTCCGGTAAGGCTGTAGGTAATCAGATTAAAATTACAGGAAAAACGAATCGAAATCTTATTGACGGAACTACAGGAATTAGTATAGATTATGATAATGACACATACTGGAGAGATATTCTGAAGGTACCGGATCTTTCACTTTATAAGGTGGAAAAAAATGCTCCGGGAGAAGAAACGGAGCAACCTGCGAAGCCTGACCAGCCGGATCAGGAGATAAAACCTGATCAGCCGGGACAATCTGAACAGGAAACCAAACCGGATAAGGAGTCAACTGAATCGAAGAAACCATCTTCAAGTAATGATAAGCAGACCGCTCAAAAGTCAAAGAACAGGCCGGCAGTTGAAACCGGCGATTTAATAAATCCTATACTTTGGGCAGGACTTCTACTGTTGACACTGATAGGGCTCACAGTTATGGTGTTGTGGCGCAGGAAAGAAAAGAAGGAAGCTGAATAACAATCCGAAATTGTCAGAGAAACAAGGGGAGTGTATTGTGAAAAGGTTTATTGTAATTTTGTCGTGTATAGCCGTTGTGCTTTTGGCAACCGGATGTTCGGATATTAAGACAAATAGCAGGCAGATTGTTGTGGCGACAAGTGATGAACTGAATGATGCATTAAAAAATGCTGAACCGGCAGACAGTATTCTTTTAAAAGAAGGGGTGTACTGCGGCGATTTTAAATGTGAAGTTTCAGGTCAGGAAGATAAACAGATTCAGATAGCATCTTATCCGGGAGAAAGAGCAACTGTCACTCTTTCTCCAGACAAATCCGGGGCGGCAATTCACATGAATGGTTGCGAGAATATTGTTATCAGTGACATTACATTTGCGGATATGCGCGGTGAAAATGTGTACGGAATTTCAATGACCGGAGGAGAATCAAATATTACTATTAGAAACTGCGAGTTCAAAGATATTGAAACAACTGACCCGGGAACCGAGAACAAAGCGGGAGGAGAAGCAAATGCCATCCTATTACTGGGAGAAACACAGACACCGATAAGTAATATTTCTATTGAGAATAACAAGATTCATAATATCGTGAACGGGTGGTCAGAGAATATTTCTGTTGCAGGGAACTGCGAAAACATTTATGTCAAAGAAAATGTGGTATATGACTGTACGAACATAGGAATTGATTTTTATGGAAATGCGGAGTACTGCGAAAATCCGGGACTTGATCAGCCTCGCAATTGCGAGTGCACTGGGAACAGAATTTATAATTGCAATAGCTTCTATGCAGCCAATGCCGGAATTTATGTTGATGGTGCATACGATATTCTGATTGAAAACAATGAAGTCTACGGCAATGATTATGGGATAGAAATCGGCTCTGAGGAGTGGCGGGATTACTATGGCAAAGATAATCTTGTGCGCGGCATTACAGTTAATAACAATGACATTCATGACAATACGGAATGCGGATTAAGAATCGGCGGATGGACTGATGATGATACAACGGGAACGGTAACCGATTGTGTGATTTCAGAAAACAGATTTGAAAATAATGAAACAGAAATCCTATTGGCAAAATGCAGTAATATACGTTTTAAAGGAAATAAATTTGATAAAGGTGTGAGCTGTAAGGAAGCTGTTGAATACGATGATGCAATATCGAAGGATAAAATTACAAAGATAATCTTTTAGTCTCATTCCATTAATAAAGCTGAAATACAGGAAATATCCCAAACTGGTAGAAGCAATGGAAAAGCGTCATTTGATTTATAATGAGACCCTTGATTATATTGAAGAGCAAGAAAAACAGGGGAGAGTATTCGTAATTCGCCCCGAGGAAAAGTTGCAGATAGGAAAAGTTGAGAAAGACCCGAATAAGTTGAGAGAGGTTTACGACATCGACAGAGAGGTTGCAACCTCTCAAATTGTAGCAATTGAGAAATTTATTAACATATAGTATAACAACTATGAGCGATACCCTCATTACCGGATAAACCGATAAAGGGGGTATTTTTATAGCATAATCAAATAAAGGTTGATGGTAACTGGCTTGATTCTTTACTTTTTCTTATCAATTAATGCCAATGTCCAAAGAAGGAATATAATGGACATAATTAATGCGGCATGAAAAGAGGTGCCGGCAGGATATGCATAAAGGAAGAATTTCCTGAAGCCTGAAATGATTGCAGGTGTTGTAAACTGTGACAGGTACATTGCAATAGACAGGGCTGGGATGACTGTTGCCACCGCATTTTTTCCGGCCTTTGATGAAGCTGTTGAAATCAGGTACGGGATTCCGATTCCACTGGCAGCACCTATTACAAATGATCCTAACAATGTTCCTATGAAGCCACCGGCGAACTGTAGTAATACGTATCCCAAAATAAATAATACTGGAGCAATATTCTTTGAATGTCTTTTGAAAGCTGATTTGAGGCGAGGGTATATGAGGCCACCTATAAAACCGAATATATCCATTGCAGCCATTACAATTGGCACGAGCCTTTGAGGAATAGCCCCGGATTTTGATATCTCTAGTGCAAAATTTGCCGGATAATTATAGAAGACTGTCATAAGAAGGAACATGCCTATGATATACGGGAAATACTTCGCGAAAGTTCCCTTTTCCTTCTCTTTTGAATTGCTATCTGCAATTTTTTCGTCGGGCATCCAGAGCAGAACAAATATGAGGCATAATGCTCCCATTAAATATACCAGGAAACTGAGTCGCCAGCTGATTATTGCCAGCATGCCTGCGATGAGAGTGGCTACCACACCGCCCATCATGTTCATCGCTGAAGAATATCCCATAAGCATGTCCTGCTTATCACGGGTGAAATAGTAAGAAATCAGGCCAGTCGACAAGGGCATAAGTATTCCTACACCAATTCCGAGAAGTGTTCTGCATACGAGAACAAGGTATATATTGCTGAAAAATCCGGCAGCACAGCCGAAGATAATGTACATGGTCAATCCGAATATGGTAAGCTTTCTTGCACTTAGTAACCTGCACATTTTTCCAAAGAACAGATTTGTAATGGCAATAAATAATGCCGGCATGCTGATGATAAACTGAACTACAATAAGAGGTTCGTCAGAAAAGTATTCACGTATGATTCCCAGCGCAGGAGCTACGGCAGCACCGGCCATTACCGTGAGTAGTGACAATGATAATATTGCCACCATCAAACGCCATCTTCTGTGTTTTTTTAATTCCATAGATAATCTCCTTTCAAAAAAGAAAAGCGCAAGCCCAGTCTGGACTTACGCTTTCGCTACTCAACTCAATTATTATCACCTGATAGGTGTTAACAATATTCAATTCAACACCACAATTATAGATTAAGATTTCATTTGATGCAAATGATATTTTTGTTGTAAAATGTGTTATGTAAAATAATCGGATTAGTTATAATTGCTGGAGGTGTCAGAATGAAGATAAACAGAATCGATCATATTGCTGTAACTGTCAAAGATGTTGAAAAGACATTGGATTTTTATACGAGAGTGCTCGGGATGGAACATGAAATGTGCGATGGTGTTCAGCATGCGCTTCGCTTTGGACATCAGAAAATAAATCTACACACTTATAAAGGTGAATTTCAGCCTGCGGCACAGTGCCCTGAATATGGATCACAGGATTTGTGTTTCATCGTTGATGATGATATCGAAGACGTAAAGGCGGATATTGAATCAAAGGGTGTTGAAATAGTAGAAGGTATAATAGATCAAGAGGGTGCGCTTGGATTAATGAAGAGCATATACTTCAGAGACCCGGATGGAAACCTGATTGAGTTGGCGGAATACTGCAAATAGTCATTGCAACAGTATGGGAGTGAGTAATTATGGCGATACATCTTGTTGGGGCTGCTTTTGGCGATATTATCGGGAGCCCTTATGAATTTGATGAAAATAGTATTAAAACAAAGGATTTTCCGTTGATTTCAGAGAACTCAAGGTTTACCGATGATACGGTAATGACTGTAGCTGTGGCTGAAGGATTAGTGAATTCAATTGGTGGAACGGATGAAGAAATAAGAATGAGTCTCATTAAATCTGTCAAAAAATGGGGACGTTGTTATCCGAATGCCGGATATGGCGCAAGATTTTTGGCTTGGCTTAATGTTGAGGATTCATTGCCATATGGAAGCTTTGGGAATGGTTCAGCTATGAGATGCTCCGCAGCAGGTTGGCTTGCTTCTAATATATATGATGCCAGAAGATTAGGCAGACTTACCGCTGAAATAACACACGATCACATTGAGGGAGTCAAAGCTGCAGAAGCGGTATCGGCAGCAATTTTCCTTGCAAGAATCGGAGAAAAAAAGAAAACTATAAGAAGATATATCGAAACTGAATTCGGATATAATCTTGATAGGACATGCAAGGAAATCAGAGTGAATTATCGTCACTTTGTGGATTGTATGCGAAGTGTACCGGAAGCGATTATTGCATTCCTTGAAGGAGACAGTCTCGTTGATTGTATCAGAAATGCGGTGTCCCTTGGGGGTGACAGCGATACCATAGCGGCAATTGCAGGAAGTATAGCCGAGGCATATTACGGATTCGAGGAAGAACTTATGCCACTATTTGAAGGACTTCCTTCAGAAATGAAGGAGACTATTATGCTTGTGAACGAGCATATTAAGGAAATATAAGGAAAGTTTTGAAGGAAGTGATTTCCAGCATATGCAAAGAATGGCTGAAGAAGGTAAGATTTGTAGGATTATTGTGAAAGACCTCTCCCGTTTCGGCAGAGAACAGGTTGAAGCCGGAAGACTTACGCAAATTGTATATCCTTTCTTAGGTATCACATTCATTTCTATTCAGGAAAATGTAAATAGCACAACCGGTGACGGTATGGAAATGCTTCCGTTTTACAATATTTTTAATGAATGGTATGCTGCACAAACCTCTAATTCCATCGGCATATTATGAAAGTATCGGAAGAAAACACGCACAGAAAGTGCCGTGCGACTCTTGCAAATGGGACCAGAAAACCGTTGTAACTATTCTTGAAAACAGACAATACACCGGCTGTGCGGTAAACTTCAAAAGCACGACTGTCAGCTACAAGGTTCATAAGGTAATTCATAATCCAACCGAAGAATATCAAATTATTCCCAACATGCAAGAGCCGATTATATCTGAAGAACAGTGGCTTAGGGTACAGGAATTGAGAAAACACCGCCGCCGCCCTACCTCAACAGGGAGACAAAGCTTGTTTTCAGGTTTGGTTTATTGTCCTGATTGCGGAGCTAAATTACACTTTTGTGCGGCGAAAAGTCTTAAGCAAAATCAAGAATTTTGGCGATGCTCAAATTACAAAAGTGGCAGAGGTAAGTGCCAAATTCACTATATCAGAGATATATCGTTAGAACAGATTGTACTTGAATCCATAAGGAGCTTGGCAAATTTTGTAAAGTGCTACGAGTCTGCATTTCTGTATATGCTTGCCAAGAAAACAAATCTTGTAAGACAAACGGAGGATAAAAAGCTCAGACTATCAGTTGAACGTGGAGAAAAAAGAATAGCGGAAATTGACAAGCTGATTGAGAAAGTATTTGAGCAAAACGCTGCCGGATTACTTTCGGACGAACGATTTTCCAAATTGCTTCAAAATTATGAGTGTGAGCAAAAGAGGTTACAGACAGAAATAGAAGAATGGAAAGCAGCATTAGATGATGTAGGTCAGAAAGTTACCGACCTCAGGTGATTGCTCCGTACTCTTCATGAAATTACAGAAATTAAAGAACTTATGCCAACGCTTGTGAATACACTTATTGAACGAATTGAAGTTCACAATAACGATAAATCAAGCGGTCATTGCTATGTTAAGGTGGATGTATATTTTACCGCAGTCGGAATGGTTGATATACCGACTGAGTAGGAACTCCTTGTCATATTGGACGAGGTACAACAAAATCCTCAAGAATTTCGTTTTATCGCATAATCAGAAAAACGGTGCAACCTATTTCTGAGTTGCACCGTATAGGCATCAAACCAAAACATCCTTATGTGGTGTTGGCATTTGATATGTACCCTCTTTACTGGACACCCAGTAAGGAGGGTACATATCAATTCCATTAATAAAGCTTAAATACAGGAAATACCCCAAGTTGGTAGAAGCAATGGAAAAACGTCATTATATGCTATGTATCGAGTATCATAACCAATTAAGATGAAAGAAGCGATTAAACTTTGACGTAGGGTTAAATATCAGGGCGAAATTAGAGGGTGTTGTACTTGTTCGAGAACAATTGATCGGCAAACTAAAGGGAAATATCGACTTAAATGGATAAAAGTAACCTCAAAACCCTTGTATCTTACCCAAGGTTATCTAGTAAGATTTGAAATAAGATATGCATTAATATATTGAAATTTCAACGTTTAGGGAGGTTGTAATGGGCTATTTGTTTCTTGTGATTGCCATAGCGGCATGTGTAATAGGCTCTTCATTTCTTACCGCAAGTGATGGCATGAAGCATAAAGGATATGCAGTATCAGGTGTGGCATTATTCGTTCTTAGTTATGCTTTGCTCTCGAGATCGATACTGACTATAAATATTAGCATTGCATATGCAGTATTCTGTGGAGTGGGAATTGTACTTTCAGGACTGATTTCGGCAATTATATTCCATCAGAAAATTACAAAGATTGGAATCGCATGTATGATTCTGATACTGGTAGCGTGTGTGTATGTCCATATTTTTGGAACTATGTAGGAGGTAGCCATGAATAAGAAAAAAGCTAAAATACTGTTTTTAATTGCAGTTTTGTTCGAACTTATGGGTAATTTCTTAATAAGTTATACAGAGGGGTTTACCGTGCTGTTACCTTCAATTGCGTGTATTGTTGTTTATGGAATAAGTGCAACCTTATTCGGATTCAGCCTTAAGGAGATTAACCTGGGTATTGCTTATGCAGTATGGTCGGGAGTAGGAATTGTGTTCCTGGCAATTGTTTCTGTAACTTGGTTTAAACTGCCACTTACGACACCTGATATTATCGGACTGATTATGATAACTGTCGGAGTAATTGGTATGGACTTGTTCGGAACGCCATCCGAGGAGTAATCTTCCGATAATTGATAAAATCGGAAATATGGGATATGATGGTTTCAAGGAGAAGTTTATGAACCAGGATAAACAGTTGTACTCTATAGGTCAGGCATCGGATATATGTGATGTTACGACAAGAACTCTTCGTTTCTATGAGATAAAGGGATTGATTAAACCAGACCATATTTCTGAAGGCGGGTATAGATACTATACAATGGCGACTCTAAGAAGAGTCCAAGTAATAAGATATTTTGTTGAAGAAGGCTTCTCACTTGAGGTTGCCAAAGTTTTGCTTGGAACAAACAGCCTGGATGATTATGAGAGAATCTTCAGGGAGAAGATGGACGAGACCAGAGAGCGGATTTATTACTATCAGAACAGACTGGAGAGTCTCAAGGGGTGGTATGAGCTTATTTGCGATGGTAACAGAGTCCGCATGATGGGTGATGATAACGTTACACTCAAGCATATTCCAACTAACACATATATGTTTATGGATGGTTATGTTGATGTGGACGATATGTATTCTGAAGCCAGACTTGAAACAAGTCACTTTACGCTTGCTAAGAGTAACGGTCATTCCCTGATAGATGTTGGCGGTGCGTATATTCTGCACACAGCAGATTTTAGCAACAGGATAATGAATACATCAACTGAAATCACATTGATTCAGGAGGCATATCCGAATACCAAGAGCCATGAAAATATAAGAAAACTGGAAGGATTCATGGCTGTATCGGCATATCATCTTGGGAATCTGGCAAACATAAAAGAAACATATAAACGAGCCACTAAGTGGGCAGGGGAAAGAAACATTGAGCTTGTTGGAGACTCATATGAACGGTATGTAATAGATTTCTATACATCCGATAATCCAGATGACTATGTGACTGAAATCTGGCTTCCTGTCAAGAGTGATGCGGGTAGCTATAATTACCTTAATGATCGTTAAAAATAATTTGAACTTGACAATACACTTCGAATTAGAAATACAATGGTGCCCAAAAAAGAGATTGGTTGCTGCGATAAAAAGCGCCGGCCATTACCGTGAGCAGTGATAATATGCTATATCGGATTAGTATTTTTTTCGTTTTGATGAGGAGAGAATACCCAGTTCATCCCTGTATTTGGCAACGGTTCTTCTGGATATGCTGATGCCTTTATCATTCAGGAGAGAGACGATTGCCTGGTCGCTGAGAGGTTTTGCTTTGTCTTCGGCGTCAACCAGCTCCTTGATATGCTCCTTAACGCTGCTTGAGGACATGTTGCCGTCTGATGTACTCTGGACTCCGGATGTAAAGAAGTGTCTGATTTCAAAGACTCCGCGAGGAGTCTGCATATATTTACCGTTGACGGCTCGGGATACTGTTGATTGATGTATGTCAAGATTATCTGCTATGGTGCGCAGGGTAAGAGGCTTCATGTATTTGCTGCCCTTGTCAAAAAAGTCGCGCTGGTATTCCACAATCTCCTTTACAATATTTGTGATTGTCGTTTTTCTCTGATTAATGCTGTTTATCAGCCAGGTTGCAGATGCAATTCTGTCGGAAAGATATTCTGCAAGTTCCTTGTCGTTGTCAGCCTTGCTCAGCAGATCATTGTAATATGAACTGATTGTAAGCTGGGGAGTGGTGGCATCGTTGGAAGTGACTATATATCCGTTCTCTGTTTTTTCTACTGAAACGTCGGGTGTTACATAGCATGTATCCGATGAAGGAATGTACTTCCGCCCGGGTTTAGGTTCAAGGGTTCTGATAATGTCAGTCATTGTCTGAATCTCAGATTTTTCAAGATTCATGGCCTTGGCAACGGCTGTAATCCTTCCCATGCCGAGATTTTCAAAATGCTCCGATATGAGTGTATTAAAATCTTCGGTTAAAATTCCCAACTGTGCCAGCTGAATGATAAGGCACTCCTTAATATCGCGAGCGCCGACTCCTGTTGGATCAAAACACTGGATTAAATGCAGCGAATCTTCACAAGTCTCGAGACATTCGCCTGATTCGGCGGCGATTTCTTCAAGAGGAAGTGTCAGGTAGCCGTTATCGTCTATGGAATCTATTATATATTCACCTGCATTAATAAGGTGTTTGTCGTTTGTGGCGATATTAAGTTGACTTGTGAGATAGTCTGCAAGTCTGAGTTCTGAGGCTGTGAATTTTTCATAGGAATAATCCTCATCAGAATCGTTCTTGTGTGAGGAGCCTGCAAATTCATGGGTATCATGATGGCTGTTGCGGATGATTTCTTTCCAGTTAATCTCCTCATTCTTTGCATCTGCAGGGTTTTCTGCCTTCTCTAAACAAGGATTGGAAAGAAGCTGGTCGGCCGCATATGCCTCCAGCTCCTGAGAATTGAATTGCAGTATCTGTATTGACTGAATAAGTTCAGGAGTCATTACAAGCTTTTGAATTTGTTCATTTTTGAGTTCAAATCCAAGTTTTGTATCCATGATTAATTCCACCTCAATTTGTTAATTCTTGAGACTTTGCATTGGTGCAGGGATTCTGCCGCCTCTGTGAATTATTATATCAGATGATTTACTATTAACCTTCATTATAGGTCCTTGACCTAACAGTCCGCCGAAGTCGAGCATTTCGCCTTCCTTATGTCCAATCGCAGGTATTACTCTGACTGCAGTTGTCTTGGAGTTAACCATGCCTATAGCAGCTTCATCCGCTATTATTGCGGAGATTGTTTCAGCTGGAGTTTCGCCGGGGATTACAATCATGTCAAGACCGACAGAGCATACAGCTGTCATGGCTTCAAGCTTTTCGAGAGATAAAGTGCCTGCGGCAGCGGCATTAATCATGCCGGCATCTTCGGATACAGGAATGAATGCACCTGAAAGACCACCTACTGTGGATGAGGCCATTACGCCACCTTTTTTGACTGCATCATTAAGCATGGCCAGAGCAGCAGTTGTACCGTGTGTACCGCACTGCTCCAGTCCGATTTCTTCAAGTATATACGCTACTGAGTCACCGACTGCAGGAGTAGGTGCCAGTGAAAGGTCAATTATGCCAAAAGGAATTCCGAGCATTGCTGAAGCTTCGGTGCCCACAAGCTGTCCCATTCTTGTGATTTTGAATGCTGTCTTTTTGATTAAATCGGAAACCTCGTTGAGGGGAGCATCCTTAGGCATTTTAGCAAGAGCAGCTCTTACTACGCCGGGGCCGGATACACCTACATTGAGGACGCAGTCAGGTTCACCAACACCGTGAAATGCTCCCGCCATGAATGGGTTATCTTCGGGAGCATTGCAGAAGACTACAAGCTTAGCAGGACCCATGCATTGATTGTCCTTAGTAAGTTCTGCAGCTTCCTTTACTTTTTCGCCCATTAACTTCACAGCATCCATATTGATACCGGCCTTTGTCGAACCCACATTTACCGAGGAGCATACCAGCTCTGTTTCGGCGAGGGCTCTTGGGATGGAATCAATAAGCTCTCTGTCGCCTGCAGAAAAACCCTTCTGAACCAGGGCTGAAAAGCCGCCGATGAAGTTGATTCCAATATCCTTGGCAACCCTATCCAATGTATGTGCATACTTTACCGGATCGCCCCCGGATACAGCAACGAGCATTGATATCGGAGTAACGGATACTCTCTTGTTAACAATCGGAATGCCGTATTTCTTTTCGATTGTTTCTCCGGTTTTAACAAGGTCTTTGGCCTTGGAATATATTTTGTTATATACTTTCTCACAGGATTTATCAATGTCTGAATCAGCACAATCAAGGAGGGAAATTCCCATGGTAATAGTACGAATATCCAGATCTTCATCCTGAATCATAGTAATTGTTTCGAGAATGTCACGAGTATTAATCATATTGTCTAACCTCCATCAATTATATCCTGTGCATGGAGTTAAAAATATCTTCGTGCATTACATGAACTGTCATATCCGGAACCTTGGCTGAAATTGCAACTTTCAGGTCGTCAATGGAGACTTCCATTTTGTCAATTCCCACCAGCATGATAAGACAGAAATACTCATCCAGAATGGACTGTGTTACTTCATCTACACTTACATTATTTTCTGCACAAGCTGCGCATACATTGGCAAGAATACCGATGTCGTCCTTGCCTACAACTGTTATTACTGCTCTCATAATTACAACTCCTAGTCTTTTTATCAATTATACTAACACATTATACCGTCCCTCAGCAATAGAACTATCGGTTGTAAAGCGTATTTTGAGAGATGGATATTTATTCGCAAAATACTTTTTGTTAACGGCTTTATTGCCAACCATGTTGCTGAAGGAAAGAGGTGAACATGCAAAGATTATTTTGCCGTCTGCAGGAAGTCTGCCGGCTTTGGCAAGCTGAGAAAGGGAATTCTCCAAATCCTCTTTCGCGATTTCGCCCTGGACCAGCTGACGAAAGGCAGGGTGATAAGTGTGCCCCTGTATCATGCCGTTTTCATTTACAAGATCCGTACTTTTGAGACCGACACGGATAATGTTTATTCCTGCGTTATCTATAATCCGGTACATTTCTTTAGTAATGGATACAGCTTCATCTGTGGTCAGAGGTGTATATTCTCCACATCTGTACATCCTTTCAAGCTCAGTGTCATTAATTACAATAGTCGGATATAATCTGGCGATTGATGGGGCGATTTTGACCGTTTCCATAGCTGAATATACACAGCGTTCCGGAGTGTCTTCTGGAAGACCTATCATAAGCTGAATGCCAAGTTCAAATCCGAAGTCTTTAATAAGGTTACACGCTCTGTATATATCCTCCTGAGTATGCCCCCTGTTTGATGCCTTGAGTACCTGAGGGTGGAAGGATTGAACACCAAGTTCAATAACGTCAGCATCATATCTGAGAAGGTTCTCAAGGATTGCTTCATCAATGTAATCAGGTCTTGTTGACATGTGAATTTTCTGTATTATGCTTAGGTCTTTGTACTCCTTTGCTATGGCAAGAAAGGCTGACTGTTCTTCAATTGGTATGCCTGTGAAGCTGCCGCCATAAAATGCCAGCTCGATAGTTTCCAGATTTCTCAAGTCCAGGGTTGATAAGTATTGTTCAATTGTACGTCTCACATCATTCTCGGTAACATTGGCGGTCCTTGCTGTAATAACCTTCTGATTGCAGAAGACGCAGTCATTGGGACAGCCTTTGTGTGGAATGAATATTGGTATTATCGCATGCTTTTTCATGGGATAATTGTATCACAGATGTACGGATGATATAATTAAATTGACTTGAAATTTTGAGTAAACAGTTAAAGAAAGTATGAGAAGTTTCCTATTGATGAAGCGAGGATGGACATGATAAACATAGGCAATAGCTGGGATAGTATGCTGGCAGGAGAATTTGAGAAGGAATACTATTTGAATCTGAGGGAATTCCTCAAGAAAGAATATGGTAGTCAGACTGTATATCCGGACATGTACGATATTTTTAACGCATTCAGATATACGGATTACAATGATGTTAAAGCGGTTATTCTGGGCCAGGATCCATATCACCAGAAAGGACAGGCTCACGGACTGAGTTTCAGCGTACCTAAGGGGGTTCGAATTCCGCCATCTCTTGTGAACATATATAAGGAACTTAATGATGATTTGGGAATTGCGATTCCATCTCACGGATGTCTTGAAGAATGGGCAAAGCATGGTGTGCTTCTTCTCAATGCAGTGCTGACGGTCAGAGACGGTAATGCGGGTTCTCACGCTGGAAAAGGGTGGGAGATTCTAACGGATAAAGTGATAGAGCTCCTTAATGAAAGAGAAAAACCTATGGTATTTATTCTTTGGGGTGCCTATGCGCAAAAAAAAGAAGCGCTCATAAACGAGCGCAGACATTGTATCATTAAGAGTGTGCATCCAAGTCCGCTGTCAGCTTACAGAGGTTTCTTCGGGGGAAGATATTTCTCCAGAGCCAACGGTTTCCTTGAAATTGTAGGTCAGGAGCCTATAGACTGGACTATTACCGATTAGATAACAAGGAACAGAAGCTCTGTAACAAGAACTGCAGAACATGTTCCTACAGCAACGGTCAGAAGGCCATGACCTTTGTATGCGATTATTATGCCTGTAACAAGACCTGCCAATGCTGTAAGCACATGGTTTGTAGCGAAGAGCATTGCAGGGAATGTCATTGCGGCGAGAACTGTATAAGGTACGTAATAGAGAAAGGATTTAATGAATCTGTTCTCTATTTTTTTTCGCATTAAAACGAAGGGGATGACACGTACCGCGAAAGTCGATGCGGCCATTACGATAAGGTAGGGCAGGAAATATGAATAATTCATTACGATACCTCCTTATCTTCAACAGGGAACAAAATCGCACCTGCAGCAGATGCGATTACTGCACTTATTATGATTGCGAAGCCGGCCGAAATTTTGCTGAATGCAGGAGTGAAGTAAATCAGGCAGCTTACTGCCAGAGAAACTCCGACAATTACAAGTGTCTTTCGGCTGGTTTTTACAACGGGAACGACTATGGCAATGAACATGCCATAAAGTCCGATACTGAGGGACGTTGTAAGTATTTGTGGCATGAGACTGCCCATAACTGCTCCAAAGAAGGTTCCTGCCGCCCAGCCGAAATAAGGGAGGCATGAAAGTCCTGCGTAATATTTTGCGGATATGTCTTCAACTCTGCCCATTGCCACCGCATAGATTTCATCGGTGATGAATGTGCTGAGAAGAATGCGAGGCAGGGTGGTAAATTTTTTATCAACCTTCTGAGAAAGAGAAATGGCCATAAGGGCATAGCGTGCATTGATAAGGAACTGTGTCATTGCCATTTCAATGTAACTGCCTGCTGAAGCCATAACGGTAACACCTGCGAACTGACCTGCAGATGTAACGTTAAACATACTTATGAAAAGTGCTTCTATAGCTGTACAGCCTCCGTTTACCGCGATGAGGCCGAATGCTGTGGAAACACTGAAATAACCTAAAGCAATTGGTATTCCATGCTTTAAACCTGTTTTGAAATTCAACTTATTGTACCTCTTGATGATATGATTAAAATTTGAAGCCTGAATTTCAAGCCTATAGCGGTAGAGATGCCGTAATTTTAAAGCTTGTCAATTTCAGGCGATACATGGTACATGTCACGAAGTATTTCGTACTGGGCATCTGCCATGTCACGGGTTTCCTTTGTGGATTCTGGATTTAATACGGCTCGAATCATGATGTTCTTTGAAGTGTGTTCCAGCGATGTGAATTCAATCATGTCAACATCGTATCCGTTAGCTTCGAGCTTGAGTCCGCGAAGACCGTCAGTAAGAAGCTCGGTGAATTTATCTTTTATGATTCCATGCTTTAGCATAGGTTGGCTTGCCTTGTTGTCAATCTGCGAGAAAAGCTGATGCTGACAGCATGGAACGCTGAGTATAACCCGGGAATTCCACTGAACGGCATTAATGAGCGCATAGTCTGTGGCAGTATCGCATGCGTGAAGTGTAACCACCATATCGGCACCGTCACTCTGATAATCGGCGATATCTCCGGTGAGGAATTCAAGTCCTGAATAATTGAGCTCTTTTGCCGTCTTGTTACAAAAGGCAATAACATCCTCTTTGAGATCCAGCCCGACAATCTTTACATCTCTGTCATGGAGAATGCACAGATAGTAGTATAGGGCAAAGGTCAAATAGCTTTTGCCGCAGCCGAAGTCTATGATTCTCAAAGTTCTGTCCTTGGGCAGACTGTCTAAAGCATTGTCTACAATTTCAAGAAACCTGTTAATCTGTCTGAACTTGGAATAGTGTTTGTCAAATACATGACCATCTTTGTCCATAACACCAAGTTTGATCAGGAAGTCGCAGGGTTTGCCATCCTCAATAATGTAGTGCTTCTTCCTGTCATGATCCAGAGATGCCGCCACTCTTTTTTTATCAAGAACTGTTCGGGTAATCCGCGGCTTTGATGGTTTTGCAGCCAGAATCTGAATATCTTCTGTCTCTGTAAGTATATTAATCTGCTTGAAATCATCAGCGATTGCAGCAAGGGCGAAATCTACAGCTTCAAAACTTGAAATGTTCTTGTGGGTGACCTTTTTATCATACTGATATTCTGCCTGATACATAAGCTCACCCTTTATGGTGACCGGACGCATTGTCATGCGTTTGTATTCTATTGATTTGCGTCTTTTGCCTGCGAATACGATTCTGTTAAGCTGTCGACTCTCAAGAACCTGGCACAAAAGCTGATTGATTGTCTGCATTTTTTCTTCCTCCGGAATTAGTCCGCAATAAATATAACACACAATGTGAATGTAAACCACCTTGAAACAGAATCTCTTGTAATATATAATTAGATGTTACTCAAAGATAATATGAAAGAAGGATATTTAATGGCAGATAAGCAGAAAATTATCAATATTGCTGTAATTGCTCACGTAGACGCGGGCAAATCAACACTTGTAGATGCATTTCTTAATCAGAGCGGTGTATTCAGAGACAACGAAACTGTAGTCGACTGTGTAATGGATAGCGATGACATAGAAAGAGAAAGGGGAATAACCATATATTCCAAGAACTGTTCGGTAATGTATGGTGATACCAAAATAAATATTGTGGATACTCCGGGACATGCGGATTTTTCATCGGAGGTTGAAAGAATAATCAAGACAGTAGATACTGTAATTCTTCTTGTCGACTCAAGTGAGGGACCGATGCCTCAGACGAGATTCGTATTACAGAAATCCCTTGAGCAAGGACTTAATCCGATTCTGCTCATTAACAAAATCGACAAAAACGATGCGCGTATTGCAGAAGTAGAAGATGAGGTTCTTGAACTGTTCATGGATCTTAATGCCAATGACACTCAGCTCGAGTTCCCGACCCTTTATGGCATCGCACGTCAGGGAATTGTTGTTTATAATCCGGAAGATGTAAATGCGATTCAGGTAGGAGAAGGCGAAGAGAAAATAAAGAAGAGTGCAAAGGGAATGGCTGGACTTGACATTACACCGCTCTTCGAGACGATAATAAATCATGTGGATGCATATCCAGACAAGAATGACGAACCTCTTCAGCTTCAGATAAGTGCGCTGGGATATGATGATTATATCGGTAGACTTGGAATCGGCAGAGTCACAAAGGGAATTGTAAAAACAGGGTCAACCATAGTGGTAGCAAGAGGTGACGGCAAAATCGAAAACAAGAAAATCAATCAGGTTTTCGTTTACAGAGGACTCAAGAGAATGCCGGTAGAGCAAGCTGAAGCGGGAGACATTGTAGTAATTTCGGGAATTTCGGATATTTCCATAGGTGAGACAATCTGTGACCCTCAGAACCCGGATCCTCTCGAAATGATTCACATTGAAGAACCTACTCTGAGTATGAATTTCATGGTAAACAAGTCACCTTTCGCAGGTAAGGTGGGCAAATATGTAACTTCAAGACACATAAGAGAAAGACTTATGAAAGAACTGGAAGTAAACGTAGGGCTGAGGGTTGAAGAAACAGAATCAACTGACAGCTTCAAGGTTTCCGGTCGTGGAGAACTGCATCTTTCGATTCTTATTGAAAACATGAGAAGAGAAGGCTATGAACTTGCAGTTTCAAAACCTGAAGTAATCATGAGAAGAGGAGAACACAACGAAGTCCTTGAACCTGTTGAGGAAGTTGTAATAAGTGTTCCTGATGAATATACGGGAACTGTAATAAGCAAGCTTAACCTGAGAAAGGGCATAATGCAGGAGATGCAGAGCGAGAACGGATATACGCGTCTTATGTACATGGCGCCTACGAGAGGTCTTCTGGGATACAGAAGTGAATTTATCAATGATACTCACGGTGAAGGAACTATGGTAAGACGTTTCGCCAAGTTCGGTGAATACTTCGGAGAAATTCCACAGAGAGTAAATGGTGTTGCAATTGCTCAGGAAGAGGGCGTAACTACACCATACGCAATCTTTAACATCAGTGAACGTGTGCAGATGTTTGTTGAACCGGGTGTCAAGGTTTATGAAGGCATGATTGTGGGCATGAATGCAAGAAGCGATGATATGGTTGTCAATCCATGCAAGGCCAAGAAACAGACAAACATGCGTGCTGCAGGAAGCGATGACAATATCAAGCTTGCTCCGGCAAGAGTGTTCACCCTTGAAGAAGCTCTCGAATTCATTGATGATGATGAGCTGGTAGAAGTAGTTCCGGATGATATCAGATTAAGGAAGAAGCTGCTTGCTGAACTCGAAAGGAGAAGAAGCGGCAGAAACATTAAATAGGTGAAGTTATGAAAAATCTGCTTTTTATTGATTTTGATGGACTGCCGCAATTCGGCAATATTCTCATTGAACTGGTAATAGTCATAGTTCTGGGATTTATTGCGGTCAGAATAATAATAGCTTTGCTCAGACGAAGCCTTAAGAAAAGCAGCGTGGATCCGGTGCTGTACACATTTATTTTAAACTCTGTGAGAGTTGCACTGTTCATTATTCTGGGAACAATGTGCCTTAGCATCATGCAGGTATCTATGTCGTCTATTGTAGCTGTAATTGGTGCTGCAGGAGCTGCCGTAGCGCTGGCTCTGCGAGATAGTTTGGCCAATATTGCCGGCGGTGTAATGATAATCGTAACAAAGCCATTTAATCAGAACGATCTTATTGACATCGGCGAAATTCGTGGAAGGGTACAGAAAATCGATTTGTTCATTACGACACTCAATACTTTGGACAACAAAACTGTGACTGTGCCTAACGGTATCATAAACACTTCTGTTCTGATTAACCACAGTAGAGAGGATGATCGAAGGGTTGATTGTAAATTCGGCATTGGATATGAATCGGACATTACCTTTGCAAAGAGCGTCATTTTGGACGTAATTCACGGAGATTCGCGAATTTACAAATTGCCTAAGCCTACGGTGGCTGTAGCTGAACACGGCGAGAGTGCCATACTTCTTGATGTGATGGTGTGGTGTAGCAATGATGATTACTGGAATGTGAAATATGCACTTGAAGAGAATGTGAAGCTTGCCTTTGATGAGAAGGGAATTGACATTCCGTACAGTCAGGTTGACGTTCACATACACAATCATAATGTGGAATAGTTACACCGCATATGGTATAATGATTTCAATATTTTATTAAGGAGTTCAAGCTATGGGTAACGGAATTATCGGCAAAATATTATATTTCTGGATTTTTATTTTGGGTGCGCTGGTATTTGGCAAGATTTTTAACATATTTCACAGTGACAAGCAGGTTATCTGGTTTCTGATTGCCGTATCACTGATTTACATTGTATGGACTGCTTGCAGATCGCTGGGTAAGAAGAAGCGTGAAGAAAAGCAGGCGGCCAATGCTCAACCTAATGTTGTTCATAAGGGAAGGAACAAGAAACGTCACAAGTAATCACAAACAACAGATGGGGACCTGAGACAGGTCCCCGTTAATTTTATGAGGTAAAAGAATGTCATTCACACATTTGCATGTTCATACGGAATACAGTCTGCTTGATGGCGCATCGCGAATTAGCGATCTGGTTTCTCATGCTAAGGAACTGGGCATGGAGTCGCTGGCGATTACTGATCATGGGGTAATGTTCGGCGTCATTGATTTTTATAGAGAATGTCTTAAACAGGATATTAAGCCGATTATCGGATGCGAGGTATACACTGCTGCCCGTACAAGATTTGACAAGGATTCGGACAAGGACAAAAGAATGGGTCATCTGATTCTGCTGGCCAAGAACAATGACGGCTACAGGAATCTGATGAAAATTGTGTCGGAAGGTTACCGAAATGGATTTTATTACAAGCCGAGAACAGATCATGAGGTGCTTAGAGAATACAGTGACGGTATTATTGCCCTTTCGGCATGTCTTGCGGGAAAGGTGCAGAACCATCTATTGAACGGCAATTATGAAGGGGCCCGAGAAGAGGCACTTGCCATGGAAGAAATTTTCGGTAAGGGGAATTTTTATCTTGAATTGCAGGATCAGGGTCTCGAAGAGGAAATGAGAATTCTGCCGGACATGAAGCGGCTTCATGAAGAAACGGGCATTCCTTTTGTTGCAACAAATGACGTTCATTATGTGAGACAGGAAGATGCTTTCGCTCAGGACGTGCTCATGTGCATACAGACAGGTGCCACCATAGATGACGAAAACAGAATGCGCTTCTCAAACGACCAGTTTTACCTCAAGTCGGAAAGGGAGATGCGACATATATTTGCCAATATTCCGGAGGCTTGTGACAATACAGCAAAAATTGCTGAAGAATGCAATGTGAGTTTTACATTCGGTGAACTTCACCTGCCGGATTTTAATGCGCCTGATGGACTTGGGAACAGAGAATATCTGAGAAAACTCTGTGCGGAAGGTCTCAAATCAAGGTATCCGGACGCAGAAGGAGAGCAGTTGAAGTCTCTGACCGAAAGACTCGACTATGAACTTACGACCATTGAAAACATGGGCTACGTGGAATATTTTCTCATTGTATGGGATTTTATCAACTATGCCAAAAGTCAGAACATAATGGTAGGACCCGGCAGAGGATCTGCGGCGGGCAGCATAGTGGCATATACACTTAGAATTACAGATATTGATCCTATCAAATACGGACTTATTTTTGAAAGATTTCTCAATCCGGAAAGAGTAAGCATGCCTGATATTGATATAGATTTCTGTGCCGAAAGGCGTGGGGAGGTTATTGAGTATGTAACGAGAAAATACGGTAGTGATAATGTATCGCAGATCGTTACATTCGGAACAATGAAGGCGAAGCAGGCGGTCCGGGATGTAGGTAGGGTTCTTAATGTAAGTTATGCAGAAACTGATGCTATTGCCAAGTCAATACCGGCAACTCTTAAGATGACTCTGGACAAGGCATTGGATACAAGTCCGGACCTTAAGGCAATGTATGATGGGGACGAAACGGTCAGAAAGGTTGTTGACACAGCGAGAGCCATAGAAGGAATGCCGAGACATGCCTCAACTCATGCGGCAGGAGTTGTAATATCCAAGGCGGCAGTAGACGAATATGTGCCGCTGTATATGGGAGATAAAGGCCTGGCGACTCAGTTTAACATGACGACGATTGAGGAACTTGGACTTCTCAAGATGGACTTTCTGGGACTGCGAAATCTCACGACAATCAGAGATGCACTCAAAATGATAGAAGATAATCATGGGGTCAAAATTGATTTTTCGGGTATGGAATACGATGACGCCAGGGTATATGAGGCCATAGCTAAGGGAAATACTCAGGGTATTTTCCAGCTTGAAGCGGCGGGAATGACATCTTTTATGAAGAATCTCAAGCCGGACTGCTTTGAGGATGTTGTTGCGGGAATATCTCTTTATAGACCAGGGCCTATGGCATCAATACCTGTCTATATTGAGAACAAGAAGCATCCCGACAATATCAGGTACATACATGAGAGCCTGGCACCGATACTGGGTGTTACATACGGATGCATGGTATATCAGGAACAGGTAATGCAGATAGTGCGTGATCTGGGTGGTTATTCTTACGGCCGTTCGGACCTGGTTCGTCGTGCTATGAGTAAGAAAAAGATGGATGTAATGCTTCAGGAAAAGGAGTATTTCATAAACGGCAAAGTAGACGAAGAAGGTAACGTTGAGATCGCAGGATGTGTAAGAAACGGCGTTCCAAAGGATGCGGCAGAGGAAATATTCAATTCCATGGTAAGCTTCGCAGAGTACGCTTTCAATAAGTCCCATGCGGCGGCATATGCAGTAGTTGCCTATGAGACAGGATATCTTAAGGTTCACTATCCTGTGGAATATATGGCAGCTCTTATGACAAGTGTGATGGGCGATGCCAAGTCAATTTCAAAATACATGAGAAATTGCAATGAAATGGGTATAGAAGTTTTGCCACCGGATGTTAATTCAAGCAGAAAGAAATTTACCGTTGAGGATGGCAAAATAAGATTCGGCTTGCTTGGAATCAAGAATGTGGGAGAACATGCCATTGATGCAATAATTGAGGCAAGAGAAGAAAAGGGACAGTTCACGGACATATTCAGTTTCATTGAAGATGTAGATATTCACAGGCTCAATAAGAAGGCTGTTGAAAGCATGATTAAGGCAGGAGCTCTCGATACTTTAAGTGAAAACAGGGCAGCAATGCTGGGAATATACGAGAGCCTCATGGAATCAGCTCAGTCTAATGCAAGAAATACGATTGAAGGTCAGATGTCTCTCTTTCAGATTGCGGCAGAGACAATGGAAGAAAGCAAAAGCATGAATACACTTCCTGATGTGAATAACTTTGATAAGAGCACCCTTATGGCCCTTGAAAAGGAAATGATAGGTGTGTACATATCCGACCATCCTCTCAGGGAGTATGAAGATAGGATACGAAAGTACGTATCTCTTAATGCAGGAGATCTGGCAGATGTTCTTGAAAGTGAGGAAAACGGAACAGTTAACGATAAGGTAAAGGATGGGATGAAGGCACGAATGGCCGGCATTATAACATCCAAAAAGAATCTGATTACCAAGAGTGGGAAGATGATGGCCTTTGTGGATATGGAAGACATGTATGGACCCATCGAAGTAGTCGTATTCCCTAATGTGTACGAGAAATCCGCACATCTTCTTGCTGATGATGCCATAATAGGTGTATCGGGAACTATCAATTTCAAAGAAGGTGAAGTGCCTAAACTGCTTGCAGGAAACATTACGGATATAAGGCTTCTTGAAGAAATAGATCAGAATGATACAGTCAGCCAAAGGAAAGTTTCAGGTGAACCGCAGCCTGAGGGAATCGTTAAAATCAGAATTCCCCGGGAGGAGAATGATAACGTGCCGGCAGTAATGGAAAAACTCAAAGCGGTAATGATGAGACATGAAGGAAGGTATCAGGCAATAGTTTATATGCCTTCGGGGGGAGCTGTACGGACAAAAGAGGATTTGTGGGTAAATCCTGATGATGATTTCAGGAAAATGATAATATCAATTGTAGGCGAGGAAAACTATAAAGGATAGGATGGTGCGAAATGAACAAAATAGGTGTTTTGTGCAGTGGCGGAGATAGCCCTGGAATGAATGCAGCAATAAGATCAAGCGTACGACAAGCATTAAGTCTCGGCATGGAAGTCTACGGAATCAGCAGAGGATATGAAGGCCTTCTCGATGGTGAAATAAGAAAGATGGAGTGGCGCAATGTGGGTGACATTATCCAGCGGGGCGGCACCATACTCAGAAGTGCCCGAAGCGAACGATTCAAAACTGAAGAAGGAAGGAAACACGCCAAACAGGTACTTGATACTTTCGGGATCGAAGGTCTTGTTGTCATAGGCGGGGATGGATCTCTCAGAGGCGGACTTGAACTCAGCAAGCTGGGCATAACGGTAATGGGCGTTCCGGGAACCATTGACAATGACCTTAAATATACGGACTATACTATAGGATTCGATACAGCAGTCAATACAATACTAGACATGATTTCCCGTCTTCGTGATACTTCATCGGCACATGACAGAACTACAATTATGGAGATAATGGGCAGAAGATGCGGAGATTTGGCTCTTCATGCAGGACTTGCAGGTGGAGCAGACAGCATATTGATACCTGAAATTGAGCCGGACATTAATGAAGTTTGCCGCAAGGTTCTGGCAGGGCAGCAGGCAGGCAAGCTTCACAGCATAATTCTCAAGGCAGAGGGCGTTGGAATTGAGTCAAAGGAACTTGCAGAAAGAATTCAGAGTGTTACGGGCAGAGAAGCACGAGTAGTAGTGCCAGGCCATATCCAGAGAGGCGGAACACCATCATGCAATGACAGAATTCTTGCCAGCAGAACAGCAAGCAAGGCAGTTCACCTTCTGTATGATGACGAGCCAAGCAAGGCTGTGGGAATATGCAGGAATGAAATAATTGCCGTTGATCTGGCAGAGGCTCTCGAAATGGAAAGAGAAGTGGAATACGACCTTTATGAGCTGGCCAACATCTTGTCGTAGGAGAACAAAATGGATCTTTTGACCGTGAGACATGTGAGCAGAACCTTTAGTGAAAAGACTCTGCTCACTGATATAAATTTAATAATCCACGAAGAGGAGAAAACCGGTCTTGTGGGTGTAAACGGCAGTGGCAAGTCCACCCTTCTCAAAATAATAGCCGGGGTGCTGGATGCCGACAGTGGCGAAATCAGAAGAAGTAACAGTCTCAAGGCAGGTTATCTGCCGCAAAATCCGGAATACGATCCGAAGCTTACTGTAATAGAGCAGGCGATTTCCTATGCTCCGGATGTTGAGGAATACATGCTCAAATCCTATCTAAACAAAATGGGAATGGACCGTTACGATATGCCCATGTCGGTGCTTTCGGGAGGCCAGCGAAAAAAGGTGGCGATTGCTGCAGTAATGGCAGGGAATAACAATCTGCTTGTTCTTGATGAGCCTACCAACCATATGGACAATGATATTATCGAATGGATGGAAGAGAGGCTTATTGAGTTTAAGGGTGCAATATTCATGATTACCCATGACAGATATTTTCTGGAAAGGGTGACTGACAGAATATGTGAAATAGAAAATGGCAAGCTGATAACCTACGAGGGTAATTATGATGCTTACCTAACTGCAAAGGCTGAACGACTGCAGATGGCAATGGCCAGTGAAAGAAAGCGGGCGGCAATTTACAAGAAAGAACTCAGGTGGATAAGATGGTCCGCACCTGCCAGAACAACTAAGGCAAAGGGACGAATTGAAAGATTTCACAAGCTGGAAGATGGTAAACAGACTTTTGACAATCCACAGGTCGAAATAAGTGCGGCAAGTTCAAGACTTGGACGGAAGATTATCGAAATAAACAACCTGGGCAAGGCTTATGACGGTGAGTACTATATCAGGGATTTTAACTATAACATATTGAGAAACGACCGAATCGGAATTGTAGGACCCAACGGATGTGGTAAAACAACACTTCTTAAGATGATAATGGGTGAAGTTAAACCTGACGAGGGGAATGTTGAGATTGGTCAGACAGTAAAAATCGGATATTTTTCACAGGAAGCAGAAGAAATGGACGGCAATGTGAGAGTTATAAAATTTGTCGAAGATATTGCCACCAGTGTCAAAACAGACGAAGGCTATTTCTCGGCATCTCAAATGCTTGAAAAATTCCTGTTCCCATCGTATATGCATTCTGTAAAAATAGAAAAACTGTCTGGGGGAGAAAAACGCAGATTGTATCTGTTGTCAGTCCTGATGCAGGCACCTAATGTGCTTATTCTGGATGAGCCGACAAACGATCTGGACATTGATACACTTACAATACTTGAAGATTATCTGGACAGTTTTCCGGGAGCCGTCATAATAGTATCTCATGACAGATATTTCCTGGACAGACTTGTTGTGCGGACTTTCGCTTTTGAGGAAAATGGACATATAGGTCATTATACCGGCGGTTACAGCAAATACATGAATGAAAAGGAAGCGAGAGAAGCTGAACAGTCAGAAAAGGCAACAGATAAATCGGTGGATAAAAAAGGTGAAACGGTGTCATCGACCACCTCATCAGGAAGAAACAGCAGAGCGAAAAAGCTGAAGTTTTCGTATAACGAAAAAAGAGAATACGAAACTATAGATGATGACATTGCAGAACTGGAAGAAAAAATATCTCTTATTGAGAAAGAGATTAATTTGAATTCATCGGATTATGCCAGTCTGACACAGCTTTCAGAGGAAAAAGCAAAGCTGGATGAAGAACTCCTTGCCAAGATGGAAAGATGGGAGTATCTTAATGAACTGGCTGAGAGAATAGAGCGGGGTGAAACTGTACCAGTTGAATAGTATGATAAAAAGCGGCTGTCGGTGTGTTAACCGAAAGCCGCTTTGCTGTTGATGATGTTTATTTCTTGGATCTTGCCTTTTCTTCGGCACGCTTTGCCTTGGCTTCCTCGTAGAGCCTGAGTTCATCTTCTGTTTCAGGAGTGTAAGGTGGAATTGGCTGGGGTTTGCCATTCTTGCCTACACATACGATTGTGAACTGGGCGGACAGTGCCTTCTCAGGTCCTGATGATGATTCTAGGTCTTCAGCCTCAACATATACGTGAACTTCCATGGAAGTCCGGCCTACATAAATAATCGAAGCTGTGCATGTAACCAATGCTCCGATAAAAATCGGCAGGTGGAATTCGAGCTCGTCAACACGTGCAGTAACACAGTTTCCTTTGGCATATTTCTGAGCAACGGCTGCAGCTGCAGCGTCCATCATCTTCATTATTTCTCCACCATGCACATTGCCGGCAACGTTTGCCTGTGCAGGAAGCATAATCTGGCTGAGAACCAGTTGATTTCTTACGTTTATCTTTGATTTCATCATACGGACCCTTTCTGTGGCTGAATGATACTTTAACATGTTCCCTAATTCTAATTGATTATTTCCTGCTTTGTCAATGCGGATAAGTGAACCCTTGTAATATTTTATTTTTTCTCTTTCTTTAGCATTGAACCGGTGCTAAGGCCGATATCATTTTTGAAAACACTTCCGAAATTGATTATGTCATTGCCAAAACGACTGCGAATGCAATCCATAGCCCGTTCAGCCTTCTCGGATTTTTCTTTTGAAATATTTTCGCTTGCGAAAAGAGAAAGCTGCTGTGCCTGATTTTCGTCACAAAGGTCGATGGCTGTAATCGTCAGAAGCCTTATTGGTTTGCCCTTGGACCACGATTTATGGATAATGTCCATAGCTGTGGAGGCAATGGTATCAGAAAGATTGGTAGGATTATCCAGTCTCGTCTGTCGTGAAATTGTCTTAAGACTGGAATCCTTTATATCAACTTTAACTCCGAAACATTTCATGTGATGTTTTCTGAGGCGTGTGGCGACTGTATCCGAAAGTCCCTTTACTGCAGCATTTATGTCATCTTCACTGGTAAGATCTCTACGGAAGGTTGTGCCGTTTCCTACGGATTTAATGCTTTCCCCCTCCCCGAATTTAGCGACAGGTGTTCGGTCAAGTCCGTTGGCGTAATCATGAATCAGGCCGCCTTGCTTGCCGAGAAGCCTAACGATGTAATCTCTATCGGAAAGTGCCAAATCACCTATGGTGGCAATGCCGGTGCTATGTAGCTTGCTGCTTGTGGCTTTGCCCACGAAAAACAATTCGCCTATATCCAGAGGCCAGAGAAGTGATTTGTAATTTTCCTGAGTAATAACAGTAGTAGCATCGGGTTTCTTGTAATCGCTTCCCATTTTGGCGAAAATTTTGTTGTATGACACACCTGCAGAAAGGGTGAGTCCCAGTTCGGCCTTCACACGATGTCTTATTTTGTCGGCTATTTCAGGGCCGGTACCAAACAGGCGGCGGCTTGCAGTAACATCCAGCCAGGACTCGTCAACACTGAAGGGTTCGACCATATCCGTGTATTCGAGATATATTTTGTTAATGAGTTTGCTGTAGTGAACGTATTTTTCGTGATGGGGCGGCACAATCTGAAGCTGCGGGCACTTTCTGCGGGCCTGCCACAATGTCTCTGCTGTGGTTATTCCGTATTTTTTTGCAATTTCATTCTTTGCGAGAATGATGCCGTGACGGTTTTCGGAACTGCCGCATACAGCCATGGGTACATCCTTTAGTTCAGGGTAGTCCAGCAGTTCAACAGACGCGAAAAATCCGTTCATGTCACAGTGAAGTATTACTCTGTCCATGCCTTTATCCTTTCATAAAATAATTATACATTAGCATAGAATCAGATACTATCTTTAGATTACAAAAACACACAATCTCCTTTTTTAGTAGATGGGTTTATGTTATAATTAACTGCTATAATAGGAAAGGAAAGAGATATGTTAAAAGAGATTAATGACAAACTTCGCAAGGCATTACTCATTATCGGAGGAAGCCTTGTAATATATAAAATAATAGAAAGTGCCAGAGAAGAACAGAAGGAAACCGAAGAAGGTTTTCAGTCTGAAGAATTCGATGATATCTGGTAGAGGAGCGTAAAAAATGAGAGTAATAACTATAGTAAGCGGTGCAATAATGGTCTTGTCCGGAATATTCTGTTTCATGAATACAGGACAGACGTTTCTTGCGATGGCGTTCATCATAGGACTTGTAATGGTTCTTAATGGCGTCATACACATTATAGGACACCTTATGGGAAGAGGTGTCAACAACAGAGGCGACAATAACGGATGGATTCTTGTTGACGGTATGGTTACATTAATGCTTGGAATACTTGTACTGGCAAATCAGCTTGTTGCTGATACTTCAATCCACATGGTATTCGGAATGTGGCTGCTTGTATCCGGTGTGTTGAGACTGGAAGCAGCATCAAGAATCAACTTTAAGAACAAGAAGAAAAATTTCCTGATAACATTCATTACTGGTCTGTTAACAACCCTCTTGGGAATATTCGGATTCATTAATCCACTGGTTTCATTTGTAAGCACGATTGTACTTCTTGGAACGTTCATGCTGATGCAGGGCATTAATGCGGTAGAACTTGGTATTGACATGCCTCATGAAAAGAAAAAATACATGAAGATTTACAAGAAGAGGGAAGCCATAAAGATAACGGATGAGGATGAGACTCCTGAAGCTGTATATGAGAGACTTAAGCAGCGCGATGCACAGAAAGAGGCTGAGGCACTGCTCAAGACTGAAGTGAAAGTAAAAATAGGAGCAGACATAGATGAAAAATTATGATGTTTGCATTATTGGAGGAGGAGCGTCGGGCCTTGCTGCGGCAGCATCTCTGAAGGATGGTATAAAGGCGTGCATTGTTGAAAAAAATCCAGTCCCGGGCAAAAAAATCATGGCTTCGGGTGGTGGTCGATGCAATATCACCAACAAGGAGGCTTCAGGTTCGGAAGAAATTGTTGAATTTTTCAGGAGCATGGGACTTGAATTGTACTGCGATGCAGAAGGCAGGTATTATCCGTATTCCAATCAGGCATCAGACGTAACAGAAACACTGATGACGTCAATTAACAAAAAGAATACGAAGATATATACAGGATTTTCCGCAGACAGTATCAGAACTGAAGGCGGGAAATTCTTTGTTTATGGAGAACGGGGCATCATAAGTGCAGATAACATTGTTATTGCAACGGGTGGCAAATCATATCCACAGCTTGGGACATCAGGTGATGGATATTCAATGGCAAGAAGTCTGGGGCATGATGTCAGAAGAGTATATCCTGTATTGACTCCGGTAGAATGTGAGAATATGCCGGATTTCAAAGGAATCAGATGCAGGGGAAGAGTAACTCTCTACAAAGATGGCAGCATAGTGTCCAGTGAAAAGGGCGAAATTCAGTTTACGGCCGATGGTATTTCGGGAATTTGCGTATTTAATATTACAATGGGAATCAGAGCCGAGGACGGTGAAGACCCGAGAAAAGCAATGAAACGATATGAAATATCCATTGACTTTGCACCAGACTATTCCATGGAACAGATTGAGGACAGAGAAACATCCTTTGGAATTGTAACCGGCAGAATTGCTGAAAAAGTGGGAATTAAAGAGCTTAAGGATTACAGATTGAAAGTTAAGGGAACTAAAGGATGGAAACAGGCTCAGTGTACAGCAGGTGGTGTTGACTTATCTCAAATCGATGCCGACACAATGGAGTCAAAACTTTTGACAGGTCTTTACTTCACCGGAGAGGTTCTTGATGTACAATATCCGTGTGGAGGTTTCAATCTGCAGCATGCATGGGAAACCGGCAGGAAAGCAGCAGTAAGTATTAACGGGAAATATTAATGAGATACAGAATCAATCAGATAAAACTTAAACCGGGACAGCCTTTGAGTCTGATAAGCAAGGCTGTTGCACATAAGCTGGGAAGGAAAGAACTTGCAATATCAGACGTTACAGTAGTAAAGGAGTCAATAGATGCAAGGAAGAAGCCCAATGTTAAGCTGGTGTATGTAGTTGAATTCAGCTGTGACGAGAAACTTGATCTGCCTGAAGCTGTGGAAAGAAAATACAGGGAGCCCTTTGCTGATGAGGCCATAGCCAAGGCCACGAAGGAAATCAAGTCAAGACCAGTTGTGGCAGGCTACGGACCCTCAGGCATGTTCGCAGCGCTGATGCTTGCCAAATGGGGATTCAAGCCCATAATTCTCGAGCGTGGTCAGAAGGTGGAAGAGAGAATCGAAACCGTCAGGAAATTCTGGGAAAGTGGAGTTCTCGACACCGAATCCAATGTGCAGTTTGGTGAGGGGGGAGCAGGAACTTTCTCAGACGGCAAACTTACAACAGGTGTCAAGGATGTGAGAAACAGATTTGTTCTTGAGGAATTTGTCATGGCTGGCGCGGATCGCGAAATTCTTTATAAGCAGAAGCCGCATATTGGAACGGACATGTTACGTGATGTTGTCAGAAACATACGAATAAGAACAGAGGAATTGGGAGGCGAATTCAAATTCGGTACAAGACTTGATGGCATAAGAACGGATGAGACGGGAGCACTTTGCGAAATAACAATTCACGATAATTCCACCGGCATAACGGATACAATCAGGACGGATCACCTTATACTTGCAACAGGACATAGTGCAGCTGATACCTTCAGAATGTTGTACGACAAGGGCATGGATATGGAACAGAAACCGTTTTCTATTGGAGTTAGAATCGAACATCCTCAGGAGGACATAGACGAGGCACAGTACGGAGACAAGGAACTGGTGAAGTTTCTCGGACATGCTGAATATAAGATGAATTACAGAACAGAAAGCGGACGAGGTGTATACACTTTCTGCATGTGTCCGGGTGGTCAGGTGATAAATTCATCTTCGATAGAAAGGACTGTAGTTACTAACGGTATGAGTAACAGTGCAAGAGACAGTGGAACGGCGAATAGCGGACTGCTTGTAGATGTGCGTACATCGGACTTTGAATCGGAGCATCCTCTGGCAGGTATTGAATTCCAACACAAATACGAGAAGCTGGCATATGAAGCTGCAACGGGGGGAGCATCCATGCCGGTGACAAATTACGGACATTTCCGCGACAGGAAAGATGACCCGGTTAGAAAGAGTCTGCCAGATTTCGCACAAGAGGCCATAATAGAGGCAATGCCGCATTTTGGAAGAAAAATTGCCGGATTTGATAGAGAATCAAGTGTAATGACAGGGGTGGAAACGAGAAGTTCTTCACCGGTCAGAATATTGAGGGACAGCCGGGGAGAAAGTTCAATAAAGGGCATAATGCCGGCAGGAGAAGGCCCGGGATATGCAGGGGGCATAATGTCTGCCGCCATCGATGGCATAAAGACGGCAGAAAAGCTTGTGGCTAAGATATTGGATGAGAAGGAGACTGTAATTGGATAAACAGAACAAAGAAACAGAGAATCTGCTGAGTATAAATATTGACGAGACTGTTGACAGAACAGAACTTTTCGGTGGAATGGATCATAACCTTAAGCTAGTGGAAGATGAATACGGAGTTGATGTCATTCAGCGCGACAACAAGCTTGTCATAAAAGGGAACAGACCCGGAGAGGCTGCCAAGGTTATGAAAGAAATGATGAATGTAATCAAAAGAGGCGAAAAACTGGACGAGCAGAAAATAAATTACATAGAAGACCTTAACAGAGAAGGCAAATCCTTCGGAAAAGAGAATATAGGAAGTGATATCATATGCTTTACTCATGACGGGAAGCCTCTTAAAGCAAAGACAATCGGGCAAAAGGGTTACGTGGACACAATAAAGCGAAGAGATGTTGTCTTCGGCATAGGCCCTGCAGGAACCGGAAAGACATATATTGCAGTGGCAATGGCAGTGAATGCGCTCAAAAACAAAGAGATCAGCAGAATAATTCTGGCAAGGCCTGCAGTTGAAGCGGGAGAACGTCTGGGATTCCTGCCGGGAGACCTTCAGGAAAAAGTGGACCCGTATCTGAGACCTCTCTATGACGCACTCAATGATGTTCTGGGAAGGGAAACCGCAGCAAGACTTAAGGAAAAAGAGAATATAGAGGTAGTACCTCTGGCATATATGAGAGGAAGAACCCTGGATAATTCGTTCATAATACTGGATGAGGCGCAGAATACCACGCCAGAGCAAATGAAAATGTTTCTGACGAGAATGGGATTCGGATCTAAGGTTGTTGTAACAGGAGACATTACGCAGATAGACTTGCCGCGTGGCAAGAAGTCCGGACTTGTTGAAGCTCAGAAAGTTTTGCGGGATGTTAAAGAGATAGGATTCTGTCATCTTAAAGATGCTGACGTGGTAAGACACCAGCTGGTCAAGAAAATAATCAATGCTTATGATGATTATTATAGACACAATCCACCGGAAGAGGATTAGAAAGTGGTGATTAGATGAGAATAATCTGCAACGAAGAGAACATCGTATCAAAAGAACTTATGGACACTTTTCTTGAAGCGTCTGAACTGTGTGTCAGCAAGGAAGGAATGGATCCGTCTAATATGGAGATTAGTCTGACTTTTGTTGATGGTGACAGTATCCGTGAAATTAACAGGATGTACAGGGATGTGGACTCTGTTACGGACGTGCTTTCTTTCCCTATGATTGAAGATTTTAATGATATAATTGAAGGTGAGGAGATACTTCTGGGGGATGTGGTAATCAATATGGATAAGGTGAAAGAACAGGCGGAGGAGTTCGGACATTCTCTGCAAAGGGAAGCTGTTTATCTGTTCGTTCACAGTGTTTGCCACCTACTGGGATACGATCATATGGAGGAAGAAGACAAAGTTGAAATGAGAGCAAGAGAAGAAGAAATTATGAAACTTCTTGAGCTGGAAAGGAGACAGTAAATGAACTTTCAGCCGGAACAGCTTTATGATATTGCTAAGACAGTGAGCGTCAATGCTTATGCACCATATTCAAAGTTCAAAGTTGGTGCCGCATTGCTTACGGAAGATGGAAGAGTGTATTCTGGAGTGAATATAGAGAACTCATCTTATGGAGCAACGATTTGTGCAGAAAGGACTGCCTTTGTCAAAGCAATATCTGAGGGAGAAAAACATTTTACTGCCATAGCAGTATATGCTGAGGGAGAAGAAGCAATACCTTGCGGAATATGCAGACAGTTCATGTATGAATTCGCGCCTGAACTGATGATTATAACAGGGAAGACAAGAGAAGAAATTAATGTAAGAAGCCTTAATGAACTGCTGCCTGTAGGGTTCAGCCTGAAAGGAGAAGACAGATGAAGACGGGATTTATTGGCATTGTAGGAAGGCCGAACGTTGGTAAATCAACCTTTCTCAATGCGATTCTTGGTGAAAAAATTGCTATCACGACCGAGAAACCACAGACTACAAGAAACGCAATAAGAGGAATATATACCCACTATGGCAAGGAATCGGGAGAGGATGATGTCCAGCTTGTTTTCATAGATACTCCCGGTATTCACAAACCCAAAACCAAGCTGGGAGAATATATGACGGATGCAGCCATAGGCACATTCAGTGAAGTGGATGCGATTATCTTTATTGTTGATGACGAGCTTTCAGCCGGTCCGGGGGACAGATATATTGTGGACCTTCTTGATAAAATCACAACTCCTAAAATTCTTGTAATAAACAAAATCGACAAGATGGAGCCGGAGAAATTCAGAAAAATCTACGAGGAATACGATGATATAGGCATTTTCGAAAAAATCATAGGAACGTCTGCCAAGGCAGGAACTAATGTGCCTGATGTAATAAGCGCGGCAGCGGAGTTCATGGAAGAAGGGCCGATGTATTTCCCGGATGACATGATTACCGAACATCCGGAAAGGTTTATTGTCAGTGAAATAATAAGAGAAAAAATCCTCATGTATCTTCGCGATGAAGTGCCTCACGGTGTGGCTGTCGAAATCGAGCAGTTTGTTGAAGAACCGGAGATTACAAGAATTGCAGCTGTAATATACTGTGAGAAAAAATCTCATAAGGGAATGCTTATCGGCAAAAGCGGTCGCAAACTCAAAGGTATCGGCAAGAGTGCAAGAGAAGAAATTGAAGCGTTGCTGGGAACAAAGGTTTATATGGATCTTTGGGTTAAGGTCAAAGAAAACTGGAGGGACAGTGATATTGCGCTGAGTAATTTCGGCTATAAGGACTGATAATCTATGCGTACAGAAACTGAAGGAATAGTGCTCCGAAGACGCAAGATAAGCGAGAAAACTCAAATGATAACGGTTTTTACCAGAGAGTTCGGCAAAATCGTCGCGGGAACGAATCTGAGTGAAGGAAGGAACAGGAATCAGCCTGCACTTCATGCTTTTACATATGGCAGATATGAACTGAACAAAAGCAGAAGCAATTTTTTTATAAACAGAGCAGAGACTGTCAAAAGCTGTTACAGTCTTGCAGAGAATCCAGATAAATATTTTCACGCAAGCTACGTTCTTGAATTTACGGATAAAGTCCTTGAGGAGGAATGTCCTGAGATAGGGATATATAATGCTCTGAAGGATTTCCTTGAAATGATGGAATCCCGTGAACGCGGACTGGGCACCCTGGTTTTGGCATATCAGACGAAAGTTATAAAATACCTTGGGCATGAACCTGTCCTCGATAAATGTGCCCTTTGCGAAAGCCGGGAAAATCTTGATAAATTCAGTGTGGAAGCAGGAGGTGTAATATGCCGTGAATGCTTTGAGAGTGCTGAAAAAACAATGACCCCTGCGTTGATTTATAACATGAATTTTGATAAAATTAAAATATTAAGATATTTTGCGATTAATCCGCTTGCGAAACTGGAAAATGTCGCATTAAGAGAGGGAGTTGGCAAGGAACTTCAGTCGCTCATCAGAGCATATGCTGAATATTATCTTGAAGCTTCCGACCTCAAAAGTGAGGGGTTAATCTGAGACATTAGGACAGGAGGAAAGATATGGAAATTACATTAGAAAAAATTGAACTGGTAAAAGACAGAACCGGCGTAACATATGCAGAAGCTAAGCAGGCTCTCGAAGAGGCTGACGGCAGTGTTGTAGATGCAATAATCGGAATCGAGGAGACAATCAATTCAGCATCCAGAAAAAGCGGAAGTTTAGGAAGCAAGACAGATGCACTTATTTCTGCAATTAAGGAGAATGTTAACAAGGGTAACGTTGCAAGAATACAGGTAAAGAAAGATGGAGAGATTATTCTCAATCTTCCTCTTAATGCCGGAATAATCGGAGTTATTATCGCACCTATCGCATCAGTAGTTGCTGTCGTTGCGGCTTTCGGATTCAAGTGCGCAATCGAAATTATCAAGGATGATGGCACAATTATCGACATCAGTGATGCAGTAAGCGATGCAGTAGGTACTGTAACCGAGAAGGGAAGTGCAGCAATGGATGCAGCCAAGGAGAGAAGTGCAGAATTTTATGCAAAAGGCAAAATGAAGGCTGAAGAAGCTGCTGATAAGGCTGAAGAAGTAAAAGCAAAGGCCGGAGAAAAGGCTGAAGGAATCAAGGCAAAGTTTGCTGACGATGAAGAAGACGAAAAGTCTTCTGATGAAGAATAAAATAAATAATGGAGAAATAACAGGTATGAGTACAGAAGTTACAATGGAAAAAATCACGGCTTTGGCCAAGAATCGAGGATTTATCTTTCCCGGATCTGAAATTTATGGTGGTTTGGCGAACACATGGGATTACGGTCCCCTTGGTGTAGAGCTGAAGAACAACATTAAGGATGCATGGAGAAGAAAGTTCGTACAGGAGTCAAAATATAACGTGGGACTCGATGCTGCAATTCTCATGAATCCGATGACATGGGTAGCATCAGGACATGTTGGCGGCTTCTCGGATCCTCTCATTGACTGCAAAGCCTGCAAGTCAAGATTCAGAGCGGACCACCTCATAGAGGAATACATGAAGGAAAACGGTATTGAAGAGGGTCCTGTAGATGGCTGGTCAAATGAACAGCTGGAAAGCTACATTGCAGAAAAGGGTATTGTATGTCCTGACTGTGGCAAGAAGGATTTCACATCAATCAGACAGTTCAACCTCATGTTCAAGACATTCCAGGGTGTTACTGAAGATTCAAAGGCCGAAATCTATCTGAGACCTGAAACTGCCCAGGGAATCTTTGTTAATTTCAAGAGTGTTCAGAGAACTGCCAGAAAGAAGATTCCTTTTGGTATCGCACAGGTGGGAAAATCATTCAGAAACGAGATTACTCCAGGTAACTTCATTTTCAGAACAAGAGAGTTTGAACAGATGGAACTTGAATTCTTCTGCAAACCGGGAACAGAACTGGAATGGTTCGCATATTGGAAGGATTATTGTGCGAACTTCCTCAGAGCACTGGGCCTTAAGGAAGAACATATCAAGTTGAGAGACCACGACCCTGAAGAACTGTCTCATTACAGCAATGCTACAACTGACATTGAATTCCTCTTCCCATTCGGTTGGGGTGAACTGTGGGGAGTAGCATCAAGAACAGATTTTGACCTTAATGCACATATGAACACATCAGGTCAGGACATGTATTATCTGGATCCTGAAACCAACGAAAAGTACGTGCCATACTGCATCGAACCTTCAGTAGGTGTTGAAAGAATGCTTTTGGCATTCCTGGTTGATGCTTATGACGAAGAAGTTCTTGTTGATGGTAAGGGCAAGGAGGATATCAGAACAGTACTGAGACTTCATCCTGCTCTGGCACCATTCAAGGCTGCGGTACTGCCACTTTCAAAGAAACTTGCACCTGTTGCAGAACCTATATTTGAAGAACTGAGCAAATACTTCAATGTGGACTATGATGCTTCAGGTTCAATCGGTAAGAGATACAGAAGAGAAGATGAAATCGGAACACCATTCTCAATCTGCGTAGATTTTGACACTGAAACAGATAATTGCGTTACTGTCAGAGACAGAGATACTATGGAGCAGGTAAGAATACCTGTTGACCATGTTAAAGAATATATTGAATCGAAGCTGTTATTCTAGTGGCTTGAATTGTGTAAAACAAAGGAGAGAAAAAATGGGCAAATTTGTATTTTCCTTCAATGAAGGATCAAAAGACATGCGTGATTTACTTGGCGGCAAGGGTGCAAACCTGGCAGAAATGACCAAGATTGGTCTTCCTGTACCATTCGGTTTCACAATTACTACTGAAGCGTGCAACAGATACTATGAAGAAGGTCAGCAGATTGGAAAAGATATCGTAGAAGATATTTTCAAGAAACTTGCAGAACTGGAAGAAGTATCAGGTAAAAAATTCGGTGACGTTGATAATCCGCTGCTTGTATCGGTAAGATCCGGTGCTAAGGTTTCAATGCCGGGTATGATGGATACAATCCTTAATTTGGGTCTTAATGATATTTCAGTTGAAGGACTTGCAAAATTAACTGATAATCCAAGATTTGCATATGACAGCTACAGAAGATTCATACAGATGTTCGGTGATGTTGTAATGGAAATCCCAAAATCAAAATTTGATGCCATCTTCGATGCTCAGAAAGAAAAGAACGGTTTCCATTATGACGTAGAGCTTACTACTGATGACCTTAAGGTTATCATCGAAGGATATAAGAAACTGGTTAAAGAAGAAATGGGCAGAGAATTCCCTCAGGACCCTAAGGACCAGCTTATGGAAGCTGTTAAAGCTGTATTCAGATCATGGAACAATGACAGAGCAATTCTTTACAGAAAGCTAAATGAAATTCCTGACAGCATCGGTACAGCTGTAAACGTACAGTCAATGGTATTCGGTAATATGGGAGATACATCAGGAACAGGTGTAGCATTCACAAGAAATGCCGCAACAGGTGAAAACGCTCTCTTCGGTGAGTTCCTGGTAAATGCACAGGGCGAAGACGTTGTTGCAGGTATCAGAACACCGCAGCCAATTAAGGAAATGGCTGAAGCATTCCCTGAGGTATATGCAGAATTCGTAAGAATTGCAGAGCTTCTTGAGAACCACTACAAGGACATGCAGGACATGGAATTTACTGTAGAAAGAGGCAAGCTGTTTATGCTGCAGACAAGAAACGGTAAGAGAACAGCTCCTGCAGCTGTAAAGATTGCTGTAGACATGGTGGGAGAAGGTCTTATCGATAAGGAAACTGCTGTTTCAAGAATTGAGCCTGCTCAGATTGACCAGCTTCTGCATCCTACATTTGATGCTGATGAACTTGCCAATGCAGAGAAGTTGACTAAGGGACTGCCTGCATCACCAGGAGCTGCTACAGGTCAGATTTACTTCAATGCTACAGATGCTGAAGATGCTGTAGCAAATGGTGCTGTTGCCATTTTGGTAAGACAGGAAACTTCACCTGAAGACTTGGCAGGAATGGTTGCTGCTGAAGGTATCCTGACTCAGAGAGGCGGAATGACTTCACACGCTGCAGTAGTAGCAAGAGGTATGGGTAAGTGCTGCGTATCAGGTTGCGCAGGAATCAAGGTTGATGAAGAGAACAAGACTCTTACAATCGGAGAATACGTATTCAAGGAAGGTGACTTCATTTCACTGGACGGAAGCAAGGGCGAAGTTCTCAACGGTAAGGTTAAGACAGTTCCTCCGACACTTTCAGGTGATTTCGGAACAATCATGGGATGGGCTGATGAAATCAGAACACTCAAGATTAGAACAAATGCCGACAACCCAAGAGATGCTAAGCAGGCTGTAGAATTCGGAGCTGAAGGTATCGGACTTTGCAGAACTGAGCACATGTTCTTTGAAGAAGAAAGAATCCCGGCAATCAGAAGAATGATTCTGTCAGATACAGAAGAAGAAAGAAGAGAAGCTCTCAGCTTCCTGCTGCCATATCAGAAGGGCGATTTCAAGGAAATTTATGAGGCTATGGGCGACAGACCTGTTACTATCAGACTTCTGGATCCACCTCTTCACGAATTCATTCCACATACTGATGAAGAACTTAAGGAACTGGCTGAATTTATCGGTAAGCCATATGAAAAGATTAAGAAGACAGCAGAAGAACTTCACGAATTCAACCCAATGCTGGGACATAGAGGTTGCCGTCTTGCAATAACATATCCTGAAATTGCCGAAATGCAGGCTGAAGCTATTATTACAGCTGCAATGGAAGTAAGAAAAGAACAGGGTCTGGACATTATTCCTGAAATCATGATTCCACTCGTAGGAAATGTTAAGGAACTGGCTGATGTTAAGGCAACAGTTGTTAAGACAATTGAGAGAGTATTCGAAAGAGAAGGCGATAAATTTGATTATATGATTGGTACAATGATTGAAATCCCAAGAGCAGCCCTTACTGCTGATGAGATTGCTGAAGAAGCTGAATTTTTCTCATTCGGTACCAACGACCTTACTCAGATGACTCTCGGATTCTCAAGAGATGACACAGGCAAGATTATCAAGGAATACAGAGAAAAGAATATATTTGAAGAAGATCCGTTCCAGTCACTGGATCAGACAGGCGTAGGCAAGCTGGTTAAGATGGCAGCAGAACTTGGAAGAAGCACAAGAGCCAACATTAAGCTGGGTATCTGCGGAGAACACGGCGGAGATCCTAAGACTATTGCTTTCTGTAATGAAGTTGGTCTTAACTACGTTTCATGCTCACCATTCAGAGTACCTATCGCAAGACTGGCTGCAGCACAGGCAGCAATTGCAGATAAATAGAAACTCTTTGTATAAAAAACAATGAAAAAATTCAATAGTGAGAGTGCTACTTGATTTTTAAGGAAAAGGCAGCGTAACTGTATTTTACAGGGACGCTGCTTTTGTGTTGAATGAAGTAATAGAGGGTTAGTGTTCAATTTGTTATTGTAATTTATGAAAGATTATGGGCTATAGGACAAAAAGAGTTGGTAAATATGTCTGTAAGTGTTGAAATTCCAACGTGTATTAGGGTTATATCTTCTTAAAAAGCATTACATATCAAATCGGTAATAATGCTTTGATTTCTTTTAGATAACGCTTTTGCTCTTTATTCATCTGCTTTATCCTCCGAAAAATCATTGTTTAATACTTGCTGAATGCTACAATTTGTTGCATAATATTCTTTCTTTAAATCTTCTAAGCGGATTTGCCCTGCTTCTTCTAAATGGTAATAGACTCGAACAAGTCGCTTCCCTACCTGTTGTTTATAATCCGATATGTAACGTCATTATTTAGAATTTCTAAATAATTATTGACAATTATAGTACTATGCGCTATTGTTTGTACAAATTTATTATAAGGGAAATGATCGAGGATTTAAGAAAAGGTGATGAAATGATTCGTGAAATAAATCTTACTAGAGGCATTTTCTTTACAAGTATCGTTAGTTTAGCACTGACAATCATGCAAGATTTGGAATTTGTACAATTAGAAATTTTACTATATGTATTAATAGGACTACAAGCATTATTAATATTTTTAGTTGTGGTATTTTGGTCGGATATTTGTAAAAGCAAATTTTTTATAAATTCCAGCGATAACAATGACCTCAGGAAAAAGATCAGAAAATCTATACAGGTAGTTTGGGTATTTAGCATCATAGCAGAAGTGGTGTTGCTTCTATTAGCAACGCATCTTATTAGCTCAGCAAGGATATCAGGGCTTTTAGTAATCATAGCAATGATTACTGCATATAGTTTCTTTCTTTTACAATGGATGATATCGCTGCGCGATTCTGCAAAAGAAAAAAATGAGAACATTAAGGCCAGAAGAGAATATCGGGATACATGATAAAATCGTAGGTTTATAGAATGCTAAAATCAGCAACTATTGGTTAATTAAATGTTACTACTCCAATGAGCGAGTCTGCGAAAAAAGGTATATAAATTGAATAATGACTAAGTCTCTTGTGGTAAAATCAAAATTACCATAGGAGACTTTTAATATGGATAAAAAAGAGATTTGTCAAACATAAAGAGATACAGGAGGGTAAGGAATGCAATATCGCAAGGATAAATATGGCAATGACATTTCCATACTTGGCTATGGGTGTATGAGATTCACCCAGAAGGCGGGAAGAACAGATCTTGATAAAGCTGAAAAGGAAATCAAGGCCGCCTATGATGCAGGCATCAATTATTACGACACTGCATATATTTATCCGGGAAATGAGGTGGCTCTTGGGGAAATCCTGACGCGGTTGGGTATAAGGGATAAGATAAACATTGCAACAAAGCTTCCCCATTACCTGGTAAAGAAGCCGGAAACCATGGAGAAGATGTTCAGAGAGGAACTGAAGCGACTCCAGACTGATTATATAGATTATTATCTTATGCATATGCTTAATGATGTAAAAACATGGGAGCGTATGAAGAAGCTGGGTATTGACGAATGGATCAAACAGAAGCAGGAAGAGGGGGCAATAAGGCAGATTGGATTCTCATACCACGGCAATTCGGAAAATTTCTGCAGACTTATTGATGCCTATGACTGGGATTTTGCAATGATTCAATATAATTACATGGATGAGAATACCCAGGCGGGATGTAAAGGGCTTAAGTACGCAGCGTCAAAGGGAATACCGGTAATAATAATGGAACCCCTCCGAGGAGGACGGCTTGTGAACAGCCTGCCACAGGATGTTGCTGAACTTTTTGAAGAGCATCCAAGAAAGTGGACGCCAGCACAGTGGGCTTTCAGATGGTTGTGGAGCCAGCCGGAGGTTACCTGTATACTTTCGGGAATGAACTCCATTGAAATGCTGGAGGAAAACATACAATGTGCAGAGGAGGCTCGCGCCGGCGAGTTTACAGATGAAGAGAATGATTTTTTGAGAAAAGTTGCGGCGGGAATAAATGCTAAACTGAAGGTGGGCTGTACAGGCTGCGGCTATTGTATGCCGTGCCCGGGAGATGTGGATATTCCCGGATGCTTTTCCGCGTATAACAGAAGGTTTACAGACAGTTATTTTACTGCAGTAAAGGAATATATGCAGTGTACCACTATGAGAAAGAATTTGACCGTGGCTTCAAATTGCATTAATTGCGGCCTTTGTGAGAAACATTGTCCTCAGTCAATTCCTATAAGGAAAGAATTGAAAAATGTCAGAAAGACTCTGGAGGGTCCTGTCTGCAAATTGATTGGAAAAGTAATAAGAATAGTCATGAAATACTAAATGTGTGTTATAATAACTCTGTTACGACAAAATAAAGTAATATATAGCATTTGAATAATGAAAGGATATAAAGTATGTGCGGATTTGTAGGCATGTTTAATAACAGTGCAAACATTGAAGAAAACAGAAAGATAATTAAAGATATGGCGGATAAAATTATCCACAGAGGTCCCGATCAGGATGATTATTTTGTGGATGACAAGGTTTCTTTGGGATTCAGAAGACTGAGCATTATCGACCTTGAAGGTGGCAGTCAGCCAATATATAACGAAGACAAAACCAAGGTGATTGTTTTTAATGGAGAAATATACAATTATCGTGAGTTGAGAGAAGAACTTATCGCCAAGGGACATACTTTCAGTTGTGATGCGGACACAGAAGTAATTCTCCACGGATATGAAGAGTACGGCAAAGATTTTAACAAAAGACTAAGAGGAATGTTCGCATACATGATTTGGGACATGAAGGAGAAAGTTCTCTTCGGAGCAAGAGACATATTCGGAATAAAGCCTTTCTTCTATTACAGCAAAGGTGACTCACTCATGTTTGCATCCGAGATTAAATCACTGGTTGCCAATCCATATTTTGAAAAGGAAATAAACAGAGAGAGAATTCCGGAATACCTCTGTTTTGAATTTATCCCAACAAACGAGACACTGTTCAAGAATGTTTACAAGATGCCACCGGGACATTGCTTCACAGCAGAGGAAGGCAAGATTGAAATTGAGCCATATTACATTATGGAATATGATATTGACAACAGTAAGTCCCTTGAAGATTGGGAAAACCTTATTGCAGAGACCTTTGACGGGAGCATCAAGGCACATAGCATAGCTGACGTGGAAGTAGGCTGCTTCCTTTCAAGTGGTGTTGACTCAAGTTATGTTGTTAAGGAAATCAGCAAGGATCACAAGCTTAAGACTTTCTCTGTAGGATTTACCGAAGAAAAGTACAGCGAACTCAAATATGCCGAAGATTTCGCAGATACAATCGGCGTCGATATTTTTACAAAGAAGATTTCGGCTGATGAATATTTTGATGCAGCACCGTCTGTTCAGTATTATATGGATGAACCACTCCCTAATCCATCAGCTGTAGCACTTTATTTCCTGGCACAGAAGGCTTCTGAACAGGTTAAGGTAGTTCTGTCGGGAGAAGGTGCAGACGAACTGTTCGGTGGATATTATTATTATCAGGATCCACTGGCCTTCCAGGCATATCAGAAAAAGGTACCAAAGTTCGCACGTAAGGCGGCTGCAGGTATTGCGGGTGTGCTCCCTAATGGATTCCACGGCAAGAGATTCCTGACAAGAGGGGCTCAGTCCGTTGATGAATATTACATAAGAAATAATTACAACTTTAACTATACCGAGAGAGATAAACTGCTGAATCCACCGATTCCTGCAAAGAAGCCGTCGGAGTATTCCAAGATGTTCTTTGACAGATGCAAGGGAGAGGATGATATTACGAGGATGCAGTATGTTGATATGAATACGTGGCTTGTTCAGGACATTCTGGTAAAGGCAGACAGAATGAGTATGGCTCATTCACTGGAGCTTAGAGTTCCTTTCTTAGATAAGGAAATGCTTAAAGTGGCACTCAGCATTCCGTCAAAGCATAGAGTTTCCAAGGATCTTACGAAGATTGCTCTCAGAGGTGCTGCAAGGAAACAGGTTCCGGAGAAACAGGCCAGCATGCCGAAGAGAGGTTTCCCTGTTCCACTTAATGACTGGCTCAAGCAGGATAAGTATTACAATCTTGTTATGGAGAAGTTCACAGGTCCGGTGGCGAAGGAATTCTTCAATGTTGATTACATAGTTGAGCTTCTTGAAAATCACAGAAACGGCAAGGCACACAATATGAAGAGAATCTGGACAATTTATTCATTTATCCTTTGGTATGAAAACTATTTCGTAAGAGATGGTGAAGTGGCAGCATAAAATGGACATAAAAAATGTAACACATGTAGATAATGTTAAATTGAGAGATGACGGACAGGCTGTGGTCATTTTGGATCAGAGCCTGCTTCCGGGCAGAACGGAATACGCGGAGCTTGAGAAACCTCAGGAAATGTATGATGCAATCGGAAAACTTCGTGTGCGCGGTGCTCCGGCAATAGGAATATGTGCAGCTTACTGCATGTATGTGCTGGCTGCAAGACGTGGCAAATGCGATAATTTCCTTCAGGAACTCCATAAAGATGGGGATTTTCTCAAATCATCAAGACCTACTGCGGTAAATCTCAAATGGGCAGTTGACAGAATTCTCAAGGTAGCTGACAGCATAGCAGATGAAAGCTGGGATAAGATACTGGAAACATTAAGAAAAGAAGCAGTGACCATACAAGAGGAAGATATGGCCATGTGTTTTAAAATATCAGAATACGGCCTTTCAGTTATTAAAGAGGGTGACGGAATTCTGACACATTGCAATGCAGGCCCTCTCGCTACATCCAGATACGGCACCGCTTTGGGTCCGATACTTCTGGCAAAAGAGAGGGGAATTAATGTTAAGGTGTTTGCTGATGAGACAAGACCGCTTCTTCAGGGTGCGAGACTTACAGCATATGAACTTGATAAAGCCGGGGTTGATGTAACACTCATATGTGATAACATGGCTTCATCGGTAATGAGCAGGGGATGGATTCAGGCATGCTTTGTAGGTTGCGACAGAGTTGCTGCAAACGGCGATACCGCCAACAAAATCGGAACTTCCGGTGTTGCAATTCTTGCTAAGCATTATGGTATTCCTTTTTATGTTCTGGGTCCTACGTCAACTATTGACCTTGAATGTAGGACAGGGGCGGATATTCCTATCGAACTCAGGGAAGCGGAGGAAATAAAGAAGATGTTTTTTAGGGAGCCTTCGTCACCGGAGTCCGTCAAGTGTTACAATCCGGCCTTTGATGTGACGGATCACAGCTTGATTACCGGAATTATTACCGAGAACGGAATTGCATATCCTCCATTCGAGGAATCGCTAAAAAGGATGAGTAATGTACAGGATGCAACCTTTTTGTAACATATAAGGTTGCTATTTTTGTTTAATGAAATGCGATTTGGGACATGATAGTCTTTTGTAGGTAAAATAAATGGTACTAATTGTAGCTTTTGCAGTTTTTATAGCAGCTATGGTGGCTTGTATAGCTACAGGTCAGAGCATTATCTTTGGCCTTGTGGTAGGTTTCGTTACATTTATAGCAGCAGGACATATTAAAGGATTCATAGTAAAGGATATGCTGTTAATGGCATGGGGAAGTGTCAAAGATTCCATAATTGTAGTTGAGATATGGCTCATGATAGGACTTTTGACAGGTATCTGGCGCGCGTCTGGAACCATCTCGTTTTTTGTTTATTACGGAGTGCTCCTTGTAAGACCGCCGCTTTTTATAATCCTTGCTTTTGTAATGTGCTGTGTTCTTTCGTACATTTTGGGGACATCATTTGCGGTATCAGGTACGCTGGGTGTAATGCTGATGGCACTTGCAAGCAGTGCGGGGGTTGATCCCTTGCTTACAGGCGGAGCGATAATGTCCGGAATATATTTTGGAGACAGATGTTCGCCTGCATCATCAAGTGCGATTCTTGTAGCCAACATTACAGGAACGGATCTTATGACCAACGTGAAAAGGATGTTTGCTACAGGGACGCTACCTGTGGGAATTACTCTTATTATCTATGCAGTATTGTCTGTACGAAATCCTATGAATCAGGTTGATGATACGATTATGAGCGCACTTTCAACAGAATTTGAGCTGACACCAATGACACTTATACCGGTGGCATTTATTGTAATTCTTCCTATTTTGAGATTCGATATAAGGTGGGCATTCATAGGCGGGATTCTAAGCAGTGGGGTAATTGCCGTATTGTGTCAGCACATGAGCATAATGGAAAGTGTGTCGTGTGCGCTGGGCGGGTTTTCACCGGAAAGTACAGTGCTCAAGGAAATTCTGTCGGGAGGCGGACTTATTGAGATGTTTGAATCCTGCGTAATCGTAACGATTGCATGCTCCTATTCAGGAATTTTTGAGGGAACGAATCTGCTTAATGACATACAGGAAATCATCGAAAAAATGATGAACAAAACGGGTAAATTTATTGCGACACTCATTTTGTCTCTGATGACATGCGCCATATTCTGTAGTCAGACCATTGCAGCAATGCTCTGTAACGACCTGATGAAAAAGCCCTACGAGAAGACCGGCAGTGATAATTATGAATTAGCTATGGATATTGAAAATTCGACAATTATGGTATGCGCACTTTTTCCATGGTGCATTTCGGCTTCAGTGCCACTTACAATGCTTGGTGTGGACGCACGTGCGATTCTATACGGATTCCTGCTTTATATAGTACCGATCTGTTATATTTTCACAAGAAGACATTGGTACAAGGACAAACCAACACAAGAGGATTGACAATAATTACCATAAATGGTATTCTTTTACAAAAGATGACGCTTTGTAAAGGAGTGCAGGATATGGAGAATTTGAATATTGCCATAGTTACAGACGACAAGGAGTACGGTAAGGCATGTGGTCGTGCTATTATTAACGTGTGCCGAACACTTGTGGTAAACATTTTCACAAAAGAAGAATTCGCGGCTGTTGAGGAGAAAGACGCTGTTCCTGCCGACCACAGTCGCTTTTATTATGGATTTGATATTGTTCTGTGGGACGGACCATTCTGTGAAGAGCGTTTGAGAAAGGGCACAATATTTCTCGTTGACAAACCTTCTATGACTTGCAGGAATACGCAGACGGGACAATACTGCATATACAAATACAGCCCTGCTCAGCAGATGATTGCTGATATATTTGAAATATACAGCAGGCAGACGGGGAGAAAACCAGCCAATATTTCAGGTCATGATGTGCATGTATTTGCATTCTGCTCCTGGGCAGGAGGATGCGGATGCAGTACGGTTGCCATGGCAGTTGCACAGGAGCTGGAACGCTTTCATAACAGGAGGGTGTTTTATATGTCTCTTGAGGAACTGGAATCCACTGGAGAGTTTATTAAGTGTTCACCCGGTGGGAGAACCATGAGCTATTACATATATAATCTCTTTAAGGATAAGAAAAACCCAAGAATCAGGCGGGAAGAAGATGGAGAAGAATACAGACCTTTTTTTGAAAGCTTTATTGTACGTGATGATTTCGGAATTGAAGCCTTCCGACCGACTAAGGGCAGAAATCCCCTTGTGGATCTGACGTCGGCAGAAATTTGCACCTTTGTTGAATCGGTTATGAACAGCGGACGTTACGATGTGATTGTAATAGATACGGGTACATCAATATCTGAAGCGGCTTTGACCTGTCTCGAAATGGCAGAAAAAACGTGTCTCGTAAGCCGTGAAACAGGAAGTTTTGTGAGAGAAACACATTATTTGCAGTATCTTATGACCCTTGGCGGAGAGGATATGCTTCGCAAAATGATCAAAGTTAAAAACAGAGTAAGGCTGATTAAGGGAAGCGATTATTTTAACAACAAGGCCGACGAAGATGAGTCAATTCTCCCTTCGTCAATGACAATAGGAGAAAACAATATTTATTCAGAAGAGGCAGGAATATACAAGGTTCTTCTTGAGGGTAATTTTGGTAACAATATAAGCAAACTAACGAATTTTATAGTCCAACCAACTAGATAATTATGGTACAATATAAGCATTAATCATATTGAGAAAGGAGAAAAATATTGTCTGTAGATTCTTTAATTATTGATTTAACGCTTATTATGATGTCGGCAGCTGCAGTAACGCTTATATTCAGGAAATTAAAGCAGCCGGTGGTACTGGGCTATATTTTGGCCGGATTTCTGATAAGTCCTAACTTCAAGTTTTTTCCAACTGTAATCGGCAGCGAAGACATCGTAGTATGGGCTGAGATAGGTGTTATTTTTCTCATGTTCGGTCTAGGGCTTGAATTTAGTTTCAAGAAGCTTGCCAACATTGGAGGGAGTGCATTTATCATTGCTGTAACTGTAATGGGGGCTATGGTATTTATCGGAACCGGAGCTGGATGGCTTTTCGGATGGAAGCAGATGGACTGTTTGTTTCTGGGATGCATGCTGAGTATGTCCTCCACGATGATAATACTCAAAGCATACGAGGAATTTAACGCCAAAAATGAGAAATATGCGCAAGTTGTTCTAGGGACTCTTGTTATAGAAGATATTGCGGGTATTTTTATGATGATTGTTCTTACTGCTTTATCAGTGGGAAAGGATGTATCAGGATTCGAACTTATTCAGGAACTTGGATTCATGATGATTCTTCTCGCTATATGGATGATGGCCGGAGTATTCCTGATTCCCTCGTTTCTTAACAAGACCACCAAGATTATGTCTGATGAAATGCTGCTGGTATTTTCCATAGGACTGTGTCTGGGAATGGTGCTAATTGCACATGCTATCGGATTTTCAGCTGCACTGGGAGCATTCATGACAGGATCAATACTTGCGGGAACCGTATACGGAGACAGAATAGAGCGGATTATCACTCCTATCAAGGATATGTTCGGAGCAGTATTCTTCATATCCGTAGGTATGCTTATTGTACCGTCGCTGCTTGTGAAATACATTGTACCTATTCTGATACTTTCAGTTGTTACTATTTTGGGTCAGTCAACTTTTGCCTGCATAGGAATCCTTCTTTCAGGTCAGACACTCAAGACGGCTGTTAAGGGTGGAATGAGCATGGTGCAGATTGGTGAGTTCTCATTTATCGTTGCAACACTTGGAACGAGTCTGGGAGTAATAAGCGAGCACTTATATCCGATTGTGGTATGTATATCAGTAATAACATCCTTTGTAACACCATCCATAATGAAGAGTTCGGATAAAGTGTATCAGTGGATAATGAAAGTGCTTCCAAGGCGCATAAGAATCAATTTGTCCAAAATGACCTCGGATAAACAGAGGGAGGATGATAAGGATAAGGATTGGCCTAACTACATCAAAGGCGTTTTCGGAAGAATATTCATATGTTCAGCATGTATGCTCCTAATTTATGAAGCGGGAACAGCATATCTGTATCCTATGCTAGTCAGAAACATAGGCGGCTGGGCGGATATTACGGGAGCTGTTATTATGCTCCTTGCCATGATTCCATTCACAAGGATGATGCATGACAGTGCCAAAGACGCATTGTTTACCAAACTGTGGCTAAAGAGTAGATTTAACAGACTGCCGCTGATTGCATTAAGGGCATTCAGAATTTTTATAGCAGCATGCTTCATGGCTCTTGTTGTAAGAAGCATGTTCCATGTTCCATTCCCGATACTGGTAATAGTAGCGGTGATACCGGTAATATTGATAATCAGATCGGATCTTATCAAAGGCATGGCAATAGAAATCGAATTGAGATTCATGTCGAATTTCTTCCAGAAAACTCTTGCCAGTGAGAAGAGAGAGAGAGGTGTTAACGGTAACCTGAGAATGATAGACGAATCGCTGTTTGTTTCTGAATTCCAGATTGTGGGACTTGACGCAGTAGAACGTGTAATGGACTTTAGCAGCAGAAGAGGATTCCATGGCACGATTATAAAAATTGTACGTGAAGACGGCACAATAATTAATATGCCGGATGTTGATTGTGAAATAATGAAGAACGACTATATTCACATAATGGGAACTAAGGAAGAAATTGATGCAATCATCATTCTTCTTGAACGTGAAAAGACCATAGAATATACCGAACGTCCTGACATTACACTTAAGGATTATATTTATGGTCAGACTTTCAGAGGCATTCATGTGGATAAACAGCTCTTTTGCATTCCGATTAAAGTTGATTCGACAATGGATTTCTGCAAGAAACCGATTAAGTACAGCAATGTGCGCGAAAACTACGGTGGTTCAATAATCGGAATTGAACGAGTTAATTTACCAATCATAAGACCGAATGTGGCGACAATCATTCAGGAGAATGACCTTATGTGGGTCTTAGGAACCAAATCGTCAGCTGATAAGATGATTAAGGCCGGTATAATGGAAAAACACAAAAAAGAAAAAAAGAACGCAGGTAGCAGTAAAACTGCTTAAAAAATCCGCAGCAATCAGGGTGAACCGGTTGCTGCGGATTTTTAAGTGATGTAAATAAGGAATTAAAGTGCATCAAATTAAATGCATAACAATTCTGAAAATTACATTGAAGCACAAAATTCATAGTGCTAAAATGAACCTGAGAAATAATTGTAAAGATAAGATCTGTTACAAGTATTTTAAAATCTGATAAAACCTTGTATACAAAATTCTTAATACAAGTATGTTTATCAATTATTAAATCATTATTTGGCAATAATTCAATGCTGATAATAATGATAAGGTGTGGAAATGAGATTTAGAGAATTCCGGTCAGTTAGTGTCAAAGGTATTTTGTTGGAGGTAATGTGATGGCTAAAGTTAAAGGTCTGACTCAGGCTATTCTGAGTCTCTTGCCCGGCAAGGATTGTAATGGCTTTGGTGGATGTGGATTTGATTCATGTCTGGAATGCGCCAAGGCGATTACTGAAGGTAATGGTGTGGCATCATGTCCTGCGTGTAACCAGGATAATGTTGATGCAATTGCAAGATTGCTGAATACTAAAAGTGTTCCTGTTGAGGACAAGAAGGTTTATGTTAAATGTAATGGCAGTGCTGCCGGGAAGGCGCGTTTTGCAGGCGGTATATCGTGTGCGGAGGCAAAGAAGACAGGGTTCCTTCGTGGTGAATGCTGTTGGGGCTGTATAGGCTGCGGTGACTGTGTCAATGTGTGCGCTTATGATGCGATGACTCTTGTTGACGGCAAGGTGATAATAGATGAGAGTAAATGTAATGGATGTCAGGCTTGCGCTAATGCATGCCCACAAAAGCTGATTGATATCGTACCGGCAGATGCGACAAATTTCATTCCATGCTCTTCCCTTGATAGCCAGGATCTGACTTTCTCAACATGCGGTTACGGCTGCATTGGTTGCGGTGATTGCATAATCGCGTGTCCAAAGGGTGCTATAGACATGGTTATGGGAGATAAAATAAACGGACGACACGCAAGAATAGATTACAGTAAGTGTGAAGGATGTGTAAGTTGTACTGTTGCATGTAGAAAGAAAATTATTGTGGATACACTTCATGATCTGACGAAGGTCAAAAGTGAGATTGCATTTGTTAAATGTTCCGGTGGCGCATTAGGTCACAGCATAATTGAAAAATCGGAATACAAAACATGTAGAGAAGTCGAAAAGAAGGCAGTTGACCTTGATGCCATGGGTGTGTGTGCATACAGTTGCTTGGGACTGGGCGACTGTACTGGAGTGTGTAGATATGGCGCCATTTCAAATGAGAATGGCATTGCTCAGGTGGATATAGAAAAGTGCGTGGGCTGTGGAGATTGCGTCAAAGCATGTCCGAGAGACAAAATCACATTAGTTCCTTATATAGGTGTGAAGCAGGCAGCCTGTGAATCAAAGGCGGATCCCAACCGGAGAATGGAGGTCTGTGGCATTGGCTGCATAGGTTGTGGAGATTGTGCCGCAAACTGTCCTAACGATGCCATCAGAATGGAGGACGGTCACCCGCATATAAATCATGAAAAATGTGTCAACTGTAATGTTTGCACATATGTTTGCTCAAGAAAACTCCTTACTGAGAACATGGTTCCCGAACATAACTATATTCAGCATACGGCAATGGAGTTGGATAAGGATGAAAGGAGATAGCATTATGAGAGCCAGAAAAACAATGGACGGCAACACTGCTGCGGCTCATGTTGCATACGCATTCACGGAAGTAGCCGCAATTTATCCGATAACTCCTTCATCAGTAATGGCAGAAAACGTTGACGAATGGGCAAGCCTTAAAAGAAAGAATATTTTTGGTGAAGAGGTAAAGGTTGTAGAAATGGAATCAGAAGGCGGAGCAGCAGGTGCGGTACACGGTTCTGTGAGTGCAGGCGCTCTGACGACTACATTTACAGCATCACAGGGATTGTTACTTATGATTCCAAACATGTACAAAATGGCGGCAGAAGAAACACCGACAGTAATACACGTTTCAGCTAGAGCTGTTTCAACTCATGCACTCAATATCTTTGGAGACCATTCGGATGTAATGGCATGCAGGCAGACAGGTTTTGCAATGCTGGCATCAAGAAGCCCACAGGAGGTAATGGATATGGCTGCTGTGGCTCACCTTGCAGCCATTGAAGGCAAGGTGCCTATGCTGCATTTCTTTGATGGATTCAGAACGTCTCATGAACAGCAGAAAATCTACACATGGGACTATGAAGAACTCAAATCCATGGTTAATTGGGATGCCATCAAGGAATTCAAAGATAATGCACTGAATCCTAATCATCCTCATGCGATGGGCTCGGCAGAACAGCCCGAAACATTCTTCCAGCATAGAGAAGCATGCAACAGCAATTACACAGAGCAGATAAGGGTCATTATAGATTGCATGAACAGAGTTAATGAAAAGGTCGAAAGAGAAAGACCATACAAGCCATATGAGTTTTATGGTGCACCAGATGCAGAGGAAATGATTGTGGCTATGGGATCTGTATGTGATTGTGCAGAGGAAGTTGTTGATTATCTCAATGCTCAGGGTAAGAAGACGGGCATTATGGCAGTAAGAATGTACAGACCGTTCTCAATAGAGCATTTCATATCGGAAATTCCAAAAACAGTAAAGAAAATAGCAGTTCTTGACAGAACCAAGGAACCAGGATCAATCGGAGAACCTCTATATCTCGATGTCGTTTCGGCGCTTAAAGGCACGGATTTTGAAAATGCTGTTGTTGCAAGAGGAAGATACGGTCTTGGATCTAAGGATGTGCAGCCGGCAGACGTACTTGGAGTATACGAGAATCTCTGGGCGAAGAAACCTAAGATGGAATTCACACTTTCAATTAATGATGACGTGACAAATCTTTCGGTAATAGGTAGTGAGAATCCTATGGTTGCATCGCCTACGACTAAGGCATGCAAATTCTGGGGCATTGGAGCAGATGGTACAGTGGGTGCCAACAAGAACAGTGTCAAAATCATAGGTGATAATACCGATAAATACGTGCAGGCATATTTTCAGTATGATTCTAAGAAATCGGGAGGTGTTACCATTTCTCATCTGAGATTCGGTGACGAGCCGATTAAGTCAACCTACTATGTAAAGCATGCAGATTTTGTAGCATGTCACAAATCAATTTATCTTGAAAAATACAATATGGTTGAAGACGTGAAAAAAGGCGGAATTTTCCTCTTGAACTGTTCGTGGAATGATAAAGAACTGGACGAAAAGCTTCCGGATCATGTTAAAAGATATATTGCACAAAATGACATAAATTTCTATACCTGCGATGCAATTAACATAGCAAGAAACCTGGGACTGAAGAACAGAACAAACACAGTGCTTCAGGCGGCATTCTTTAAGCTGGCGGAAATTCTACCCATTGAAGATGCCCGTAAGTATATGAAGGAAGCCATAGAGAAGACCTATGGTGCCAAGGGACGTAATATAGTTGACATGAATTGTGCTGCTGTTGACGCAGGTATTGATAGTGTTCACAAGGTAAAGGTTCCAAAGAAATGGGCAGACGCAGACGGTCAGGTTGCTGATGTGGCTGTTGAAGGTCGTGATAAGCTTCAGACAGAGTATATTAATAACATTCTCAAACCAACAAACGGAATGTATGGTGATGATATTCCGGTATCAAAGTTTGTTGATATTGCCAACGGTATGGTCCCTTCAGGTACGGCTGCGTATGAGAAGAGAGGAATTGCAGTTGATATTCCTGAGTGGAATGATGAAAACTGTATGCAGTGTAACTGGTGTTCTTATGTATGTCCGCATGCGGTAATAAGACCTTTCATATTAACAGCAGAAGAGGCGGCGGACTTTGATGGCAGCGGCATGCCATTTAAGGAGGACGAGACAAAGATTTTCACCATTGGCGTTTCAGCTCTTGACTGTACAGGCTGCGGATCGTGTGTTGAGGTTTGCCCGGCAAGAACCAAAGCTCTGACAATGGTTGATGCTGATGAAAATGAAATGGAAGCTCAGAAGAACTTCGATTATCTCTTTAATAAGATTGGAAATAAGAACGAATTTGCTGGTGATGATACTGTAAAGAAATCACAGTTTAAACAGCCGCTTCTGGAGTTTTCAGGAGCATGTCCGGGATGTGGTGAAACACCTTATGCCAAATTGGTAACCCAGCTTTTTGGTGATAGAATGTTTATCGCCAATGCTACAGGATGTTCTTCAATATGGGGACTTAGCGCACCATCGTCACCATATACTGTGAATAGAGAAGGTAAGGGCCCTGCATGGTCAAACTCACTGTTTGAAGACAATGCTGAATTTGGATACGGTATGGCCGTTGCAATGAAAACGAGAAGAACAGAAATGCTTCATGTGGTAGAAAACCTTGCTTCAAAAGAAGAATTTACAGAAGCTGCAAATGCGTGGATTGCAGGAATGAACGATGCTGAGGCTGCTGAAAAGACAGGCAAGGCACTGCTTGCATTATGCGAGGAAAGTGATGATGCAGATGCCGGATATGTTGTAGATAACAAGGACATGCTTCCTAAACCATCAATGTGGATTTTTGGCGGTGATGGATGGGCATATGATATTGGATACGGAGGTCTTGACCATGTGCTGGCATCAGGTGAGAACGTAAATGTTCTTGTGTTCGACACAGAGGTATATTCAAATACCGGGGGACAGTCTTCCAAGTCAACGCCTATAGGGGCGGTTGCACAGTTTGCAGCTTCGGGTAAATCGGTTACGAAGAAAAATCTGGCACAGATTGCTATTTCATATGGATATATCTATGTTGCACAAATCGCAATGGGTGCCAATCCGGCGCAGACACTTAAAGCCTTAAGAGAGGCAGAAGCCTACGACGGACCGTCATTGATTATTGCATATGCACCATGTATCAATCACGGTGTAAAAGCCGGTATGAATAAGGCAATGCAGGAAATGAAAAATGCAGTAAGATCAGGCTACTGGAATCTTCTCAGATATAATCCGGGAGCGATTGCAGAAAAGAAAAATCCTCTTTCTGTTGACAGTGCTCCTCCTACTGAAAGTTATAACGACTTCATTATGGGTGAAGTAAGATATAATTCATTAATGCTCAAGAATCCTGAAAGAGCGGAAAAACTGTTTACAGAAGCCGAAAGACTTGCTGCACAGAGATATAAGAATCTGGTTATTCAGAAAAAGAATCTTGATGCGGATATTTAACAGGAAGGAGCGAAAAATGTTCAAAATAGTTAAGAAAAGAAAACTCAATGAGAATATGACATGGCTTGTTGTTGAAGCTCCACTTGTGGCCCGCAAGGCAAGACCTGGACAGTTCATCATTCTGAGAACCGATGAATATGGTGAAAGAATTCCACTTACAATGGCAGGACACGATGCAGATGCGGGAACTATCGATCTGATTTATGCAGCTGTAGGCAGAACAACCATGCTTATGGATCAGCTTGAAGAAGGCGATGCACTTATGGACGTGGTCGGTCCACTGGGAAAGCCTACAGAAATGGAAGGGCTTGAAAAAGTCTGCGTGGTAGGAGGTGGTACCGGAAATGCACTGGCCTATCCTCTAGCCTGCGGAATGCATGACCATGGTATACACGTTGATATGATTGCCGGATTCAAAAACAAGGAGCATGTAATTCTGGAAGATGAATTCAGAACAGGTACAGACAGGCTTTATATTACGACTGATGATGGTTCATATGGTGAAAAGGGGTTCACAACAGATAAGCTTAAGGAACTTATTGAATCAGGTAATGAATATGATGAAATTGTAGCAGTTGGACCACCTATGATGATGAAATTTACGTGTGGAATTGCAGCCGATTATGGCATTCCTTCCGTTGCATCTCTTACAGCCTATATGATTGACGGTACGGGAATGTGCGGAGGATGCAGATGCGTAGTGGGAGGCGAGAACAAATTTGTTTGCGTTGACGGACCTGAATTTGACGGTGCGCTTGTAGACTGGGACGAACTTATCAGAAGAAATTCATATTACAAAGATCAGGAAGCTCACGACAGAGCTCATGTCTGCAGACTGACAGGAGGTGTGCGATATCATGATTAATTTCAAGCAGGTTAAAAATCCAATGCCTGAGCAGGACCCTCAGATAAGAGCAAGAAATTTCAAAGAAGTGTCTTATGGATATACGGCTCAGCAGGCTGTAAACGAAGCAATGAGATGTCTTAAGTGCAGGAAAAAACCGTGTACAACAGGCTGTCCGGTAATGGTAAGAATTCCGGATTTTATTGCCAAAATAGCAGAGGGAGAGTTTGAAGCGGCCTATCAGATTATTTCGGAGACAAGTGCATTGCCGAGAATATGCGGTAGAGTATGTCCTCAGGAAAATCAGTGCGAAGGTGTATGTGTGAGAGGAATCAAAGGAGAGCCAGTTGCAATAGGAAGACTGGAAAGATTTGTTGCAGACTGGCATTCAGCTCATGTTAAGGATTATGAGGAAGCTGCAGACATTCCTGCCTCAAAGGGCAGAAAAGTTGCTGTAGTGGGAGCAGGTCCGGCAGGTCTTACATGTGCCGGTGACTTGGTCGGTAAGGGTTATGATGTAACGGTATTTGAATCACTTCACAAGTCAGGTGGTGTGTTGGCATATGGCATTCCTGAATTCAGACTTCCTAAGGATATAGTGGCCGAAGAAATAGGTAAGCTTGAAAAATCAGGTGTTAAATTCATTACAAATGCCATTATCGGAAGAGCTGAAACGGTTGATGAGCTCATGGAGGAAGGTTATGAGGCTGTGTTCATCGGAACTGGCGCAGGTCTGCCATCATTCATGAAAATTCCGGGTGAAAATCTTCTGGGAGTATGCTCAGCAAATGAATATCTGACGCGAATAAATCTGATGAAAGGTTATCTTGAAGAATATGATACTCCGGTTCCTTCAGGCAAAAGAGTAGCTGTAATAGGCGGCGGTAACGTTGCAATGGATGCGGCAAGATGTGCTATGAGAATGGGAGCAGAAAAGGTATATATCATATACAGAAGATCCATGAGTGAAATTCCTGCAAGAAGAGAAGAAATTCATCATGCAATTGCAGAGGGAATTGATTTCCAGCTTCTGAGAAACCCTGTTCGAATTGTAGGTGATAAAGACGGTCACGTTACAGGTATTGAATGTGTCAAAATGCAGCTTGGAGCTCCGGATACATCAGGTAGAAGACGTCCTATTGAAATTAAGGATTCAAATTATGTGCTCGATGTGGATAATGTAATCATGGCAATTGGAACCAAACTTAATAACCTGATTCTCAATACTACAGAAGAACTTGAAGCGAACAGCAAGGGCGGTATTGGTACAGATGAAAATGCCGCCACAAATCGTGAAGGCGTATATGCCGGCGGTGACGCGGTAACAGGTGCGGCAACAGTCATTCTTGCAATGGGAGCAGGTAAGACGGCAGCTGCAAGCATTGACGAATATCTTTCCAACAAATAGTGTGGTATTTTGCAAATCGTCACTGGAGGTAAACCTTAGGTAGTTCACAATTCTCTTTTGTGTTATCCTTAATGTCATGGAGGACGATTATGAAAAAATGCTGTACAAGTCTGTTGGGACATGTGGACGCAGGCAAGACAACTTTATCAGAAGCACTTCTTTATAGTACAGGTGCTATAAGGAAACTGGGTCGGGTGGATCATAAGAATGCTTTCCTTGACACTGACATACAGGAGAGAGAGCGTGGAATCACCATTTTTTCCAAGCAGGCGAGGGTGCAGTACAGAGATACTGATATTATACTTCTCGATACTCCGGGACATGTGGATTTTTCATCTGAAATGGAAAGGACTCTTCAGGTACTTGATTATGCGATTCTGGTAATCAGCGGCAAAGACGGCGTGCAGAGTCACACAATGACACTTTGGCGATTACTGGAGAGATACGGAATTCCTGCATTTATTTTTGTGAATAAGATGGACCTTGATACGGCAGTTAAGGAATCGGTCAAGGATGACATTGTGAGACATTTAGGAGGGAGCTGTGTTGAATTTTCCGGAAACTATCTGGAGAATGAAGAAGTTGCTCTTCTTAGTGAGAACATGATTGCAGAATATCTGGAACAGGGACATGTATCTAGAAAATCAATTGCAGAGAGCATCAGAAATCGTGAGATTTTCCCTTGTTTTTATGGCTCTGCCCTTAAGATGGATGGAATAGAGGAACTTCTTGAGAATTTTGATGAGTATACAATAGGCAAAGATTATCCGGATGAGTTCGGTGCGTTAGTATACAAGATTTCAAGAGACAGCAAGGGTACCAGACTTACTCACATGAAGATAACCGGTGGAAGTCTCAGAGCAAGAGAAGTGATCGGCAGTGAGAAGGTGGACCAGATAAGGGTGTATTCAAGTGAAAAATTCCAGACGATAGATAAAGCAACAGCAGGTGAGGTTGTTGCGGTGACAGGACTTGAAAACAGCTTCCCGGGGCAGGGCCTGGGAAAGGAAAAAAATTCTGCCGGAGCATCGCTTGAGCCGGCGCTGGTTTATGATGTGATTGTAGATGATCAAAACGATGTTCATACAGTACTTGAAAAGTTAAGACAGCTTGAAGAGGAGGACCCACAGCTTCACGTTACGTGGAATGACAGAATAAGAACCATACAGATTCAGCTTATGGGAGAAATTCAGCTGGAAATCCTGAAAAATGTCATTAGAGAAAGATTTGGAATTGAGCTTGCTTTCGGTTCAGGACATATTGCTTACAAAGAAACCATACGAAAGCCTGTAATAGGCGGTGGCCATTTCGAACCGCTGCGTCATTATGCGGAAGTACAGCTTCTTATGGAACCGGCACCAAGAGGCAGTGGAATAATCATAGATTCAGTATGTAGTGAAGACATGCTGGACAGAAACTGGCAGAGACTTATAATGACCCATATCGCAGAACGGGAGCATCCGGGAGTTCTTACAGGTTCTGCCATAACGGACATTAAAATATCCATAGCAGCAGGCAGGGCGCACGATAAGCATACAGAAGGGGGAGATTTCAGACAAGCGGTATATAGAGCTATAAGGCAGGGGCTCATGAAGACAGAATGTATGCTGCTGGAACCATGGTACTCCTTCGTGCTTGAAGTGCCGGCAGAATCGGTTGGTACGGCAATGGCTGATATACAGAGAATGGGTGGAAGCTTTGAAATACCGGAAGCAGATGGAGATATGTCTGTTGTTAGAGGTCGTGCTCCAGTTTTCGAAATGAAAGATTATGCGGTCAGAGTAACTTCGTATACGGGAGGCAGAGGTCGTCTGACATGTGAAATGAGCGGTTATGATGAATGCCACAATGAAGAAACAGTACTGGCAGAATCAGATTACGACCCTCAACGTGACATTCAGAATCCTGCGGACTCTGTTTTCTGTGCTCATGGAGCAGGCTACAATGTGAAGTGGGACAAGGTGGATAAAATGCTACATACAAGGGTACAGATTCCCGGAGTAAGCAGGTTGGGCGGAAATTCGGCATCAGAAGAAGAGAAGCCTATGTCGCACACATATGACGATGAGGATTTTAGCGGTCCACAATTCGTTCATGCTCCCGATTCGGCAAGAAGACGGGAATATGTGCCGGCCAAAGTAATTGAAGGGAAAAGTGAGCCTCGAAAGATAAAAGAGCAGGCGGTTATGCCGGAATATCTTCTTGTTGATGGATACAATATCATTTTTGCATGGAATGAGCTCAAGGAACTGGCTAAAAGGAATATAGATGCTGCAAGGGATGCATTGATTGAGATAATGCAGAATTATCAGGGGTACAGAAAGTGCAGACTGATTCTTGTTTTTGATGCGTACAAAATAAAGGGTGGAGAGAGAAGAATCGAACAGTATGACAACATATCGGTGGTCTTTACTAAAGAGAGGGAGACAGCTGATGCGTATATTGAGAAAACTTCTTATGAACTTAAGGGCAGATACAGAGTTCGTGTTGCCACGTCTGACAGACTTGAGCAGATTATAATTACAGGTAACGGGGCATTCAAAATCAGCGCCGAAGAATTCAGAAAAGAGGTAGAAGCTGCGAATCATGAAATAAGCAGGTGGCTAGACGATTACAATCGTAAGAATAACAGTGAAGGACAAAACAGAATAATAATAAAAAAGGACGATTCGCAGTAAAAAGCGGATCGTCTTTTGGATATCTGAACATTATCATGAATTTGCAGATGCAGAGCGATTGTTATATATGAACATAGCAATTGCAACGCCTGCAATTATGCAGTATCCGATAACACTCAGGATATCGGGAATCTGTGCAAAGAAGATGAAACCCAGTCCGGCGGCAAAGATTATTTGTGTGTAATCATAGACCGACACTTCTTTGGCAGGTGCATGGGTGTATGCAGCAGTAATTGTAAATTGCCCGCCGGCTGCAGCTAGTCCGGCACATATAAGTGTGAGAATCTGTGCTGCTGACATAGGGTGATAATCAAAGATGAGGAAGGGTAATGTAACTATGCACGAGAAGGCTGAAAAAAACAGAACAATCATAGGACCCCGTTCACCCTTTTGTCCCAGAATGCGCACCATTGTATATGCCATTCCCGCACAAAGTCCGCCCAATACACCAATAAGGGAAGGAATAAAGGCGCCAGCAACAGCAAACCCCGGTTTAACTACAAGCAGTGCACCGCAAAAGGCGATTGCAACAGCAGAGGCTTGAATTCGCGTGGTTTTCTCTTTGAGAAGAAAGAATGAAAATATTATAGCAAAAAATGGTGACAGTTTATTCAGTATCGATGCATCTGAAATAAGCAGGTGGTCTACTGCATAAAAATTGCAGAGAATGCCCATGGTTCCAAAAGCTGAACGACCGATATACCAGCCCAGATTGCTGTGGTTTATTCTGAAGCCTTCTTTGGACTTGACAATCATTATAAGTGCGAAGAAGAAGGCAACAAAATTACGGAAAAAACTCTTCTGAATTGAAGGGAGATCTCCTGATAATCTGACAAATACATTCATCAGCGCAAAGAAAAAGGCTGAACATATTATGCAAAGTATAGCTTTTTGCTTACTTGTGAGTTTCACTTTTTTACCTCCTTAGATAGTTGCAAAACCAACAGAATCAAGTATACTATAAAGTAAATCGATAGACAATAAGGACTGAAGTGAAGTGGATAATAATAGACTTGAGAAGCAGATGGCATTCTGCAAAGAAATAGATAAAGAGAAACAAATAGGTCGTCAGACATATCTTGCAGACGGTTCAAGAAAAGAAAACGATGCGGAGCACGCGTGGCATATGGCGGTGATGGCAGTCATACTGCGGGAGTACTCCAATGAGGATATTGATTTGCTAAAATCAATGATCATGATGCTGATTCATGACATAGTAGAAATAGATGCTGGTGACACCTTTGCCTATGACGAAGAAGGCAAGAAGGACCAGCGAGAGCGTGAACTTGAGGCTGCTGACAGACTCTTTGGAATGCTGCCAGAGGATCAGGCAGATTATTTCAGACAACTTTGGGATGAATTTGAAGCAATGTCAACACCTGAGGCAAAATTTGCCAGAACGCTGGATAATATTCAGCCAACAATGTTGAATGCATCATCAGGGGGCAAAGGCTGGAGCGAAAAGAATGTGCATATTGATCAGGTTATGGAAAGACAATCATATACCGGTGATGGATCAAGGGTATTGTGGAATTACTCTCTTAACAACTATATTAAGCCGAATGTTAAAAAGGGAACTATAAGAAGTGAAAAAAGGTTCGGTAATGCAGGGAAGTAGAATATGACCATTTTGAATTTTTCCATACTAACGTTATTTATAGCAATTATATCTTGTATATTGGCGATTGGAACATTGTCAAAAGGAGACAAAGAAGGACGTTACCTTGCAGTATGCCTTTTTTTGAGTGCAGGCGTTGAAATATCGTATCTGATAAGCATTCTTATCAGCAACAAATTTACAATGTCGTTGTTTTCGAGCATATACTTTGGCTTAATTGATGTAATGCTAGCAGCTCTTGTGTATTACGTTATGCTGATTATGGAAGTTGCTCATTGCAGAATGTGCAGATTTGGAATGACCCTGATTGCGATTTATACATGCTTTGACATTGCTGTTCTGATGATTAATCCGTGGAAGGAAATTGCCATTGGTTACAGATACAGCGAAGTTTCAATACAACACTGGAGATACGTTCCAGGAACACTTTATGACATGCATCTTGCCTTTTCATATATATTGATTGGGATTGTTTTTGCTATGCTCATATATAAGACAATCAAAACACCGTCAGCTTACAAGAGCAGGTACGGTGGAATTTGTGCGGTGCTGGTCGTGGTAGTAGTGATAAATGCGATATTTTTATACACGTTCAATGACCAACTGCCTGATATTTCGCTGTTTTTGTACGGAATAGTAAGCTTTGTGCTGTATAGAAACAGATATCATTATTCTAAGAAACGACTTTTTAATCAGGCATACGTGGGGATAATAGAAGAGATGAGTCATCCGATTCTTCTTTTTGACTATGAAAAAAATCTGGTTCTCAATAACGGTGCTGCAGAATATATATGTGAAGGCCTTCGGAAAGATGACAATGGAGATGTTACTCTGGGAGATTTCATTAAAGAATGCGGATTCAATGAAGTTACGGAGTTTACAGAAAATAATGTGGCTTTCAGCTGGGTAGACAGGAGAAAAGGCAAAGAAAAATCATACAGATGTGACTATCATCCTTTTAAGGACAAGAAGGGCCATATAACAGGATACCTCTTTATATTTACAGACAATTCCACAGTAATTGATGTCCTTACGGGATTTACAAATATGAACGAATTTGTGCGACATGTAAACGGATATACGGAGACGTCTCCGATTCCCGTATGCGTGACTGCATGTGACATCAACAATCTTCATGGAATTAACATGGAAATGGGAGAAGTAGCAGGCGACCTTTTTATCAAAAAACTTGCGGATCTAATGCGTGAAAAATTCCCGGAAGGAACGTATTTTGTCAGACTTAATGAAGCTAATCTCCTAGCAGTTACCTTGGGCGTAAGTGATGAAATTATTGACGTGGCCATAGCAGACATAAGAAAAACTCTTCTGGAAGAGGATAATATTACTATTCAGACGGCTAAAGCTGTTGCGAAGGGGGGGTAAAAGGTGCGCTTAATGCCTCCGAATCGGCAGTTCTCAGTATGAGGGCAAGGAAGATGCTTGATAAGGATTCAGCCCATTCTAATCTTATGGATTCTCTCGTACAGACCTTGAGAGAATGCGACGATGAGACTGAAGCGCATGTAAGCAGAACCAACGACTTGGGACAGAAACTTGCGAACAGATTGAATTTAAGCGATCGTCAGAAGAGCGACCTGTCACTTCTTTGCCTGCTTCATGATATAGGAAAGGTTGGAATCCCACTTGAAATACTTAATAAGCCAGGTCCTTTGAGTCAGGAAGAATGGGAAATAATGAAGAGTCATTGTCAGAAAGGGTACAGAATCGCCAAATCATCGAGATGGCTGGATGAAATTTCGGATTCCATTCTGTATCATCATGAAAGATGGGATGGCAATGGATACCCTTCAGGCCTCAAGGGTGAGGAGATACCACTGCTGTCAAGGATAATTGCTATCATTGACACGTATGATGCAATGACAAACGATAGAGTGTACAGGAAAGCATGCAGCAAGGCTGAGGCCATAGCAGAAATCAAGAGGTGTGCAGGAACTCAATTTGACCCGAACTTGGTAGAGGAATTGATAAAAGTGCTGGATAATGAGGTTGAGGATAAAATCTGGAATGTGAGTTCTCTTTCAGCTGAATGCAGTAAGACAGCCGGCACTGGCGAAGTACATGCAAATATAATGCAGGGTAAAACAAAGTCTTACAAAAAATCGAATTCAAGGAATCTTATATACAGCAGATATACTGTCGATCAGGATTGGAAAATCATTGAGGTAGATGATAACTTTGAGCGTATTACAGGATATTCACGTGAGACTGTGATGAGGGACGGAATGCATCAAGAAGATTTGATTCCTGAAAATGACAGAGAAGAGTATCTCAATCTTGTAAGAGAGAATTTCAAAATCGGAAATGAAGCCTTTATTGAACATAAAATAAGGTGTGCAGACGGTAGGCTTATAAGTGTTCACTGCATAGGGAGGGAATTCTTTAATGCTGTATTCCGTGAAAAGCGGCTTGATATTGTTATAACAAAGATTGACAAGGACTGATTTTTTGAAAAATATGGTATTTGTAGGAAACTTGAGCTGGAATCGTTGGAATTGCTTGGGTTTGATGTAAAATGATTTACGGCGAACAAAAGCTTAAATAAAGTTAAAAAACTATAACGCAGGTGGAGAGTTAGGGGGTAAAGTGAGAAAAAATTAACAAAATGTTTTTGGGTTTAATGTTGACTATACCATTGCTATACGAGGTATAAATGAATTAATTGGAAAATAACTTTTTCGTAAATTTATTTGGAAAGGATGAAAGATATGGATTTTTCATTAACAAAAGAACAGGCTATGCTTAAAAAACTGGCTGCTCAGTTCGCAGAAGAAGAACTGGAACCGGTAGCAGCTGAAATCGATGAAACTCATTCATTTCCTGTAGAAAACTTTGCTAAGATGGTAAAGCTGGGATTCACAGGAATCGGAGTTAAGGAAGAATACGGCGGTGCAGGCGGCGGAATGCTGGAAAAGGTTATCGCAGTATCAGAATTTGCAAAGAAGTGTATGGCTTCAGCAGCAACTCTTTCAATTCATCTGATTGCACCTCATGCAATTCAGGACTTTGGTACAGCTGAACAGAAAGAAAAGTTCCTGCCAAGACTTACTTGTGGCGGTGAGCTGGGTGCTTTCGCTCTGACTGAGCCAAACGCAGGATCAGATGCTGCTGGCGTTAAGACAGTTGCTGTATATGATGAAGCAACTGATGAATATGTAATAAACGGTACTAAGTGCTTTATCTCAGGTGGTGCAAGAGCAGGAGTTCTGGTAATCTTCGCAATGACAGAACCAAAGCTTGGAACTAAGGGAATGTCAGCATTCATCATCGAAAAGGGAATGCCTGGATTCACTTATGGTAAGATCGAAAGCAAGCTGGGTATCAGAGGTTCAGAAACTGCTGAACTGGTATTCGAAGATTTAAGAGTACCTGCAGCTAATCTGCTTGGTAAGAAGAACGGCGGATTCAAGATTGCAATGAAGGCTCTGAACGCTGCAAGAATCGGCGTTGCTGCTCAGGCTCAGGGTGTTGCTGATGAAGCTATCGCTCTTGCAGTTCAGTACTCAAAGGAAAGAGTTCAGTTTGGTAAGCCAATCGCTGCATTACAGGGTATCCAGTGGTACATCGCAGATATGGCTACAAGATCAGAAGCAGCAAGAAACCTTACTTATCATGCTGCATGGCTGGCTGACTCAGGCAAGGACTTCGTGTGTGAAGCAGCTATGTGTAAGTACAACGCAGCAATCAATGCTCGTTTCGTAACTAACCTGGCACTCCAGATTCACGGTGGATACGGATACATGCAGGATTATCCACTGGAAAGAATGTACAGAGATGCTAAGATTACTGAAATTTACGAAGGTACAGCAGAAATCCACAAGGTAGTTATTGCAAGAGCTGTAATGGGCAAATAGGAAGGGAGAGCACTTAAAATGAGAATTTATGTTTGTGTAAAACAGGTTCCTGATACATCCGGTGTTGTTGCTGTAAATGAAGATGGTACTCTTAACAGAGCTTCAATGCAGACTATCATTAACCCAGATGACTTAATCGCTATGGAACAGGCACTTATGATAAAGGATGCAACAGACTGCCAGGTTACTGCAGTAACAATGGGACCTCCTCCTGCAGAAGGAATGCTCAGAGAACTGCTGGCAATGGGAGCTGATGACGCTATTCTGATTTCAGCAAGAGAATTCGGTGGATCAGATACATTCGCTACTTCACAGATTATCGGTGCTGCACTTGACTACACAGGTCTCAACGAAGATGATATGATCTTCTGCGGAAGACAGGCTATCGACGGAGACACTGCTCAGGTAGGACCACAGATTGCAGAAAAGCTGAATCTGCCACAGATTTCATATGCGGCTGAAATCGTTAAGGAAGGTAATGACGTTACAGTTAAGAGAATGCTGGAAGATGGATACATGATGATCAAGCAGCAGACTCCTTGCCTGGTAACTTGCATTGCTGACCAGGATAAGAGTGCTAGAATGATGTCACTTGCTGGAATTAACTCAGCTTACAAGAAGCCACTGGTAGTTCTTGACTTTGAAGCTCTTAAGGAACATCCATTCATCGAACTGGACAAGATTGGTCTTAAGGGATCTCCTACAAACATCTTCGTATCATTTACACCTCCTCAGAAGGGTATCGGCCAGATGCTTGAAGGAGCAGATAAGAAGACAACAGATACGTTAGCGTCAATTTTATTAGAAAAACACGTTATCTAAGAGAAAGGAGACTAAATCATGGCTTACAATAGCAGTGATATCGCAGCTTTTAAGAATATTTGGGTATTTTGCGAACAGAGAAACGGTGAGATGATGAACACATCATATGAACTGATTTCAGAAGGTAGAAAGCTCGCTGACGAAAGAGGTTCAAAGTTGGTAGGTATCCTTCTTGGACATAACGTTGAAGGACTTGCCAAGGATCTGGGCGGATACGGTGCTGATGAAGTTATCGTATGTGACGATCCTTCACTGGAAGTATATACAACAGATGCTTACACAAAGGTTATCTGTGATGCAGCAATGGAAATCAAGCCTGAAGTAATTCTGCTTGGTGCATCAAACATCGGTAGAGACCTTGGTCCTAGATGTGCTGCAAGACTGACTACAGGTCTGACTGCAGACTGTACTCACCTGGACATCGACATGGATGTATACACTAACTTCCTGAGAGGAGCTTCAACTCTTCCAGATGCAAGATACGCAAAGTTCAACATGGAAGATGTTAACCTGAAGATGACAAGACCTGCATTCGGTGGTCACCTGATGGCAACAATCATCTGCCCAAGATTCCGTCCTTGCATGTCAACTGTAAGACCAGGCGTAATGAAGAAGGCTGAATATGATGAAGCTAAGGCAGCAGCAGTTGAAATCACAAAGTTCCCTGTAAACGTAACAGAGGCAGATCTTAAGACTCAGGTTCTGGACGTTGTTAAGGCTACTAAGAAGATCGTTGACCTTATCGGTGCTGACGTTATCGTATCAGTAGGTAGAGGTATCAGCAAGGATATCGAAGGCGGTATCAAGCTGGCAGAAGAACTTACTGAAGCATTCGGTGGCGGTGTAGTTGGTGGTTCCCGTGTAACTGTTGACTCAGGCTGGTTATCAGCAGACCACCAGGTTGGACAGACTGGTAAGACTGTACACCCTAAGGTTTATGTAGCACTTGGTATTTCAGGTTCAATTCAGCACAAGGCTGGAATGCAGGATTCAGAACTGATTATCGCAGTTAACAAGGATCCTGATGCTCCAATCTTTGAAATCGCTGACATCGGTATCTGCGGAGACCTGTTCAAAGTGGCTCCACTGATGATTGAATCACTTAACGAAGCAAGAGCTTCAAAATAGTTCAAGAATCTCTAAAGTAATTGGGAAATAATGCTCCATTCAGCCCATTTTGGCTGAATGGAGTTACCATTGCATTAGATAAGAATATATGATATAAGTTTAAGAGATCTATATATATGTTTTAGAGAGTTATATTTAGAAGGAGTATTAATATGAAAAGTGTATTTGAAGGTTTAAAGGTTGTTGACCTTACTTCAGCTCTTAATGGCCCTCAGTGTACAATGTTCTTAGCTGACTACGGCGCAGAAGTTATCAAAATCGAACCTCTTGGCGGTGAACAGTGCCGTACATGGGGACCTTTTGAAGAAAAGTCAGGTGAAAGTGCATTCTTCGCATCATTCAACAGAAACAAGAAGGGGTGTACTCTTAACCTTAAGACAGAAAAAGGTAAAGAGATGCTTTATGAGCTGGTTAAGGATGCTGACGTTCTCGTAGAAAACTACAAGGGCGGCGTTACAAAGAAGCTCGGTGTTGATTATGAGACAATCAAGAAGATTAATCCAAACATCATCTATGCTTCAAGTTCCGGTTTCGGACAGACAGGACCAATCTCACACAGACCTTGCTATGATATCGTAGCACAGGCTATGGGTGGAATGCTGAACCTTACAGGTTTCAAAGATACTGCCCCTGTTAAGGTAGGACCTTCAGTTGCTGACCATGTTTCAGGTATTTATCTTGCTGTTGGCGTAATGATGGCACTGTATCACAGAGAAAGAACAGGCGAAGGTCAGATGATTGACGTTTCAATGCAGGACGTTATCTTCTCAATTCTCGAAAATGCAATTCCAACATACACTGTTGCTGGCGAAATTCCTGAAAGAAATGGTAACATTGACCCATCAATTGCACCTTTTGATGTATTTCATTGTAAGGATGGTTATGTAGCTATGGGTGTTGGTAACGACAGAATGTTCAAGAACTTCTGCCACATTATCGAACACGAAGAACTTGCAGAAGATCCTAGATATGCAACAAATGACTTAAGACAGAAGAATTATCTGCCTGACTTAAGAGGTACAATCGAGGATTGGTGTATGAATTACACTAAGAAAGAAATTGAAGCTATTATGGACGAGGGAAAAATTCCTTGCGGACCTGTACTGAATGTTAAGGAGATTATCGAACATCCACAGATTAAGGCAAGAGAAATGATGGTTCACATGGATCATCCAACTGCCGGAGATCTTTATCTGCAGGGTTGCGTAATCAAGCTTTCAGAAACTCCGGGAACAATCAGAACAGCTTCACCACTGGTTGGACAGCACAACCGTGAAATCTTCGGACTTTCAGAGGAAGAAGAAAAGCAGCTTATCGAAGAAGGAGTTATCTAATTAACTCTTCCTTTAAAGATATTGTTATAACGAAAATATTAAAAAAGGAGAAAAGAAATGAGAAAAGTATCATACTTAAGCTACAACATGACTACAGCTGACGCTAACAGTCCTGACGGTATCGTTCCAGTAGGTAGACAGTTTGACTTTATCGGCGACGTTGAAACAGAAAACATGATTCTGGTAGACGGAGATGAATCACTTTGCTTAGGATACACTGGTGTTGAAATGTTCGAAGACGTTTACGTTGGAGACATGATGGAATACAAGGCAACTACAGTTAAGATTGGTAACACTTCAAGAGACTGCGTTATCGAAGTTACGAAGCTGGCTACTTCAGCTACAAGAGCTGGTGTTGAAGGTGCTAAGACTGGTGATATGATCTGGTTTGATGAACCTGTACTCTGCTCAAAGGGTAATGTTAGACTGGTAGTTAAGAAGCACCTGCAGAGAGGCGAACAGCCTGATGGAGCTGTTGCTGAACCATGGTTCGAAAATGAAGACTTCCCAGGTCTCGGATTTGATGCTGACCACCCTGATCACATTGAATTCAGATACAGAATGTCAGACAGAGACGTATTCTACCTCGGTGGAGTAGTTAACGGTGCAAGAAACATCACTCTGATGGAAGATGCAGCTAAGAGACTGATGGCTAGAGAATTCGGTAACACAGGTCACATCGTAAAGGTAGAAAAGGTTAGACTTTACGAGCCATGCTACGCTGGTGACTATCTTGTATACTATGCAAGAGTTAACAAGGTTGTTGGTGACAAGATTGTTATTGAAGTTAGAAACTTCAAGTACATCGACCTGCCTGAGGAGCCTGAATTTCCAAGCTCAATTGACGTTCTGGCAGAGCCTAAGTTCTGCACAAACGTACAGTTCGTATTCGAAACTTACAAATAATAGCAATAGCCTAGTTATTATATAACATGATGAAGGGAGAATTCTTCGGAGTTCTCTTTTCATTTGTGTTATGGCAAAAGTACGCATTTCTTAAAGAAATGCGTACTTTTTATTAAATCCAGAAAAATAATATTCCAATTCATGTAAAAAATGCTATAATGACTTATGTTATTTCTTGTAATGGAGGATTTTGATGGAACAGAAAGAATATTACTGCATAGGTGAGGTATCCTCAATATGTAACATTTCAATACGAACCTTGCGTTATTATGATGAAATAGAACTTATCGTTCCTGAAATCAGAAAAGAAGACAGTAAGTACAGATATTACAGCAAAGAACAGATGGTTACAATAATCATCGTTCGCAAATTGAGACTTATGGGCTTCGGACTTAAGGAAATCAAACAGATTGTCACTCATAATGAGGTAGACATGCTAAAGGAATGCATTGAAGCGAGACTTTGCAAGATTAATCAGGAGATTGAAGAACTTCATACCAAAGCTGAAGAAGGAGAGGATTTCCTCAGAAGACTTAACAGTGGCCGGGCGGTTCTTAACCTTTATGATGAAGATGAAGCATTTGAAGATAAGCCTATTGATCAGATTAAAATCGAAGATGTTCCTGAAATAAGCATTTACTTCGATAGAAGGATGATGAATTCCTATAGGAATGAAGAGGTATCTCTTGAACGTTGGGTCGGAATTAACGAAGAAGTGTCCAAACAGGGGCTCAAAGCAATAGGTCCGATAATCGTTACATTCCATACAGGTCTTCTGGATCAGTTTATGTCAAAGGACTGCGATATTGAATTCGGCATTCAGGTTGCAGCCAGCGACAACGAAAAGGTACGACGCTTTGGCAATTTCAAAGCTGTAACAAGCTATCATGTCGGTCCATATAAGGATATTATCAAGACATATATTAAAACAATTCAGTGGATTAATGAACATGGATATACTGTAAGCGGACCTGTGTCTGAAGAATTTATTATTTCGCCGGTAGACGTTACAAATGAGAGCGAACACGTTACTAAAGTGCTGTTCCCGATATCATAAAAAAACCAAATCTTACCCTCACGTTGCGTGAGGGTTTTTTATTTGTGAAAATATACGAAATACAGGGCAAGCATATGACCATAGAAAAGGCAAATGTAAAAATATGGAAAAGTATATTTACAAAAATTACCAAGTAGTGTATTATGATGTGGAAAGGAAAAATATGGAAATGAAAAGCGATGTAATTCCTGTTTTGTACAGTAATGAAGAAATACAAGAATACATATCAGAAATAAGAATGCTTTTTTCTGATGAATACAGCACTATAAGTGATGAAGAGGCAGTAAGCAGAATTGAGAAATATGTATTTTCGATGCCTAAGGCGGAATATTTCAGTTATGTGGAAAATATGAGAGTTGTTAACAGGATATTTCTTTCACTTCGTGCAGAGATGGATATCCTGCAGCCTTATGTGGATGATGACTCCATAACTGAAATAATGGTAAATGGAAGAGAGAACATATTCATAGAACGAAACGGGTCTATGCAAAAAGCTGACATTTCTTTTCAAAGTACAGAGGATTTAGAAGAACTTATAAGGCGAATAGCATCTCGGGTGCATCGTGAAATTAATGAACTGAATCCTATAGTAGATGCAAGACTTTCCGATGGTTCGCGTGTCAATGCGGTGTACAAGAACATCGCGATTAACGGCCCTGCACTTACAATAAGAAAGTTTCCGGATAAGGTGATGAATATGGATGACTTATTGGAAGGCGGCAGTTTGACATCTGAAGCAGCGGAATTTCTGAAGGTGCTCGTGAAGGCAGGCTATAACTGTTTCATTTGTGGAGGAACATCGAGCGGGAAAACGACTTTTCTTAACGTTTTGTCTCAGTTTATCCCCCCTGGAGATCGTGTTGTAGTAATCGAGGATTCGGCAGAACTGCAGATTGATCATATATCAAATATTGTCAGACTTGAATGCAGGAATGCCAATGTCCAAGGTAAAGGAGAAGTCGATATGGCTCAGCTTGTTAAAGCCAGCCTTCGCATGAGACCTACAAGAATAGTGATTGGAGAAGTGAGAGGGAAGGAGGTTATGGACATGATCCAGGCTCTCAATACGGGACACAGTGGTAGCCTTTGTACAGGGCATGCCAACAGTATTGAAGGAATGCTAAGAAGACTTGAGGCAATGTACCGGCAGGCGGTTGATTTTCCTGTTGAGGCAATGCGCAGTCAGATAGCAGAGGGTATAGACATAATGATTCATATGAGCAGAATGAGAGACGGAAGAAGGAAAGTGATGGAAATAGCTGAACTGGTGGATTTTGATGGCAGAGACATTAAGACAGCAAGTTTGTTTAAGTATGTTAATAATCGGGAGGGAGGAGTGCTTGTCAAGACGGATAATGAACTTAGACATAGAGAGAAGCTTGAGCTTGCAGGTTACAGTCTATGATTCGTGATTATTCAGTTTACTCTCTTAATGAGCGAGAGAAGGTAGTGTTCTATACGGTTGGGTTTATGTGTTTGTTTACAGTAGCTTATCTTTTTTATCATAGTATTGTCGTTGCCTGTGTATTTGGGGTATTGGTAAGGGCATTAAGGTCACGGGCAGAAGGAATAATGGCTAGAAGAAGAAAGGCGAAACTTAACTCTCAGTTCAAAGATTTGTTGTATTCACTTTCTGCTTCAGCGGCATCCGGAAGGCAAATGGCAGAGGGACTTGTGGAGGCTGAAGAGGCATTGTCGATGATTTACGATGAAAATGAGCCAATAATGATTGAATTGAAACACATGAAAGTTAATATTGTAGAAAACAAAGAGAGCGACAAGGTTTTGTTACAGGATTTGGCTATGAGAAGTCATATCGAAGATATTGATAATTTTGTGCAGGTGTATATCACTTGCCGGAGCATGGGTGGGAATTTAGAGAAGATAATAGGTCATACTACTGACGTATTAACGGATAAGATGAACATAGAACGCGAAATAAGAGTACTTACAAATCAGAGAAAAACAGAGGGCAGAATAATATCTATGATGCCGATGGCGATGCTTCTTGTTATGAATGTAGTATCATATTCTTACATAGAGCCACTATACAATACATGGACGGGACGTTTGATTATGACGGGAGCATTAGTAACTATGGGAGCGGGAATGTATCTCATGGAAAAAATTTCATCGATAGAGGTTTGACAAAATGAAGAATTTCATAAATGAAAAAACCAAAAGACAGATGATTGCGGTTGTAGTGATAGGAGTCATACTTATAATCGTTGATATGGCTTCAACCCTTGTAAATACAGGAGTTGAGATAATCAAAACCGAGAAGGGGCTTTATCTTGTGCGGCCGGATGAAGGCGAGAAAAACGGTAGAATTGTTCTTGAGGCGCAGGTGAAATGTGGCAATGAGGAATTTAACAAAAGGTACAATCTTTCCATTGAACCATACAGCAGCCTGAAAGAAGAAACTGAAGATGCTCCGGAAAAGGCTATATCTCAAAGAGAAGTTGCAGAGTGTGAGATGCGAAGTGTAATGGGAGCATTAAATAGCGATCTTTCATCAAAACGCATAGAGTTGCCAACAAAATTGAAGTCTGGGGAAAAGATATCCTGGTACCGCAGAAAGCAGACGAATACTCTTATGCTGTGTCTGCTTACATTGGGAGCATTGGTGGCTGTATGGCGAAGCAAAGGTACGGCACAGAAAAAGGAACAGGAACAGAGAAAAAATTCAGTAATGAGGCAGCTTCCTGAATTTGTTAACAGATTGGTTCTGCTTCTTAATGCAGGGCTGGTGCTCAACACCGCTTTTGAGAAGACGGTAGAAGAATCGGTTAGATACTGTGGTGATGATAAGGATTATTTTTATTCTAATATGAGTGATATATATGAATCTGTTAAGCATGCTAACGGATCAATGAGCAAAGGATTGAGAAATTTCGCTAAAGAATCAGGAATAAAAGAACTGATGAGAGTTTCGAATATTATTTCAGATAACATAAACAAAGGTGTCGAGCTTAATAAAAAGCTAGAAAGGGAGAGTGAACTTCTGTGGATAATGCGTAAAAAGAATTGTGAAGAGCGGGGTAAGATGGCAGAGACAAAGCTGACGCTGCCGTTAATGCTGTTTTTAATGGTGTTGATAATAATTACTGTAGCACCTGCACTTATTGAACTGTAAGAACTTGTGAAAGGAGATCGTAAATGGGTAAAAGTATTGGGAGAAAATTACATGTCAGAATAAAGAGCAAGAAGGGAATGGAACTTGTTCAGGTGGCGATTCTGGTAGCTATAGCAGTTGCATTAGGGCTTATATTCAAAAGTCAGATTACAGATTTTGTTAACAGAACATTTGAAGGTCTCAGTAAGTTTAACTAATGAAGAACAGCAAAAGGGGTACATATATAGTTGAGGCAGCTGTAGTACTTCCAATTATTATAATCGCTATGATTACCCTGGTTCTCATCGAAGGTTATTACTATCAGCTGGCTGCAGAAACCGGCAGAATGCATATTGCATTACGTGGCAATGCAGGAGCATTAACAGGAAAAACAATTTATGCAGATGGCGGAAACTGGAAGGGTGAAATAGATATGAAGAAGAGTGCAATAGGTGGGAAGGTGTACGGCAGAGGAGAAGTAAGAATGGTAAGCAAAGGGATGATTATGGGGAAGGGGAGCCAGACAATAGAAGGTTCATATTATGCTGTTGACGGACCTAAATATGTGCGATATTGCAGTATGGTTAAAGGTGTGTTAACTGATGAGGAACAGTAAAAGAGGAAGTAGTACAGTCTTTGTTTTGATGATTATGTCTGCAATGATGACAATCGTTTTCACTTTTTTTATGAGTGCAAGAAACGAATATATACGGAGCAGAACCGATGCGATTGCAAATATTTCAGGTGATTCTCTCATGTCAGAATATAACAGCTATGTTCAGCAGGAGTATGGATTATTTTTGCTTGAAGGCAAAAAATCGGAACTTACAAGCGGATTCAGAAAATATTTTGACTATTCTATGAGCGGCATTCATGGTGTGGGAATTGATAAGGTAGGTGTTGTATGCGGTGGGTATTCACTTACTGATACAGGTCCTGTAAGAAAACAGATTATTGAACACATGAGATTTGCAGTTACAATGGATATTCTTGACTCCGTTATGAAGGAGGCTGCTGAAGAAAACGAGATGGATAGCGAGACATTGAGAAACAGAGCAACGATAGTATCACTACCATCATATGGTGCTGCAGAAACCAGTCTTACATTAATGGCAAAAAATATTGCGGTAAATCCGGGTAGTATACAGCATGCGTTTTCGGAAAAGACGGAAGGATATCTGATTAACAGATACATAATGAGATACTTTAATAATGATGTGCATTCTGCTGACAATAACCATTTTTTCAGAGACGAGACGGAATATATTTTAGGAGGCAAACTGTCGGATAAAGAGAACTTAAAAGCTGTGGACAGGGGACTTAAAGCATTGAGATTCCCATTAAATCTACAGCATATTTACTCTGACCCGGCAAAAATGAAAAAGCTTCTTACTGTTGCAGAACTACTTACACCAGAGGCTGCGCCTGCAACCCAGCTGGTTCTTGCGGCAGCATGGGCATACGCTGAATCGGACAACGATGTGACACTTTTGAGAGAAGGCAACAAGGTGCCGGTTGTTAAAGATAAGAGTACATGGGCAGTGGATATTGACAACGTGATTGATGGTTTTACAAACGGTGTTTTCAGGCCAGATGTAGAGAAAGGATATAATTACGAGGAATACCTGCAATGGCTTTTGTTTTTTGAAAACGAGGATGTAAAAGTTACTCGGATAATGGATCTTATTCAGATTAACACGAGGATGAACAGTGACAGTGATTTTGTTATTAAAGAGCACTGTGCCGGCATAAACATATCTGCAAAAGTAAATGGCAGGACATTTAATTATGAGAAAAAGTACTAAAGGGTTTTATACAGTCGAAGCAGCATTAATATTGCCTGTTGTAATTATAGCTGTATTTGCATTGAGTTATCTCATAAGAGTGGAATCAACGTGGGAAAATGTGATTAACGGAGCGGCAGATGAAACACAAAACTGCATGCTCAAAGGATATGACGGATTATCACATCTTACGTTGAAGACGCAAGTACGAAAGCGGATTCTTGATGATAATGATAATATCAGCCAGCTAAAAATATCATCAGCTTATGCAGGAGAGTTGAAAGATTCTGCCGTTGGTGCATATAAAATCGATGCACAAACAAGCATTGTAATGCCCTTCAATCTTGGAAGCAGTTTTAAACTGGAGGCTTATGTTAAATATCGCAATTTCGTAGGAAATAAAAAAGGAGATGGTGGAATAGGGCGAAAAGCCATGGAGACAGATTCAGATGGCAAGGCTGTGGTAATATTTCCGCAGGAAGGAGAAAAATATCATAGCGAGAAATGCACATATTCTGTGGCTAAGGTTCATGAGAGAATTCTTACAGACAAACTGAAAAGCAAGCATAATCCATGTGGCATATGCAAGTCAAAGGATATGGCTACAGGTTCGGTTGTATATTGTTTTAGCGGTAAAGGAACTGCCTATCACAGGGCATCGTGCAGAACAATTGACAGACGAACTTTGACCATGGACAAAAGAGACGCGATAAAAAAGGGGTATACGCCATGCAGCAAATGCGGTGGCGGTTGATATGGAGGAAGAGAAATGTGGGAAAACAATGACTTTAGAATTAAGCTAAGTGAAAACAGTATGATGGAATATGAGAAGGTAATGCTTTCATCGGGACAATGTGACTTTTTTATGCCTATGGGATTTATGGGTGAAGGAGATGGCGAAACGGCATGCTATGATTGTAGCGGATTTGTCCCCTTGAGCAGTTATAGAATTGAGAAAACAGAGGATGCGCTTTATCTTTTGGAAAGAACTTTGATAATACTGGGAAAATCCGTAGAGTATCTGATATCGCCATACAGAATAACCTTGAACACAAATACGGTGTTTTATAATAAAGATACAGGGCAGGTAAAAATAGCATATGTTCCCAATCAAAGCGAGAATCCGGATCTCAGGAAAAATCTGGTGGCATTCATAGGACAGCTGAAGGAAGAAATCAGAGACGGCTGTGAAGAATATCTGACAGAGACGGCAAAATACATATATTATAAGAATTATTATATTAAGGACGTGATAACCAAGGTGGCTTTGTTCAAGAGAAAACTCTATGTGAAGGACGCGGTAGTTAATTGAAAATCCGAGTGTTTTGATGTAGGATAAACGGTATAAAATACTTTTGACAGAGGTAATATCATGATACCGTTATCGACAAGGATGAGGCCGACGAAACTTGATGAATTTGTGGGTCAGACACATTTCATGTTTGAAGGCTCATTATTTTACAATTCCATAAAGAACAAGACTTTTGATTCAGCCATTTTCTTTGGCCCGTCCGGAACTGGCAAGACTACTCTTGCAAGGCTCATTGCAAGGGAGTTGGACAGTAACTTTGTTGAGATAAATGCGTCCACAACAGGAACGAAAGAATTGAAAAGTGTGATTGAAACAGCTCAAGTTAGATTTCACGGACTGATGCAGGAAACAACATGTCTTTATGTTGATGAGGTTCACAGATGGAACAAGCTGCAACAGGATGCACTTCTCAAGGCTATTGAGGAAGGTGTTGTCAGATTCATAGGAAGTACAACAGAAAATCCTTATTTCTCAGTGAACAATGCCATATTGAGCAGAGTCAGAAACATATATGAATTCCGCAGACTGACTGCAGATGAACTGATGATTATTCTCAAGCGTACAATTGAGGATACAGAGAAAGGGTTTGGTGGGCTTAATATAAAGTATGAGGACGATACTCTGAGAATTCTTGCATCGATGAGCGGTGGAGATTGCAGGGTTGCTCTTGATACCTTGGGTTTTATCGTAGATAATTTAAGTGACGGTAACGTTATCACGAGGGATATTGTAGCCGAAGCAATGCAAAGACAGACGACTTTTTATGATAAAGAAGAAGATAGATATAATCTGCTTTCAGCTCTTCAGAAATCTGTTAGAGGGAGTGATCCAGATGCATCAATTCATTATATGGCAAGACTTCTTGAGGGAGGTGCGGATATAATGATGGTAGGACGGCGCCTTATGGTCATGGCAAGTGAAGATGTGGGGATGGCATATCCTAATGCTATATCAATTGTGACATCCTGCATACAGGCAGCCCAAATGGTGGGACTTCCTGAGGCCAAAATCATTCTGGCAGAAGCTGTCATACTGCTCGCATCCTGTCCTAAATCGAATGCATCATACAATGCGCTTCTTGAAGCAGAACATGATATAAGGCATAAAAGGATAGATGACGTGCCGGCACATTTAATGGACTCGCATTACAGTGGCTCTGCCAAACTTGGAAGAGGGTTGGATTACAAGTATCCACATGCATACGGAGGATACGTTACACAGCAATACCTGCCGGATAATCTTTACAAGGAAGGGGTGAAATATTATCATCCTACGGATAACGGCAATGAGTCATCGTTCAAGAAATATTTAATGGAGTTGGAAAAGATAGATGAAAGAAATAAGAAGGGCTGAGAATGCAGGGTTTTGCTTTGGTGTGAGACAGGCTATAGAGAAGGCAGAAAAGGCAGCACATGAAAGCTGTGATAACATTTATTCAATGGGACCGCTTATTCACAATGAGATGGTAACAAAGGATCTTGCAGCAAAAGGGATTACAATTATAGAAAGCCTTGATGAAGTTGACGAGAGTTCAACGGTAATAATCAGATCCCATGGCGAGGGAAAAAAGTTTTATGAGGAAGCAGAAGCAAAAAAAATCAAACTCATAGATGCTACATGTCCCTTTGTAGGAAGAATACACAAGCTCGTTAATGAGACGGATAAACAGGTAATAATTGTAGGGGATGCAAATCATCCAGAAGTAAAGGGAATAAATGGGTGGTGTTTGATGCCTGCTGAAGCGGTAAGTTCCTATGAGGAGGCAAAAGAAATAACCGGAGATGACTTTTTTGTTGTAACCCAAACGACAATACGGCAGAAGATGCTTGATGACGTTCTCAGGGCACTGGAGGAAAATAATAAAAGAGTTGAAATAAATAATACAATTTGCAGCGCAACGGCAAAACGTCAGGACTCGTGCCGTGAACTTGCGGAAATGTCTGACATGATGATAGTTATAGGAGGCAAAAACAGCTCCAACACGAAGAAATTGTACGAAATTTCAAAGAAGTCGTGCATAAACACCTATTTTGTGGAGAATATTGAAGATTTGCCATTGAAAGAGGTTGAAAAATGTAATAAAATAGGTGTAGCTGCGGGAGCATCGACTCCCGAATGCATAATTAAGGAGGTTATTGCCAGAATGAGTGATATGACACTTGAAAACAAAGAATTAACTATGGCTGACATTATGGACGATATTGATAAGTCCTTAAGACTGCCAAGGGGTGGCGAAATTGTCACAGGTACAGTTCATCAGGTAACAGATAAGGAAGTAATTGTTAACCTGGGCTGCAAGAAAGACGGTATTCTGCCAATTAATGAAGTTACTCTTGAAGAAGGTCAGACTTTAGCTGACGCTTTCAAAGTTGACGACGAAATCAAAGCAAAGGTAATTAAGACTGATGACGGAGACGGTGGAATCTTACTTTCAAAGAAGAAGTTAGAAATCAGTGCCAACTGGGATGAAATTGTTCAGGCATATGAAGATAAAACAGTTCTCGAAGTTAAAGTTACAAGAACAGTTAACGGCGGCGTAATTGCTGAATACAAGGAAGTTGCTGGATTTATTCCTATGTCACAGCTTTCAGACCGTTATGTTGAGAACGCTGAAGAATTCATCGGTCAGACTATGGAAGTTAAGGTATCTAGAGTTGATCAGAGAAGAAACAGAGCTGTATTCTCACACAAGCAGTTCCTTGCTGATGAGAAGGATAAGATTGTTGCTGAAATTTGGGACAACCTGAATGTTGACGATGTTGTTGAAGGTACAGTAATGAGATTTACTGATTACGGTGCATTCGTAGATATCGGCGGTATTGATGGACTTCTCCATATTTCAGAAATTTCATGGGGTAAACTTAAGCACCCACAGGAAGTTCTCGAAATCGGACAGAAAATCAATGTTAAGGTTCTGTCAATGAACGCTGAAAAGGGTAAGATTTCACTTGGACTCAAGCAGAATCAGCCTGAACCTTGGAGCGTAATCGATGAGAACTATCAGGTTGGACAGGTTATCGAAGGCAAGGTTGTTCAGATTAAGGAATACGGTGCTTTCGTTGAACTGGAACCAGGTCTTGATGGACTGGTACACATTTCAGAAGTTGCTCATAAGAGAGTTGCCAACATCGGTGAAGAACTGGAGGTTGGACAGGTTGTATCAGCTAAGATTCTTGAAATCGACAAGGATAGAAAGAGAATCAGCCTGAGCATCAGAGAAACAATCGAACCACCAGCAGAGGAAGCTGAAGCTCCAGCAGAAGAAGATGCTGAATAATCAGTAGAAATTGCATTTAAGTAGATGTACATTCGTGCATCTACTTTTTTTATTGGTGTGCTCGGCGAGCACGTATTCTAGGGTTATAGGACAAGAATGTGTAGGAATATTAGAAATGAAAATAATTTCATCAAAATGCTTTGAAAAAGTGATGGAGACAATTAAAAATGGTGCTAAATTAGTTAAGAAATTCGAAAATTTGAAAAATTCAATCAAAACTATGGTAAATATGTAGTTGACAGTTTTCTAAAGGTAACAGTATTGATATACGAACGATTCTTGCTTTTGCGCTAACAAAATAAGAACAACTATGTAATGGCATTCAGGGGTCGTAATTCAGATAAAAGGCGGTTCGAAACTATTATGTTTCGAGCCGCCTTTAAAAATCAGGTTTATTCCTGTGAACTTGCTGATATAAGCTCTTTGGCAGATGCCAGGGTGGTATCTGTAATGTTCTCACCGCCAAGGAGTCTTGCAATTTCTTCGATTGTAGATTCCTTGTCGAGAGCTGTAACTTCTGTATACGTTCTGGTGTCATCGGATGATTTTGATATTTTGTAATTCCATGTGCCGCATGCTGCAATCTGAGGAAGATGCGTAATGCAGATTATCTGATGGTTCTGTGCGATTTCTTTAAGCTTGCGACCCACAACGCTTGCTGCGATACCGCTGATACCGCTATCGATTTCGTCAAAAATCATTGTAGGTATTTTGTCGTAGTCTCCGATTATTTTCTTAAAGGCGAGCATAATTCTGGACATTTCACCGCCGGAAGCAATTTTGCTTAGAGGTTTCATCGGTTCGCCTCTGTTAGTGCTGATGATAAATTCAACTAAATCGTTGCCGTTAGCAGTAAAAACGGGTGCCGGACTGAACTCAATGGCGAATCTGGCGTCTTTGAAGTTAAGCTGTTGCAATTGTTCTGTAATTTGTTTTTCAAGCTGGGATGCAGCTTCTCGGCGAGCCTGTGACAAAGCAGTGCATGTATCCTTGAGTGTAACACCGCATTTGTGAAGCTGTGCCTGCAGCGCAGCTTTGTGTGAATCGGCATTGTTTATATGTTCCAGCTTCTGTTCCAGTTCATCAGCATACTCAAGAAGCTGTTCAATGTTTTTGCCATGTTTGTTCTTCAGCCTTGTTATGGCATCAGCACGTTCAATGGCACTGTTTAATTCTTCCGGTGAGAATACGATATTATCTCGCAATTCCCTTATGACAGAGCAGGCATCTTCAAAATCATAATAAATTTCGTTGATTCTGTCTGAAATATCTTTGAGCTGGCTTGAAAAAGAAGAGACCTGTTCCAGAAGATCTGTTGTGGCCTTGATTCCGCTGAGTATTGAATTTTCTTCGCCAGAAGCTGCTTCGTATGCACCCGAAAGGCTATCATAAATAAGCTGGCTGTTTTGAAGAACTGAAATTCTGGCATCGAGCTCAACATCTTCATCAATCTGCGGTGAAACCTGAAGAATTTCATTCAATTCAAACTCCATGAAATCCCGTTCACGTTGATCTTTTGCAACTTGCTCGAGAAGTTTCTTCAATTCACTGCGTGTGGCGGCATATTCCTGGTATGCCTTTGCAACAGCATCCTTTGCAGGCTGAATCTTATCCTTGTGATAGAGATCCACAAGGTCAATGTGATACTCAGGGTTAAGCAGTGACTGGTGATCGTACTGTCCATGAATATCCGCCAGGCTGCGACATAGCCCATTAAGAGCGGTCAACGTGACGATTTCATCATTTATTCTGCATAAATTACGACCGGAAGATGATATCTCACGGGTTACAACATACTCTTCGCCGTCTTTGTCTGCAATCATCTGAACAATTGCCTTATCTGCTCCGGAGCGAACAAAAGCAGTATCCGCCCTGCTTCCCAGAGCCAAACTTACTGCTTCAATTACAATGGATTTACCGGCGCCTGTTTCGCCGGTTATTATGTTCAGGCCATCATGAAAATCTATTTCGGTGTTTTCGATGGTGGCGAAATTTGTAATTCTGATATGTCGAATCATCGAATCCCTCTCTGAAACTTATTTATTCACGTTAATCAGATCGTTGAGATATTCAACAACGATAGGGGCATTATCGGCATCGTCAACAACAAACATTATTGTGTTATCACCGGCGACGGATCCGATAACATGAGGAATGCCGAAGGAATCAAGAGCTTCCCCGGCAGCTCCGGCACATCCTGAAAGTGTCTTGAGGACAACAATGTTGCCGGAGGATTTTGCTGACTTTACAGTTTCTTTGTAAATGTTGGACATTCTTCCGGAAATCGGTCTTTCATCAGTCGATGAAGTAGAATATTTATAATTGCCGGAAGGGGATAGTGTCTTAATAAGCTGCAATTCCTTAATATCTCTGGAAATAGTAGCCTGAGTCACTTCATATCCATATTCACGAAGCATGGAAGCCAGTTTATCCTGTGTTTCGATTTCGTGAGTTTCAATAAGTTCTAATATTTTGTTCTGTCTTGAAATACGCATTGTTAGCCTCCGAATAAGGGATGATATTCTAATAATTATATCATACAAAAGGTGTTTTGCAATGACACAATCGAAGAGTCATTTATCCTTAACAAACATATGTTTGTATGATATACTTAACGAAGCATTAGGAGGGATGATATGAAAATACTGGGAATAGACCCGGGTTATGCCATTATGGGTTATGGCATTGTTGAGCTTATCGGCAACAGATTCAGAGTGTGCAGATACGGCTCGATTACAACGGATGCGGGTATGGCTATAGAGGACAGACTAGCACATCTTTATGATTCTCTGAGAGAGCTGATTGATGAGGAAAAGCCGGATGTGGCATCCATTGAAGAACTGTTCTTTAATAATAATGCCAAGACAGCCATTATGGTTGGAGAGGCTCGAGGAATTGCGGTTCTTGCCTGCGCCAAGGGCGGACTTGAGATTGCGGAGTATACGCCGATGCAGATTAAGCAGGCTCTTGTCGGCTATGGGAGGGCAGACAAGAAACAGGTGCAAATGATGGTCAAGACATTGCTCAACCTTAAGGAAGTGCCTAAGCCTGATGATACGGCTGATGCTTTGGCTGCAGCCATCTGCCACGGTCATTCAGCAGGAACGGCAGGAAGATTGAAGGAGTTGTACAGAAGATGATAGGATTCATCAGAGGAATTCTCGCCGAAAAGGGCGCAGGTTATATTTTAATAGATGTTAACGGAATCGGATACGAGGTCAATGTTCCGGCAAATGCAAAGGCTTATCTGGCATCAGAGGGAAGTGAGATAACGGTCTATACATCCATGATTGTCAGAGATGATGATGTGAGCCTTTATGGATTCTCGAGGAAAGGTGAGCTTGATGCTTTCAAGAAACTTATTACTGTAAACGGAGTCGGTGCCAAAGCAGGTTTGGCAATTTTGTCTGCATTCACTTTGGAAGAACTTGAACAGGCAATTATTTTTGAAGATTCCAAGACTTTGACAAGGGCTAACGGCATAGGTAAGAAGACAGCAGAGAGAATTGTTCTCGACCTTAAGGATAAATTCCGGGACAATGCAGGAAATCAGGCAAATATAGAACCAGAGATTACCGGAGGCACACCTGTGACGACAGGAGGTCGAAGTGAAGCCATTGAAGCGCTCATGGCACTGGGGTATTCCAGGGGAGAAGCTACAAGCGCACTTGCTGCGGTCAGAGATGACAATCTGACATCAGAGGAATATATTAAGAAGGCACTTAAAAACTTGTTTTAGGGATAGAACTGCCGGATAGAAGGAACTGTAGATACATGGATTACGGAATGGATTACGAAGAGAGAATAACAGCAGCAGAGCTGGGACAGGGTGAAGAGCGTAGTGAAATTACCCTGAGACCACAGACTTTGTCTGAATATATAGGACAGAAAAAGGCGACGAACAATCTCAAGATTTTTATTGAGGCTGCCAAGTTGCGAGGTGAACCTTTGGATCACGTGCTGTTTTATGGTCCTCCGGGACTTGGCAAGACAACTCTGGCCGGGATTATTGCTAACGAGATGGGAGTCGATTTGAGAATCACATCAGGGCCGGCAATAAGCAGAGCCGGGGATTTAGCTGCAATATTAACTAATCTTAATGAGAATGACGTACTGTTCATAGATGAGATTCACCGACTTAACAGATCTGTTGAAGAGGTGCTTTATTCGGCTATGGAGGATTATGCACTTGATATTGTCATAGGCAAAGGTCCGTCGGCAAGATCAATCAGACTCGATATTGCCAAGTTCACACTTATTGGAGCAACTACGAGAGCCGGAAGCTTGAGTGCACCGTTGCGGGACAGATTCGGGGTAAATCTGAAATTTGAGATGTATGAAACCGATGAGCTAAAAAAAATAATATCAAGGTCTGCCGGTCTGCTTCAGGTACCTGTTGATGATGAATCACTTACGGAGATGGCTTTGAGGTCAAGGGGAACTCCGAGAGTAGCCAACAGAATGCTTAAGAGGGTAAGAGATTTCGCTCAGGTAAGAGGTGAGGGCAGGATTACTCTTGATATAACCAGACAGGCGCTTAATGCGCTTGGGGTTGACCCGATGGGTCTCGAAAACCTCGACCGGGAAATTCTTAACACAATTATTGAGAGATTTAACGGTGGTCCTGTAGGAATTGAAACAATTGCGGCTTCAATTGGAGAAGAACGTGTTACAATAGAGGATGTTTATGAGCCTTATCTGATTCAGGCAGGATTCCTGCACAGGACTCAGAAGGGTAGGATGGTATCGGAGATGGCATACAAACATCTCGGAATCGAATATAACAAAGAGGACTGAAATATATGAATATAACTGACTTTGACTACAATCTGCCAGAGGAACTTATTGCTCAGAAGCCTGCGGATAAGCGCGATTCGTCCAGGCTTCTTGTTGTACATAGGGACAGCGGCAAGATTGAACACAAACATTTTTACGATATTATCGATTACCTCAATCCCGGTGATCTGATGGTACTCAACAATTCCAAAGTTTTGCCCGCACGTATTTTCGGAGAAAAAGAAGGAACGGGTGCGAAGGTTGAATTTCTGCTGATTAAGAGGATAGAAGGTGACAGATGGGAGACAATGGTTCGTCCGGGCAGAAGATTGAAACCAGGAGACAGTGTTATTTTCAGTCAGTCGCCGCTTATGCGTGCCCGAATCATTGAATATGGTGATGATGGCACCCGAATTGTAGAGTTTGAATACGAAGGTATTTTCATGGAACGCCTTGAAGAAATCGGCAGCATGCCTCTGCCGCCTTATATTGAGCGCAGCAGTGAGGAGGATGACAAGGACAGGTATCAGACGGTATACTGCAGAGACGAGGGATCAGTGGCAGCACCTACTGCAGGACTTCATTTCACGAAGGAACTTCTCAAAAGGATTCAGGAAAAGGGTGTGGAGATTGCATACGTGACGCTTCATGTAGGTATTGGAACATTCAGACCTGTTAAGGTGGATAAGGTTGAAGATCATTCCATGCATTTCGAGGAATATCATATTAGTGAAGAAAGTGCACAGGCAATTAACAGAGCCAAAGCTTCAGGACGAAGGATTATCAGCGTTGGAACAACGTCAACGAGAACTGTTGAAAGTGCTGCACATTATGACGAGAAGCTGGGATGCATGCAGGTTGAAGCAGGATCGGGAAGTACGGGAATTTTCATATATCCCGGTTATGAATTTAAGATAATTGACAGTCTAGTAACTAATTTTCACCTGCCTAAGTCAACGCTCCTCATGCTGATTTCGGCATTGTATGACAGAGAGAAGATTCTTGAAGTCTATGAGGAAGCAATTGAGGAAAGATATAGATTTTTCAGTTATGGCGATGCCATGTTTATTGAATAGGATAATTAACGGTAGTATTAACAGTATTGTTAAGAATATTGACAGGAGACAACATGACAGCACTAAAATACGAATTAATCAAAACGGATTCGAGAACCAAGGCAAGACGAGGACGAATAACAACACCTCATGGTGAAATTGAGACACCTATTTTCATGCCGGTGGGAACAGCGGCCACAGTAAAGGCTATGAGACCGGAAGAGGTTGACGAACTGGGAGCACAGATAATTCTCAGTAACACATATCATTTATATTTAAGACCGGGTCATGAAGTTGTAAAGGCTGCGGGTGGCCTGCACAAGTTCATGAACTGGAACAAACCGATTCTTACCGACAGCGGCGGATTCCAGGTTTTCAGTCTTGGTGCAATGAGAAAAATTACAGAAGAGGGTGTGCAGTTCAGATCTCACATTGATGGATCAAGGCACATGATCAGTCCAGAAAAATCAATGGAAATTCAGAATGCATTGGGCTCAGACATAATGATGGCTTTTGACGAATGCGCACCGGCTGATGCGTCCCGTGATTATGTTAAGGACTCCCTTGCCAGAACAACAAGATGGCTCAAAAGATGCAAAGAATATCATAAGAATACAGACAAACAGGCTTTGTTTGGAATAATGCAGGGCGGCATGTTCAAAGACCTTCGAAGAGAGAGCGCAGAGGCTATTGTAGAGATGGATCTGCCGGGTTACTCTATTGGAGGGCTCAGCGTTGGTGAGCCTAAAGAGGTGATGTACGATGTTTTGGATGATTGTGTGGACTATCTGCCAAAGGAAAAGCCGAGGTATCTTATGGGTGTTGGAAGCCCCGACTGCCTGTTTGAAGGTGTAGAGAGAGGCATTGATATGTTTGACTGTGTCCTGCCTACGAGAATTGCGCGACATGGTATGGCGATGACATCAGAGGGCAGAATTAATATCAAAAATGCCAGATTTGAAAGAGATTTCACACCGCTGGACCATAAATGTGACTGCTATACATGCAGGAATTACAGCAGGGCATACTTGAGACACCTTTTCAAAGCAGATGAAATGCTCAGTTCAATGCTGATGACCAATCATAATCTGCACTTCCTTGTGAAGACAATGGATGGCATCAGAAAATCAATAGAAGAAGATAGATTCCTGGAATTCAAAAAAGAATTCTATGATAATTACGGGAGATTTTAATGGAAAAATGTAGAGATTGCCTGATATGCGGAGGATGTACATATCAGGGCGTACCCTATGAAGAACAGTTAAGCAATAAGTTCGGAGAAGTAAGAGGCCTTGTGGACCGCAAGGATATCAAGCACGAACAGTTGCTTCCCATAGAGCCTGCACCGCAGCAGTATGGATACAGAAATAAAATGGAATATACTTTCGGAGATATGGAAAAAAACGGTCCGACAACTCTTGGAATGCACAAGAAGGGTCATTTCATGTCAATTGTTACAGTAGATGAGTGTCAGCTTGTGCACCCTGATTTTAATAAGATTCTGGCGGGAACTCTCAGTTTCGTTCAGGAAAAAGGATACAGCCACTATCACAAGAGAAGACATACAGGTCTTATGCGACACCTTATTGTCAGAAGAGGTGTCAGGACAGGCGAAATGCTCATAAACATATGCACAAGTTCCGAAGACGGATTTGACGAGGCGGCGTATGTGGAAATGATAATGAACCTTGAACTGGAGCACAAGGTTGTAGGCATCCTCAGAACAATTAATGACAGACTGGCTGATGCTGTATATTGTGATGAGCTTAGAATACTGTCAGGCAGAGATTACTATATGGAAGAAATATTCGGCCTCAAGTTCAAGGTGAGTGCGTTCGCATTTTTCCAGACTAATGTTGAGGCCATAGAAAACCTGTATTCGTATGCAGTAGGACTTATTGATGATTTCGAGAATAAAAGGGTCTTCGATCTGTATTGCGGTACCGGTACTATAACTCAGGTTCTGGCTCGCAAAGCATCTAAGGTCATCGGCATAGAGATAAACGAGGGCGCAGTGGAGTCGGCCAAAGTTAACGCACAGCTTAACGGCCTTGATAATTGTGAATTTATTTGCGGGGATGTGTTTAAGGTTCTGGAGACTCTTGACGAAAAACCAGAGGTAATAGTGGTGGATCCGCCGCGAGTAGGTATGTCCACCGACGCAATGGATAAAATCATTAATTACGGGGTGGACCAGATTGTGTACATTTCCTGCAATCCCAAAACACTCGTAGAGAATCTGTATTACATGCAGTACTACGGCTATGAAGTTAAAAGTATAAAACCATTTGATAATTTCGCCATGACAAAACACGTTGAGTGCGTATGTCTGCTGTCAAGAAAAGATAAATAAGGGCTGAAAAGCGGCGTATTTCCGGGCTTTTTGCGAGGTTTGGATTTGAAGCCAGACTTCTGAAAAGCTCGGTTTTCCTATATGGAAACATATCTACTGCAAAATGTGTGTCAGGTTGTAACCTCGGATTAGATGTTAAGAGAGGTTATACAAATCGGAATTTATCGATGAAAAAGCTAATCATGCCATATGGCTTGATTATAATTAAGAAGATAAAAACGCAATGCGCATCAGAAATGTGCTAGAGCTGGTTGGTAGCCCAGCTGTCCTGTATTATTCAGGGTAAGTAACCTGTTACAAACTAAATAAATACGAAACTTTGGGCTTGAATGGAGAATTGTGAAGATGGGGAAATTGTATGGAAAATGAAATTGTAATATTTGAGACGGAAGATAATACCATAAAACTTAAAGTGCCTGTTGAATGCGAAACTGTGTGGTTAAACCGTCAGCAAATGTCAGAGCTTTTTGATAGAAATGTAAAGACAATTGGTAAACATATTAACAATGCTTTGCGAGAAGAATTAGAAGACCAAGTGGTAGTCGCAAAATTTGCGACTACCACTCAGCATGGTGCAATAGAAGGAAAAACACAGACACATATGACTGAATACTATAATTTAGATGTCATCATTTCCGTCGGATATCGCGTTAAATCTAAACGAGGTGTTGAATTCAGAAGATGGGCAAATTCAGTTCTAAAAAAATACATATTGCAGGGGTATGCTGTAAATGATAATCGTATTAGGCAACTTGGTGAAGTAATACGTATTATGAAAAGGACACAGAATGCCTTGGATTCTCAGCAGGTGCTTGATGTAATTCAGAAATACAGCAAAGCATTAGAGTTGCTCGATTCATATGATCACCAGAATATGGAGCGTCCTAAAGGAAGCGCGGCAACATATGAACTCACATATGAGGAATGCAAGGATGTTATTTCTCAGATGCGATTTGGAGCAGAATCAGATTTGTTCGGCAAAGAGAAAGACGATTCATTCAAAGGTAGTATTGGAAACATATATCAGTCCTTTTCTGGACAGGAATTGTATCCGACATTAGAAGAGAAGGCTGCACATCTTCTGTATTTTGTAACCAAGAATCACAGCTTCCTAGATGGCAACAAAAGAATAGCAGCTACGATGTTCTTGTATTTCCTTGATAAGAATGGAGTGCTCTTCATTGATGATGACAAGTTGATAGATGACCATACGCTTGTTGCCCTAACCATTATGATTGCAGAATCTAAACCGGAAGAAAAAGAAATGATGATTACGGTAATTATGAATTGTTTAAGACCGTAAGTCATTTTCAATAAGTAGTTGAAAAATCGGAAGTTATCTGGGATGGAGGTGAACACCAAGTGAAACAATCTTTTATATCAATTGCCATTTTGATAATCATTTTGATTGCAACAGTGTATTTTATTTCAAAAGCAATGAGATACAAAACAGAAAGAGAAAAGAGTGCAATAAAGAAGAGTTTTATCGCATATCTGCTGACAGATAGCTTGCTGATAAGTTGGTTAGTATATAGAAAGAATAATCCAAATGATCACCTGTAAAGCGGATTACAACTTCCAGTTTGTAAAGAGATGTAAATCTTGGATAACTTACCTATGACAAGCGGAGACTTAGATAACTTACCAATGACACATGGTATCAATGCTATTGTCTCAAGCCATGTTGAGACTGTGTGCCTTTTGGGTAAACGAAAACCAGATGCCAAGGTAAAATAGGCATTGATATGGATGATTATTATCGTAATATAAATGGTAAAGATGAGGAATGAGGATTTCGCTAGAATGACTCGTTCACGTTGATAATGTATCTGATTTTGGAGGAAAATTAATTTATGGACAAAGAAAAAGCAGATATGATTATTTATACGACAGAGGATGGTCTGACGAAAGTTGAAACTACTTTTGATGGTGATACAGTCTGGTTGTCTATTGATCAGATGGCAGAATTGTTTCAGAGAGATCGTAGTGTGATTGGAAAACATGTCAGAAATATTTTTAAAGAGGGAGAGCTAGAAAAAGAGTCAGTGTGGGCAAAATTTGCCTACACTGCTACTGATGGAAAAGTTTACAATGTAGATTATTACAATCTTGATGTTATTATTTCTGTTGGCTATCGTGTAAAATCAAAACGAGGAACACAGTTCAGAATCTGGGCAACTGGGATTTTAAAAGAATACATGAGAAAAGGTTTTGCTTTAGATGACGATCGTTTGAAAAATCTGGGTGGTGGTGGATATTTCAAGGAATTGTTGGAGAGAATCCGTGATATCCGTGCAACCGAGAAAGTGTTTTATCGTCAGATCCTGGAAATTTATGCAACGAGTATAGATTATGATCCGAAAGCGGAAATATCCATCGCATTTTTCAAAAAAGTGCAAAACAAAATTCATTACGCAATTCATGGACAAACTGCAGCAGAAGTAATCTATAACAGAGCAGATGCAGAAAAAGAATTTATGGGACTTACTACTTTTAAAGGTAATCAGCCAATCTTAAAGGAAGCAGTAGTTGCAAAGAATTATTTATCTGAAAAAGAATTGCGTGCAATGGGACAGCTGGTATCTGGATACCTTGATTTTGCAGAACGTCAGGCAGAACGCGAACAGTCTATGACAATGAGAGACTGGACCGAACATCTGGATCGGATTCTGACAATGAGTGGAGAACAGCTTTTGCAGGGGAATGGAAGTATATCACACAAGCAGGCTGTTGATAAAGCAACGGACGAGTATAAAAAATATAAAGCACGAACACTCAGCACGGTGGAAGAAGACTACTTGAATTCAATAAAAATGTTGGAGAAAAAAACAGATAAAAAACAGTGAGAGCATCATTGGAATTAGTGGCATATTTCCGGGATTTTTAGGAAGTTTGGATTTGAAGCCAGACTTCTGGAAAAGCTAGGTTTTCTTATATGTAAAATTATCTACTGCAAAATGTGTGTCAGGTTTGTAAAGAGATGTAAATCTTGGATAACTTACCAATGACACATGATATTAATGCTATTGTCTCAAGCCATGTGGAATATCACATGGCTAGGGCAAAAAAAGAAAATGGTCGACAATCATTAATACAACTGCATCTAAGCTGAAAGTGGCGCTTGATACTGCGTTACAGAGATAGAGATTGAGGCATAACAAGATGTAGTTAACTTAGAAGCTTGTGGAGACGAAGAAATGATTAGGAAATACGTTGATGGTGATATAGACGCAGTAATGCAAATATGGCTGAATACGAATATTCGGGCACATAGTTTTATATCTCTAGATTACTGGAAAAGCAACTTTAATATGGTAAAAGAAATGATGCCACTTGCAGAAATATATGTACATGAAGTTGACAATGCAAATCAGATAGATGGATTTATTGGATTAAATAACGACTATATTGAAGGAATCTTTGTAAAAGATGTAGCACAGTCAAAGGGAATCGGAAAACAGTTATTGGATCAGGTGAAGAAAATCAGGTCCACTTTAAAATTGAACGTTTATCAAAAAAGTGAGCGAGCAATTCAATTTTATCTACGAGAAGAATTTAGTATACTATCTGAATGTGTAGATGATAATACTGGAGAAAAGGAATTTACAATGGTATGGAAGCATTAAATTCGGAATTTACCGAATCGAATATGAAGGACTTAATTATGTTGAATTCAATAAAAGAAGAAAAGTGCAAAGAAGAATGTATTGTATGTGAAGCTCCGCTTGTTTATCTTGAGAAAGATGAACTGATGGAATGTGTGCTTTGTCATAAAAAAGAATTCAGTAAAACCCGATGTCAGAGTGGACATTACGTGTGTAATGATTGTCACACAAAGGGAATGGATGTCATTATCTCCATGTGCTTGAAGGAATCGTCCCAAAATCCAATTGAAATCATCCGGACCATGATAAATGCGTCGTTTTGTCATATGCATGGGCCGGAGCATCATATTATGGTTGGGGCAGCGTTGCTCACTGCGTATAAAAATGCCGGTGGAAATATAGAACTTAAGGATGCCCTAATTGAAATGATGCATAGAGGAAAAGCTGTTCCGGGCGGAACGTGTGGATTCTGGGGCGCATGTGGAGCCGGAATCAGTGCCGGTATGTTTATATCAATTATCTCCGGATCTACTCCGTTGTCTACGGAATCATGGGGACTTGCAAACAAAATGACATCTAAAGTGCTTGACGCAATCGGATCGATTGGTGGACCGCGATGTTGTAAACGGGATTCGTACCTGTCTATTCTAGTTGCAATTGAGTATGTAAAAGAGCATTTTGGTATCGAAATGGACTCATCAGATATTCAATGCAGTCATTATAAGCAAAACAACCAATGCATCGGGAACAGATGTCCGTTTCGTAATATGTAAATAGTCCATGTACTTAAGCAAACAGCCAGCCGGTTTGAAGCTAACTTCCATATCAGGGGAACAGACTTTCAATGAAGCAACCGTTACTGGTTCAACAGGGGGGAAGAACTATTACCTGATTGACACTAGGACAATTATATCATGGGCTTTGCTAAGCCTATTGAACAATTTGTATATATGATGCGATAACTTCCGCAAAGTGAATGAGTAACTGATTTTAATGTACCGTAGCTGAAAGGATTTAATCGTCGTGGATTTTACAGAATGAAACAGTTTTATGAGCTTTGCAAGGACAACGAAAAAGTGTCAACACTGTTGACACAATTGAACTGGTCAAATCATTTGAAAATAATGTCGGCTTGTAAAATAAAGGAGGATATAAAACATGTATGGAGCGATTTTAGGAGATATGATAGGTGCCCCGTATGAGTTCGACAGGGGTAATAAAACAAAGGATTTTCCGTTGTTTGGAAGAGGTACGGTGTTTACGGATGATTCCGTGATGACGATAGCTGTGGCTGAGGCTCTTATGGGCCTTGATAATGAGACTGATGATGAGGCTGTTCGTCATGCTGTATCAAAGTCTATGAGAATCTGGGGAAGAAAGTATCCTGATGCCGGATATGGCGGTAGATTCAGAGACTGGCTTTTTACATACAGGGAGCCTCAACCCTATAACAGCTGGGGAAATGGATCTGCGATGCGAGTTTCCTCAGTGGGGTGGTTATTTAGTACACTGGAAGAGACACGTAAACATGCAAGGCTTACAGCTGAGGTTACTCATAATCATCCGGAGGGTATAAAGGGAGCAGAGGCAACTGCCAGTGCCATCTTTATGGCAAGGAACGATGCTTCTAAGGATGAGATTAAAGAATACATCATCCAGGAGTTTGGCTACGATCTTTCCAGAACCTGCGACGAAATCAGACCAGAATATCATCATGTTGAATCCTGTCAGGAAACTGTTCCGGAGGCTATTACAGCATTTCTTGAAGGCAATGATTTTGAAGATGTAATTCGCACTGCGGTGTCTTTAGGTGGAGATTGTGATACGCTTACATCTATTGCCGGTGGTATTGCTGAAGCATTCTACGGAGTGCCCGATGAAATGAAGGAAGAATGCAATAAAAGACTTCCTGAAGATATGCTGCAAGTTCTGAATCAGTTTGATGAACTTACGACCTAAGCTCATTTTAATCGCTTGCGTTTTAGCATTTTTGCTGGTATTTTGGTGAGAAACCTACCTAAGCGATATGATTTGCTGTTTATTACAGCCTGTTTCGATTCCATCTTCGCATTGTTAACATACTTGTTGAATTCGTTATAAATTACTTGGGCACTGCCCTCGCTGAGTGTAAGAGTCTGCTTTTCTTTTTTGGACAAATTGCTGTAAGCATTAAAGAAGCTACGGATTTCGGTTAAAATAAGGCGCTCTGTTCCTCGGATTATTTCCGGAGCTGCCACATTGTCCATACAGCGATATTCTTCTTCTATTTTTTTCAGTTCAATAATATTTCTCAGTCGCCCCTCTGCGCTTGAAAGCTTGCGCTTACTTGTCATTATTGATTCTGTTCTTATCCTTCTTTGATAAAATCTGCCTTTATTTACGCATACGCATTTTGCATTCAAAATGGTTTTCACAGAAAAAATATCATCTTCGTGTACGATCCCCTCAATAAATCTTATATTACGAATTGCTTTCGCATTGAAGAGTGTCATGCAGACACTTTCTCTCCAGTCGCCGTTGATTGCAGCTCGAGCAAAGAACTCTGAACCGCTTACAGGCTTTACATATTCGTTTTTTCGCCAGTAAAAAGAAGTTCTCTTACTATTAAACAATTCATTATCTTCAGGATTATCATAAAAAATTTCACCATCGAATAACAATATATCCGCATTTTCTTTTTCGATTTGTTTCAGAAGTATTTCGAAGGTTTCAGGCAACAGTAAATCGTCACTGTCAAGAAATTGAACGAATTCTCCCTTTGCAATGTCAAGTCCTACATTTCTGGCATGCCCCAGACCTTTATTTTTTAGGCAATTAACGATGGTAACTCTTTCATCGTCCTCGGTAAGCTTCTTTAATAAATCAAGCGTATTGTCCGTAGAAGCATCATTAATCGCAACAATTTCCCAGTTGGTATATGTTTGTGCCAGAACACTATCTAAAGATTCTGCAATAAAATTTTCAACATTATAGGCGGGGACAATAATTGTTATTTTGGGATTCGAAACGTTAGATTGTTTAACTATTTCAACCTGCTTTCCGTGCGGTAAGGGGTCCAAAAGCTTCTCAACAAAAGCATCCTCGCTGAGAGCTTTCATAGAGGATAAATTTTTGTAATTCGGATTATTTAGTAATTCTTCATTGCCTCCGTCATAGGAGATTAGAGGCTGTTCGTTGCACAGTATTTCAGAATAATATTGCCTGGCCTCTTCTTCACTTCTGATTTTTTTTAAGATAAAGGAGTTGTTGGTTAAAACCAATCTGTTGAATGATTTTTCAACATCGTTGTATATACCTTTTTTCTGTAAAAATGTCTTAATCTGGCGAAGTGTGTTTTGTTCTGTAATTTTGTGATGACCATATTGAGTTTGGAGACTTCCAATGGCATAATCTCTATAGTATATGAGAACCTTGGTTACAATAGATATTCTTTTGGCGGAGACGATTGTTTCAGCAAAAAAACGAAGGTCATTTCCTCTCAGTGTACCTTCAAATTCAAAGCCGTTATTCTCAAGAAAATCTTTTCTAAACAACATATTCCAAGGAGCGGGTGTTGTAATTCCAAAGATATTGTCAGGGATATCTTTGTATGAGAAAATTTCCTTTTGGGGAACAATTCTGGAATTAAGATAATGCCTTTTGCTTGTTTTTCTGACGTTCGAAAGAGGAATTCCATCGCAAATACAGATTTCGCAATCTGTCTTTTCGGCCTTATCATACAACTTTTCCAACATTGTCTTATGAAAAATATCGTCGCTGTCAAGGAAAATAACATATTTACCTTTCGCACTTTTCAAGCCATTGTTTCTTGCAATTCCTGCGAACAGATTTTCCTGATGATGTACTTTGATTCGTTTGTCAATCTCTTGATATCTTGCGAGAATATCAGTAGAGCTATCTGTTGATCCGTCGTCAACACATATTATCTCTATATCTTCCAGTGTTTGATGCATTAAATCGTTTAAGCTTTGTTCAAGATATCTTTCTGAATTAAAAACCGGCATTATTACAGAAACAAGAATGCCTTTGTTTGTTATGGTCAAAACAATACTCCTCCGCTTACAATATTTCTAATTTTCATTATCAATTAAAACACGTTACGTTAGTGTATCACATTTTAACTGGTTATAAGTATATTTTATATTGATTTCGTATGGTATGATGTTTTAAAGTATTAATTTATTTTTATGATAATTTAACAATAAAAGACCATTTTCAAGTCAATAAAGGGAAGGTGATCGATATGAGGAGTGCCAAGATTATTCTTAGCTTAACATTCGTTTTCATTTTGATAGTTTTGACTGGATGTGAAAGAAAAGCTGAGCCGATAGATTTGCCATCCATTGAGAACGTCAAAAGTATAGAGGCCATTACAATTGAAGGAGATAGAGTTGATATAACAGAATCCGGACAGATTGAGACGATTATGACGGCTTTAATTGTAGCAGAGCCGATTCAAGTTAAATCCGTAAACGATCAGCCTACGAATGTTGATGCTTACGGAACCATAAACATTAATACAGTTGGTGAATCAACAGTGGTTTACTACTATGATAAAAATAGTAAACATTATATCGAACAACCGTACAGAGGAATTTACGAGCTGAAAGATAATTTAGAAGTGATTCTGCTTCAAGAGTAAATAAAACCAGTCAAAAAACTAAAAAAGGCGGTTGAAGAACATGAAGAGGATGCTATAAATAGATGCTTTGCCATTGGCAAGGGTACGGGGGATATATAAAAATCTGCTGCGCCAATCGATATTAGCGCAGCAGATTTTGGTTTTAGTTCATTCGAATAGTAGTCAAGTCGTACTATCTCAGGATGTAAGTTGTGTTGTATTCGCAAGGTTCGTCGTAAACCAGCTGCTTGCATGCAAGAACCTTTTTCACAGGAAGTGATGCAAGACCTGCGCCTACATTGCCGTTAGTAGGCCAATCTTCCCATGTAGGCATTCTCCATTCAATGGTTCCGTCGCAGAATGTGACATCAGGCTTTCTGATTTCGTATGGATAATCATCAGGCTTGACCCAGTTAGGGAGAATTGTAGGATATGCAATATCTGGTGTAGTGAAGTTTGCTCTAGGATCTTCACCCTTTTCCATTACCTTAGGAATGTACTTGTAGTGCATTTTGCCTGCGCTCTTAGGTACCCATTTGAGAGCCTTTTCCAGATCCTGAGGTGGCTTGTTTGTGTCTATAGTCAGCTTCATAAAGCTGAAATCCCATGCAGAAGCCAGAGCGATATATTTGCCGTCAACACGCTGAACAGGTGGAATATCACAGTACAGTTTACCGTATCCCATAGTATCACGACCGCCCACAATAGGGTCGCAGTGGTTTTCAAACATTGCGAGAACCAGGTCTCCGTCAAGGTCATCACGTTCGCCTTTGAAGTGAACAGGAACATTGACATTAATAAGATTGTAGGTTTTACCGTTCAGCCATCCCAGTTTGGCAAATTCACAAACATTAACGCTGACATAAGGATCATTGAGAGTGTAACAGTCAGGAATCATAGCTTCGAGAAGTTCTCTGTCGGTTTCATAAGTAATGGCAACGACGTTAACTTCACCAGGCTGGTAATGGGCATCCATACCTTTACCACCTTCCCAAGGCTGCTGCTGACACCATGTCGGTCCGAAAAATACCGGCATCAAGTATGCTTTCTTTTCATTAAATTTAAGTGACATTTGTGTTACCTCCTCGTTATATTAATCTGTAACTTCATTATATCATTTTTTTTGAATATTCAAGCACTTCTTCAAAAATAAATAATACATAATCAGACAAATAAGCAAAATGACAATGCTTATTACCTGGGCCTGTTTCAGTGGGCCAATCATCAGACTGTCTGTGCGCAGTCCTTCTACGAAAAATCTCTCGAGAGAATAGAGAATGCCATAGATGAATATCAGCTGTCCATCAAATTTTGTGTGATTACCGGAATTCCTATACCGGTCGAAGCAAATGAGAAATATGAACAGCAGGAAACACCATATGGATTCATAAAGAAATGTAGGATGATATTTGATACCATTCACAGTTACCGCCCATGGCAGATCTGTAGGACCACCGTGGGCTTCTGAATTAAAGTAGTTTCCCCAGCGGCCGATAGCCTGCCCCAGTGCAACGGAAGGTGCGATAAGGTCGAGAAGCTTAAACGGTCTAATCTTGTATATGTAACAAAGGATTACAGCGGCTGTGATACCTGCGATAAGACCACCGTGAATGGCAAGGCCCCCAAGACGTATGTTGATTATTCTGGAAAAGTCGCCACTGTACATAGACCAGTTAAAGATAACATAATAAAGTCGTGCACCTATAATTGCAGCAGGGATGCATATGATGAGAAAATCAACGATTCGATCAGCTGTAAGATTATATGAAGGAGCACGTCTGCAGCATACTACTGATGCTGCAATAATTCCTGCGGTTATTATTATTCCATACCACATAACATCGATATTAAAAATTGTGAAAGCTACCGGATTAGGTACAGGCATTGGATTACCTCACATTCATTGTTCTGAAATTGTTCTGATTGTTCCTTCTGATTATACTCTTTGAACAATGTCTTGTACACTGCCGTAGAGTACCTTGCAACTGTTATGTCAAAATAGTATTATGTTTGCATGAGATATTCAAAGATTGTAAGTGGGAAATTCATAGAGCGTTTAAACCGATTCGTGGCAGTGGTGGATGTAAGCGGCGAGCTGCAGAAGGTTCACGTCAAGAACACAGGAAGGTGCAGAGAACTTCTGATACCGGGAGCACTGGTTTATCTTGAAGATTTCCAAGGGAGAATGGGAGCACGCAAAATGCGATATTCTCTTGTAGGCGTAATTAAGGAAACCGACAGAGAAAGTATTATGATAAACATGGACTCGCAGGCACCGAATTACGTTGTGAGGGAAGCATTTGAGGCAGGAAACCTTATATTGCCGGATTTTGGCAGAGCTTCATCGGTAAAATGGGAATATAAGTACGGGGAATCAAGAATAGACTTTCATGTGATAAACGATGAAGGAAGACAGGGATTGGTGGAGGTTAAGGGTGTCACCCTTGAAAAGGATGGCGTGGCTGAATTCCCGGATGTTCCCACCGAACGTGGCATCAAGCACGTCAGAGAACTTATAAAGGCACATGATGAAGGATATTATGCTGCTGTTCTGTTTGTCATACAGATGAAGGGAATGAAAGAATTCCGCCCCAATGATGAAACGCACAGGGCTTTTGGAGATTCCCTAAGAGAAGCTGCAGTCAGGGGCGTTCATATTTTGGCATGGGACTGCCAGGTAGGGGCAGACGAGATAGTGCTGGATGAGGAAGTTGGGGTCATTATTAATTAGGGCTCTGATTGAAATATTGATCAAATTTAGTAATTGAAGATATTAGGAGGCGAGTTATGGGATTACATCCGGACAAGGGGACCTGCATGAAAATGCTGGAGACTGCGGGAACTCCGGCACACGTTATAAAACATTGTCAGGCAGTGGCACAGACGGCATATCGTATAGGCTGGGAAATAAATAGAGCACGTCGCGATAATACGGGAGTAGGATGTCATTCTACAGCACCGGGAGCAACAGCAGGGAGAATTATAGATCTGGAACTCCTGGTAAGCGCAGGGCTTCTGCACGACATGATGAGAGTTTATGAAAATCATGCGGAAATTTGTGCGGATGTTCTCCAGGGTGTAGGATATAAGGAAGAGGCTAATATCGTACGCGAACACATGAGATATGACAAATTTAATGACCTGACCATTGCTAACGAAACGGATCTGGTAGTTCTTGCAGACAGTCTTGTAGTTGAGGATCAGATGGTTGGCCTGGATGCAAGAATTCAGTATGTGGTTGAAAAGGCGAAGAAGCTGAACAGAGAGGACAGGATAGATGCGATTCTGGCAAAGGGTGACAGCGCACGAAGACTAATCGGTCAGATCGAGCAGCTGACAGGTAAGAAAATAGAAGAGATTGTTAGCGAATAAGAATCAAAATAAGCAATAAAATAAACATTAAAATAAAC
>JAUNFA010000025.1 GCA_030525285.1 Bacillota bacterium | reverse complement strand
AATAAATGCAAAAAAGTGCAAAGTAAAGCAAAAATGACATAGCAAGACATTTCATATTTTTGCACATTTTATCATGTTGAAAGTGTGAGAACTTGAGGGGGGAGCACGAAAGTTCGTGAAAAAAGTCTTTTGCGGATTTGTTGAAATTGCAACGGTTAGCGGTGCTCCCGAAACAGTATGATGGAGTGCAGTTGAGAATTTCGTCATTTTTTTACTGAAGTTGGCACAGAACTTGCGATAGTTATAGGCAGAAATCAAAACCGTAATTACAATTATCACAAGGCAAACATTTTGAAAGGAGAAATGAAAGTGGATTCTCAGAAAACAAAGGAGCAGGGGAAACTGCGTAAAGGCGTATTCTTTCCTGCAGCAGGAGCACTAGTTATTTTCATTGCACTGGTAGCAGCATTCCCGGACAAGGCATATGAGGTTCTTACCGGCCTGCTCTACAAAATGGGCGGAAGCTGCGGCTGGGCTATCGAGCTTCTGATCTTTTTCGTATTCGTAGGCGGTTTGATCCTTGCCTGCACTAAGTTCGGTAATATCAGAATCGGTGGCGAAGACGCCAAGCCTCACTACAGTATGTGGAACTGGATTACAATGTCCATCTGCGGTGCTATCGGTACAGGTATCATCTTCTGGGCGCTGGGCGAACCAATTTACCAGTACATGGGACCTGCAAGTTCTGCCGGAGTTGAACCGGGTTCAGAGGCAGCTGCAACATGGGCTGTATCTCAGACAATGTTCCACTGGTCATTCGAACAGTTCGCATTCTATTCAGTACCGGCAATCGTTTTGGGATTGATTCTTTACAACTTCAAGAAGCACGTATCTTATGACCCTGTTGCAGATTTGACTCTGGGCAGACATAACAAGGGTCTTGGTAATGTGTTCCATTTTGTAATCGTATTCGGCATGTGTGCCGGCGTTGCATGCTCCATGGGTGTAGGCCTGATGCAGATCGGATCAGGTATTGAATATCTGAGCGGCATACAGTCAGGCAGAGGAATATGGCTTATTCTGGCAGCTATCGTTACTTTCATTTTCGTTCTGTCATGTGTATCCGGAATCGAAAAGGGCCTGAAGAGAATGTCATCATTTACAAGCTATGCATTTATCTTCCTGCTCGTTGCAATCCTGATTCTGGGACCTACGGGATTCATCCTCAACATGACTACAGAATCATTCGGTTCAATGCTTTCAGAGCTACCTAAGAGAACAATGATTACAAACGCAATGTTCCCTGATGACAACTGGGCATCTGACTGGTGGCTGCAGTACGTAGGAAGCTTCATCGTATACGGACCTATCATCGGCGTATTCCTCGCAAGAATCGCACACGGCAGAACAGTAAGACAGTTCATTCTGGTAAATACATTCGTTTCCGGTGGATTCTGTGCAATTTGGTGCGGTATTTTCGGAAGTATGGCTATATACCTTCAGTCAACAGGCAAGTTCGACGTATGGGCTGCTGTACAGGAATCAGGAATGTCATCTACAGTATATCAGCTGCTTGATAGCCTGCCATGCGGCAAGATCCTCATTGTAGTATTCATCGTGACTGTATGTACATCATTCTGTACAATTGCTGACCCGGCGTCATCTGCTTTGGCCAACATCACTGTTAAGGGAAGCTCAATTGAAGACGAACCACCTAAGAAAATCAAAATGCTGTACGGTATATTCATGGGAGCACTGGCTTATGCTCTGATTGCTTCAGGCGGACAGGATTCAGTAAAATCCATCTGGATTATCGTAGGCATACCTATGACAGTAATAATAATTGCACTTTGCATCTCGACTGTGAAATCACTTGCATACTTACAGAAGAAGAAGGAAGCAGGTGATGATAATATCGATTTCGAAGAGATGCTTCACTGATTGGGAAGAGATAAGAAAAGGAGCAGAGAATAATGACTACAAAGTTCAAGCATGACCACTGGACAAATGGAGCTACAGAACGTATCAATCAGCTTCGTGATACATTCTGGAAGTTCGAGCCCTCCGTTGACATAGAAAGAAGCGTGGTTTATACACGTACTTACAAAGAAACAGAATCGGAGGATGTTATCGTTCGTCGTGCAACATCTTTCAAAAACTACATGAATGAAAGAACCATTGACATTCTGCCGGGAGAACTGATTGTAGGAACAAGCGGCAAAGCACCAAAATCATTCATCTTCTGTCCTGACGTATGCTTCAGCTGGGTCAAGGCAGAGCTGGATGAGATCGACACACGAGAACAGGATCCATATGCAATTACGGAAGAGGACAGAGAACTTATTCGTAATGAACTGATTCCATACTGGACAGGCAAATCCATGGAAGAATATTTCATGGCAAACGTATCAGACGAGCTTCGAAACGTAGCCGTAGGAACATGCGTTGTATATGGTGAAAACAAGACAACTGTAGGTGGGGGAGAAACCGCTGTAGGATTCGAAAACATCATTTTCAAAAAAGGATTCAAGGGAATCAAGGAAGAAGCTGAAGCCAAACTGGCAGCTCTGGACAAGAACGACATCGAAAACTTTGACAAGATGCAGGTTTACAGAAGTATGATTCTTTCCTGTGAAGCCATGAAGATTCAGAGTGACCGTTATGCGGATTTGGCAGAAAAAATGGCGGCAGAAGAATCTGACGAAACAAGAAAGCAGGAACTGCTGACAATAGCAGAAAGCTGTCGTCGTGTTCCATGGGAAACACCGCGTACTTTCCGCGAAGCAGTACAGGCTATTAATCTGGTTGAAGTTGCATTATACTGTGACGAAAACAGCTCCGGATACAACATCGGAAGATTCGACCAGTATCTGTATCCATACTACAAAAAAGATAAGGAAGAGGGAATCCTCACAGATCTGGAAGCACAGGAACTTCTGGAATGTCTGTGGCTCAAGATCGCAGAATCACTGTACGGTCTCTCTAAGGATGGCGCGGAATTCTATGTAGGATACCAGCCATACCACGGAGTTACTCTGGGTGGTATTAACGAAAAGGGCGAAGATGCTGTTAATGAGCTTTCATTTATGGGTATTCAGGCTACTATGGACCTGCAGATGAACTCACCGACTATCAATATCCGTGTTAACAAGGTGAATTCCAACGAGTTCCTCCTGAAGATTGCAGATCTTATCGCTTGTGGCACAGGACAGCCTTCCGTACACTTTGACGAATCAGCTATGGAAATGTTGCGCAGAAGTGGCGTAGAAGAAAAGGAACTGTGGAACTACACTCTAGTAGGATGCGTTTCTCCACAGATGGCAGGTGAAACTACTCAGTGGAATGAGGGTTCACGTTATTCATATCCGACAGCAGTGGAATGGGCATTATATGATGGATACAGTTATATTTTCAATCGTCAGATGGGTCTGCATACAGGAAATCCTGCTGAATTCAAAACATACGAAGAGTTCGAAGCAGCTGTAAAGAAGCAGATGGCATACCTTGTAGGATGCGCATGCAGATGCAGTCAGCTGGCTGAAAGAGCTCAGCAGATTCGTCTTCCTAAGCCTTTCCGTGACTGCTGCGTGGCAGGTCCGATGGAAAGTGGTAAGGACATTATGTACAAGGGCAGCAGCAAATACTTCGCAGGTCCGGGACTTCTGGTAACAGGCGTGGCTGACTATGCGGATTCTATGGCAGCTGTTAAGAAACTGGTGTATGATGAAAAGAAGATTTCCATGGAAGAACTTGTGGATGCTCTGAAGAAGGACTTCGAAGGTTATGAAGATCTTCGCTATATGCTGATTCACGATGCACCAAAGTATGGAAATGACGACCCTTATGTTGATGACATTGCAAGAGATTGTGTAAAATATTCAGGTGATGTAGCAGACAGCTACACATCAATCTTCGGTTCACATTATGCGAATGGTCTCGTACCAGTAATGGCAAATGTGCCTCACGGCAAGGTAATCTGGGCACTTCCTTCAGGAAGAAAGGCCAAGGAGCCTCTGGCAGATGGAATGTCACCGTTCCCTGGATACGACAAGAACGGTCCTACAGCAGTCCTCAAATCTGTATGTGATGTAAATCATGCGGATTGCAGAGCGGGAACGCTGCTCAACCTGAAGCTGACACCACAGCTTATCAAGGATGAGGCAGGCAAGCAGAAGCTGGTAGCGCTGCTGCGTTCTGAAGAAGTAATGGGAGGATTCCATGTACAGTTCAACGTAGTTGACAGGGATACTCTTCTAGATGCACAGGAGCATCCTGAAAATTACAGCGACCTTCTGGTTCGAGTAGCAGGATACAGTGCATTCTTCGTAGATCTGAGAAAAGAGGCACAGGACCTGATTATCAATCGTACCGAAGTTTCTGCATGGTAGAACTTTAGCGACCGTAACCGGGCGTGGGCAACTTTGCAGAGAAAATAACCGGCAGTAGGAGAGAAGAAACATGCCACAATTAGTCTATGTTACAAATATACAGAAATTCTGTACCCACGACGGACCGGGAATCCGAACCAATGTGTTTTTTAAGGGATGCTCCATGGAATGCAAATGGTGTGCCAATCCGGAAACCATCGACCCATATCCGCAGCTGCTGTTTTATAAAAACAAATGTACCGGCTGCGGTAGGTGCATCCCCGATTGTATTCACGAGGCAATCAGGTTTAACAGAGAAAAAAATCGAATCGAACAGGTGCCAGGCAAGTGCAAAAATTGTGGCGAGTGTGTCAGGGCATGCCGTCAGGAAGCCAGGGAAATTATCGGTGAACTTAAAACCCCGGAAGAGGTCTTCAGAATTGTTAATCAGGACAAGGTTTTTTATCAGCAATCTGGTGGTGGCGTGACATTTTCAGGAGGAGAACCCTTCCTGCATCCGGATTTTATACAGAAAGTCAGTGCTATGTGCAAGGTGGAAGGATACAGTACGGCAGTAGAAACCTGCGGTAATTTCTGTCTGTCACCAATACTCAAATTCATTGATCAGATTGATCATGTGCTCTTCGATATTAAAATAATCGATGAGGAAAAACATATCAAATACTGCGGCAAATCAAATGAGAAGATTCATCGCAACTTTGAGGCACTGCTTGACCGTACTGATGTGACACCGCGAGTGCCGATTATTCCGGGAGTTAACGATACACCAGTGGATATTGCACTGCTTTGTCGCTTTTTCAGTAGGTACAAAGATCGTGTCAAGAAGGTGCACATACTGCCATATCACAACTTGGGACTTGGTAAATATGACGCCATGAATCATCATTATGAGCTTGACAGCGTGCGTCCGCCTTCAGATGAACATATGAATGAGATCAAAGCGGATCTGGAGCGATGCGGATTTGAAGTTGTAATAGGTGGATAGAAGAAGTGAAACACCTTTTGTCGGGCTGTTTCGGGGGATACTATGAACAACAAAATTAAACTGAATGCTCTGGCGTTTACTACAATCATCTTCTGGTCGGCCGCGTATCCTCTTACCAAGGTGGCGTCACAGGATTTTGACTGTTACACTATAACGGCAATAAGGGCAGTTATCGCTGCGGTTGTAATGATAATAATTGGTTTGGCGACACACATGAGGAAAATTTTCAGACTCAGTCATGTTTTGCTCTTTGCAATTGAAGGGGCATTCGCATTTTCCTTGTATGTAATGGTGTTTAATATAGGCCTGCAGACCTTAACCACTACAACCTCAAGCCTGATAATTGCGACTGTTCCAATATTTACGGCAATAGGAGCGAGCAGAATTTTCGGAGAAAAACTGAAGCCCATTGGATGGATATCGATGGGAACGGCCTTCGCTGGTGTATGCATATTATTGCTGTGGGATGGCGACTTAAGTATTGGAATAGGTGCTTTGTGGACCTTTGCTGCCGTACTTATGTTCAGCGCATATAATCTGATAAACAGAAAGCTTGAAAATCTCGGCTACAATTCAATGGAAATTGTGACCTATGCATTGATATTCGGAGCAATCGAATTACTTCCTTTCGCTCCAAGATCAATCGAGCAGCTTGCGGTCGCAGGGGCCTACTCAATTACGGCAGTAGTTTTCATGGGAATTGGCACCAGCGCCCTAGCATATTATACATGGGCTAAGGCATTAACATATGCGGACAAACTGAATGAGGTTACGAATTATCTCTTCTTATCACCGTTCATTACTGCCATCCTCGGGTGGCTAATGCTTGCCGAAATTCCTGGAGCAGGAATATATATAGGTGGAGCCATAATAATGTTGAGTCTTGTGGTCTTCAGTGTCAAAAGCAGATGATTTGCATAGACCCGGCAACTTCTTAAGTATAAATTACGTGATTACAGGAACAATAACAATAAAGAAATAAAGTATGCAAATATGAAAACGCGGAATCCGATTAACGATGGATTCCGTGTTTTTTCATGTGATATGTCAGCTTTTGACGGCTTACTCCAAGCTGGCGCGCAGCTTTGGAAATGTTGCCATTGCTTTGCAGAAGGGCATCAAGAATCTTCTGCTTTTCTCTTTCTTCTATTATGGTGTACAGATTTTCTGGCTGCAGATCATTCGCATGCATACTATCTGCCTTAGAAACATTATGCTGTGTCGCATCATTCGCAGCCGGGTCTGTCGATGCCTGAGCGATGGGGAATATCGGTGCCGATATGTCCTGCATGGTTCCCACGTAGGTAGTTGTGGCATCAAAAAGATAATGTGGCATATCCTGCATACGGATTTCTGTTCTATCCGGTGGGATGCTACTGATGGCAGATTCGATTACGTGCTTCAGCTGACGGACATTTCCCGGCCATGGGTAGGAGATGAAAAATTCATGTACTTCTGGCGATAGACTCTGCAGATTTTTCTTGTAAGTTCGATTGAATTTCTTAATAAAGTGTTCTGTAAGCAAATCAATGTCATGTGGTCTGTTTTTGACCGGTGGGATTACTATGGTCATGACGGAAAGTCTGTAAAACAGGTCTTCTCGCAGTTGATTCTTTTGTAGAGCAATCTGTGGTGTGGTATTGATGCTGCTTATAATTCGAACATTTATTTTGATATCGCAGCCACCACCAAGACGGCGGATTTCCTTTTCCTCAAGAACACGAAGCAGTTTTGCCTGTGATTCCAGACTCATGGAGTTAATCTCGTCGAGAAACAATGTGCCACCCTCAGCCTGTTCGAATAGTCCAACCTTGTCAATGGAGCCTGTATAAGTGCCTTTAGTTGTTCCGAAGAGAATACCTTCAAGCAGTCCGTCAGGAACTGCGGCACAGTTGATTGCAAGGAAAGGTTTATCTCTGCGAGGGCTTGAGTTATGAATGGCCTGAGCGAACACTTCTTTGCCGGAACCGGTAAAACCAGACAGAAGTACTGAAACATCGTTACCTGCAGCATTGCGCGCCAGCTCAATGCTCTGACGGAATGTAGGGTGCTCCCCTATGAGTGAATCAAAGGTCTTTCGTTTGGCCTTCGGATTTTTCTGTTGATTTTTCTTCAAGGTGGTATTATCAGACAATACCTGGCTGACCAGAGTCATGTCGCGCTGTACGGTACACACTCCAAGGAGTTTATCGCCTGCAAACAGTGGGAAAGCTTTCGCTAGCTGATGGTACTGCTTGCCGTCAAGCATATAAATATTCTCGTGCTCCGGCACTGGAGTTCGTTCATAAAGTGCCTTGAGTGTAGGACTTTCGCCCTGTGTATAGAGTTCCTTGATATGCTTACCCTTAACATCCGCATCAGTAAGATTCTCAAAGGCTTCCACTGCCTGGTTGATGAACTGCAGACAGCCCTGATCATCAACTATGTACACATATTCGGTCATGTTGTTCAAAATGGTAAGAACGCAGGGGTTCGAAAGGATTTCCTGTAATTCTCTGTGCATGAAAATACCTCCTTAAATACGTGTTTATTGTAACATAAAACCGGCATGGATTTGCACACATATAGCATGTCGGCAATATAAAAATCCCGCACACAATGTACGAGGTGCTCCTCAAAGTTATGTACGGGATTTGTATTAAAATTTGTGAAGATGTATGAGCAGGCGTGATAGATGCTCCTGCTAAGCCTGAGCTGATTGTTAAAAAATCAGATGAGCTATCGGACATACAACCAAGATGCTGATAAACGTTCTTTCGAGGAATATTATGAACAGTTCCAGAACGTTAAGCGGCAGCTTTGACGCAATAATGAGACCGCCGACTTCTGACAGATAAAGTACCTGTGTTACTGATATTACAGCTACAATGAACTTTGTCATTGCACACGCACCGGTTCCTGCAATGAGGATTGACGGTGTGAACATATCTATGAAGCCGATTATCATTGTTGACGCTGCTTCGTTAATATCCGGAACGCCCATGATTTCCATAAGTGGTCTGAAAGGAATGCCCATTACCTGGAATATGGAAGTGTAGTTGGCGAGAAGCAGTGCCAGAGTACCGATACACATTACGGTAGGCAGAACTCCGAACCACATGTTAACGGAATTTTTTATGCCGTTTGACAGGAATTCTCCGATTCCCTTGTGCTGCTCAACTCGTGCTATTGCCAGGCTCAGACCATACTGACGTGAATTGGCGAATCCTTCCGGAATGGTCTCTGCCATCTTGCGGCCTTCAACAAGATACGTGTCCTTTTTCCTGCTGAGAGGCGGTATTCTAGGGCATATCAGGGCACAGACAAGTGCAATCAGACAGATTACCAGATAGTAAATTCCGAAGTATTCAACCATACCTACCTGGTCGAGAACAACCAGAGAAAATGTTATTGATACAGCGGAAAAAGTTGTCGCGATGATGGATGCTTCGCGGGCGGAGTAGTAGCCGCCTTCGTACTGGTTGCATGTGAGCATTACGCCGAGAGTACCATCGCCGATCCAGGATGTGATGCAGTCAACAGCTGCTCTGCCAGGTACCTTAAACAGTGGACGCATGAATCTGGTGAATACAGCTCCTATGAATTCCAGAAGTCCGAAATCCAGAAGGAGAGGGAGGAGTAGCCCTGCAATGGCGAATATGATGACCAGAGTGCAGAGCAGATCGTTGAGAATGAAGCCTCCCTGATCGCCGCTTGAGATTGCTCCGAGTAGTCCGCCTTCGATGCCCAGATAAGTAATCCAGCAGAATATGGCTCCCAGTACACGAACAACTACCCACATAGGTGTTATGGCGAAGGTATCGCGAAACAGGGCGTTATCCATTATGAACTTAGGTTTGGCAAGTGCCACCAATGACATTACACTTGAAATTGTCAGGATTGCAAGGCAAAGCAGCGGGAGAATTCCCCCGATGACACTGCTTATGGCCTCTGCCAGAATTTTAACGAATACTGTCCATGATCCGTCATACTTGACAGGAATCATGAACAGAACAATACCTGTAATCGACGGTATTATAAATAGCAGTTTGTTTTTTATTGATGTTTTCATTATTCTACTTCTTCTCATTTAAAATAACGGACTTTCATTGTATCACAAAAGGAAATGTAAAAATAGTACAAAACACTAATAATTATTCGCAGCTCAGGGCTATCCCTAGTGATGGCTGATGAAAATACACAGTGTCATCTATGAAATGACACAGGAATGACACAAAGAATTGTTATTTTTATAACAATCAAAGAAAGCAAACTTGATGTAGCTACTGTATACGAAAGGAGCAGTCAAAATGGTAAATAGAATTATGTTAAACGAGACATCTTATCATGGTGCCGGAGCAATCGCAGAAATTGCAACAGAAGCAAAGGCAAGAGGTTTTAAGAAAGCATTCGTATGTTCCGATCCAGATCTTGTAAAGTTCGGGGTTACAGGCAAGGTAACAAAGGTGCTTGATGATGCCGGTCTGGCATATGAACTCTACTCAGACATTAAGGCAAACCCGACTATTGAGAACGTTCAGCACGGAGTTGCTGCATTCAAGGCTGCAGAAGCAGATTATATAGTGGCTATCGGTGGCGGTTCATCAATGGATACTGCCAAGGCTATCGGAATCATCATCGCAAATCCTGAATTCGAAGATGTAAGAAGTCTGGAGGGTGTTGCTCCAACAAAGAAACCGTGTGTTCCTATTATTGCAGTCCCTACAACTGCCGGAACTGCTGCAGAAGTTACGATTAATTATGTTATTACAGACGTTGAAAGAAAGAGAAAGTTTGTATGCGTAGATCCTCATGATATGCCGGTAATCGCAGTAATTGACCCTGACATGATGTCATCAATGCCTAAGGGACTTACGGCTTCCACCGGAATGGATGCTTTGACTCATGCTATCGAGGGTTATACAACAAAGGCTGCATGGGAAATGACCGATATGTTCCATCTGAAAGCAATAGAAATTATCAGCAAATCTCTCAGGGCGTCTGTTAACGGTGAGAAGGAAGGACGCGAGGGAATGGCTCTGGGACAGTACATTGCAGGAATGGGATTTTCTAACGTAGGACTGGGAATTGCCCATTCTATGGCACATACTCTTGGCGCTGTATATGACACACCTCATGGTGTAGCATGCGCCATGATGCTTCCTATCGTAATGGAATACAATGCAGAATATACAGGCGAAAAATTCCGTGAAATTGCGAGAGCAATGGGTGTTGAAGGTGTGGATGACATGTCTGCTGAAGAATATAGAAAGGCTGCAATTGATGCAGTTAGACAGTTATCGGTAGATGTTGGAATTCCTACTAAACTGGACGCTATTAAGGAAGAAGATCTTCAGTTCTTGGCCGAATCGGCATTTGCCGATGCGTGTGCACCGGGAAATCCTAAGGATACCAATGTTGAGGATTTAAAGAAACTGTTTAGAAAAATTATGTAAGCTATCCGCATATTAAATGCAGACTGAAGAATAGCTCAAACTCTCTTGATAATAACTTATTAACTTTAACGCCGGTATGATTGCTCATGCCGGCGCTAAAGTATCTTTTGTTAACTCATAATCCTTTTTTTAATCCACAATCTTTCCGTCAATAGAAATGGTGATAACCTGCCATGGAATGAATTTTCCACTGTCTTGCAGGGCTTTCTTCGTTGCCATTTCAAGTCCGCCACAGCAGGGCACCTCCATGCGTATGATAGTAACACTTTGAATATCGTTGCTTTGAAGAATAGCGGTTAACTTCTCACTGTAGTCAACGCCATCAAGCTTAGGACAGCCGATGAGTGTAACTTTATTATGCATAAACTCCCGATGAAAATCGGCATATGCATAGGCTGTGCAATCTGCCGCAATCAGCAATTTTGCTCCGTTAAAGTAAGGAGCGTTAATTGGAGCCGGTTTAATCTGAACGGGCCAGTTGTGAAGCTGGGATATTGGGTTGTCGCAGCTGGTTGCGGTTATCTCATTTCTGATTTCCGCTCTGTTCTTTGCTTTATTCTTCAGAACCGCAGCTTCGTCATAGGCGGCGGCTTCTCTTTCTTCAAAAGTGATAGCCCCGGTAGGGCAGACCGGAAGACAGTCGCCCATTCCATCACAGTAATCGTCCCTTAGGAGCTTGGCCTTTCCATCTACCATACCGATAGCTCCTTCGTGGCAGGCATTGGCACAAATCCCACAGCCGTTACATTTATCTTCATCAATATGAATAACCTTGCGAATCATCTTGTTTACCTCCATTGTGTATGCATTGCTTTGATACTGCAATCATAGTAGAATAAATCAAACTTGTATGTTTGTTTTCAAACAAGGAGGTCTTTTATGGAAAAATATTTACCGGTGTTGAGAAATTGCCCGTTTTTTATGGGACTTGAAGATAATGAAATTCTGTCGATTTTACATTGTGTAAGTGCTGTTAAGGTATCAAAGAATTGTGGGTCTTACATTTTTAGAGCGGGAGATTCGACGGAAGTGATGGGTCTTGTGTTGTCCGGTTCAACGCTGATTATTCAGGAGGACCTTTGGGGACACCGTAACATATTATCCAAATGTACAGCAGGAGATTTCTTTGGAGAAACTTATGCGGCAAAGCCCGGGGCAGTTCTTAATGTCAGCGTTGTGGCGGAAGAAGATTGTGAACTGCTGCTTTTGAATATTAAACGTCTGCTGACATCCTGCCAGGTTTCCTGCGACCATCACCAGAAACTTGTTCGCAATCTGGTTGGTGTACTTGCAAACAAAATTTTGCTCTTCAATGACAAAATCACCCATATGGGCAAACGCACAACCAGAGAGAAACTTCTGTCATATCTGTCTGCGGAATCTATCAGACAGTCATCCCTTTCCTTTGACATTCCCTTTGATCGTCAGCAACTGGCAGATTTTCTCTGTGTGGAAAGAGCTGCCATGTCTGTAGAACTTTCGAAACTGAAAAAAGAAGGGTTGATTAAGACGAACAGAAATCATTTCGAACTTTTGACATAAATATAGGTGTTGGAGTGTGCATGCACGAAAATAAAATCGTTGATTACATAACAAAATTTGTGCATAATATTGTTATGAAGCAAGGAGGTGTTCTTATGCCAATAATCAAATCAAGTGCTGACTTAAGGAATAATTACAATGAAATTTCCACATTTTGTCATAATTATACTGAGCCAGTTTTCATTACGAAGAATGGAAAAGGTGATCTTGCCGTTATGAGCATTGAAACCTACGAAGAACTGACCAGTCGCTTTGAACTTTACAGCCAGATCAAGGAAGGGATGGACGATATTGCCACAGGCAATACCAGGCCATTTTCTGAAGCTATGGCTCATATCAGGAATCGTTGCAATCGATGAAATATCAGATTCGTATCACTGCCACTGCAGAACACGATATTATGCGAGCTGCGGATTACATTGAATTCACTCTTAAAAATCCTGGTGCCGCAGATAATCTGTTAGACGCTACAACCGAACAGATAGGTTCATTGATAGATCTTCCCCAAAGGTTTTGTCTAGTAGATGATCCAGTGCTGGCAAGCTGGGGTGTTCGCTTTGTGATAATCAATAATTACCTTGCCTTTTATACGATTGATGAAGAAAAGCAGACTGTGATTATAGTCAGATTTCTCTATCAGAAAAGCAACTGGATATCCATTCTTCGACAGGGGCTTTAAATTATTAAAGGAATCTGCTTTTATGCAGATTCCTCAAATTGTCGACAAAATTTTCTAAGTTGTCCACGATGGAGTTATCTGCATCTTCGACTTCTCTGTTTTAGGAGTATCTTCATAAGGCATTCCGGAGTTTCCGAGGAGCCTGTTTCTGCTTGTAACAGTTAAAAGCCATGAATCCCCACCTCTGTTTCTTTTGTATCCCGGCATTTATATCATCCTCCTTGATTTGGGCATAAAAAGCAATAAAGCGTTCAAAAATATCAGGAAAATGTTATAATAAAATAAGAGCTACGGCGGATACTGAAGCAGGGTAAAATCAATGTAACTCCGAGAGCTATACGGATTAGAGGCCTTGATTTTGACAGTAAACACATCAACAGTGAGCGTGAACACGGAGTATCAAAAGTTGAAGCTTTATCGTTTATAGAAAATGCATCCTTTTCAGTTACAGCCTGGAAGGGACACTACGAGAGGTATTATAGCCACGAAGGTGCAGCGTATGTTGATATGTGGGAAGGCAAAATAAGAACTGCATATCGTAAAGATAAGTTTAGGGATAATATAAAACAAAGCATGGAGGTGATGAAGAAACATGGTAGATAACAGATATTGTCCATTGATGGGAGATAACATTGAGGATGGTACATGTTTTGATATTCACGGGGTAGTAGAAGGGGTATCTCCAGAGTTTACAGCACCAAAGAAGGTTGTTGAGCATGAGAACAGAGACGAAATATGCTTGAATTGTGAACATCACATGTTTGATTGATATGTGTTCAAATTCAATAAACCAAGACCAGTCAAAAACGGCTGGTCTTTTGTTATACAAAAATTAGCCGAGCTGCAGGCGTACGATTTCAGCGCTCCGGGTCAAGATATAGACATACAAAAATCGTGGGAGAAGGAGAAGAAAATGGCGGACATAACAGTAAGATTCAAGCCGGAAATGGCTGAAAAGTTTGGAGTTAATGCAGCAATAGTAGCACAGCTGATCTGGGAAAAGATAACGGAAGAGGGCGGATGACCGATATGGCTTAGATGCAGACGGGGTGTTACATCTTGATGACGGCAGGTATGCTCTTTTAGAATTCAAACCGGGAAGTAGGGAAATTGAGGAGGGCGCAGCGCATCTTTGCGAAATTGAGTCATTAGTTAAGAAACATAGCGAAACGGAAAAACAGGTTCCAATAAGACTTCCGGATTTGAAAGTTGTTATTACGGGAACACAATATGGTTATAGAAGGTCAGATGGGTATATGTCATACCTATAGGATTCTGATGCCGGGGAGCCTTCGGGCTCCTCTTATTTACATGATGGCAGTTTGCAAAAGCTGTTGTTTGTAATGTTTTATAAAAGTGCGTTCGCGATAGTTAGTGTTGACTAACGGGGGGGGGTAGTAAACTCATAGTGACAATTAAATCTATAAAGGTAGCGTCAAATAAGCTATGAAAACTGGGAGCAAATAAAATAGGCTCCAAAAGAACCTTGAAAAGTAAATATGTGATGGTTTCAATAGGAGCTGCCACCCTTGACAGCGCACCTAAGCAATGCTTAATAGACCTCACCGACAGCGAGGAACTCAGGAACAGATGGAGTTTTCTCCGTCAGCGAGACGCATTGTAGCATTGCTTATGCACGCAGTAAAGGGCAAATCCCTAACGGGATGGCAGCGGATTATAGCCTCCGGCTCAGAATCTAGGAACAGATGGTTTGTGACTGCATTCGCAGAATGGATTCCTGACCTAGGCGGCACAAGGACCATATTCTCAACGCAATACGTCTTTGCATGAGCAATGCCCGCATAGAGGCAACAAACAACAAGATAAAACTTATTATTCGTAAGGCTTACGGCTTTCGAAACATAGAAAATATGCTCGATATGGTATATCTGGTATGCTCTGATTTGAAGGTGCAACTTCCTAACAGAAAACAAAAGGCCGTTAGTCCTTGATATTACTGGTGTTAGTTGAGTTTTTTACCCACTAACACCCACGAAGAGCCCTTTTTTTACGACGAAAGACATTATAAGTATCATTTACTTGCTGAGAGCAGACCAAATAACAACCAATAATAATTTATAGTAAAAGCACAGATGAGGGGTAAAAGAATATTGAAAAGAATTTGAGAAAGAAAACAGAAATGCTGGGAAAGACAAAAATCATTATTATCGCGGTAGTAATAGCCTCATTGGGAACAGGGTTTGCAGGTGGCAAGGTGCTGTTGGATAAAAGTTCGGAGAGTGACGTCCCTGGAGACGTGGGCATGTGCAGCGAAGACTACACAGGAGAGTATTTGGAAAATGACCTGGGAAGTTCTATGCCAGTGGATTACATTTCAGATGAGGAGGGTTTTGATTGTTCATACAGTGAAAGTGATGGAGGAAGCTGTGCAGAGCAGTCAGCCTGCTGGACAGATAAGAAATATGAACCAGTGCTCTGTTCCGACGACAATAGTGAATATAATTCAGCATCTGAAATGGAAGGCGAATTAAATGAAGAGGAGGATGATCTGTGGAGCGAGGAAGTGAGGGATGAAGTATTTGATGCAATACTGGATGCAATACCAGGGACATGGGAATACAGAGATGATGTGAAGGGAACAGTATGTACAATGACATTCGCAGAAGATCGCACTGTAAGGCTTGAAGGCTATAACGAATACTATGACACCGAAGAAAATGTTTCAGGAACATGGAAGCTTGTAAGAGACGACGATAAAGCAGTTCTGGTATATATGCTCGCGACCAGATCCATGCCAAGAGAAACTGAATTTGAACTGGATAACTATTACTTTGATGGAAGCATCGATTTATCGGGTCTAAAGTATTATGACAATACGAATGTTTCTTTCGGATCCGGATGGTTCTACAAAATATATTAATTTACTTTTGATAATAAGTCAGTAAGGAGCATATATGAAAAGGTGGTTATATCTCATTATAATGAGCATGTTGCTTGTGTTCGCATGTACATCATTATTAAGTTGCGGTATTGGATCCCCAAATGAAGAAGAAGCAGAAACGATTATTATGGATTCGTATGATTGCGAAAAAGATCCAGTGCTTGAAGATAGCTATAAAGAAGATGATGGGACATATACTTTTAACTACACAGTAAGGCATTATTCGTTGGATGGTTATCTTATATTTCAGGTTCCCGTCGCTGTAAACTTCTACAAGGATTCGGGAGAATGGATTTATAATTATATGAATGAGACTGGTAGCGAGGAAGTTTGCTTAAACCCTGAAGTACTTATTGGAACTTGGACCGGTTCAGGGTATGTACCTACTGGTTCTTCAATTTTAGCAGATCGTGGTGTTTTAGAAGTTAATTTTGAAATAACATCAGTATCAGGTTCTGAAATTTCATATAATCTTGGCGTTACAGCGCCAGATGATATTAAAGGTGATTTGAATTATGAAAGTTCAGGTACTATTGATGCTGAATTTGAGAGAGGGGACGATGGAGCAGTGTCTATAGAAACTAATACTCCGCTAATCACTCAAAAATATAGTTCTCTAATTGACGAAATGACTACCGAATATTGCTTTACTATATATTCAAATGAAGAAAATGCTGAATATTCTAGTGTATTACTTCGTGGCGGAGGCGAATTATATGGAGATATCAAGCTTAGTAAGGAGTAGAAGAAAAAAGTAGTAAAAACCCTGATGGAAGAGATTCTGTCAGGATGATTATATGTCTCTGGATATAGAACGGTACGAATTTTAACATAGGATTTTATTCATAATTTTGAATAAGGACGGAACTTTTGTGGATCACGAAGGGGATTCAGGTAAGTATGAAGTTAAAGTGAGGGAAACTGACTATTCTGACGATTACGTGTATTTTTCCTATTCAACCGAGCAAAAAATGAATGGTAGAGTTTTTCGCAACGATGACGAATCAATATGGGGAATGAGTTTAGACGTGGGAACAAACTTATATTTTGATAATAAGTCAGTAAGGAGGATGATGACAATGAAAAAGAACAGAATAATATCGTTTATGTTAGTTTTGACATTAATGTTTACAATGCTAATCACACCTTCAACAGTATCGGCGGCCAGTAAAATCCATATATCCAAGGCGAAGATAACGCTGTCATACACAACTTGCATATACGATGGTAAAGCCAAGAAACCGGCAGTAACAGTTAAGTACAAAAATAAAACGTTGAGAAAAGGCAAGGATTACACGGTGGGATATTCAAATAATGTACATGTTGGTGGCGCTGAAGTTATCATAGCAGGTATGGGAAAGTATAGTGGGGCTTCTTCAAAAAGATTCACCATAATCCCTAAAAACACTCCGGGAATATTTAAAGTTTGCGCTCAGATAGAAATCGATGGGCGCCAACTTCTTGTAAGATGGAATCCGCAAACTAAGGAAACAACAGGATATCAAGTTCAAGTTTATAACACGAAATCAAAAAGAACTACAGGCTATGCGATAGAGCCAAATACCGAGGATAATACGATAATAAAAGCACAAAAGAAAACAAAATACAAAGTTAGACTCCGTACATACAAACTTGTTGATGGGAAATACTATTTCTCTGCCTGGAAAAAATGGGTGCAAGTTAAAACTTGGTGATGAGTATTGTGTCGGATAAATAGCCTGGAGTTGTCAAGAAAAGTGAGTGTGTGAAATAATTTCTGTAAATTATCCGTTCTATGGTAATTAAGATGGGAA
>JAUNFA010000024.1 GCA_030525285.1 Bacillota bacterium | reverse complement strand
TTTTACCATAGAAGGATATACTGTTACGAATTTACAGACTTTTTTTCACAGTCTCGATTATACTAATCCCTGAGCCATCATAGCATCAGCAACCTTTTCGAATCCTGCAATGTTAGCACCCTTTACGATAGCATTTCTGTCGCCATAGTACTTTTCGCCTGCATCTGCACAAGCCTTGTAGATGTTAACCATGATTCCGTGAAGCTGTTCATAAACCTTTTCGCGATCGAATACTGCGTGACCTGAGTTCTGACCCATTTCGATGCATGATGTAGCAACACCACCAGCGTTAGCAGCCTTAGCAGGACCAACAGCTGTCATCTCTTTAATAAGGTATTCGAGAGCGTCGTTAGTTGTAGGCATGTTAGCACCTTCGCAGTAGAACTTAGCACCTGAAGCAACGATATTCTTAGCATCTTCCATATGAACATCATTCTGCATTGCACATGGCATGAACAGATCAACCTTGCAGTTGAAGTCAGCAGCTACATTCCAAGGCTTCTTACCTGCTACGAATGTTGCTTCTGGGAACTTCTCAGCATATGGAGCACAGATGTTCTTGCCAGATCCTCTCAGTTCGAGGAGGTAAGCAACCTTTTCGTCTGTAGTAATTCCTTCTGGGTCATAGATGTATCCATCTGGACCTGAAATAGTAACCAGCTTAGCTCCCAGCTGCTGCAGCTTCCATGCGGTACCCCATGAAACGTTACCGAATCCTGAGATAGCAACAACCTTATCCTTCATTGATTCGCCGTTAGCCTTGAGCATTTCTTCAGCATACCATACGATACCGAATCCAGTAGCTTCAGTTCTTCCCAGACATCCGCCGAATGAAAGTCCCTTACCAGTAAGAACTCCACCATCAAATCTGTCAACGATTCTCTTGTACTGTCCGAAGAGGTAACCGATTTCTCTTGCACCAACACCAAGGTCTCCTGCAGGAACGTCAGTGTAAGGTCCGATGTGTCTGTAAAGTTCAGTCATGAATGCCTGACAGAATCTCATTACTTCTGCATCTGACTTGCCGTTAGGATCGAAGTCTGAACCACCCTTACCGCCGCCGATAGGAAGTCCTGTAAGACTGTTCTTGAAAATCTGCTCGAATCCGAGGAACTTGATGATTCCAGGATATACATTTGGTGCGAATCTCAGACCACCTTTGTAAGGTCCAATTGCACTGTTAAACTGATATCTGTAGCCCTTGTTAACCTGAACCTTGCCTTCATCGTCAACCCATACTACTCTGAAAGTAACGCCTCTCTCAGGTTCTACAAGTCTTTCGAGAAGGGCACATTCTTCATATTCAGGGTGCTGTTCGATAACAGGTCTCAGTGATTCGAGAACTTCTTCAACTGTCTGGTGAAATTCAGATTCGCCAGGGTTTTTTGCTTCGCAGAGTTCGATGACTCTTGATACATAATCTGCCATAATAAATATTCTCCTTGTCAAAATAAAATTACGCAAATACTTTAGTTGTTTAACCGCCTCAATTCTATCATTCCCGTATAGGGGAGTCAATCTATTGAAATGAATTTCAAATTTTCAGTCAATTGCTGTAGCCTTGAGTTTTCAAATGCTCAGGTATTACCGGGTCAAAAGCATTAAAAAACCAATGGTAATATGGTATAATAATCCATTATAAAAGAGGTGGCGAAATTGACAGACAAATTAACGAATAAAGTTGCGAATAATTACAATAACATCAATATATTTTCAGAAAAGAAAACATCTACAGCGGCCGAACTCCTGGAAGAAATCATGCCGGCAATGAATAAATTAGCGCCAGAACCGGAAGAAGGCTGGCTCAATTTGATATGTAATGAAACTATAGCGTACATGTTCCCGGATAATTTCATTTCCACTGCTGATGAAGAAGAAAAGAAAGCGATGAGATTTTTCCTGGATAGCTATAGGTCAATACTGCAAAAGGAAATTGATACGCATGGATTTTCGCCTGTTGATGATATATGTCTTCTGGATGAAGGAGAAATCAGCGAATGTACCAATGCGGATGAATATAGGCATCTTAAGGCAATCTGGAATGAGCACTATCTCTTTGAATTCATGAGAATATATCGTGAAATCACACCTTTTAACACGGTGGGACATATCGGAGGTGTGCATTATGTTGCGGTTTTCGTAGGAAGACAGCTGCAAAGTGTTGACATTCCAGTTGACATATCCCTTGTTTCCGGTGCGGCTGCCTGCCATGATCTGGGCAAATTCGGCTGCAGACCGGAGGAAGCTTCGAGAGTACCTTATCTTCACTACTACTACACTGACAGATTTCTTACAAGTGAATACATGCCAATGACGGCACATATAGCAAGCAATCATTCAACGTGGGATCTGGAACTGGAGAATCTTTCAATAGAATCATTGCTGCTTATTTATGCGGATTTTCGTGTAAAAAGTGTATACGAAAATGGAGAAGAAAAGATTCGTCTCTATACATTGGATGAATCTTTTCAGGTGATTCTCAACAAACTTGATAATGTTGATGACAAAAAAAGACAGAGGTATGAGAAGGTTTATGCCAAACTGAAGGATTTTGAAGGCTATCTTGAAAATCTGGGAGTACAGACGGACATAAGCGAGAAACCGGCAGAAATTACAGGACAGAAGAGAAAGGATTCCTCATTGCTTTACGGCAATGAGGTGGTGGAGGCTCTCAAATATACTGCAATAGAGCATAACATTAAAATAATGAGCATTTTTAACAACGAGTCCTCCTTTGGAAGCCTTATTGAAGCTGCAAGAAGTGAGCGGCAATGGAAAAATCAGAGGGCATACGTTGACATTTTGAGTGAGTATCATTCATATATGACAAAACAGGAAAAGACACTTACTCTTGCATTTCTTTATGATCTTCTGGCTCACAGAGAGGGAGATATCAGAAGACAGGCAGGCAATTTGATGGGTACTGTCATTGCTACATATGACGATGTATACAGAAAGGAAATTCCTGCAGCCGTAAACCCAGAAGTATTCCTGCGAAGCGACAGCCTAGATGTATGGGATGATTACATGAAGAAGATAGTTTTTCCTGACTATAAAGTTACTGACAGACACAGAAGCTGGATAGGATATGCTTTTAATGCAGTCATGACAGGGCTATTTGAAAATCTGGATAAAAACAGCATAGAGCCGTATTTACAGAAGTACGTGAAACTTTTTAAGGAAGAATCCTTATCAGAAAGTGCTGCATTTACAATGTTGAATTCAGTATCAAACATTGAAGCCGATATGCTTTCAGTAGAACAGAAAAATATAATTATGGAATTTGCTTTCAAGGCTGCCGAATATGAATCTGCTGCACTTAAGGTGGGAGCACTCAGAGCAGTGGAGCATTTGACCGAACATTATATGGATAATGGCATGCATGAACGTATCATAAACTTTATTGACTCCATTGCGCCGGAAGAATTTAAGGTAAGCATCAATTTCATGAAATACGAAATATGTCACAATATTAATTCACAGAAACTTGCTGCAAAATATCTGGAAAAGGCGGAAAAAGGTGATGGAAACAGCGGCAATGACAGTGTGTCAACAGTACTTAGAGAAAATCTAAAAGTAGGGACTCCATGGGTAGTAAAGGCAGCAAACATTGATTATCTCATGCAGTTCGCCAACAGACACAGAGATGATTCGAGAATGTATCATCTGGCGACACATTTTTCAAATCTTATCAAGGTAAGTGAGATTGTAACAGTGAGAAGACGTGCAGGAATCAGCCTTATCGGCATTGCAGAGAATCTCCACATTGATCAGATTAATGAGATAGTGATTGAACTGTCAAAAGGACTTGAAATAGGTGAATATCAGTTTTCAAAATATATTCCGGAGTTTCTGGGACAGCTTGCACTTTATCTTCATCCAAGTGAACTTGATGAATTTATCACATCTCTGGGAACGCTCATAGAGAGTAATAACGACAAGGTGTGTTCCGTTGCACTGGATACTGTAGGTGAAATACTTTCAAGATATTCAACGTACAGACACAGGACTTCATGCAGTGATGGAAATTATGAAGAAAGAAGACATAAACTTCTGGGAATGCTTCTCAAAGGACTGGCAAATTATCACGATGCTGTAAGCCAGGAAGCCTTCATGGTTCTTGGTAAATTCATCTTTGGAAACAGTAGTATAAGTCCTAGAGAAAAATTCAGTGTTTTCAGGAGCATATACAAAAAAATGCTGACGCTGATAAATGCTGTTGAAGAATACGACATGAATTTCTTCAACAATGCGGCCGCACTTAACCATATTTACAGATTTATTTCGGAATATGAATTCAATTACGGTGAAATGAAGCTTCCTACAAACAACAGAATTGCTTTTTTCCCCGGAACCTTCGATCCGTTTTCATTAAGTCACAAGGGAATTGTTCAGGCCATCAAGGACGAAGGATTCGAGGTGTATCTGGCTCTTGACGAGTTCTCATGGTCCAAAAAGACCCAGCCGAGACAATTGAGAAGAATCATAATTACAATGAGCGTGGCTGATGAAACCGACGTTTTCATGTTCCCGGACGATTTCCCGGTTAATATAGCAAATCCCGATGATCTCATGAATCTGCGGGAACTTTTCCCTGCAAAGGATGTTTATATGGTAGTTGGAAGCGACGTTATTATAAATGCTTCATCATATAATAAAGATCCGGTAAAGGGTTCCATCCATTCAATGAATCATATCGTTTTCAGACGTGAATCTCAGGAACAGGGAGAGTTAGGAGGAAGCGAGAGACTTGAGGAAAATTACAGGAATATTACAGGGCAGGTTGTGGAGCTTAAGCTTCCTATGCATCTTGAAGATATCAGTTCTACAAGAATCAGAGATAATATAGACAAAGGGCGGGACATATCAAATCTTATAGACCCGGTGGCACAGAACTTCATATATGACAACAGCTTGTATTTGAGAGAACCTCAATACAAGAATATCCTTGAAAAGAGCGGGATAAGGATTGAACCATTAAGAAAAGCTGACAGTTATGTACTGACGAATCTTGAACCCGAACTTATAGAAAACGGTCTAGACATTCATAAGATAAGAGATTACATAAATAATGATTATGTAAAGGTTGCGACGGTAGAAGATATGGAGGGGAACGTTACTGCTCTTGTAGCCGTTCATACCATGGAGACAAGTGACCTTTACAAAGAGTTCGGAGACATGAGAATTTCAGGATACCTGCGCCGTAAGGTTACGGGAAGAATGCTCGTGATTCAGGGAATATACTGCAACAGGCGGGATGATATGGACAGTCTGGTTCAAATTATTTCAACAGAAGTAATAGCCCAGGCTCTCAAGGAGGATATCACATACGCGATTTATCATCCGGTAACAGGAGGCATTAACAGAAATATACGAGCAATTATTGAAAGAATGGGATTCACAGAGATTGTCATAGACAATAAGCCAGAACCGATATTTGAAGTTAACATGAAGGAACCGATAGCGGTTATTCAGAATCTGGATACTGCTCTCAAGTCTCCTTTTAATAGTAATCCGAGAATACTTGACATTCTCCAGAGTTCCCATAGAGTGTTGCAGGAGGCAATTACAAAGCTTAATCCAGGGAACCTTGTGCTTTCATTTAATGAAGGTGTACTTAACGAAAAAATTGTGGACATGGTAACGCAAACCAACGGTGTTCCTAACTATCCGCTCAAACCGCGTGTGCTGGGGGAATACATGTGTGTTCCATTCGGCAAAACTCTTAGGAACAGTGTTGTGCCGAATACAGTAACCAAAACATTACATACGGAGAAAATTTATTCACCTACACTGGACAGCTTTACAATTGAAGAATATCCGAGATATGCCACATTGAGCAACCAGATTAAAACAATCAAATCATTCAGAAGACCTGTTATTCTAGTTGACGATTTACTACACAATGGTTACAGACTGCAGAAGCTCGACCCTTTCTTCAAAGAAAATAACATACAGATATCCAAGATTATTACGGGACTTCTGTCCGGTAACGGTAAGGATTTAATGGACGTGCAGGGAAGAGATGTTGAGAGCGCATACTTTATTCCTAATCTTAAGGCATGGTTTATTGAGTCGGGACTTTGTCCGTTCATAGGTGGTGACGGCATAAGAACAGAGGATAAAACGGCGGCAAATCTTATTCCGTCGATTAATCAGCTTCTGCCTTTCGCTGCAATGTCATATCTTGATGATTGCCCGAGGGAAGCGATTTATGAGCTTTCATACGTATGTATCGATAATGCAATCAAAATTTTCAAAGTACTTGAAGATGAATATCAGGAGGAATTCGAGCGTAAGCTTACAGTAAAAAGACTGTCGGATGCTGTCATAGGACCTAGAATGCCTAATGGTTCCAACAGACTTGCAGTAAACTTTAATCTGGCTCCTTCTGTGTACATGGCAGAGTACATGCAGAGACTTCTTAGCTTGGAGAGTGCGTTCAAATGAGACTTTTAAGTGAACTGATTGATAAAAAAAGAAAAATTATTCTGAAAGAGGATTCTTTCATCCTGCTTTTTGAAGATAAAAGACCAGAAGGATTCGTAGGATTTACGGCGAAGAGATGCAGGATAAATATTCTGGCACTGGGAGATGTTGGGGGTACGGTTCTTCTGGGGCTGAGACTTCTGGGAGGAGATGTGGTGGAGAGTATCGGAATATATGATATCAATCCGGCTTTTCAGAGGCGTTACGAAAGAGAAATAAATCAGGTGAATTATCCCGATGGAAGGAAATTGCCGACAGTTGAAATCATTGATGAAGATGAGCTTTTCTCATGTGACGTATTTGTATTCTGCGCCTCACGGGGAGTACCTCCTGTGGGAGCACAGGGCGATGTGCGTATGGCACAGCTTGAAGCAAATAAGGAACTTGTTTCAGCATATGCTTCAAAGGCAGTGAAGAAAGATTTCAAAGGGCTGTTTGCCGTTGTGTCTGATCCGGTAGATCCTCTTTGTAAATCCGCAGTCAGGTGTGGACTTGATGAAACAAGTGTCATAGGGTACGGCCTTGGTGTAATGAACGGCAGAGCACGTTATTTTGCGGAGCATGACAACAGGTTTGGAATGTATCTCAAGGAGGGAAGAGCCTTCGGTCCTCACGGCGAAGATCTTGTAATTGCAAACAGTATTTCGGATTATAGCGAACAGCTATCTTATGAGCTTACTGAGATGACAGTTAACTCAAACCGGGTTACCAGGGCTGACGGATTCAAACCATATATTGCTCCAGCAATGTCATCGGGAGCATTATCTCTGTTGGCTACTATAAATGGTAACTGGAATTATTCCTCAGTATTCTTCGGAAACAGGGACAGGGGAGCATTCATGGGATGCCGTAACAGGATGACAGATGCGGGCATTCAGGTGGAGAATATGCCGCTGGATGATAAGCTGTTTACAAGGATTAAGAAAGCTTACATAAATTTGGAGAAATTGTAAATGGAAAAACTGATTCTGATTAATCCCTTTTGTCCGGAATATGCCAAAAGGGAAAGGCTTAGACAGATTATTGAATACAGCATGAGAGGCTACGACTACATTGAACTGACAACTGTTGAAGAAGTTGAGCAGGCGGATCTGACAAACAGGAGAATACTGTTCACCGTTTCCCTTGGAGAATCGGGAATTAATCTGAGCTGGTCAGGCATAATGAAATACCTCAGACTTAATCTTACGAGTCTTGAGGGCTCTGTCGGGGGAGTTATAGTGGACGGCAACAGCGAAATGTTTACGAAGTCAACAGGACGCTCACTTGTTTTTACAGCCAATATGGCCGGGTGTACATTCCCAGGTCGACCTCTTGTTGAAGGTACGGGCTCACTTTTTAATTACAACATTCAGGCAATGAACAGCGAGACCGACAATTTCAGTGCATATCTCAATGCAGGTCGAATACTGGTAGAAAACATTATGAGCTATGAATTCAAAGTAAAGAAAGATTCAGAGCTTCTGGTAGTCCATGCCAGCGATCGCAAGACGAGTAACAGTCTTGCACTTTGGGATATGATATCAGCAAATCTCACAGATATAAGAATTCGTGAAATTTCATTGAGAAACGGTACGATATGGGATTGCAGAGGATGTGCCTATGAAACCTGCAGGCACTTTGGTGAGGAAAATAAATGCTTTTATGGCGGCAATATTGAAAAAGAAGTTTATCCGGCAATTCTTGAAACAGATGCAATATGTCTTGTATGCCCTAACTATAATGACGCTATGGGAGGCAATCTTACGGCCTTTGTGAATAGACTTACGGCGCTCTTTACGACTCACAGATTTTATGACAAAAAAGTGTTTGCTGTAATCGTGTCAGGTTATAGTGGAGGAGATATCGTGGCTGAACAAATTATCAGCGGTTTAAACATGAACAAAACTTTTGCGTTGCCGGGAAGATTTGCTATAATGGAAACAGCCAACGCACCTCGTGCGATATTGGAATCACAAGGCATTAGAGACAGAGCGAAGACATTTGCATCAAACATTACCGCCACACTGGCAGGAGGATACACGAATGATTGAATCCATGGAAATGGAAGAAAAACTTCAGCAGTTTAATGAAGATACAGAACACATTATCGAACTGCTCGATAACAGATCCTACTTCAAAGCTAAAGAAGAAATACTTAAATATAATGAGGTTGATATTGCAGAGATACTGGAAGAGGTACTTGAGGAGCTGGGAATAGAGAAGACTATAATCATTTTCAGAATGCTCCCCAAAGATACTTCTGTTGAAGTTTTCTCATACCTGCCTACAGATGACCAGCTGGTAATAATCAACGGCATTACAGACAGAGAAACAGCATACATAATAAAGGAGCTGGACTTTGACGATATGATTGACGTACTTGAAGAACTTCCGGCGAATATTGTTGATAAAATACTGGAAAAAACTCCGAAGGATGAACGTAAGCTCATCAATACGTATCTCAATTATCCGGAAACTTCTGCAGGAAGCCTTATGACACCTGATTATATAGGTCTCAAAAGTGGGATGACATGTAAAGAAGCTCTGGAACTTATCAAGGAGATAGGTAATGATACTGAGACTGTATATACCTGTTACGTCAAAGGTAAGACAAGAACGCTAGAGGGTATCGTATCGTTAAGATCACTGATTGTGTCTGATGAAAACACTCCAATTAATGAAATAATGAACGATAGCGATTATGTATATGTGAATGTTTACGATGACCAGGAAGAGGTAGCTGAGACATTCCTTAAATATGGTTTTCTTGCAATTCCCGTTGTAGATAACGAACATAAACTTGTGGGAATAATTACTGTCGACGATATCATGGACGTTATTGAGGAAGAGGCAACAGAGGATATTGAGCGTATGGCAGGTGTAATGGACGACTCGGATACGGAATATCTGGATATGGGTGTTTTCCGTCATGCTAAGAACAGACTCCCATGGCTTCTTTTCATGACTGTTACGTTAATGCTTACGGGTTTTATACTTACAGCCTTTGAGGAGGTATTATCTCAGGTAATCATACTTGTATCATATCTTCCCCTTCTGATGGGTACCGGCGGTAACGTTGGAACTCAGGCAGCATCCCTCATAATAAGAGGAATGTCTGTAGGTGATCTTGAAACAAGGGATGCCATCAAAGTCCTTTGGAAAGAATTCAGAATAAGTATTGTCATTGGATTGGTACTTAGTGCATTTAATTTTACAAAGATACTTCTCATAGACGGACAGAGTGTCATGATAGCCCTTACTGTTGCAGTATCCATGATATGCATAGTTTCCTTTGGTAAGCTTCTGGGAAGTATGCTGCCTATAGGGGCAAAGAGAATTGGTGTTGACCCTGCGCTTATGGCAACTCCGATGATTCAGTCAATTTCGGACATGGTATCATCCACATTGTATATGCTTATTGCGGCAGTTTTCCTGGGAATTACTTTATAATTTTAATTTTAAATTATCGTTAGCTATTTTTTAGCCAAAAGTTAACATTTTTTGCTTGTTTTTATTATTACGATATATTAAATTAGTATGGGTGCTAGAGGTGAAGAGAACAGTAGATAAAAAAACACATAAAAGAAAGAACAGAAAGATAGTCATTGGCGTTTTGATGGCAATTGCGTTTATGGCTATGGAGTTCCCCGGAATACTGTTTGTACGAGGAATGATCAGACCATATATTTTCGGACTGCCGTTTCTTTATGGATACATGTTCCTGTGTTGGATTTATGTATGTTGTATACTGTTTTATGCCTATAGGACCGCCTGGGGACAAAGGTCGTTTTTTCACAAGAGAAGCGACAAGAACTAATCAATATAAAGTTTTAATGAAGAGAGGTGGATAAATTGTCACATGAAGCTATGATTTCCGTGTTAATCTTCGTTGCAGTAATGGTTGTTATCATTACTGAAAAGGTTCACCGTGCAGTTGTTGCTGTAGGTGGTGCCGTTATTTTGCTGATTCTCGGAATTCTGAACATTGAGGAAGGTATTGGCTATATTGATGCCAATACAATTGGACTGCTCGTAGGTATGATGTTATTCGTAGGTGTTGTAAAGAACTCCGGAATGTTCGAATACCTGGCAGTTAAATCAGCCAAAATATCCAAGGGGGATCCATGGAAGATGATGATTCTGTTCATGGTAATAACTGCAGTATTCTCAGCTCTGCTGGATAACGTTACTACAGTTCTTCTGGTTGGACCTATGATGCTGGCTATTTGTAAGGAGATGAACCTGAATCCTGTACCATATATCATGACATCGATTATGGCATCGAATATCGGTGGTACAGCAACACTTATCGGAGACCCTCCTAACATTATGATCGGAAGCGCAACAGGATACACATTCGGAGACTTTATCCTTAACGACTGCGTTATCATTATTCCAATCATGGTTGCAACAGTATTCTTCTTTAAGTTTATTTACGGTAATAAGCTTTGTGCGACTCCTGAGGCTATGGAGAGCGTAATGCACATGGATGAGCGTACAATGATTAAGGATGCAGTTCTTCTTAAGAAAGCTGTCGTTATGATCGTGCTTATCGTTGCAGGTTTCGCCCTTCACGGAATTCTCGACCTTGAATCATCAATGATTGCACTTGCAGGTGCGGTAATAATGATTATCATCGGCAAGCAGGATGTAGAAAAAGTTATTCTGGATGTTGAATGGCCTACAATTATCTTCTTCACAGCACTGTTTATATGCGTAGGTGCTATGGAACATACAGGCGTTATTGATCTTATGGCTGACGGAATCATGAAGTTTACTGATGGTAAGCCTGTTATGACAATGATGATTATTCTGTGGGTATCAGCTCTGCTGTCATCAACACTGGACAATATTCCGTTCGTTGCAACAATGATTCCTCTGATTCAGGCAATGGGTGCAGAAGGTATGGATACAAATCCACTCTGGTGGGCTCTTTCACTTGGTGCTTGTCTCGGTGGTAACGGTACTCTTATCGGTGCATCAGCAAACGTTGTACTTACAGGTATCAGTGCTAAAAACGGACATCCGATTACATATATCGAGTTCCTTAAGATTGGTTTCCCTACAATGATTCTTTCATTGATTATCTGTACTGCTTATATGCTGATAAGATATGCATAAAAGAAAAGCTACAGATATGTTTAGGAAATAATACAGAACGAAATAAAGAGACTGTTTCATTAGTGATAGCTATTGAGACAGTCTCTTTTTATTTGAAAATTGTGAAAAGCGGTTGACACATATGACAGGAAAATAAAAACAAAAAGGATGCCCTTCAGATAGAGAAAGGCATCCATGTCTTCATTTGTATACTTGTTATCTGTTTCAGTTATTCAGAGAGAAGTGAGTGGTTGAATTTGTATCCCACACCCCGGACACTGATTATGTAGTTGCTGGTAGATTTTGATGATTTGCATTCAATCTTCTTTCTGAGAGTGCTTATATATACCATTACAGTCTTGGTATCGTTATCCATGCAGTTTGTTTTCCATACAGTTTCGAATATCTGAGATGCCGGGAAAACCTTGCGAGGATTCTCTATAAGAAGCTTGAGAATTTCAAACTCTTTAACTGTGAGATTCACTTCTTTGCCGTCAACATATACCTCGTGTGAGTTTATGTCGACTTTAAGATCAGCAATCTCATATATGTTCTGCTCCTGTTTAGCCTGAAGAGATAATGATTTCTGACGTCTCAGATGAGCCTTAACCCTTGCAATCAATTCACCAGGCATAAATGGCTTAGTCATGTAGTCGTCTCCGCCTGCAGAAAGTGCTATTATCTTATCTATTTCCTGAGTGCGGGCACTTAGGAAAATTATCGGAGCATTGGAAATCTTGCGTATGTCCAGTGAAAGGGAAGTACCTTCAGTATCGGTCAACATTATGTCGAGAATAATAAGATCCGGATTATCCTCTCTTACTATTTCAAGTGCATCAGCACCCGTGTAGGCAGAAATGGCAGTGAATTGTTCCTTTTGCAGATAAGAGCATACAAGTTTGTTTATTGCAACCTCATCATCTACTACTAATATTTTCTCCTTTGTCATACTAGTCCTCCTTGTATAATGGAATAATGAAAGTAAATTTACTTCCTTTTCCTTCTACACTATCAACGTACATATCGCCATGGTGAGCGTTTATCAGTTCTTTGCAAAGGGTCAATCCCAGACCGCGGCCCTGAACCATTTCCTTTTTCTGATTTGAACGATAGAATTTGTCAAAGATATGAGGCAAATCCTTGCTGCTTATTCCCTGACCGAAGTCTTCTACTGAAATAACCAGATGCTCTAGCGACTGGTCAAGTTCAAACATCCATATCATTTTATCAGAATCCGCTGCATATTTGTAGACATTTGTAAGCAGATTTGAGAATACCTGATTTATTCTAACGTAATCTATTATAATCCAAAAGTCAGATAAATGACGAATATCCGTAACAATTTCAACCTTATAATCATGAGATTCGGATTCGTTTATATTGTCATTAATCAGCTGTTCAACAATTTCGCCGGCATTTGCAAGCATGAAGTTAAAAGTAAATTTGTTTGTTTCCAGTTTTGTCAGCTGGTCAAGGTCATCAATTAATGCCTTGAGGGTTATGGTCTTTGAAGTGATTATGTCAAGAGCTTCTTTTATTTCTTCATCGCTGCTCATTACACCGTCATTTATGGCTGTAAGGAACCCGGCAATTGAGGTTACAGGAGTTCTCATTTCATGGGAAATGTAAGAAAGAAGCATATTTCTGCTCTGTGTTGCCTTAATCTGTTCCATTCGGGCACTATGAATGTCGGTAACATCGCGAATCGTACATTCCATGGAACTTATGCCTTCTTCATCCGTTATGATGTTTCTACTGAACTCTGCCCAGAATTCGCTGCCGTCGAATCGTACAAGCTTTATAATATTCACATCTTCATGGTTATTATCAGGATCGAAAATTTCGGTTACCTGATCCTTTGAATCTTTGGTAGCTATCTGCTGGAACATTTCCGGATTGGAATAAAAGGCCTGACTGGTATATCCGGTAATTGTCTCTACAGACGGCGTTATATATTTGAAAGAATTATAAGGCTTGAACTGGTAAAGCAGGACGATATCACGTGATTTCTCTATAATCGTTCTGAACATGGTTGTGGAAACGTTCTGTTCTTTCTGATTGTTTGTAATATAAAGTATGAGAACGCATATGTTGAGAAGATTAGAGAATATGAGCTCCACAATATACATGTTGGGACTTGTGCCAAAGAATACCTCGTATATGGAAAGTCCGGATTTGTAGACCCCCCATGTGAAAAATATTATGCCGGACACGTATCTGATGGTGTTTTCTGCGTCCCATTTAAATACGATGTTGTAGCAGGTGAAAAGCACAATGAACATTTCATAGGTGGATACCGGCAGGTAGTACGAGAGTATATTAACGTTGTATATTGAAGTGATTACTGTAAGAAATACCATATAGATGGAAAATCTGTACCATGTGGAAGGCACCCGGGTATGAATCAGTGCGTAGGTGCTGAAAAGTATGAGCAGCAGGTTGGCCATATCCAGAAGCTTTCGAAGCTGAAGGAATTCATCTATTCCGGAATTATAATACAGAATAAGATTTAGAACACTGAAACAATAGGCTATCAGTGCGAAACTCCAAAGCTGCATGAAAGCCACCTGCATTCTTGAGAACATGAACAGATATATCATTGCTATTACGAAAACAAGTACAGCCAGAAGACTGAGCATATATGTCGTCATGTCGAATAACTCTCCTTTACAAAATTACATTCATTATAAAATAGATTTATGCTAAAATAAAGGGACTTGACGATAATGAGGGTAAGGAAAGGTATTGCAATGGTTACTAACGCTGTAATGTTTCTCATATTGTGCATATTCGCATTTATTCCGCTTCTTCTGGGTGAACTGGCTCAAAACAGAAGCGATAATACGCTTAACGACTTTATTTTGCATAACAGGAACATGAATATAGTGCCACTGTTTGGAACCGTTTTTTCAACGTGGATGAGTGCTTTCGCATTTATCGGTGCCATTGGATACTTTGTTAATGAAGGACCTATATATATGACAAGTATAGGATGGGATGCTCTCTTCGGAATTCTGTTTATAATCGTAGGCAAACGAATATGGTTTTATGGTAGGCAGCACAATTATCTTACGCCTGTTGATTTTTTTGACGACATTTATAATTCCAAGGCACTCAACGTAGTTGTAAATATTGTCACTATAGGCTGTACTATGATTTATTTGCAGGTTCAGATTATAGGTGGCATTCTGGTTTTGAATATTGCAACTGAGGGAAGAGTGTCAATTTATATGGGCGCTCTCATCTTTTTTATGATTCTGGTAGTTTATCTATGGGCCGGTGGACTCAGAGCCGTTGCATTCACAGATTTGTTTTATGGAGTTCTCACCATTACGGCAATACTCGCGTCCGGATTTTACATAATACATCTTGCAGGTGGGGATGATTATGTTTTTAACAATCTCATAGAAAAGAATATCAGTTATGTTACCCTAATAGGCAGTGAGGGCAGCAGACATACAATACTGTGGATATGTCTTTTCCTTGTTGTACCCCTTGGAGCATTTATGGGGCCGCAATTATGGATCAGAAACTATGCTTCAAGCAAGGAATCCAACTTTAATATAATGCCTTTGTTAATATGCCTTGCCTCGGTTCTTTGCCTTGGGGCTCTCCTTGCCGGTAGCGGATGCGCATCAATGTCTACAAGCTCCGGCAATGCAGACGGTATATTGATAGAACTCATTAAGGAAAATGGTAATCCGTATTTTTATGTGTTTATAGTTATAGGTATATATGCGACCATATTCTCTACGGCCAATTCCCAGGTACATGCTTTATCGGCAATTTTTACAATGGATATATATAAGAGGTACGTTAATAAAAATGCACCAGAGAAGAAACTGCTCAGAATTGCAAAATTTGCGGTAATAGGTGTATCAGCAGTGTCGTATCTTCTAGTGATTCTCGTACCACAGAGCGTATTCGACCTTGCAGTAATTGCCCTTGGAGGTACTGCACAGCTTATTGTACCGGTTCTTGGTGCACTGTATTGGAAAGAGTCTACGCCAAAGGGTGCACTGATAGGTCTTGTCAGCAGTGAGGTGATGTATATTTTCTTTATTAATTTTTCCAGAGGGGATGCCAGTGTATGTTCGGTAATATGCCTTATAGTAAATGTATTTTGTTTCATCTCTGCATCTCTTACAGATACTTCAAGGATACGTACAAGAAATAAGATAATATCTTATAAGCGGGAATACAGAACGAGAAATTATTAATTATGAAGAATAACGTATTAAAGATCCATTAAATCAGATATAAAATGGAAGAAAATACCTTTTGTTAAAAAACCTTAACGAGGTTAAAGCCTGGTTAGGTTTTTTTTAATAATAGTTTAAAAAATAGTTTGAATTGTTCTATAATTCAGCAAGATTTGTTATTATGATACTGCAATTTATAATTATACGTTTTATTAAAGGAGGAGCATTATGTTTGGATTGCCAATGGAAACAGCCTGGATGCTTATTTGGCCGTTTATCAATCTTACAGCTGCATTCATAGCTTACAGCATTATGAAGAAGCAGGATGAGCAGATTGATGACAGGGAATATGGCGATGAGTACGATTTAGCCAGATTCGGACCTCTTGAAGAAGGAAAGGATGGTGCTAAGTAATGAAAGTCGAGATTATTGTATTAATAGTATACTTTATTGGTATGATCGGCATGGGTCTCTACTGGAACAAGAAATCCAAGAACTCCGAAGACTACATGGTAGGCGGAAGATCAATGGGACCTCTCGTAACAGCTCTTACACTGCAGACAACTGCAATGTCAGGCTTCATGTTCATGGGTGGACCTTCACTCGCATTCCAGTTCGGTTACTTCGCAGTATTCTATGCTGTTGGTGACGCATCAGGCGGACTTATCAACATCACAGTGCTGTCAAGAAGAATGAGAAGACTTTCACAGTTGCTGGATGCTATCTCACCAATCGAATATCTGGAAAAGAGATATCAGTCAATTCCTGTTAAGGTTATCGGATGTGTTATCGCTACATTCGGTCTGTCATGCTACGTTCTCGGACAGTTCATGGCTACAGGTAAGACACTCGTAACTCTGTTCGGATTCCCACTTGAAATTGGTCTCGTTATCGGTGTTGCTGTAATCCTGTTCTACACATTCGTAGGTGGATACTTCGCAGTAGCATGGACAGACGTAATTCAGGGCTTCATCATGATTGGTTCACTGATTATTATCTTTATCGGTGTAATGATTGATATGGGCGGATTCACAGGACTTAATGCAAGACTGGCTGCTATCGACCCAAGTCTTCTCGGATTCTGGGGCAGAGGCGATCACTATGAAGGTCAGTGGGGCGTAATTGCCGGAGCATCACTTATTTACTTTATCGGTTATATGGGTCTCCCACACAGTGTTAACAAGCATATGGCAATGGGTTCACCTAAGAAAGCTAAGACTTCAGCTGTATATGCTACTATTTGGACTCAGCTGTTCTGCTTCATCCCATACTTCTTAGGTATGGCTGGACTGATTTACTACACTAATGATGCAAGCATGCTCATTAACGACGATATGGAACTCGTAATTCCATCACTGGCTGCAATGAAGTTCCCTGGAATATTCTCAGGACTTATGCTTACAGCTATCATGTCAGCTATCATGAGTACAGTTGCTGCTCTCATGCTGCTAATTGCAACAATCGTATCAATCGACTTCTACAAGAGATGGCTCAAGCCAGATGCACCTGACAAGAGAGTTGTATTCATTTCAAGAGCATCAATCATAGTTGTAGGTATCATCGGTGTTACTATTGCAATAATGAACCCACCTGGAATCTTCAAGCTGATCGTAGATACATTCTCATTCCTGGGTGCTGCATTTATGCCATCATACGTATGTGCGGTTTGGTGGAAGAAGGCAAATGCTACTGGTTCAGCAGTATCAATGATTGTAGGATGTCTCACTGCATGGGGCTGGGGTACATTCAACTTACAGGAGGTTACAGGAATACACGCATTTATTGCCGGTGTAGTTCCTTCATGGATCTGCATGCTCGTATTCAGTAACTTCGGTAAACCAACAAGCAAAGAAATGTGCGACCTTATGGATAGAGCTAAGGGTAAGAAGATTAACGTTTCAAAACAGGTTGAAGTTGCTTCATCAAAGCAGTTATCAACAGAATCAAAGGCTATCACTCAGTTTGTATTCAACAGAAAGAGTGCAGTTTTAGGAGCATAGTCTTTGCAAATTGTCGGATAATAATTTATAATTGAGTTAAGCCTTCTGTTACGGCAGAAGGCTTAATTATTATTACAGGTGGTTTAATTTATGATTAGTAGTAAAATTCTCGGGACTCAATTTACACCGCGAGAAGCACTGATAATGCTTCTTAACACAGATTCGTCGCTGGATATTCGTGATATAGATGATGTATATTATCCATATATCAGAATGAGATTTCAGATGTCCGTGAACAAGAACAGAAAGTTCATGAAGACGATTGTCAAGTATGTAGATTGTATTATAGACAGAGTTTCCGGCACGGCATATGATACTGTGTATGACAAGAATACAGATAATAAGCCCTATTATGTTGATGCAGAGTTTGATGAAGAAGATGCACTGGATGCAGAACTCTCCGTAGAACATTGCAGACAAAAGGGTCACGACTTCGCTCTTAAGCAGTACATAGGTAAGGCGAAGCTCATGTTTACTCCCGAAATCGATATAATCGAAGAGGAGTTGTTTTACAAAAAGTTCTATGTAATTACCTGCAGAGACGATGAAGGTTTGCATTATTTTGTCATGGTAGATGCTGTTGATGGAGGTATATCTATCCTTGACCATGAGAATCATATAGATACACTTGTGAAGATGGGTGATTATGAAGGCGTAAAACAAATTGCCGACGGTGGTCTTCTCGAATCTATATCAGAAGACGATATGGAAATTGATGAGTTTGATGGAGAATATTCTGAAGAGGAAGAGTATGAAGCTGAAGAATATAAATCCGAAGAACAGAGTTTGAATAGAACCAAGGGGTTTACCTATGGCCTTAAATAATTGAATTTACTGAGATTCAGCAGATTGATAGAACTTTATGGTTCTAATATGGTTCTAAAAATCGAAGAAAATTTGAAACAGCGCAGATACCGTTTTAGTAGATGCGTTGTTTTTTATTGTCATTTTGAGTTTAGGAACACTATAAACGAAGTGACTTTTCAGTCATCATACTCACGGAAGATGAGCAGAACATCATAATAAACGGACTGCTGAACTGGAGAAACCAGCTTATCAAAGAGGGAAAATATACGACTGATGCGATAGACGATCTGCTTTTGAAACTTCTTGACTGATCGTCAGCAGTAGTGCATATCCGCCTGAAAGGGGCACTACATAGCCATTCCAATACGGGAGTGGCTTTTTTTGTACCCGAAACAGGAAGATGATGAAATGAGAAAAGTAGGATTTACGATCGAGTTTGGAAAAACAGAAGATGAAAAAGAACGCGGTGAGAACTTCGTATCAGGGATAGAAGCTCTGGCCAGGATGACGGAGAAACGCCTTTCTGACTTCTGGCACTGCTTCTTGATGAAGATGCGAAGGAGATGTTAGAAGGCGTGATCTATCCGGATG